>CALJKL010000022.1 GCA_937973555.1 uncultured Flavobacteriales bacterium | reverse complement strand
TGTCATTGGCGACTGCAGGTTTGATGGCATCGCTTTTTAGCTTACCTTCTGGTGTTATTAGAGCTTTTGGAGGTTGGTTGTCAGATCTTTTTGGTGCTAGAAAAGTGATGTATTGGGTTCTTGGAAGCTCAGTCATCATCAGTTTCTTACTCATTGTACCGCGTATGGAAATTTATTCACCCGGTGCCGGAATTACGGCATTTAAAAGCGGAGTGGTCACAGCTGTAAACGACAGCATACTAACGGTCGACCAAAAAGAATATAAATTAATTAAGCAACTTAGTGAAAAACTACAACATTTCATTGAGAAAGATGCCTTTGTTAAGCGTGGTGATCGTAAAAAACCAATTAATAATTTGAATAGGAACAAATAGAATGCTCAACCAAGCCAATTTTTTGAACCAATTTATTGTTTTTAAGTTAAAAATAATTTATTAAATTGTTCTGATTTAAAATCAATTTAAAACCCAAAACAGTATGAAAAAATATATCACTTTCGCTTTTTCTCTAGCTATAGCAATTGTTTTTGCACAAAAGTCGCCCCTTCAGGTAAAAAGAGCCACGATAGCTTTTTTGAATGTAGAAAACCTTTGGGACACCATTCCTTCAGCAGATTATATTGACGGTACTTTGCCCAAAAACAACCCTAGATTTCATAGAAGCTTGCCTATTGATTCCCTTCAATTTCTTCAGGTAACAGAAGACTACAAAGGGCAATGGAGTGATAATCTATTAATCGATAAAAAAGTAATAAGATATCAGACCCTAAATGCTGAATTCACTCCCAAAAGTGTCAAAAATTATACTTCTAAAGTCTACCACCAAAAACTAAGCAATGAAGCTAAAGTAATCTCTGAATTGGGCGTGCAATATACCAAGACGCTTCCCACCATTGTAGGTCTAATAGAAGTAGAAAACAGACAGGTGATAGAAGACCTTATTAAGCAGCCCGTCCTCAATAAAATTGATTGGGGAATAGTACATTATAATTCTTATGACGCCAGAGGCATAGATGTGGGACTTATTTATCAAAAGAAAAGATTTACCGTTACAGATTCTTACAAAAGGGAATTGGTGATTTTTGATGAATATGGTAAAAGAGAATATACGCGGGATATATTAGTGGTAAAAGGCCTTTTGGATGGCGAAAAAATTGCGATTTTCATGAACCACTGGCCTTCCAGAAGAGGAGGAGAAGCAGCTTCACAGGCCAAGCGTAATTTTGCCGCCAATGCTTTGCGCGAAGAAATGGACAAAATAAAAAATGAAGCTCCAGAAACCTTGCTTTTTGCTATGGGCGACTTCAATGATGATCCTGTAAGCCCAAGTTTAAAAAACTACCTAAAAGCCGTTGGCGACAAAAAAGACCTCTCCGAAGAATATCCTTATTACAATCTAATGTATAAAATGTTCAAACAAGGTGTGGCTTCATTAGGCTATAGAGATGCTCCCAATTTGTTTGACCAAATTATTGTTTCCAAAAATGCCCTGTCTGAAAATGTACAGAAAAATTATTCCGTTTTCAAGGCAGAAATCTATGCTCCTTCATACTTAATTACCGCTGAAGGTCAATACAAAGGATACCCCTTCCGCTCTTGGTCTGGAGATACTTTTACAGGAGGATATAGCGATCATTTTCCGGCTTTTGTGGTTATTCAAAAAGAATATCTTCCAACATCTAAATAATTACTAAATTTACTTATACAAACATTTTTGTCATGAAAAATTTAATTTTCATTTTTACTTTATCAGCATTATTGTTGAACTGTAATTCGCAGAAAAAAATAGCAGAAAACGGCTCGCAAAAAACGGCTATGAGGCCTGAAAAAACGGATGATGGCGAATGGGATTTGGACGTAATAGATACCCAATTTGATTATTTTCTGAATGCCATTGCAAAACCCATGAGCTTCTATACCGAAAGCTATCTTAAAACTAAAAATACCCTATTGGTAAACGAATGGAATGCACTCTATTATTCCGGGAAACATAGAAGTGTAATAGAATCTGCCATAGAATATGATCCAAATGAAAAGTATGGTTTAAAATTCGAATACAAGCTCTATCAAGTTTTTGCCTATGTACAATGGAAATATGGACTAAGGCTTCCGGGATTAAGCCTGTCAGAAGGAAGATAAACAAAAAGGTTCAGAAAATTCTGAACCTTTTTTATTCTAAATTGAAGAAAAATTATTTGTTGTAATTTTCTTCTACTTTATCCCAATTGATGACATCAAAAAAAGCAATAACATAATCTGGTCTTCTGTTTTGATAATGCAGATAGTATGCATGTTCCCAAACATCTATTCCTAAAATAGGAGTGTTTCCGCAACCTAAATTTGGCATAAGCGGATTGTCTTGGTTTGGTGTAGAGCATACTTCTAGGCTTCCGTCTTGTTTTTTGCAAAGCCAAGCCCATCCTGAACCAAATCTTGTTTTGGCTGCATTAGAAAAATCTTCTTTAAATTTTTCGTATCCTCCATATGCTTCAATGGCATCCTTCACCTTTCCTACTGGCACATTGCTACCACCTGGTGTAAGGATTTCCCAGAACAGGGTATGATTGTAGTGTCCACCTCCATTATTTCTAATCGCAGGAACATCTACGGCTGTTTTACAGATTTCTTCTATAGATTTTCCTTCATGGGCAGTACCTTTAATAGCATTATTAAGATTATCTACATATGCCTGGTGGTGTTTGGTATGGTGAATTTCCATTGTTCTTGCATCAATAGTTGGCTCAAGAGCATCATAGGCATAATTAAGTTTTGGTAATTCGAATGACATAATATTTAAGATTTTTATTAGTTCAAAGATAAATTTTTTTGTAAAATTTTTACTTACAATATTTTTTAAAAATTTTATAACAATTATTGATGAAAACAAAAACCACCTAGATGGTGGTTTTGCCTATTGTTTTTATTTGTTCATACTCATCAGAAACTCTTCGTTGCTGCGAGTGGTTTGTATCTGTTTTTGTACAAATTCCATCGCTTCTAGAGGGTTCATATCTGCAAGATATTTTCTAAGAATCCACATTCTTTGTTGGGTAGTTTCATCTAGAAGAAGGTCATCTCTACGGGTAGAAGAAGCCACCAAATCTACCGCAGGGAAAATACGCTTGTTAGATATTTTTCTGTCTAACTGTAATTCCATGTTTCCTGTTCCTTTGAATTCTTCAAAGATTACCTCGTCCATTTTAGAACCTGTGTCTATCAATGCTGTTGCAATAATGGTTAAGGATCCTCCATTTTCAATTTTTCTTGCTGCCCCGAAGAATCTTTTTGGTTTGTGCATGGCATTGGCATCTACCCCTCCGGAAAGCACCTTCCCTGAAGCAGGAGTAACCGTGTTGTAGGCTCTTGCCAATCTTGTAATAGAGTCTAAAAGAATCACTACATCATGTCCGCATTCTACCATTCTTTGAGCTTTCGCCAAAACCAAATTGGCTACTTTTACATGTTTATCGGCAGATTCGTCAAAGGTAGAAGCAATTACTTCTGCATTAACACTTCTAGACATATCGGTTACCTCTTCCGGTCTTTCGTCTATCAGTAAAATCATCATATAAGCTTCCGGATGATTGGCCGAAATGGAATTGGCAATATCCTTCAGAAGCATGGTTTTACCTGTTTTAGGTTGTGCCACAATCATGGCGCGCTGTCCTTTACCAATTGGCGCAAAAAGATCTACAATTCTAGTAGAAATAGTAGCGTTTTTACCTGCTAAATTGAATTTTTCCTGTGGGAAAAGGGGAGTTAGATATTCAAAAGCTACTCTGTCCTTTATGAAATCCAAATCTCTTCCGTTTACCTCTATCGGTTTTTGAAGTGAAAAATATTTTTCTCCTTCTTTTGGTAGTCTTACGATTCCTTTTACAGTATCACCGGTTTTTAGACCGTAATTTCTGATTTGCTGAGTGGAAACAAACACGTCATCTGGCGAAGAAATATAACTGAAATCCGAAGAACGAAGGAAACCGTAATTATCTGGAAGGATTTCCAAAACGCCTTCTACCACAACCATATTATCAAAATTAAATTCCTTTTTCGGCTGATTGTCTTCGGCTGATACTTGGCTATTTTGCTGCTGTGGTTGATTTTGGTTAGGGTTTTTGGGGGTGTTTTTTTGATTTTGCTGCTGCTTTTTCTGAGGATTTCTTTCCTGTTTAGATTGATTGTTTTCCGCAGGTTTTTCTTCATGCTTCACTTCTTCTTTCGCTTCTGCATTTATTTCCGGCTCAGAAGGTTTTTCTTTTGCCTGAGGAGCAATTCTTGTTCTTTGCTTTTTAATAGGGTTATTTTCCTGAGGTTTATTTTCTGCCGCAGTACCATCTGTTGCATTTTCAGTAAAAAGTTCAGCTGTTTTCTCAGGTCTCTTTTTCGGAGCCGGCTGCTTTTCTTTTTTAGGTTTTTCTATAGTGGTTTTTGGTTTATTTTCTTCCATAGTTTTTTCTGTGGCATTGTAATATTCTTTTGCTGCCATAGGATTAGAGGCCTGAAAATCTAAAATTGCAAATACAATGGTTTCTTCAGAACTGTTTTTAGGCACTTTAATTCCTAAATTTTTTGAAATTTGATCTAATTCCGCAAGGGATTTAGACCTTAATGTTTCGATGTTAAACATAGAATATGTGAAAAAATTGTAATAAATAAGTAAATGTGAGTAAGAAAGCAGAACCGGGCGATTCTTCTTTTTTGCTGAACTGATAATGCAAATCTACACTTTTTTTGAGAAATACAAAAAAATAAATTATTTTTGCATCAGAATGATACAGAGAATACAAACTATATTCCTATTCCTCGTAGTATTGTCTGAGGTGGCATTACATTTTACCGCCATGGATGTTATACTTTTTGGTAGTGTGTATGTGGCGGCAACGCTCAGTTTGGTTTCATTTATTTTAGCCATAGCGGCTATTTTCAGTTACAAAAAAAGATCAAGACAGATTCTGTTGAATAATTTCAACATTTTCATAAACGTTTTGTTGACCGGTTTATTGATTTTCTGGTTACTAAATTTATCTGGAGGAATTCATTTTCCTGAGAAAGGTATTGAGTTGGCATTCCCTCTCATTTCTGTGTTTTGTTTGCTTCTGGCAAATATCTACATCAGAAAAGACGAGAAACTCGTAAAATCTGTAGACAGAATTCGATAAATCTTACAACGATTTATTTTGAGTGAAAACAGTTTCAAGAAATTGAGGCTGTTTTTTTATTGTCAAAATTTTAAACCTTTTATTTACAGGGTTTTAAGAATTTTACTCTTTTTTAATTATCTTATTATCAGGAATTTAATGATGTTTTTCTTATTCATAATGAATTGTTAACAACTATAAATTAATCTGTGGAAAACTATTATAAACTATTTCTTTTTAGTCTCAGAAATTTTGTTTAATAGAAATTTTATCATTCAAAACCATTCTTTTTTTTTGAAAAGTTTAATGGTAAATATTCCAAAGTTTTCAGCAATAAGTTTATTGGTAATGAATAAAATTTTTAATTATTAACAATTGTTGATAAGCCTAAATATTCATTTAATATCAGATGATTACGTTGTGAATTAAATATGATTTAAAGTTCAACTAAATGTTATAAAAAAAATAGAATTATTTTTCCACAAAATTCACGACTACAACAACAATTTTCAATTTTATTTTTTTTAAAAAGAAATAAAGTTGTTAAAATTTGTTTTGAATTTTTTGTGGAAATTTTTTCTCCTTTTTTTCTTTATGCCATTTTATAAATGTTAAATTTGTGTAACTAAAAAACGAAAAGTTTAAAAAAACCTTTAAAAGAAATATTTATATGAAAACGATTAATGATTTTAATTTTGCCGGAAAGAAGGCTTTGGTAAGGGTAGATTTTAATGTTCCGCAAGATGAAAATAATAAAGTAACGGATAATACAAGAATAGTTGCTGCTAAGCCTACTATAGATAAAATAATAAATGATGGGGGTTCTGTAATCATCATGACTCATTTAGGAAGACCAAAAGGACAATCTAATCCAGAATTCTCTCTTTCTAATATTGTAAATGAAGTTTCTAAAGTTTTAGGAAAAGAAGTAAAATTTGCTTCGGATTGTATAGGAGAAATTGCAGAGAAAGCGGCTTCGGAACTTTTACCAGGAGAAGTTTTATTATTAGAAAATCTAAGATTTTATAATGAAGAAGAGGCGGGAGATATAGAATTCGCTGAAAAATTATCAAAATTAGGTGATGTATATGTTAATGATGCTTTTGGTACTGCCCATAGAGCCCATGCTTCTACATCTGTAATTGCTCAATTTTTTCCTTCAACTAAATTTTTCGGTTTGCTAATGGCGAAAGAATTAGAAGCAATAGATAAAGTTTTAAGAAGTGGAGAGAAGCCTATTACTGCTATTTTAGGAGGTTCTAAAGTTTCTACTAAAATTACAATCATAGAAAATATTTTACCTGCTATAGATAATCTGATTATAGGTGGAGGAATGTCTTTTACTTTTATTAAAGCATTAGGAGGTAATATAGGTAATTCTTTATTAGAAGCAGATAAGCAAGAGTTGGCTTTAGAAATTTTAGAAAAAGCAAAACAACAAAACGTAAAAGTGTATCTTCCTGTGGATGTGGTTATTGCAGATGATTTCAGTAATGATGCTAATAGACAAGAAGTGGATATTTATCATATTCCTGAAGGATGGCAAGGGATGGATGCAGGTCCTAAGACCAGAGAAATTAATCATGATGTGATTATGAATTCTAAAACGATTCTTTGGAACGGGCCGGTAGGGGTTTTTGAAATGACCAACTTTGCCAACGGAACTAAAGCTTTAGGGGATAGTATCTATGAGTCTACCCAATTAGGCGCTTTCTCTTTAGTAGGAGGGGGAGACTCTGTAGCTTTTGTAAAACAGAACGGATATGCAGATAAAGTTTCTTATGTTTCTACCGGAGGAGGTGCCATGTTAGAATCTTTGGAAGGATTAGAACTTCCGGGAGTTGCGGCGGTCAATAATTAAAATAAATATTTTTTGAACAAAAAAAGAGTTCGTGAATTTTCATGAACTCTTTTTTATTTTTTTAAAGATTACTTTAAAAATTGACCTTCAGAAATATATCAAAAATCGATTTTCTAATTTTTTTTGATTATGTATATCAAACTAGAAAATTCTCCCGTTTTTGATGCTTTTATGTTAGAAATAGCTCCTCTAATTCCTCCAAAAATCCAAGAAAGTGGGTTTTTCTTATATTTTTCACTCAAAATAGAAATGTAGAAAGAATCAAAAAGAAGAGGTCTTATTTTTTCTAATTTCCAATTTTCGTTGTTCATTAATTTTTCCATTCCTTTTTTTGAGAAATGAAAAATGTGTCTTGGTACATCGTATGCTGCCCAGAATTTTTGATAATATTTAGCATCATATGAAGAACAATTAGGAACAGCAATAATTAGAGTTCCGTTTGTTTTTAATTTTTGATGAAATTGAGAAAGTATTTCTTTTTGATTTTCAATGTGCTCAAATACATGCCAAAGGGTAATAGCATCTAGACTTTCATTTTCTATGTCTTCCAGATTAGATATAAATTTTGTTTTGGATGTTTTTTGTTGGGCAAAATTTCTTGCGGCATCATTCGGTTCAAAACCAAATGTCTCTACATCATTTTCAATGTGCTTTAGAAATTCACCAGCACCGCATCCATAATCTAAAACCTTTGCATTTTCAAAAACTTCTTTAGATAGAATATTTCTTTTGTAATTGAGATTAAAAGATTGTATAAACTTGTAAATTTTTTCTTTAAAAGAACCGGAATCTTGATGGTGAGAAATGTAGTCTTTGCTTTCATAATACTTCCCAATGTTTTCCGGAATAGGGAAGGTTTTATAAATTCCTTCTATTTTTGTTTCTTTGATTTCAAAGTCTTCTTGGGTAAGGAAATAATCTTTTATTTTCATGAATATGCCTTTCTTTTATCCTAATGTTTCACGTGAAACATTTTACAATTTATCTTCCTAGAAAAATCAATAGCACATTAATGTCTGCCGGAGAAACGCCACTTATTCTTCCTGCTTGTGCAATAGTTTTTGGTTTTATTTTATCTAACTTTTGTTTAGCCTCTGCAGAAAGAGAGGTTATTTTAGAATAATCAAAATCCTCCGGTATTCTAATGGTTTCTAAACGCTGTAGTTTAGCTACGTTTTCCTTTTCTTTTTCTATATACCCTTTGTATTTAATATTTATTTCTGCCTGTTCTTTTTGTTCCTCGTTATAAAGAGCTGTTTTTTCTTTGATAAAATCAATGGCAGAAATTTTTTCAAGCGTAATATTAGGTCTTGTAAGAATTTGAGAAGCTCTATATGCTTGGTCTACAGGTGAACTCTCATTCTCCTCCAATATTGGATTAATAATACCTGGCTTCAAAGAAGTTTCTCTTAAAAATGTTTCTAATTCTTGTGATTTTAAGACTTTTTCTTCCATGTTTTTTAGTCTATCTTCTTTGGCTAAACCTAAATTATATGCCTTTTCCGTAAGCCTTATATCTGCATTATCTTGTCTCAAAAGTAATCTGTATTCTGCTCTTGAAGTAAACATTCTATAAGGCTCTTCTGTTCCTTTTGTAATCAAATCATCAATCAAAACACCTATATAAGCTTCGTCTCTGCTCAATATAAATTCATCCTTTTCATGTACTTTATTATGGGCATTTATCCCCGCCATTAGACCCTGTCCTGCGGCTTCTTCGTATCCTGTAGTGCCATTTATTTGACCAGCAAAATAAAGATTTTCTACCAGTTTGGTTTCTAAGGTATGTTTTAATTGGGTAGGAGGGAAGTAATCATATTCTATGGCGTATCCCGGTCTAAATATTTTGGCTTTTTCAAAACCTGGAACATGGTGTAAAGCTTTTAGCTGCACATCTTCCGGAAGAGAAGAACTGAAACCATTTACATAAACTTCTACTGTATTCCAACCTTCTGGTTCTGCGAATAATTGATGCCTATTTCTTTCTGCAAAACGGTTTATTTTATCTTCAATACTTGGACAATATCTTGGGCCAATACTTTGAATAGTACCATTAAACATTGGAGATTTATCAAATCCTGTTTTTAAAATTTCATGTACTGTATCATTGGTGTAAGTGATATAGCAACTCTTTTGATGCGTAAGCTTTGGAGTATCTAGATAACTAAATTTTTGTGGATTTTCGTCACCAGCTTGTTCTTCCATTTTGGTGTAATCTAGACTTCTACCATCTACACGAACAGGCGTTCCTGTCTTCATTCTACCGGCTTCAAACCCTAAATCTACTAATTGCTCTGTGATTCCATAAGCTTTTGGTTCACCCATCCTACCGCCACCTAACTGTTTATCCCCTACATGGATGAGGCCATTGAGAAAAGTACCATTGGTTAATACAACAGATTTAGATCTTATTTCTATACCAAGGGAAGTAACAATACCCGCTGCTTTGCCATCTTTGATGATAAGAGATTTTGCCATATCTTGAAAAAAATCAAGATTTGGAGTGTTTTCTAAAGCCATTCTCCATTCTTCAGCGAACTTCATTCTGTCGTTTTGTGTTCTAGGAGACCACATAGCCGGCCCTTTAGAAAGGTTTAACATTTTGAACTGTATTGCTGATTTATCAGCTACAATACCACTATAACCACCCATAGCATCAATTTCTCTTACGATTTGTCCCTTTGCAATTCCGCCCATAGCAGGATTACAAGACATTTGACCAATGGTTTGCATATTCATGGTTACCAGCATCGTTTTAGAGCCTAAATTGGCTGCAGCTGCAGCAGCCTCACAACCAGCATGACCCGCACCAACTACTATTACATCGTATATTTCGTTAAATAACATTCTGATAAAATTTAATATGTTTCACGTGAAACATTACAAAAAAAGATTATGATTCTAGATATCTAGCAAGATAAAAGTCTTCTTTTGAACGCATTTCAGTTTGTTCTTTTTCTGTTTTATCTTTATAACCACACAAATGAAGAACGCCATGCGCTATTACTCTTCTTTGCTCTTCTTCGTAATTTTTTGAAATAAGACTGGCATTGTCCTTAATTCGGGTCAAAGATACAAAAATCTCTCCTGAAATGGTTTTTCCTCTTACGTTATCGAAGGTGATGATATCTGTATAATAATCGTGGTCTAGAAAATCTTGATTGATTTTGAGTAAATATTCGTCATCACAAAAAATATAATTGATCTCGCCTAATTTTTTTTGTTCAGAAATAATGATATTTTCAATCCAGGATTTAATGCTTTCATCAATGTTTTCATCTATATTTTCGTAGAAAAAATGTATCATCAAAAAATAATTTTATATGTATTAAAACCAGTGTCCCAATATAATTGAGAAAATCCCTGGATTATTATTTAAGGCATGACTATAATTCAATTTTATTTGCCCAAAAGGAGAGTCATATCCTGCCGTTAATCCTATAGAACTATATTTTATCTTTAAAAAATTGGCTTCTTTAAAATCATCAAAAAGGTTGGCAACATTAAAATTTGCTGAGATGTAATAGTTTTTATATGGATTAAACTGCAAACTGTTTGATAATTGAATTGCATTATTATTGACCTCTTGCCCAAGTTCATATCCATTAAATTTTACAAAATTTCCTAAATCTTGTTCGAATATTCCTCCCAGTCTATATAAATAAAAATTATCTACAGAATTGATGGTAATACCGTAAAACGTATTAAGACGATAGGTAAGCCATTTTGTTAAGGTGAAATTACCTCTTATATCTGCCTGAATTTGAAATGCTCTTTTTTGGGAACTATTATTGAAAGCATTATAAATTTTTGCTTCAATTTTTGTGTAGAAACCCTTTTTGGGAAATGTTTTACTGTCCTGATTGTCGCCTTTAATGAAAATAAATGGATTCAAAAAATTCCCTGTATTTTTTTCATTATTGATATAGTTAAATGACTCAAAATTATCAAAACAAATTCCTCCACCTATCGCAAATTTATCACTCCATACCGATTGTAGAAAAGCTTCATTTGTAAACCATTTCCATTTTTCCTGGGCTATTCCATCTTTATTTTTAAGATCAAAGGACATTCCTGATGCATACAGACCAAAACCAGGAATATATCCATTGTCAATGAAGTAATTGAGATAGAATCTTGGTTTGTCTCCCAGAATAGCATCCATGGAAAAACTAGAATTTTTAAAAATCAATCTTTTGATGGTTAAATTAGCCAAAAGACCTGATTTAAAAATCTCATCATAGTGCAAGCCAAATTTTAAAAAAAATCGGTTATTATCTTCATTTACAGATATTTTAAGAATATTTTTGTTGTCTTGTTGATTTATTTCGTATTTAATGGATTTATAATCTTGGGTTGCATATAACTTATCTATCATTTTATTGATGCTGCCATATGTCTGAACTGACGGAATCTTCAAATTCATTTTACCGAGAACATAAGCCTCATTATAAATATTATTATTCTCTAATTCGAAACCGTCAATTTTATAGACAGTGGAATAAATAGGATTGACTGGAGCTGTTAGATTTTCATAATTTTTTTTAGGCAATTTGTTCAAGAAATCTACATATTTCAATGCTTCATTATAACCTATTTTGATAATCTTTTCTTTTTCTTCGAAACTGGTAACGCCCAATCCCTCTAAATTTGGATGGATATTTAGATCAGTAAAATTATTTTGATTTTTGGTTTCCTTTACAATACTAAAATCCGTTACTTGGTTAAAAATGTCAATAATACTGTTTATATTATCAATTTTATTAAGCCCTTGATTAAGATTTACACCGATTACAATGTCCATGCCCTTCTTTTTTAATGGTTCAGAAGGATAATTAATAGACATAGCACCATCTATGTAAATACTGTCCCCTACTTTCACAGGATCCATTAGTGAAGGAAATGCAGAACTGGCCAGAATAGATTCTGCAATATCTCCATTTTCAAAAATTTTAATGTTTCCAGATTCCAAATTTGTAGCTACGCACATAAATGGAATAGGTAACTTACTGAAATCCTTTGTTTTAGAAACATTTTTGAATAATTCTTTCAGTAAATAAAGATTTTGATGACCAGAAGAAATAGAGGTAGGTAATGTTACTTTTCCATTTTTCACAGGAACTTTCAGCAGGTATTTATCAACAGATTTATCAAAGAAAGAAGCATCTGCCCTATTGCTTTGTTTTGATATAAGGTTATAAAAATCTGTTTCTTTTACTATTTTTTCTATTTCTTTTCCAGAATATCCAGATGCATATAAACCGCCAACAATAGCACCCATGCTGGTTCCTGAAATATAATCTACTTTTACGCCAAGGGAATCTAGTACCTTCAAAACACCCACGTGAGCAAAACCCTTAGCACCACCTCCAGAAAGAGAAAGTCCAATCTTAGGATTTTGGGGAATTTTAAGATTCTCCTTTACCTGAGAAAAAATCGTTAAATAATTGATTAACAATAAAATAATCAAGAAGTATTTTCTCACGATTGGTTGTTTTTAGTTTTTGATATAAATTCTTTTTACTCTTCTTGAAATAGAAGTTAAAACTTCGTAAGGAATTGTTTTACAATACTCTGCAAATTCTTCCAGCGTAGGATGTGCATTGAAGATAATTACTTCATCTCCATCTTTTGCTTGTAAATCACCTAAATCTACCATCAGCATATCCATGCATATATTACCTACAATAGGAACCTTATGGCCATTGATCCCCAAAAAACCGGCTTTATTTCCAATTAACCTTGGAATACCGTCTGCATATCCCACAGGAATGGTAGCAATTCTGGCATCTTTTTCGGCGATATGTTTTCTGCTGTAGCCAATAGAATCTCCTTTTTTAATTTCCGAAATTTGTGAAATAACGGTTTTGAAGGTGACGGCATTCTGCAATTGACGCTTTATTTCAATAATAGGAGAAATTCCCACCATACCAATGCCAATGCGAACCATATCAAATTGATATTCAGTGTAATTGGTAATTCCGGAAGAATTCAAAATATGTCTAATAGGCTGATATCCTAAGGCCTTCGTAATTTTGTCAGAAATTCTTGTGAAAATCTCTATTTGCGAGAGTGTATATTCTCTTTCTTCAGGAATATCTGCAGAGGAAAGATGGCTGAAAATACTCGCTACTTTGATATTGTGCTTTTTAAGATTTTCAATCAGTTCGTCAATTTCTTCTTCTTTGAAACCCAAACGATGCATTCCGGTTTCAATTTTGAGATGAATAGGATATTTCTGCTGAATTCCTTTCAACTGGAGTTGATTGGTAAACAGATCTAATACTCTTAAACTGTATATCTCCGGTTCTAGGTTGTAATCAATAATAATGTCATAGCTTCCCTGCTCAGGATTCATTACCAAAATTGGTGTGGTAATACCATTTTTTCGAAGATCTACACCTTCGTCTGCATAAGCAACGCCCAGATAATCAATATGATGATGTTGTAAAAATTCAGCAATTTCATAACCTCCAAGTCCATAAGAATAGGCCTTTACCATGGCACAAATCTTGGTTTCTGGTTTCAGTAAAGATTTGTGAACATTGATGTTATGTAAAATAGCATTCAGATTCACTTCCAAAACCGTGTCGTGTTTTTGTAATTCGAGATGGTTTTTCACCTTTTCCATTTCGAAAATTCTAGCACCTTTTAAAAGAATCAACTGATTTTCTAATTGATTAAGTTGCTGACTTTCAATTAATTGTTTTGTTTTTTCGAAGGTAAAAGTATGGGCATTGAATTTTTCCTGAAATCTTGTAATTTGAGTTCCTACCAAGAAAACAGTCGTAAAATTCTGCTCATTGGTGAGTTCAGCCACTTTATTGTACAAAGAAACTTCATCTTCTTTCACATCAATAATATCCGTAAGAATTAAAGTCTTTTGAGGTTTATTATACTGCTTGATAAACTGAAATGCAATCACCAATGAATCTAAATCCAGATTAAAAGAATCATTGATAATGAGATTATTACGAACGCCATTGATGCTTTCGAGACGCATTTCTACAGCCTTCAAAGCATTTACTTTTTCGATGATTATTTCATTTGAAAAACCAAGTTCCTTCAATACAGAAATAACTGCCAAAGCATTGGTAAGTGTGGCTTCATCTCTCTGTTGTACTGGAAAAGAAAAAGTTTCGTTTTTATATTGAACTTTTACGTCTTCATTAAGTTTTTTGAAATCAGAAACAATGGTAACATCATTTCTTCTATTTAATCCGAAACTGATAAGTTTTTTGTTTGAATATATATCATTTATTTTATTGAAAACCAAATCATTATCTCCATTGTATATAATAATTTTTGAATTTTTAAATAAAATAAGTTTTTCGTCAATCAATTCTTCCTCATTTTTAAAATTAGAAGAATGCGCAGTTCCGATATGGGTAAGAACACCTATTTCAGGAGAAAAAATATTTTCCAGAATGGCCATTTCCTGAGGCTTAGAAATTCCCACCTCGAAAATTCCCAATTGATGCTTTTTAGAAATTTCTAAAAGAGAAATGGGTAATCCAATCTGGGAATTAAAACTTTTGGGAGATTTCACAGTCGGTAATTCGTTCCAAAAGCATTGGTAAAGCCATTCTTTAACGATTGTTTTTCCGTTACTCCCGGTAATTCCTATTGTTTTCAGTTGAGAATTTTCAACATGATATTTGGCTAAATCCTGAAGGAATTTTACCGTATTTTCTACAATAATCCAGGTAATTCCCTCAAAATCAGCATAAAAATTTTCAGAGATAATAATTTCTATGCCTTTTTCTATGGCTTGGGGAATATATTTTTCTCCAGAATTTTTAGGAGTATTGATGGCGATAAAAGCAGTATTGGCAACAGAATAGATGTTTCTGCTGTCAAAAGCAAGGTTCTGAACATGCAGGTTTTTGTCTCCAATAAGTTGAGACTGTGTAATTTCTGCAATTTCTTTGGTGGTGTAATTCATTTACTTTCTGTTCAAAATATCGTCTACGAAAACTCTTCTGCTTACCGCTTCATAACTTTCTGTTTCCCCCAATTGAACCAAATCCTGACTGGAAGAAGTTCTCATAGAATAATTGGCAAGGTTTCCGGTTTTTTTACAAATTGCATGCACTTTGGTCACGTATTCTGCTGTTGCCATTAGATAAGGCATCGGGCCAAAAGGTCTTCCCATAAAATCCATATCCAAACCTGCAACGACAACACGGATTCCATTATTGGCCATTTTATTAGCAACTTCTACAATGCCTTCATCGAAAAACTGGGCTTCATCTATTCCTATCACGTCACAAGTAGAACCCAAAAGTAGAATTTCATTAGAACTTTCTACAGGTGTACTCATGATTTTGTTGTGGTTGTGAGAGACTACTTCTACATCATCATATCGGGTGTCGATTCTTGGTTTAAAAATCTCTACTTTTTGCCCCGCCATCTCTGCACGCCTCAATCTACGGATGAGTTCTTCAGTTTTCCCCGAGAACATAGAACCGCAGATCACCTCCATCCAACCGCTTTGTTTTGCGTGATTAATTGTATTTTCTAAAAACATTGTCTAAATTAGCAGATAAATTAGTTTCAAAATTAAGCAATTTTAAAAGATTTAACATGCAAAATTTACAAGAAACTCAAGATCAGCAGTTTCAGGAAGTTAAAAACCTTGCAAAAGAGTTTTCTGGTTATTCTTCAAAAGAGGATTTTATCCATAACATCAAAAAAATTAAAGATTTTTCTGATAAAGTTTCAACTCTGAAAGTTTATGATGATGTACTTGCTATATTTCAAAAACAAACAGAAGAATTAAATGATATAGAAAGGAAAGTAATTGATTTTGAAATAGATATAAAACAGATACAAGATGTTGAAACAGTTGAGGCATCTGTAGAAAAAATTTCTTCAGAAGAAAAAATAGATGAAGAATATTTTATAGAAAAAGAAGAAGAACAGACGCAGCTTCAGAAAAATATTGAAGATGAAATAGTTAAGGAATTTTCAGAAATATATCAAGCCAAAGAAGAAATTGAAAAAAAGAATGAAGAAGAAAGGCTTCAAGCAGAACGCAGAAAAATTATAGAAATAGAAAAACCTGTAGTAGAAGAAAAGCCGGCATCAATCCATCAAGAAGTTCATTCTCTGGAAAAGAAATTCAAACTGGCAAATATAAAAGGCCTAAAAACTACTGTTAAAAGCTTATTTGACCCACACAACATCTTTAACCCAGGTAAAAAGGTTGGTGGTACGTTTGACTATGCACTTGCCCATATAGTACGCAGTAACTCATAGCATAGTAAATATATTCGTTTTTTGCCTTTAAAGCAGCTATACTACTTGTTAACAATTATTAACATTTGTAGGACGTTACTATGGCAGAAAACTCGACTGTTATCGAGGTAAAAAATCTAAAAAAATCATGAAATCAAATTGAGTTCAAAATGGTAAGGACTGAAGTCACTCTCTTCAGCTTGGGATTTTCTTCAAGCAAAGATAGATCAGATCAGTTTCCTCTCTTTAGAAACTCCAAAAATAAAAATTATTATTTTATTCTATGTACCACATACTCCACGATATCACCAAACCGCTCATCACCAAATTGGTCGATAAGGGCGAGCATATCTTGCTCGAGTTGTGCAAGTATTTCTCGTGATTTTTCGATACCGACCAGAGAGACGATACCTTTTCCGAGAGCGACATCTTTGCCTGCTTCTTTACCGAGCGTCGCACAATCACTGTCATGATCGAGGATATCATCCTTGACCTGAAATGCTCGTCCGAGGAGGATGCCAAAAGAGCGAAATGCTGCGATTTTTTCTGGACTCGCCCCAGCAAGTAAG
>CALJKL010000021.1 GCA_937973555.1 uncultured Flavobacteriales bacterium | reverse complement strand
TTCTTGTGACGTTGGTAATGACTACAAACATATTTCAATCGTTATTAAATTATCTGCAGTTGAAAAAGATGGTCAATGGATTTCTACAGTTAAACTTTCGGATAATCTTGCAAAAGCAATTGGAGAAAAATCTGAAGTTGAAAAGTACAAGAAAATTTTTGGCTATGTTAACGAATTAACAGAAGTACAAGAATATTAATAAAAAATTAATTTAACATGGAACAAACAATTTCAATAATATCTGAACTTGAAACAAAGGTGATTGATTTTATTCAAAAAGATAATATCAATCGGTGTAATGTAGAGTTTGTATATGCTCCCGGAGATAATAATGGAGTTGAATTACTTGTGATAACTCACAATCCGATTCATGGTAATCCATTTTTGTTTTCAAAATCATGGGGTGTAACAGAAGAGCAGGCAATATCAAATTTAATTTTCTCTCTTGAGCACCCTTCGAAAAAAGAAGAAAAAACATTTACAATTACTTGGGAAAAAATAGGAGGTTCAACTCAAAACTCTTATTTCTCAGGTAATGATATGTATGAAGTTTTAGACAAATTTTTTCATGGAAAAACCCTAATTTCCCTCAGAAAGATTCTTTAAAAAAAGACTCTATTCTAATAAGTAGAATCAATAAAGATTATTACGCAAAAGACACTGCCAATTTCACCATTAAAGAAAAAAAGATTCTTGTTGACGAAGATATTTTAGTAAATAAAAATTCTCGTCAACAAATTTTAGGTAATCTTAATGCTAAAGGGTCTATCATCAGAGGCATAACATTTGGCAACAATCAGGGGCAAAGTGTGCAATCCTCTATGGACATGCAGATTACCGGAAAACTGAACAAAGACGTCTCTATTTTGGCAAGCATTTCAGACCACAACCTTCCCATACAGGCAGACGGCTATACCCAGACGTTACAAGAATTTGATAAAATTTATATTCAACTCAACATCAAAGAAAAAAACATTCTGCGTGCCGGACATCTTGATCTACAAGACGACCAAACTTACTTTGGAAGATACCAGCGCCGAAGTATGGGCCTACAATATCAAACCTATTTCGGGCAAGACAGCAAAACCTCATTGGATTTTTCTGCAGGTGTGGCAAGAAGTGAATTTCACCGCGTTCGTTTTCAGGGCGTAGAAGGCAACCAAGGTCCGTATCGTCTTCAGGGGAAAAATGGGGAAAATTTCATCACCATACTATCTGGTTCAGAGCAGGTTTATATTGACGGAATCCTTTTGAAACGTGGCGAAAACCAAGATTACATCATCAATTACAATACGGGTGAAGTGACTTTTACGAGTTTTAGACCTATTTTCAAACAGAATTTCATCACTATTTCTTACAATTACACCAATCGTAATTATAACCGTTTTATCATTACCTCTTCGGTGAAACACCAAACGGAGAGACTGAAATTTTCTTTTGATGCTTTTTTAGAAAACGACAATAAAAACGCCCCTTTATCTCTTAATTTGTCTAAAGAAGACGAACAGATTTTGGCCAATGCAGGCAAAAATCCGGAATTAATGTTTGCTCCTTCAGCGGTAGTGGCAGAATATGATGTCAACAAAATACTTTACCGACTGGTACAGAATCCGCAGGGGAATTATTATGAATTTTCAACCGACAAAACCCAAACTTTGTACAATGTTTCTTTCACCTATTTTGGTACCGGAAAAGGCGATTACCGATTAAAACAAAGTACCAATAACGGAAGGGTTTTTGAACATGTGGGCACCGGAAATGGAGATTATTCTGCTCTTAGAAAACTGCCTGCCCCGCAAAAATCCCAGGTTTTTTCCACTTCTGCAGAATATGCTTTTGACAAAGGAAAAATAGGCGGTGACTTTTCTGTGAGTAATTATGATGTGAATCTTTTTTCATCCAAAGACAACCAACAAAATACCGGTTTTGCTGGAAGAATTTTTGGAAATAAGACTTTTAATAAAAACAATTGGACCGGAAATACCGGACTTGAATTTCAAAGAATTTCGTCGCAATTCCATATTTTGGATAGGATTAATGATGTAGAATTTTCAAGAGATTTTAATTTAGCCAAAGAATTCAGCAACATCACTCAAAACAGATTGATTTTCAGCTTTTTAAATTCATGGAAAAATCAAAATTTCGTGAACTATAAACTGAACTATCTCAATGAAAAACAGCATTACAACGGCATTAAAAACGATCTAGACTTTAGGTTTCAAAAACGAAATACAGAAACCAAAGGGAAACTGTCTTACCTCAATACCACTTCAGATTTCCAAAACACTCAATTTGCCAGAGGCGGCATTGCGATGGAAATTTTGGGCAAAAAAGGGAGTTGGAGTTTTGGAGGAAGTATGGAACACAACCTCAAAAATTTTAACCAAACCCAAATTTTGGATGTTACCAGTTTTTCGTGGAAAGAAGTTTTCTTCCAAAAGAAAATTGGAGACAGCACCAGAACCAAATTTCTCGCCAAATCTTATTTCAGAACCAATGATTCTGTAAGAGACAACAGGCTCCAGAGGATGAATAATATTCTAGGATGGGTGATGGAAAGTCAATTGATTAGAACAGAGAAAACCCAACTTTCGACTCTAGTCCACTACCGAAAGTTTTTCTATAAAAATGAAACCTCATCGGTGTTCAATTCAGATTTTGTTATCGGTAACCTTCAATATAATCAGCAATTGTTCCGAAATGGGATGCGCCTACAGGCTTTTTATGAACTAGGCAATGGACAAGAGGCTCAAAGAGAATTCCAATATTTAAAAGTGACCGATGGGCAAGGCATTTACAAATGGACAGATTATAATGGGGACGGCATACAGCAATTGGATGAATTTGAAATTGCCGAATATGCAGATTTAGCCCAATACATCCGAGTATACACTAATACCGTAAAATACATCCCTTCTAATAAAAACAAACTCCAACTTTCACTTTTTGTAAATCCTTATGTGGTATTGAGTTCGGAGAATGCATTTTTAAAACGCTGGAATTTTAATATTTCTCTTAACGCTCAAAATTCATTTTACAAAGAAGACAAGGTTTTGGAATGGAATCCTTTTAAAAATGAAAACAATCAAATCCTAAAAAATCAAAACTTTTTGGTCTCTGTTTTATTTAATCCTACCGAAAAATCTGGCTGGAATGGCAGTTACCGTTTTATAGACAACCAAAATATCATCAATGCCAATTTTAGCATCGAAAAGAAAAGTACCCAAACCCATTTTGTGAATTTTGGCTATTGGTTCAATAAAAACCTCAGAACGGATTGGGAAAATCAAGTGCAACATTACCAAAGCACCTCCCAACTTTTTAAATCGAGAGATTATTTGCTGAACATCTTCGAGACCAAACCCAAACTCATCTACAAACTCACCGAAAGTATTCAGACAGAAGTTTCTACCGCTTATAAACTCAAAAACAGAACAGATGGGGATGAGCATCTTAAAACATTTGATACCACCGGAACCCTCCAGTGGGAAAGGAAAAAGACTTCCATCAGAGGAAATTTCAGTTTCATCAACAATACGTTTACCGGCAATGCTTTTAGTATTGTGGGCAATCAAATGTTAGACGGACTAAAACCCGGCAAAAACCAAGTTTGGAGCATCATCTTGCAACAGTCGCTCAATTCTTTTCTTCAGTTGAATGTCAATTACGAAGGTAGAAACTCAGGAATCAGAACTATTCATATTGGTTCTGTTCAAGTTCGTGCTTCATTCTAAATTCATTTGCTTATTTTTGCATCATGGTAAAAATAGGCAACATAGAACTTCCAGAATTTCCACTTTTGTTGGCACCTATGGAAGATGTAAGCGACCCTCCTTTCCGAAGACTGTGCAAATTGCATGGGGCTGATTTAATGTATTCCGAATTTATTTCTTCTGAAGGGCTGATTCGTGATGCCATCAAATCAAGAAAAAAACTGGATATTTTTGACTACGAAAGACCCGTAGGCATACAGATTTTTGGTGGAGATGAAGAAGCTATGGCCATGTCTGCCAAAATTGTAGAAACCGTAAACCCAGATATCGTAGATATTAATTTTGGTTGCCCCGTAAAAAAGGTGGTTTCTAAAGGAGCCGGCGCAGGGGTTTTGAAAGATGTAGATTTAATGGTTCGATTGACCAAAGCGGTGGTAAACTCTACCCATCTTCCCGTAACAGTAAAGACCAGATTGGGATGGGATGTAGACACCATCAATATAGAAGAGGTAGCCCTAAGATTACAAGATGCCGGCATTAAAGCCCTTACCATACACGCCAGAACGCGCAGCCAAATGTATAAAGGCGAAGCCGACTGGGATTATATTTCTAAAATAAAACAAAACCCCAATATTGAAATTCCAATTTTCGGAAACGGCGATATTGATTCTCCTGAAAAAGCATTGGAATACAAAAAACAATATGCTTGTGACGGGATGATGATTGGCCGTGGAGCCATTGGTTATCCTTGGATTTTCAATGAAATAAAGCATTACTTTGAGACCGGAGAAATTTTACCCGAACCCACCATTTCAGACCGTCTTTTGGCCGTAAAACAGCACGCAGAATGGAGTGCAGAATGGAAAGGAGAAAGACTGGGATTGATAGAAATGAGACAGCATTATAGCAATTATTTCAGAGGAATCTCTCACTTTAAGGAATTCAAAACCAAGTTTTTACAGGTATTGAGTTTAGAAGAATTTTATGCTTTACTTGAAGAAACACAGAATTTTTACGACAATCACATTTTCTCATGAAAATTATCTCCTATAACGTAAACGGCATTAGAGCAGCATTTACCAAAGATTTTCTAGGATGGCTGAAGAAAGCAGACCCAGACATCATTTGCATCCAAGAATCCAAAGCCGGAAATGATCAAATAGACATAGAAAGTTTTGAAAAATTGGGATATCACAGTTTCTGGCATTCTGCCATAAGAAAAGGTTATTCTGGGGTGGGAATTGCAAGCAAAACTGAGCCTAAACATGTGGAGTATGGATGCGGCATAGAGCATTATGACAATGAAGGCAGGATTATAAGGGCAGATTTTGAAGATTTTTCTGTTTTGTCGGTGTACGTACCTTCCGCTTCTAATATTGATAGATTGGGCTTTAAATTACAATTTGCAGATGATTTTTTGGAATATATTAAAAAGCTCCAAAAAGAGATCCCAAACCTTGTTATCAGTGGAGATTTTAATATCTGCCATCAAGAAATAGATATCCATAATCCGAAAGGTCTTAAAAATGTATCCGGCTTTTTGCCTGTGGAAAGGGATTGGATGAGCAAATTCCTTAATGAATGTGAATTGATTGATTCCTTCAGACACCTTCATCCCGAGAAACAGGAATTCTCTTGGTGGAGTTACCGACAAAACTCAAGGGCTAAAAATCTAGGTTGGAGATTAGATTACCATTTTGTCACCAAAACCCTTGAATCAAAAATTAATAGGGCTTTAATTTTAAAAGAAGCAATACATTCTGATCATTGCCCAGTTTTAATAGAAATGTAAAAAAGTATCGTGATAAAAAAAGAACTTAAGTTTTTCTTAAGTTCTTTTTATTTTACTGTTCCATAACTTCATATTCAATAGGGATGGTTCCTGCATGCATACTTGATATCTCATTAAATGCAGCCTTAGACAAATCGAAAGCCCTAGAAGAATGGAAAGGACCTCTATCATTAACTTTTACAACTACAGTCTTACCAGATCTTAAATTGGTAATTTTGACTTTAGTACCAAATGGTAGATCGGAAGAGCGTCGTGTAGGGAAAGAGTGTCTTCGCCTGTGTAGAT
>CALJKL010000020.1 GCA_937973555.1 uncultured Flavobacteriales bacterium | reverse complement strand
CCCTTATGACAGTACACAATCACTTGATAAAGCAATAAACCAAGATAACCAATAACGTTAAACCTTTAAAAAGATAATACAATGGCAATTTATAACAATGAACAAGACCCAAATGTAAAAATGTGGAATGACCAAAACAGGGGCAATGACATTATACATTTAGAAGATGCAGATTTAGATTTAATGGGGGATTATGCCATTTATTGTGATGCTAAAATAGGGGTTGATGAAATGCCCCTAACATTTGAAGCATGGCAACAACTTGAAAACGATTTATATATTCCCTAACCTCTAAATAAATAACCACTATGAAAAAAGCAATTAAACAATGGTTTGCCGAGTTCTTTGACCTCTCAACCTTTGAAAATTACAACCTGTAAACCTAAGTAAAGCCGTTTGGCAGTATCGGGAATAACTGCCACTTTATTAGACCTTTAAAAAATATATATTATGGCAACTTATTTAATTTTTGATGTAAACCAGCCTTTAATGTCCGATTATCCTATTATTGAGGGGAAAAGTAATTCGGACGCAATAAAAAAGTATTGCGCAAAAGAATACCCAAACCGAAAGCCAAAAGCAAGCGGCAGCAATTTTGTCCAATTATCAGCGCAGGAATGTATTATAGAAAACGATAAGCCCCGATTATTGGGATGGAAAAGAAAAACATGGTTTGAACTTAATTAACCAATAAAATATTAAACACAATGAACATAGATAACAAAACAACAAGGGAGCAGGCTTTAGAGTGGTTTAATTCTAAAGCATCTCTTGAAAAAACAAGGTTATGCGATACTAATACCGAAATAGTGGGCAAAGTTAGAAGGTGGGAAACATTAACAGGCCGTGAAATAGAATTGATTTACTTATCCGAACATCCCACAGAAACAGAAAGTAAAGGACAAGAACCTGAAGTAGATTTATTAGTGGATGCTGCACGATATTTTGATTGTAAAAAAATAAATATCCCCGGTATTTATTCAGGAAGTTATATTGATAAAATTGACTTTTTTGTTTTCGCAGATAGATTAACCAAAGAAAACAAAGAACTCCGGGAGGCTTTGGAGATGGTATATAAAAGACTGCATATTTTTGGCGAAAGCAATGTATGGGAAGATGAGGATGAAATGGCATTACACAGAGCCCAAAAAGCCTTAACCCAATAAACCCTACTACCATGCGACCTAAAACCTTAATCTATATTTTGGCATTAGCCACTATTGTAATGATTATTTTGGCTTCCTGCTCCCCTAAAAGCTATTCAGGGATAACTTATGATTGTAATGGAGATACGGTATCTTGTCAGGGAGCCAGATTTAAAATACTGAACGGATCAAAGCCATGTGGTAAAATGGTTACTTTTAAAGCCACATTAAACCGTAAAAAGATTAACGCAAAACGTATTCACTAACCAATAAACCAAACCTACCATGTTAAAGACAGTAACAAACGGAAACCTTAATTTCCATGCACAAGTAAAAGCCCACTACCCGCCGATTATCGTTGATAGTTTTTCAGACGATTCAGGGGAACTTCAGTACGTTTTGGCTAATGGCCATACAACACCCGCCAGCCGCTATAACGCCCTCTGGAACCCACCTAAAGGACTTGTAAAAGCAAAATGGGAAACCAAAGGCGATGGGGTAGACAGCAGAACTAATTGGATTAAATAACCTTAAAAACCATAAAAGATGAAACGTACAATGTACCGCATTACTTTGTTTCCCCAGTTTTCAAACGGGCTGGCTGAAACCTTAGCCGTATTGGCAGCGAAATCAAACGGCAGTGAAAAAATGTATTCTTTAGATGACCTTAAAAACGTAGCCGAAGGCCAAAAGATACTTTACCCGTATTCAAATGAAAATACTACCTGTGAACTGGTAGGAGGTAATAAACTCCATTTGGATCGTAAGGTAGGGGAACAGTACGAAACAGCCCTTATATTGGAGCAAGTGGATATACTGGAAATACCCACACTTCAAAGGCATGAGGAAGAAC
>CALJKL010000019.1 GCA_937973555.1 uncultured Flavobacteriales bacterium | reverse complement strand
TATGCCAATTCATTAGGCATTGATTTCATTGTTTGTGACCATCACTTGCCAGGAGACGAACTTCCCAATGCCTATGCAGTTCTCGACCCAAAAAGAAATGACTGCAGATATCCCTACAAAGAACTTTCAGGATGTGGCGTAGGTTTTAAACTCTGCCAAGGACTCAACACCATTTATAAAATTCCGGAAACAGAGCTTCATGAATTGACTGATTTATTGGCCATTTCCATTGCAGCAGATATTGTAGCCATGACTGGGGAAAACCGAGTTTTGGCGAAACTTGGGTTAAAGACCTTAAGAAAAACCAGAAAACTGGGACTAAGACTTCTAATTCCGGAAGAAAAAATAGCAACATTTGATATTTCCAATATCGTTTTTGAAATTGCGCCTAAAATCAATGCTGCCGGTAGAATTTCTCACGGTAAAGCTGCTGTAGAACTCATGATTTCTGAAAATCTAAAACAAGCTCACCAGATTGCAGATAACATTTTAGACCTTAACGATTCGCGAAGAGAATTGGATGCCAATATCACCCATTCTGCCATCAATCAAGTTATAGAATCTAACCAAACCAACAATTTCACCACGGTTGTCTATCATCAAGACTGGAACAAGGGCGTAATTGGGATTGTAGCCTCTAGACTGACCGAAATTTATTATAAACCTACGTTGGTTTTTACAGACGGTAATAACGGAGAAATGGTCGCTTCGGCGAGAAGTATTTCAGATTTTGATGTTCATGAAGCTCTAGACTTATGCAGCGAGTACTTTTTGAAATTTGGTGGTCACCAGGCTGCTGCGGGTCTTTCTATGGAGAAAGACAAATTCGAAGCTTTTAAAGAAAAGTTTGAAAGGATTGTTTCAGAAAAAATTCAGGACCATCAAAAAGAGCCCAGCATTACTATTGACACAGACATTGAAATAGAAGACCTCAATAGAGATTTTTATAATTTTCACAGAAAGCTGTCACCTTTTGGCCCACACAACATGAAGCCAGTATTGGTGCTGAAAAACATGAAGGTTTCGGGGTATGTGAAACAAATGGGGAAAGACGGCGGACATTTAAAATTCTACATCAACAAACCAGATTCCGGAAGAAATATAGAATGTATTGGTTTCAAACTGGGTCAGTATCTAGACGATTTTAAAAACAAAACCTTTGACATCGCCTTCACGGTAGAAGAAAATCACTGGAAAGGAAATGTTACTTATTATCTGAATATTCGTGATGTGAAATTCCATTAATGAAGAAGATAATGAAAAAAATCGGTTTATTTTTTGGTTCTTTTAATCCTATTCATGTTGGCCATTTGATTTTGGCGAATTACATTTTGGAACATTCAGACATGGAAGAATTGTGGTTTGTGGTATCTCCACAAAACCCTTTCAAAGAAAAAAAATCTTTATTAAAAGACCATCATCGGCTAGATATGGTGCAGCTCGCCATTAAAAATTATCCTAAAATAAGAGCTTCTAACGTAGAGTTTTCTTTGCCTCAGCCCAGTTATACCATAGATACTCTTACTTATCTCAAAGAAAAATATCCGGATTATACCTTTGCGCTTATTATGGGAGAAGACAACTTGGATACTTTGCCCAAGTGGAAAAATTTTGAAAAACTCATTTCAGAATATCAAATTATTGCCTATCCTAGGACTTTTGAAGGAGAAAAAAAGAGTCACGAATATTTTCAGCACGAAAATATTTCCCTCATTAATGCGCCCATTATAGAACTTTCTGCCACGGAAATCAGAAACATGATTAAAGATGGAAAAAATGTAAGGCCTATGCTACCTCCGGAAGTTTTTGAATATCTAGACGGATCTTCTTTTTACAAATAAAACCAAGTTTAATGAACCTCATCGAAAATTTTTTCGCTAAATATCCCCAAGAAAAACTCATCAAATGGTTTAAGCAGATTTGTATTGCCGAGGCCATTTCTTGGATGCTTTTATTTTCGGCCATGGTATGGATTCGTACCCAACCAGACGCTTTATTTCCTACCATTTACATCATTATTGTAGGCAATGTACATGGGTTGTTTTTTAGCCTTTATCTTCTATTGGCGGTACCTTCCCGAAAAATATTTCAATGGGATGACGAGGATTCTATTTTTGCCCTTATCTCCGCGTTTTTTCCAATGGCTACCATATGGGTAGAAAAAAAATTGGCAAAGTTTGAAAGGGAATAACATCTATTTCTTTGGCAAGAAAACCTCTGCCAACATGCATCTGGCGCTGCCTCCACCATTGGTTTCTATGGTTTCTAAATCAGCATAGATGATTTCCGAATATTTTTTGATTTGCTGAATTTGATTAGGCATTAAAGATTGATAAGCCGATTGAGACATTACCAAAAACTTCTTCCCTTCATTGTTAGATACCTGAAGCATATTTCCGGCAAACTGATGCATTTGGTCTTCCTTGATTTCTACAATTTCTTTGCCCGAATTTACAATAGCATCCACCACCATTCTTCTTTCGTTCTCATCATCGATACAATCCAAACAAATCACTACAAACTGATCTGCCACACACATCATTACATTGGCGTGATAAATAGGTAATCGCTTGCCACCTGCCGTCTGAAAGGAATGAAAAATGATAGGTTTAAAACCGAATTTCTCACAAAACTCCCTAAAAAGCGCTTCATCTAACCTTAAAGAAACCGAGCCATAAGCCAGTTTATTATCATGGTCGAAAATCATGCTGCCTGTACCTTCCAAAAACTTTCCTTCATTTTCCGGAGCCGATAAATCTACAATTTCCTTTACCTGAAAATTCTTTTTCAGCATCTGCAAAATATCTTCGCGGCGTTCCCAACGTCTGTTGACCGCATTCATGGGATAAAGTACTACACGGCCATCATTGTGCATAGAAATCCAATTGTTGGGGAAAATAGAGTCCGGCGTATGTGGCTCTAGGGTATCTTTTACCGTTATCACTTGGATGCCTTTGCTTCTGAGTTTTTCTACAAAAGCATTGAACTCTGCCAAAGCCTTGCTTTGGGTTTCTGCATTTTCTGAATTAACCTGAAAGTAATTGTTCTGCGCGGTTTCTGCATTAAAGCCAAAGGCAGCAGGCTCTATCATGAGAACAGTATTGGTAGTCTGCATCTGTATTTCTTTTTTTCAAAAATACAAAAAGAAACGTCGTCCTACCAAAGTAAAACGACGTTTAAAAAAACAAGTTAATAATTTATAAAATATCAATCAACACAAAAGATACTTCGTTTGGATGTTGGGTGAAAACCTCTTTCAGATTTTTAAAAGAAATATCTCCCACAAAATAAGCCTGTTCTCGGTTTCCGTAATACTCTTCAATATTTTCAAAATACTTCTCAAACTGCTCTCCGTCCTTGGCGGGATGCCTGAAAAGAACTTTAAGGTTAAAGACTTCTGCGAGTTTCAGGTTTTCACTGTTGGCGATTTTTTTGTATTCATAACGGTAATCATAGCCTATCGCCGAAATATCTGATAAAACAGCACTTGCTGTAGGCAAAGACCCTGCCCCTCTTCCGTAGAAAAACTGCTTGTCTGCAAAAGCCGTCTGTACCTTCACGCCATTAAAAACATCATTTACCGTAGAAAAAGAATCGCTAGGTTTTACAAATTTAGGAATCACCAATGCCACTACCTCTTCCTCATTTCTTTTTTGGGCATACGCCAAAAGCTTAATCTGAAGGTTCTTCTCTTGAGCATATTTTATTTCCAAATCTCCTAAATTCTGGATGCCTACATTAAAGACTTCTTCCGGCTGGGTTTTAATTCCGAAAGAGTGAGCCAACAAAATTTGTAGTTTTGAACGAGCATCAAAGCCACCTGTATCCAAAATAGGATTGCTTTCGGCATAGCCTTTTTCTTGGGCTTCTTTCAAGGCTTCGTCATAAGTGAGATTGTCCTGAAAACTTTTGGTAAGGATATAATTGGTAGATCCGTTTACAATCCCTTGTATGGATTGCAAAAAGTCGTTATTGTAATACTCCTCTAGATTTCTGATGATGGGGATACTGCCACAAACCGCCGCTTCATATAAGAAAGGAACATTATATTCATTTTGAAGCGCATAAAGTTCTTCAAAATGTTCGGCAATCATCTTCTTATTGGCAGATACCACTGCTTTTCCTTTTTTAAGCGCTGTAGTCACTATTTCATAGGCTGCATCTGCATCATCTATCAATTCTACCACCAGATTAATTTCATCATCATTCAGAATTTCATTTTTATCATAATGAAAATGCTCGGGTGAAATATTTCTGGGTTTATCTTTATGTTTTACTACAATGGTTTTGATGGTAGCATCTACCGTTTTGCTTTTGTGCAATACATCATACAATCCTGTTCCTACTACCCCATAACCGAATAATCCTATCGTTAATTTCTTACTCATTTTTGTCTTTTTTATTGAATCATTTGCGGTTGAAACCCTCCTGCATTGGCTTCTCGCCTCTTTCATTTTTACTTTTACAGATTATTTTCAAACCGCAAAATCATCAAATCTCTTTTATTTTTACTTTTTATTTTATTTAAAGAAAATCAAAATACTTTTTCAATAAAGTCTTAATCTTATCTGTTTCTAATAAAAAACCATCATGCCCAAATTTTGATGTAATCAATTCAAAATGGGCCCCCGGAATATTTCTCGAAATGTATTCTTGCTCCTGATAAGGAAAGAGAATATCACTATCTATCCCTATGGCTAAGGTCTTGGCCTTTATCTGTCCTAATGCTTTTTCCAAAGAGCCTCTGTTTCTGCCAACATTATTAGAATCCATGGCTTTAGAAAGATAATAGTAAGCATCTGTGGTAAATCTTTTTCTCAATTTTTCGCCTTGGTATCTTTGGTAAGAAGCCGCCGAAAATTCGTCTATGGCATCTATATGGTCTACCTGGCTGTACTCATACGTTTTGTAGTGCCTATAAGAAAGCATTGCAATGGCTCTTGCGGCATCCATACCTTTTTCGCCTAATTCTAATGCCATTCTTTGGGCTTCGTTGAAGGCAATTCCCCAAGAAGAATGTTTGCAGTTGGTAGCAATCACAAAAAGATTTTTAATAAAATCCGGATTTGTGATGCTCCATTCTAGGCACTGCATTCCGCCTAGGGAACCCCCGCAAAGCAAATCAATGGTCTTAATATTTAGATGATTAGCCAACTGCTGATGTGCCGAAACCATATCTCTAATGGTAATCAATGGTTTTGAAGCATGCTCGAAAGTGGTTCCATAGCAAGACCCCAAAATATTGGCACAAACGATAGCGTATTTTTGGGTGTCAAATATTTCGGCATTGCCTATCATATCAGGCCACCAAGTCTGTGCATCCGAATTGGCGGTCAACGCATGGCACACCCAAATGATTTTTTCGGCTTTTTCTAGATTCCCATAAACATTGTATGCAATTTTTACATTGCCGATGCGGTCCCCATTTTCTAGAAGCAAGTCACCAATTTCTAAATACTCTAACATTATGAATTCATTTTGCGGAGTGGTTTTATTTACCTTTCAACTCCTTTCATTATTTACTTTTATTTACTTTTTTAAATTTTGCTGAAAGATTGCTCTAGGTCTACAATGATATCATCCACATGCTCTATTCCTACGCTTAATCTTACTTGCCCCGGTGTAATGCCCGCATTTTTTCTTTCTTCATCAGAAAGTTGTTCGTGCGTGGTAGATGCAGGATTGATGATTAAGGTTTTAGCATCTCCTACATTCGCGAGATGAGAAATAAGTTCTAGATTGTCTATTAATTTTACAGCGGCATCTTTTCCTCCTTTTACTTCAAAGTTAAGAACTCCTCCGAAGCCTTTTTTCAAATATTTTTTAGCATTTTCATAATCCGGGAAGCTTGGCAGACCTGGATACAATACTTTTTCTACTTTAGGGTGATTTTCCAAATATTCTGCCACCTTCTGTGCGTTCTCTACTGTTCTTTCTACTCTTAGAGAAAGGGTTTCTACTCCTTGTAGCAATAAGAAAGAATTGAATGGTGAAATAGCAGGACCGAAATCTCTTAACCCCTCTACTCTTGCCTTAATGATGTAGGCAATATTCCCAAACTGAGAATTAACTCCAAATACATCCGAAAATACCAAACCGTGATATCCTTCTGAAGGTTCTGAGAACTGAGGGAATTTACCCCTTCCCCAATCGAAGTTTCCTCCGTCTACAATAATGCCTCCAATGGAAGTACCGTGACCCCCAATCCACTTTGTAGCAGATTCTACTACGATATTAGCGCCGTGTTCTATAGGCCTGAACAAATATCCTCCTGCCCCAAAAGTATTGTCTACAATGAAGGGGATATTGTGTTTTTTCGCAACGGCTGCAATCGCATCAAAATCTGCCACATTTAAAGTAGGATTTCCAATGGTTTCTAAATATAGGGCTTTGGTGTTTTCGTCTATTAATGCTTCAAAATCTTCGGGATTGTCGTCTTTTGCAAAACGGGCTTCAATCCCTAATTTTTTGAAAGAAACCTTGAATTGGTTGAAACTTCCGCCGTACAAATACGGAGAGGTAACAAAGTTGTCTCCGGCTTGGAGAATATTGGTGATGGCCAAAAACTGCGCCGCATGCCCGGAAGCAACAGCCAAAGCGGCTACCCCTCCGTGAAGAGCTGCAATGCGTTTTTCAAAAACATCTGTAGTGGGATTCATGAGACGGGTATAGATATTCCCGAAGGCTCTGAGCCCAAACAAATCGGCCGCATGTTCTGCATTGTTAAACGTGTAAGAAGTGGTTTGGTAGAGCGGCACTGCTCTAGAGTTAGTTTCCTGATCTACCTGTTGTCCTGCATGCAATTGCAGGGTTTCGAATTTTAAATTGCTCATTTTGTTAAATTTTTAAATTAATAATTTGAGCAACCTATTGTTTAGAAAATTCTTGACGAAAGAGCATAAAAAAACTCTTCCGACAAGCCGAAAGAGTTTGTATATAGTATTGAACTATTGTAAACTGATTTCTGACTTATCTTTCCCGATTTCTCGAGTTGAATTTGGCACCTTACCGAAGCAGGTTGCCAAGGTTTCACAGGGTCAATTCCCTCCACCTTTCTGAATAAGTTGCGTTTTTTAAAGAACTATTTTATGGTGCAAATATAAAGACAAGTTTTATAGAAATACAAATTTTTCTATAAAAAATTTAGAAAAAAAATAAAAAAGCAATGAAATTATTCCCTTACCAAAGGCATAGTAGAACAACGTAACAGGCCGCCCATTTTAGAAATTTCGCGATACGGGATTTCTTCTACCGTAAAGCCCCACTCTTCCCTCAAGAAGGTATTCATCCTGGTGAAAGTCTTGTCAGAAACCACCACTTCTGGGGAGATGGAAAAGATGTTTGGGCACATCTCGAACATTTCTTCTGCTGTAACGTGGAAACAATTTTCTTCTCCAAAAATATCGATAATGAGTTGATAGTCATTTTCGTCTACAAAACCATCTTTGTAAATGATACATTTGTCTTTTCCAATTGGATTAAAAGTACAATCAAGGTGCAAAATACCTTGGTAAGGTATCGTATCACTTTTTTTAAGATCCAGGTCAATGATTCTCTTTTTAGGGAAATATTCTTTGAGAATTTCTATGGCATACTCGTTGGTACGGGCGGTTTTGAAACTTCTGTAATCCTCGGAAAAACAAGTGCCAATAAAAAGAAAATCATTCCAAACGATAACGTCTCCTCCTTCTATATGGGCAGATTCTGGAAGGTTGATGATTTTGCGCCATTCTACTTTCTCAAAAATCTTGCGGTAAGCTTCTTGCTCATCTGCGCGGTCTTTGATAACGTTAGAAATAATCATCTTGTCTTCTATCACAAAGGCCACATCTCTCGCAAAAACTTGGTTGTAGTCTTTGATGATATTGGGACGTAGTACCTCTACTCCATGTTTATGAAGCACCGCCTCGAAACCTTGCATCTCATTGATGATGTCCTCCTCATTGGGATAGATATTATTCTGGATAGAATGATAAGATTTGGCATCATAACTCTGTTCTAATGCAGGCGTACCTCCAATAGACTTAGGCTGTCCTAAAACAACGGTTTTTAGTTTTCCGGTTTCGTTTTTAACATTCAGTTTCATACCCTCTTTTTTTGATCTTCAAGTGTGCCTTATTCACAAAAATAAATAAAGGTTTTGAGGTGAAGAAATTTTGAGCTAAAAAACAAAAAAGTCCCTATAAAAAGGAATTTAGGCAAATTTTTATTGAAATATTTGAGTTGATTTATGAAAAAATTATCTGGGAGTTGTTTTTATTTTAATAATAGAATTTAACTTTTTAAACTTTACTATATCTATATGGTATATTAAAAAATGAAAAAAATGAAAAAACAAGACAATCCTATCATTTTTATAGCTATATCGGCTGCCTTATTGAGCAGCTTACCATTGTTACCCGTTATTGCATATGACATTTTAAATCCTGATTCTTCTATTAAATATATCGATCATAATGAAAAAAATTGTAAAAATAAAAACCACGAATTATGTGAAATAGATAAACTAGAAGCAAATGAACTTTTTAAACATTAATTTTATTATTTATATTAAACCTTTTTAAAAAGAGCTAAACATATTTGATGAAAGGAATAAGATTTAAAACAAAAAAACCTCCCAAATTGGGAGGTTTAATTTTATGGTTAAGATCTCAATTATCTGTTTTCCATTGAAACATAGTCTCGTTTTTGAGCACCTTGGTAGATCTGTCTTGGTCTTCCAATAGGGTCTCCTTTTAGACGCATTTCTTTCCATTGTGCAATCCATCCTGGTAATCTTCCTAAAGCAAACATTACGGTAAACATTTCTGTAGGAATACCCAATGCTCTGTAGATGATACCAGAGTAGAAGTCTACGTTTGGATACAATTTTCTTTCTACAAAATAATCGTCTTCCAAAGCTACTCTTTCTAGTTGCATTGCAATATCTAAAGCCTGGTCATGGATACCTAATTTACCTAAGATGTCATCTGCCGCCTTCTTAATGATTTTAGCTCTTGGGTCAAAGTTTTTGTACACCCTGTGTCCAAAGCCCATCAAACGGAAAGAATCTTCCTTGTCTTTTGCTTTCTTCACATATTTAGCAACATCTCCCCCATCTTTTTCTATCATTTCGAGCATTTCTATCACCGCTTGGTTAGCTCCACCATGAAGTGGCCCCCAAAGTGCAGAAACTCCGGCAGAAATAGATGCAAATAAACCTGTATGCGCAGAACCTACCATTCTTACGGTAGAAGTAGAACAGTTTTGTTCGTGATCTGCATGAAGGATTAATAATTTATCTAAAGCATCTACTACTACAGGATCTATATCAAATTCTTCGTATGGTTTTCTGAAGGCCATTTTATAGAAATTCTCTACATAATTCAGAGAATTATCCGCATGATTCAATGGGAAACCTTGTGTTTTTCTATACGTCCAAGCACATAAGTGAGAGAACTTCGCTAACATTAATTCTGCCGCAAGGTCTAAATCTTCTTTAGACTGTACATTTACCGCCTTAGGATTAAAAGCTGTAAGCGCAGAAGTAAGCGCAGACAAAACCCCCATAGGGTGAGCAGAACGTGGGAAAGCATCCAAGATTTTTTTCATCTCTTCCGCTACGAAGTTATATTTCTTGATGTTGTTTTCAAATTTTTCGAACTGATCTTTCTTTGGTAATTCTCCATGAAGCAATAGGTACATCACTTCAGTGAAGTTAGACTTTTCGGCAATCTGTTCAATAGGATATCCTCTGTAGAAGAGTTCTCCCTGATCTCCATCCAAATACGTAATATCACTAATGGTAGCACCGGTGTTTTTGTACCCCAAATCTAAAGTAATAAGACCAGTCTGGTCTCTCAGTTTAGAAATATCAATACCTCTATCGCCAATGGTGCTGTCTACTATTGGATATTCATAAGAATTTCCGTCGTAATTTAATATAACTTTATTGTCAGACATTATTTAAATAAATTTTTGTTAAAAATACGAAAAAAAGAAGTTTTGACGCAAACTATTTGCTATGCTTTGCAATATAATTTTCCGAATTTACAAATAAATTTGCTAAATAGGTATAGGTTATTGTTTTTTTCTTTTATTATCGTTAAACATTTCAAAAAAAATCCCCCTTCATGTAAGACGAAGAGGGACAATTTATTTTAAAAAGATAAAGTTTATCTTTTGATTTTAAATGCATCTAATCCTGGGAAAACTGCAGTTTCACCTAGAGCTTCTTCAATTCTCAACAATTGGTTATATTTTGCCATTCTGTCTGAACGAGATGCAGATCCTGTTTTAATTTGTCCACAGTTGCATGCTACTGCTAAATCTGCAATGGTAGCATCTTCTGTTTCACCAGATCTATGAGACATTACAGAAGTATATTTATTGTGCTGAGCCATTTCTACGGCTGCTAAAGTTTCAGAAAGTGAACCAATCTGGTTTACTTTTACCAATATAGAGTTCGCTGTTTCTTCCTTAATCCCTCTAGATAGTCTTTCTACATTGGTAACAAATAAATCGTCTCCTACCAACTGTACTCTGTCTCCAATTTTTTCGGTAAGCATTTTCCATCCTTCCCAGTCGTTTTCTTGCATACCATCTTCAATAGAGATGATTGGATATTTATTTACCAATTCTGCCAAATAAGAAACTTGTTCGCTTCTGCTAAACTGAGCTGAATCTGGAGTTTGGAATTTTCTATAATCATACACTCCATCTTTGTAGAATTCTGAAGAAGCACAGTCTAATGCAATCATTACATCATCACCTGGCTTGTATCCGGCTTTTTCAATGGCTTGAAGCAATGTATCCAAAGCGTCTTCAGTTCCTGTGAAAGTTGGTGCAAAACCTCCTTCATCACCTACTGCTGTAGATAACCCTCTGTCATGAAGAATTTTCTTAAGGCTATGGAAAACCTCAGTTCCTTTTCTCAAAGCATGAGAGAAAGAGTCGGCTTTTACCGGCATTACCATAAATTCTTGGAATGCGATAGGCGCATCTGAGTGAGATCCACCATTGATGACGTTCATCATTGGTACAGGCAATGTATTGGCATTAACTCCACCTACATATTTATAAAGAGGCATTCTCAGTTCAGCAGCAGCAGCCTTAGCCACAGCTAAAGAAACCCCTAAGATTGCATTAGCGCCTAAATTACCTTTATTATTGGTTCCATCAAGATCAATCATGATCTGATCGATAAAATTCTGATCATAAACCGGCATTCCCACCAATTCCGGCGCAATAATATCTTTTACATTTTCTACTGCCTTCAGTACTCCTTTTCCTAAATATTCTGAACCGTTATCACGTAATTCTACGGCTTCGTGTTCTCCGGTAGAAGCACCAGATGGAACGGCTGCGCGCCCCATAGCACCACTTTCGGTAAATACATCAACTTCTACTGTTGGATTTCCTCTTGAATCCAAAATTTGTCTTGCTTCAATAAACGAAATGTAACTCATAATAATTTTGCTTTTGGCTATTTGCTTTTGGCGTATAGCAGTTAATATTTTTTGCTTTGCAAATTTACTAATTATTTGGGAATTGGGTTTATGATTTTTACAGGCTTATCATCGATCTATTTATATCCTGAAATGAAATGCCATTTAAAGAAATTTTCCGATAAAATCATTGTATAATTTTTCATGAGATCTACAAGAGGTTTGTAAATTTTACATCATTTTATATAAATTAATTCAAAAAAGTCTTAGTAACTTTGATTCTAACCAAAATCACCCAATTATGAAAAAATATATCTTACCTGTTCTTATACTTATTTCTTTTTCTTGCAATAAGGACAAAAAAATGGTAAAAGTCTATAAAAATGAGACTGAAGCAGTTACCACAATTGATTCCAACGGAGTAAAAAAAACAGACTCCATAGTCATTTCCAAAAGGACAGAAAACGGAAAATCTATTGTTGGCAAAAACGAAATAAAAAAATACGAATACATCTACAAGGCTACTGACGGCAAGCAAGCCAACGTTACCTTTACGCATTACACAGACAAGAGTTTTATCTTAATAAAGAGAAACGTCTTTAATATAGAGTTGCCCCAAACCAAGTCTGATGCTAAAAGCACCACTTTTGAAAAGGGTGATATAAAAGTGATAGTAGAAGGCAATAAACTTAATATTTACCAAAACGGAAAAGTTATTGAAATGATAAGAAAAAAATAGACATAAAAAAACCATCCAGATAACTGAATGGTTTTTTATGTATCAAAATCTAAAGATTATTCTTCAGTTTTTTCTTCTGTAGCGTCTGCCGCTTCAGCCTTAGGCTCTTCAGCAGGGGCTTCTTCTACAACAGGAGCAGCAACTTTAACTTCAGCAACAGCTTCTGCTTTTTTAGCAGCAGGTTTTCTGCTTCTTCTTGTTGCTTTTTTCTCTTCTGCATTAGGGTTGTACAATTCATTGAAATCTACCAACTCTATAAGGGCAGTATCAGCAGCATCACCAGGTCTGAAACCTGTTTTGATGATTCTGGTATATCCACCGTTTCTTTCAGCGATTTTAGGCGCTACAGATCTGAAAAGTTCCGTAACCGCTTCTTTGCTTTGCAAATAAGAGAAAGCAATTCTTCTGTTGTGTGTAGAATCTTCTTTCGCTCTTGTTAAGATAGGTTCTACGAATACTCTTAATGCTTTAGCTTTAGCAACCGTAGTATTTATTCTTTTATGTTCAATTAGGGAACAAGCCATATTAGAAAGCATAGCGCTTCTATGTGAGGCAGTTCTTCCCAGGTGATTGAATTTTTTTCCGTGTCTCATTTTAAGGATTATTTATCAGCGTCTAACTTATATTTACTCACATCAAACCCGAAGTTAAGTCCTTTTGAGTGAACCAATTCTTCAAGTTCTGTTAAAGATTTCTTACCGAAATTTCTGAATTTCATCAAATCAGACTTACTATAAGAAACCAATTCTCCAAGGGTTTCTACTTCTGCCGCTTTTAGACAGTTAAGGGCTCTTACAGAAAGATCCATATCTGCTAATTTAGACTTCAATAGTTGTCTTGTGTGAAGCGTTTCTTCGTCATATTGGATAGATGCTTTTACGGCTTCAGTTTCTAGCGTGATTCTCTCATCAGAGAACAACATGAAATGATAAATTAATATCTTAGAAGCTTCTGTTAAAGCATTTTGAGGGGTGATAGAACCATCCGTCTCAATGTCTAAAACCAATTTTTCGTAGTCTGTTTTTTGCTCTACACGATAGTTTTCAATACTGTATTGTACTTTCTTAATTGGAGTAAAGATAGAGTCAATAGCAATAGTTCCTATAGGTGCGTTGTTAGATTTGTTTTGTTCTGAAGGAACATAACCTCTTCCCTTGTCGATATTGAAATTCATTTCGAAAGTAACGTCTTTAGTCAAGTTGCAGATTACCAATTCTGGGTTCAACACGTCAAAATTGTTGATAGAATTAGCAAAATCTCCTGCTGTGATTACTTCTTTACCAGAAATTTTCACAGAAACTTGTTCTGCTGGTGCGTTTTCTACTTTCGCCTTTAATCTTAATTGCTTAAGGTTAAGGATGATTTCGGTAACATCTTCAATAACACCTGGAATGGTTGAAAATTCGTGCTCTACTCCTTCTATTTTGATAGATGTGATAGCATATCCTTCTAGAGAAGAAAGTAAAACTCTTCTCAAAGCATTACCGATAGTAAGTCCAAAGCCTGGCTCTAGTGGTCTGAATTCGAATTGACCTTTAAAATCCGTAGAATTAAGGAGAATTACTTTGTCGGGTTTTATGAATTGTAAAATTGCCATAATATTGGGTTGAGCAAAAATTTGATTAAATTATTTAGAATATAATTCGACGATTAACTGTTCTTTGATATCTTCAGGAATCTGAATTCTTTCAGGTGCTGAGATAAAAGTACCTTCTTTTTTCTCGTCGTTAAATTGTAACCATTCATAAGATGATTTAGAAGCTAATGCATCTGCAACTACTTCAAGAGATTTAGATTTTTCTCTTACTGTGATTACATCACCAGCTTTTACTAAATATGAAGGGATATTTACAATTTCTCCATTTACGGTAATGTGTCTGTGAGATACCAACTGTCTTGCAGCAGATCTGGTTTTTGCAAACCCGAATCTGTATACAACGTTATCTAATCTAGATTCACATAATTGTAAAAGAACTTCACCAGTTACCCCTTTGCTTCTGTGTGCTTTGTCAAACAAATTAGCAAACTGTCTTTCTAAAATACCATAAGTATATTTAGCTTTTTGTTTTTCTGCTAACTGTACAGCATATTCAGATTTTTTAGCACCTCTTCTTTTGTTAGGTCCGTGCTGTCCTGGTGGTTGATTTTTTCTTCTTTCGAAGCTTTTATCGTCTCCGTAAATTGCAGCGCCAAATTTACGCGCAATTTTAGTTTTTGGTCCAATATATCTTGCCATAGGTAAATTCTAAAAAATTAAACTCTTCTTCTTTTAGGTGGTCTACATCCATTGTGCGGCATAGGAGTCACATCAATGATTTCACTAACTTCAATTCCTGAATTGTGAATAGATCTGATGGCAGATTCTCTACCTGCACCAGGTCCTTTTACATACACCTTTACTCTTCTTAAACCTGCTTCATAAGCAACAGAAGAGCAATTTTCAGCAGCCATTTGAGCTGCGAATGGAGTGTTCTTTTTAGAACCTCTGAATCCCATTTTACCGGCAGAAGACCAAGAGATTACTTCTCCGTTCTTGTTGGTTAAAGAAATAATAATATTGTTGAAAGAAGCTTGGATGTGTGCTTCACCAATCGCTTCTACTTTTACTTTTCTTTTTTTAACTACTTTTGTTTGTTTTGCCATAATTCTAACGATTATTTACTTGCCTTCTTCTTGTTAGCAACAGTTTTTCTCTTTCCTTTACGGGTTCTAGAATTGTTTTTCGTTCTTTGGCCTCTTAAAGGTAATCCCAGTCTGTGACGTATTCCTCGTTGGCATCCTATGTCCATCAATCTCTTGATGTTCAATTGCACTTCAGAACGCAATTCTCCTTCTACTTTTACGTTTTCAGAGATAAAGTTTCTGATGGCAGCCAATTCATCGTCATTCCATTCGTTGACTTTCTTGTCTTCGCTGATTCCAGCGTTCTTCAAAATTTCTGAAGCAGTGCTCTTACCGATACCATAAATGTACGTAAGACCAATAACTCCTCTTTTGTTTTTTGGTAAATCTATACCTGCAATTCTCGCCATAATTTAATTTTAGCCTTGTCTTTGTTTAAATTTTGGGTTCTTCTTGTTAATAATGTACAATCTGCCTTTTCTTCTTACGATTTTGCAGTCTGCACTTCTTTTCTTAATTGATGCTCTAACTTTCATTAGTATTGAATTTAATATCTAAATGTTATTCTCCCTTTTGATAAATCATAAGGAGATAGTTCTAATTTTACCTTATCTCCAGGTAAAAGTTTAATGTAATGCATTCTCATTTTCCCAGAAATATGCGCAATTAATACATGCCCATTTTCTAGTTCCACTCTGAACATAGCGTTTGATAGTGCTTCCACTATCACGCCATCTTGTTCTATGTGTTTCTGTTTTGCCATTTATCTACTTTATAAGTTTGATGTTCTAGATAATTTAGACTGCATCAACCCGTCATAGTGATGGTTCAACAAATACGTATTGATTTGCTGAACGGTGTCTAAAATTACGCCAACCATGATCAATAAAGAGGTTCCTCCAAAAAAATGGGAGAATCCTTCAGTCTGAACAAAGCTTCCGTGTACAAAAGCTGGAAGGACTGCAAAGATAGACAAAAAAACTGCACCCGGCAAGGTTATTTTGGATAAAATATCATCCAAATAATTTGCTGTATCTTGCCCCGGTCTCACTTTAGGTATTAAGCCTCCATTTCTCTTCAAGTCATCTGCCATTTGGTTTACCGGTATTGTAATAGCCGTGTAAAAATAAGAGAAAATGATAATGAGAAGAACTAACAATACATTATACTGCCAACTGAAAGGATTTTTGAATCCTGCCAGGAAAGTATTGGTATCGTCAAACTTAGTCAATAAACCTGGCACAAACATTAGTGCCTGTGCAAATATAAGAGGCATTACTCCAGAAGCATTTACTTTTAATGGAATCCACTGTCTGGCTCCATCTAGTAAATTTCTGCTAGAACCTCCCGTAGCATGTGCTCTACTTACGTATTGAATTGGGATTTTTCTTACGGCTACTGAAAGTACAATGGCCAATAAGATCACTACCAACCAGAACAGCACTTCGATAAGGATCATGATGCTTCCTAAACCTCCGTTACCTGTTTGAGTAGTATATTCCTGGATAAAAGATGAAGGAAGTCTTGAAAGAATCCCTACCATAATTAAGATAGAAATTCCATTTCCAATACCTTTATCTGTTATTTTTTCTCCCAACCACATTGCAAAAATAGAACCTGCTACTAATATCACTACACTTGGAACATAAAAAGCAATAGATTGCGGATCTATGTAGTATGCAGATCTAAATTGCTCGTATGGTAAAAAAACTTGTGTAATAGTTCCTAAATAGAAAGGAGCCTGTACCAAACAAACACCAATGGTTAACCATCTTGTAATTTGGTTTAAAGTTTTTCTACCACTTTCACCATCTTTTTGTAATTTTTGAAGATAAGGAATAGCCATCCCCATCAGCTGCACAATAATAGATGCAGAGATGTAAGGCATAATCCCTAAAGCCAAAATAGAAGCGTGGCTGAAAGCCCCACCGGTAAAAGATGATAACAAGCCCAGAAGACCGGCACCTTGTTTACTGCCTCCTTGCTTTTGGAAATGATCTAAAAGATCACCCACTTCGGCCATATTGATGGCAGGCAAAGAGATGTAAGATGCAAATCTATACACCAGAATCAAAGAAAGAGTGACAATAATTTTGTCTCTCAATTCTTGTAAACTCCAGATGTTTTTAAGTGTTTGTATAAAACCTTTCATTCGTTTTTATTAAAGAGTGATCGCGTTACCTCCTGCTTTAGCAATAGCTTCTTCTGCAGATTTAGTGAATTTATGAGCAGAGATAGAAACTTTAGATTTCAATTCTCCTCTTCCTAAGATTTTCACTATTTCGTTTTTAGTTGCTAAACCATTTTCTACCAATACTTCTTTAGTAACTTCAGAAATTTTCTTAGCATCTACTAATGCCTGGATGGTATCTAGGTTAATCCCTCTATACTCTTTTCTGCTGATGTTATTAAATCCGAATTTTGGTAATCTTCTTTGTAAAGGCATTTGACCACCTTCAAAACCTATTTTTTGAGAGTATCCGGCTCTAGACTTTTGTCCTTTGTGCCCTTTAGTGGAAGTACCACCTTTGCCACTTCCCTGGCCTCTACCAATTCTTTTAGAATTATGAGTAGCACCAGATGCCGGTTGAATATTATTTAAATTCATCTTATTAAAAATTTATTAGTTTTCCTGAACTTCTACTAAATGTCTTACTGCAGCTACCATTCCTAAGATTGATGGAGTTGCTTCGTGCTCTACTACTTGGTGTAATTTTTTTAAACCTAAAGCCTCAAGAGTTCTCTTTTGAGTTTTAGTTCTACCAATAGCACTTCTTACTTGTTTTACTTTAATTGTTGCCATTTAAAAAAAAATTAACCGTTAAACACTTTTGATAAAGACACACCTCTCATTCTTGCAATTTCCTCAGGTCTTCTGATGTCTAACAATGCTTTGAAAGTTGCCTTTACCACATTGTGAGGGTTAGAAGATCCTTTAGATTTTGAAAGTACATCGTGTACCCCTGCAGATTCTAATACCGCTCTTACCGCACCCCCTGCAATTAATCCTGTACCGTGAGAAGCTGGTCTCAAGAAGATATCAGCACCACCGTATTTAGCAGTTGTTTGGTGAGGGATAGTATGATTCATTACAGGAACTTTTACTAAATTTTTCTTCGCATCTTCTACTGCTTTAGCAATAGCAGAAGCTACTTCTTTAGATTTTCCTAAACCAAAACCGATAACTCCGTCTTCATTTCCTACTACTACGATAGCTGAAAATCCGAAAGCTCTACCTCCTTTGGTTACTTTGGTTACTCTATTTACGGCAACTAGACGGTCTTTCAATTCTAGACCTCCTGGTTTTACTCTTTCTATATTATCTAATCCTAACATAATTTTTTAATTTTAAAATTTCAAACCACCTTCTCTAGCACCATCTGCTAAAGCTTTTACTCTACCGTGATATACGAAACCATTTCTATCAAAAACTACTTTTTCAAATCCAGCGGCTTTTGCTTTTTCAGCAATTTTTTTACCTACTGCAGTTGCAACTTCAGTTTTAGTTCCTTTAGCGTCTACGCCTTTCTCTCTAGAAGAAGCTGCTACTAAAGTTTTACCTTCTTTATCGTCAATTAATTGAGCGTAGATTTCTTTGTTACTCTTGTAAACAGAAAGTCTTGGCGCTGAAGAAGATCCAGAGATTTTCCCTCTTACTCTTCTTTTAATTCTATCTCTTTTTTGTACTTTTGTTAATGCCATTGTCTTAATTTTTAAGCAGATTTACCAGCTTTACGTCTAATTATTTCACCAACGAATTTCACCCCTTTACCTTTGTATGGTTCAGGTTTTCTGAATGAGCGAATTTTAGCAGCCACCATTCCCAATAATTGTTTGTCATAAGAAGACAAAGTGATGATTGGGTTTTTACCTTTTTCTGTTAACGTATCTAGAGTGATTTCTTTTGGAAGTTCTAATACGATACCGTGAGAGAAACCTAGAGCCAACTCAAGTTTTTGACCTGCGTGGGATGCTCTATATCCTACCCCTACTAATTCTAGTTGTTTTGTGAAACCTGTAGAAGTTCCTACAACCATATTATTGATTAACGCTCTATAAAGACCGTGTAATGCTTTGTGATTTTTAGCTTCAGATGGTCTGTTAACAGTGATAACACCATCTTTTTGCTCCAAAGTAATTCCTTCTGTAATCTCCTGAGAAAGTTCCCCTTTAGGGCCTTTCACAGTCACTACATTATCGTTTACAGTAACTGTAACACCTGCAGGAATTTCTATAATTGATTTACCAATTCTTGACATTTCTTCCTAATTTATACAATTAATAAACATAGCAGATTACTTCACCGCCTACTTTTTCTTCTCTGGCTTTCTTATCTGTCATCACTCCTTTAGAAGTAGAGATGATAGCTATACCTAAACCGTTTAATACTCTTGGAAGCTCTTCGCTACCTTTGTATTGTCTCAAACCTGGTCTAGAAGCTCTTTGGATAGATTTAATAGCCGGTTTGTTTGTTTGTTTGTCATATTTCAAAGCGATTTTGATAGCCCCTTGAACACTGTTGTCTTCAAACTTGTAGTTTAAGATATAACCTTGATCAAATAAGATTTTCGTAATCTCCTTTTTAATATTCGATGCAGGAATTTCCACCACTTTATGGCCTGCGCTTTGTGCGTTCCTTACTCTAGTTAGGAAATCTGAAATTGGATCTGTTACCATTTTTCTATTTTAAATTATTATTGGTTAAAAACAAACAGTATTGCAGATGGCTTATCACTATGAGCAAAAAGCCATAAGCAACTTATTTGTTCTGATTTCACAAAATTGTTACCAACTTGCTTTTTTAACTCCTGGGATAAGACCGTTGTTGGCCATTTCTCTGAAAGTTACTCTGGAAATACCAAAGGTTCTCATGTATCCTCTTGGTCTACCTGTTAGTTTACATCTGTTATGCAATCTTACAGGTGAAGCGTTTTTAGGTAATTTTTGAAGTGCTTCGTAATCGCCGGCTTCTTTCAAAGCAGCTCTTTTAGCAGCATATTTAGCAACTAGTGCTTCTCTTTTGCGCTCACGCGCTTTCATTGATTCTTTTGCCATTTCTTAGTTCTTTTTAAACGGTAATCCGAAATGAGTTAATAATGCTTTTGCTTCTTTATCAGTATTCGCAGTAGTAACGAAAGTGATGTCCATCCCTTGGATTTTTTTCACCTTGTCAATTACGATTTCTGGGAAGATAATTTGCTCAGTAATACCTAAGTTATAGTTTCCTCTTCCATCAAAACCATCAGCTTTGATACCGCTGAAATCTCTAATTCTTGGCAATGCAGAAGAAGTAAGTCTGTCTAAGAATTCATACATTTTGTCTGCTCTTAGCGTTACTCTAGCCCCTACAGGCATACCTTTTCTTAATTTGAAGGCCGCTTCATCCTTTTTAGACAAAGTCCCTACTGCTTTTTGACCAGTGATTGCTGTAAGTTCCTCTACTGCGTAGTCTACGATTTTTTTGTCTGCTGTTGCAGCCCCTAAACCTTGAGAGATAACGATTTTTTCTAATTTAGGTACTTGCATAATAGATTTGTACCCAAATTCTTCCATCATCGCAGGAACAATTTTCTCTTTATATAATTTTTTGGGTCTTACGATATATTCCATCTTGTAATTAATTATAAAGTTTCACCGGTAGTTTTAGCCACTCTTACTTTCTTATCTTTCTCTACTTTGTAAGCTACTTTTGTTGGTTTACCATTTTTGTCAACCAAAGCTACGTTTGAGATATTGATAGAAGCTTCTTTCTCTACGATACCACCTTGAGGATTAGCAGCAGAAGGCTTTACGTGTTTTTTTACAACGTTAACACCCGCTACAATTACTCTAGCGTCTGCGTTTTCTTTCTTTACCACTTCAAGAACTTCACCTTTACTTCCTTTGTTTTTACCGGTAGTAACGATTACGTTGTCTCCTCTTTTTATTTTAACTTTTGCCATTTTTTCTAAATTTAAAAATTATAATACTTCAGGAGCTAATGAAATGATTTTCATATATTCTTTGTCTCTCAATTCACGAGCAACTGGCCCGAAAACACGAGTTCCTCTCATTTCTCCAGCTGCGTTAAGAAGAACGCAAGCATTGTCGTCAAAAGAGATGTAAGATCCATCTTTTCTTCTTACTGCTTTTTTCGTTCTTACGATAACCGCTTTAGAAACTTGTCCTTTCTTTGCATTTCCTGATGGAGTAGAGTCTTTGATTGTAACTACAATTTTGTCCCCTACAGATGCGTATCTTCTTCTAGTTCCTCCTAGAACTCTGATTACTAGTACCTCTTTAGCACCAGTGTTATCAGCTACTTTTAATCTTGATTCGGTTTGTAACATTACTTAGCTCTTTCAATTATATTTACTAATCTCCATCTTTTATTTTTGCTCAAAGGTCTCGTTTCTTGAATAAGAACTTTGTCTCCTTCGTTGCACTCGTTGTTTTCATCGTGAGCGGTATATTTTTTCGTTTTCAATACGAATTTACCGTACATTGGATGTTTCATTCTCATCGTTTCGCTAACAACAATGGTTTTTTCCATTTTATTGCTGGAAACAATTCCGATTCTTTCTTTTCTTAAATTTCTGTCCATAAGATAAAATGAAATTATTGTTTGTTAGTTAACTCAGTTTCAAGTCTTGCGATTGTTCTTCTTAAATCTCTGATTTGAATAGGATTTTCAATCGGGCTAATTCTGTGAGCCAATTTCATCTTAGTGTAATCAGCTTTAAGAGCAGCTAGTTGATTTTTAATATCTCCTGCGCTTAGATTTTTGATATCAGCATTTTTCATTTTTCAAAGATTATTGAGGTTGAACAAAATCGTTTGCTACTACAAATTTGGTAACTACTGGAAGTTTCTGTGCTGCCAATCTAAGTGCTTCTTTAGCCACTTCGTAAGGAACACCTCCTACTTCAAACATCACTTTACCTGGTTTTACTACGGCTACCCAGTACTCTACAGCACCTTTACCTTTACCCATCCTTACTTCGGCTGGTTTTTTGGTAATTGGCTTATCTGGGAAAATTTTAATCCATAGTTGCCCTTCTCTCTTCATGTATCTTGTAGCAGCGATACGTGCCGCTTCAATTTGTCTTGCAGTGATCCAAGCACCATCTATTGCTTTAATTCCGAAGGTACCGTAAGCTAACTGATGTCCTCTGTTAGCGTTACCTTTCATTTTCATTTTATGAACTCTACGGAATTTGGTTCTTTTTGGTTGTAACATGTTTTCTAATTTAGATTTTAGATTTCAGATTTCAGATTTTAGATTTTAAAAAAGTAACGGTAATTTAAAATTCAAAATATCCATCTAAAATTTTAATTATTTTCTGTTGTCTCTTTTTTTACCAGCAGGTGCTTTTTTCTGTTGTCCTACAAGTGGAGAAAGTTCTCTCTTGCCGTACACTTCACCTTTCATGATCCAAACTTTAACACCTAGCTTCCCGTACTGAGTAAGTGCTTCACCAATGTGGTAATCGATATCTGCTCTGAAAGTAGACAATGGGATTCTTCCTTCTTTGAAAGACTCGCTTCTTGCCATTTCAGCTCCGTTCAATCTACCAGAGATTTGAACTTTGATACCTTCTGCACCCATTCTCATGGAGCTAGTAATTGCCATTTTAACAGCTCTTCTGTAAGAGATTCTGTTTTCGATCTGCTTAGCAATACTGTCTGCTACTAGAATTGCATCTAGTTCTGGTCTTTTGATTTCGAAAATGTTGATTTGGATATCCTTATCGGTAATCTTTTTCAACTCTTCTTTTAATTTATCAACTTCCTGACCTCCTTTACCGATGATAAGTCCCGGTCTAGCAGTAGTAATTGTTACTGTAACTAATTTTAGGGTTCTCTCGATATAGATTCTAGAGATACCACCTTTAGATAATCTAGCTTCAAGGTATCTTCTGATTTTGTAGTCTTCTGCGATTCTGTCTCCATAATCGTTTCCACCAAACCAGTTAGAATCCCATCCTCTGATGATTCCTAATCTATTACCAATTGGATTTGTCTTCTGTCCCATACCTATGATTATTGATTATCTTGTTTGTTACCTAATATTAATGTTACGTGATTAGATCTTTTTCTAATTCTGTAACCTCTACCTTGTGGTGCAGGTCTTAATCTCTTAAGTTGTCTTGCACTATCCACAAAAATTTCTTTCACGAAAAGATTAGCCGCTTCAATGTCAGCCCCTTCGTTTTTCACTTGCCAGTTGGCAATAGCTGAAAGAAGAAGTTTTTCTAACTTGTTAGAAGCATCTTTCTTAGAATATTTTAGGATATATAAAGCTTTGTCTACGTTCTCTCCACGGATGATATCAGCAACGAGTCTCATTTTTCTTGGAGAAGATGGACAATTGTTCAATGAAGCTTTAACAACATCTTTGTTTGCTTCTTTTCTTGCGATTGCGCTATCTTGTTTTCTTGATCCCATGATTATCTGCTACCTTTATTTTTGTTACCTGCGTGACCTCTGAAAGATCTCGTTGGAGAAAATTCGCCTAACTTGTGTCCTACCATGTTTTCAGTAACATATACTGGGATAAAAGATTTCCCGTTGTGTACTGCAATGGTTTGGCCTACCATGTCTGGAGAAATCATTGATGCTCTAGACCATGTTTTGATAACTGTTTTCTTATTCTGTTCTATATTTGCTTGAACCTTCTTCTCTAAAGTGTGGTGAATGAAAGGTCCTTTTTTAAGTGATCTTGCCATAATTATTTTCTTTTAGATACGATGTAACGGTTAGACACTTTGTTTTTCTTTCTAGTCTTGTAACCTTTAGCTGGTTTACCGTTTCTAGATCTTGGGTGACCACCAGATGATCTACCTTCACCACCACCCATTGGGTGATCTACAGGGTTCATTGCTACAGCTCTTGTTCTTGGTCTTTTCCCTAACCATCTGCTTCTACCTGCTTTACCAGAAACGGTAAGTTGGTGATCAGAGTTAGATACAGATCCAATCATAGCCATACATTCTACTAAAATCATTCTAGATTCTCCTGAAGGTAATTTAATGATTGCATATTTACCATCTCTAGAAGTTAATTGCGCAGATGAACCTGCACTTCTAGCAAGGATAGCTCCTTGTCCTGGTCTTAGCTCGATGCAAGAAATAACAGTACCCAATGGGATGTTTTTCAATTTCATTGCATTTCCTACTTCAGGTTCTACGCTTTCTCCAGCAACTACTGTTTGACCTACTTTGATACCGTTAGGAGCGATGATGTATCTCTTCTCTCCATCAGTGTATTCTAATAAAGCGATAAACGCAGTTCTGTTTGGATCGTACTCCACAGATACAACAGTAGCATTCTCAGCTTTGTTTCTCTTGAAATCTATGATTCTGTACTTTTTCTTGTGTCCACCTCCGGTATAACGCATGGTCATTTTACCAGTGTTATTTCTACCACCAGATTTCATAAGTCCTACAGTAAGGCTTTTCTCTGGTTTGTTGGTAGTAATTTCTTCAAAATTGTTTACAATTCTGAATCTCTGTCCTGGGGTGATAGGTTTTAATTTTCTAACAGACATTACTATTAATTATATAAATTATTAATTCGTTGCAAAAATATCAATGATTTCGCCTTCTACAAGCTGAACCAAAGCTTTTTTCAATTTGTTGGTTTTACCTACTTGTAAACCTTTTTTAGTGTATTTCGAAGAAACTTTAGGCGCATAAATCATGGTTCTTACGTCCTCTACCTTTACACTATAAGCAGCTTCTACAGCTTGTTTGATTTGGATTTTATTAGCTCTAGTATCTACTAAAAACGTATAAACTCCGCTCAATTCTGACTGGCTGTTTGCTTTTTCTGAAATGATTGGTTTAATGATTACTGACATGACTTATTTTCTTAAATTTTCTTGAAACTTTTCTACAGCACCTTCAAAGAATACTACTTCACCAGCGTTGATTAAATCATAAGAAGAAATTTCGTTATAAGTTAATACTTTCGCTTTTGGTAAGTTTCTTGAAGATAGATATACATTCTTGTTAGCATCAGCCAATACAAATAATGACTTTTTGCCTTCCAAGCCTAATGCATTTACCACATTGATGAAATCCTTAGTCTTAGGAGCAGCAAATGTTACTTCTTCTAATACTTTAATAGAATTGTCTTTCATTTTTTGAGAAAGAACAGATTTCTTAGCCAATCTTTTTAATGCTTTATTCAATTTGAATCTGTAGTCTCTTGGCTTAGGCCCGAATACTCTACCCCCACCTTTGAATACTGGAGACTTGATATCCCCGTATCTAGCAGAACCAGATCCTTTTTGTTTCTTAAGCTTTTTAGTAGAAGCTGTAATTTCGCTTCTTTCTTTCGCTTTATGAGTTCCTTGTCTTTGTGCAGCAAGGTATTGTTTCACTTCTAAGTAAACCGCGTGCTGATTTGGCTCTATACCGAAGATTGCTTCGTCTAGTTGCACTTTTCTTCCGGTTTCCTTTCCTGATGTATTTAATACTACTAGTTCCATTTCTTGATAATTACATAAGAATTTTTAGCTCCCGGAACAGCACCTTTTACTACTAAAAGATTTTGTTCTTCATCTACTTTTAACACTTGAAGGTTTTGAACAGTTACCTGCTTACCTCCCATTCTACCAGCCATTCTCAAGCCTTTGAAAACTCTTGAAGGGTCAGAACCTGCACCGATAGAACCTGGGGCTCTCAATCTGTTGTGCTGACCGTGGGTAGCTTGCATAACTCCACCAAAGTTGTGTCTTTTTACAACCCCTTGGAATCCTTTACCTTTAGAAGTACCAGTAACGTCTACAAATTCACCTTCTGCGAACATGTTTACCACTACTTGGTCTCCTACTTTCACTTCGTGTTCAAATTCATTTCTGAATTCCACGATTTTCGCCTTTGGCGTAGCACCAGCCTTTTTGAAATGACCTGCTAACGCTTTAGATACGTTCTTCTCACTCTTGTCATCGAAACCTAGTTGAATGGCTGTATATCCATCAACCTCTTCGGTTCTGACCTGTAAAACCGCGCATGGTCCTGCTTGAATAACTGTACAAGGAATGTTTTTTCCTTCTTCGTTAAACAAAGAGGTCATACCGATTTTTTTACCAATAATACCTGACATTATTAATATATATACTTAAATTATTTCGTTATACCCCTCATTTACAGAGGATTGAGTAATATCTACGTCTGAAATAGGCATACTTCTTCCCTAAAATGAGTGTGCAAATGTATGAATATTTTTTGAACTGACAAACAGATCTTTACAAAATTGTTTAATTTTTAATGAGTTAACTTCCGTAAAATCTACCACAGTAGATATCCTATTCAATACTTGAAAGCTTTTTAAAGGCAAAAAATCAATACATAATGCCCAATCTTTTTCTTAAAAAAAACCGTATTGTTTCCCTTTTTATATAACTTCCATTATGCAAAAATACCCAATATGCTTTTTTCATGAACCACAACTCCGAATTTTCCAAAAAGCAACAAAAACACAAAAACAAAAAATCCGCTTCATTACTGAAGCGGATTTTGTTATCATAGCAAAGTGTTCTATTATCACACTTTGATTTCTACGTCTACACCACTAGGCAACTCTAATTTCATTAGAGCGTCTACCGTTTTAGAAGAAGAAGAATAGATATCCATCAATCTCTTGTGAGCAGAAAGCTGGAACTGTTCTCTTGCTTTTTTGTTAACGTGTGGAGATCTAAGAACGGTAAAAATTCTTTTGTGAGTTGGTAATGGAATTGGTCCATTTACCACAGCTCCTGTAGCCTTTACAGTTTTTACGATTTTTTCAGCAGACTTGTCTACCAAGTTATAATCGTAAGACTTTAATTTTATTCTGATTCTTTGTGACATTTTCTTAATTTTTAAAGATTAACCTCTTGCTTTAGCAATTACTTCTTCGGCAATGTTAGTAGGTGCCGGTTCGTATCTTTCGAATTCCATAGAAGAAGTAGCTCTACCAGAAGATAAAGTTCTAAGCGAAGTTACATAACCAAACATTTCAGATAGTGGAACGAATGCTTTAATTACTTTAGCATTGTTTCTATCGTCCATTCCGTTTACGGTACCTCTTCTTCTGTTAAGGTCTCCTACGATATCCCCCATGTATTCTTCCGGAGTTACCACTTCCAATTTCATAATTGGCTCCATGATTACCGCTTTAGCAGCTCTACCAGATTCTTTGAATCCCATTTTAGCAGCTAATTCGAAAGACAATTGGTCAGAGTCTACCGCGTGGAAAGATCCATCTTTAAGGGTTACTTTCATTGCTTCTACTTCGAAACCAGCCAAAGGACCGTTTTTCATAGATTCTTTGAAACCTTTTTCTACAGAAGGAATAAATTCTCTTGGGATGTTACCCCCTTTAATTTCGTTGATGAATTCTAAACCAGTTTTTCCTTCATCAGCTGGACCAATTTCGAATACGATATCTGCGAACTTACCTCTACCCCCAGATTGTTTTTTGTAAACTTCTCTGTGGTTAGCAACTTGTGTAAGAGCTTCTTTGTACTCTACCTGAGGTTGTCCTTGGTTTACTTCTACCTTGAACTCTCTTCTCATACGGTCTACGATGATATCTAAGTGAAGCTCACCCATACCAGAAATAATAGTCTGGCCAGAAGCCTCATCAGTTTTCACCTGGAAGGTAGGATCTTCTTCAGCCAATTTAGCCAAAGCGTTACCCATTTTATCTTGGTCTGCTTTAGTTTTAGGTTCTACAGCGATACCAATTACCGGATCAGGGAAAATCATTGATTCTAAAACGATAGGGTTTTTCTCATCAGAAAGAGTATCCCCTGTTTTAATATCTTTAAAACCTACCGCTGCACCAATATCTCCTGCTTCAATATATTCTACAGGATTTTGCTTGTTAGCGTGCATTTGATAGATTCTAGAAATTCTTTCTTTGTTTCCAGATCTTGTGTTCAACACATAAGAACCAGCATCTAATCTTCCTGAATAAGCTCTAAAGAATGCTAATCTTCCTACGAAAGGATCGGTAGCAATTTTAAATGCCAATGCAGCGAAAGGATCGTTTACACTTGGTTTTCTTACGATTTCAGCATCTGTTTTAGGATCTGTACCTTTAATATCGTCCTTATCTAGTGGAGAAGGAAGATATTTACATACAGCATCCAACATGAACTGTACTCCTTTATTTTTGAATGAAGAACCACAAGTCATTGGGATGATAGAAAGATCAATAGTTGCTTTTCTTAAAGCTTCGTTGATTTCTTCTTCAGTAATAGAATCTGGATCTTCAAAGAATTTTTCCATTAGAGTTTCATCGTAGTCTGCTACTGCTTCTACCAATTTTTCTCTGTATTCTAAAACTTCAGCTTTCATATCTTCAGGAATTGGAACTACCTCAAAAGTTGCTCCTTGTCCTGCTTCGTCCCAGATGATTGCTCTGTTCTTAATTAAGTCTACTACACCTTTGAAATCTTCTTCAGCACCGATTGGTAAAACGATTGGCACAGCATTAGAACCTAACATGTCTTTAACCTGGTTTACCACGTTAAGGAAGTCAGCGCCTTGTCTGTCCATTTTGTTTACGAATCCCATTCTAGCTACTTTGTAGTTGTCAGCCAATCTCCAGTTGGTTTCAGACTGAGGCTCTACACCATCTACTGCAGAGAATAAGAATACCAAACCATCTAATACTCTCAAAGAACGGTTTACCTCTACGGTAAAGTCAACGTGCCCCGGGGTATCAATGATGTTGAAGTGATAGCCTTTAGATTCTGGTAATATCTTACCTTGATCTGTTGGGAAATTCCACTCACAAGTAGTAGCAGCTGAAGTAATGGTGATACCTCTTTCTGCTTCCTGCTCCATCCAGTCCATTGTAGCGGCACCTTCGTGAACCTCTCCAATTTTGTGGGTTTTACCTGTGTAGAATAGAATCCTTTCTGTAGTGGTGGTTTTACCAGCATCAATGTGAGCGGCAATACCAATATTACGTGTATATTTAAGATCTCTTCCCATTTCAGATTAGAATTTAAAGTGTGAGAAAGCTTTGTTAGCTTCTGCCATTTTGTGAGTATCTGTTTTCTTTTTGAAAGCAGCACCTTCTTCTCTAGAAGCAGCGATAACTTCTGCAGCCAATTTCTGAGCCATAGATTTATCATTTCTAGCAGTAGAATATTTGATTAACCATTTCATTGCCATAGAAATTTTTCTATCTGCTCTGATGGGCATTGGGATTTGGAAGTTAGCACCCCCAACTCTTCTAGATCTTACTTCTACGTGAGGCATAACGTTAGTTAATGCATCTTTCCAGATTTCTAAAGAAGATTTTTCGTTATCTCCTTTTTTAGCTTCTACGATGTCTAATGCATCATAAAAAATTTTGAATGCGATAGACTTCTTACCGTCTTGCATCAAATTATTTACGAATCTTGTTACCAATTGATCATTAAATTTTGGATCTGGTAACAACGGTCTTTTTTTCGCTTTTGTTTTTCTCATTGTTCTGTTCCTTAAATGTTAATGATTACTTTTTACCAGCTGCTGCTGCTCCTGGTTTTGGTCTCTTAGCACCGTATTTAGAACGTCTTTGCGTTCTTCCGTTTACTCCGGCAGTGTCTAAAGCACCACGAACAATGTGATATCTAACTCCCGGTAAATCTTTTACTCTTCCGCCACGTACTAATACTATCGAGTGCTCTTGGAGGTTGTGTCCTTCTCCCGGGATGTAGGCGTTCACTTCTTTTCCGTTTGAAAGTCTTACTCTCGCAACTTTTCTAAGTGCTGAGTTAGGTTTCTTAGGAGTTGTGGTATATACTCTCGTACATACGCCTCTTCTTTGTGGACATGAATCCAAAGCAGCCGATTTGCTCTTCTTAGCGAGTGTGGCTCTTCCTTTTCTAACTAATTGTTGAATAGTAGGCATTTGATTGCTTTATATTATTTTTTAATTTAGGGTGCAAAAGTAATGATTTTTTTTGAACTGGCAAATCCTGATTATTAATTATTTATATTTTAATTAAAAACAAAAGCCCGAAAATACATTTCGGGCTTTTGTTTTTTTTTATTGCTATACCATATAATATAATAGTATATAATATTCAATTAATCTGCACTTACTCTATCAGAATTCCATTTTTAGGTTCTCCCGGTTTTGGTTCTGTAATTTTAGGCTCTCCTATTTTGGGTTCGGTAACTTTATTTTCTACATGAGCCACAGCCGCTGGATTTGCTTCTCTTGCCTTTTGTCTTTCATGCATTTCTCTTTGTTCTGAGTTCATCATCAGTTTGCCGTTGTACTTTCCACCCATTTCTATTTCTATAGCTTGCACCGAAATATCACCATTAATCACTCCAGACTTTTTAATCTGAACCTCTGTTGCTTGAACGCTCCCATGAAGAGTTCCGAATACAATTACATTTTTGCTTTTCAGATCTCCTTTAATTTCTGCTTTTTCTCCAACGATAATTAATTTTTGAGAAGTAACATTTCCGGTCACCTTTCCATCTATTCTTATACTGGCATTAGAGGTAAGGTGCCCAACCACATTTACATCCTCTCCTATTACAGAAGCTATCGCTTCATTCGTCATTTTATTAGAAGATCCGCTTTCTTTTTTGTTAATATTGAACATTGGCCGTTTTTTAATTAATAAACAAGGTTAAATTTAATTTTTGAAGCAAATTAAAACTTAACATAATGTTTTAAAGTTCAAATATAAAAATATTTTTTTATTCGAATTCCTTACTGAAGGCATTAGATTTTTTATAACTATAATCATTATAGATGTCTTAAAATGTGTTTTTCCCTAACTTTGGAAAAAACAAAAGAAATGAAAAATACAAATTTAATCGGCCTTAAAGAAACAGATTGCCAAAAAATAGCAGAAAAGCTAAATGAACTTTTAGCCAATTATTCCATTTTTTACCAAAACACAAGAGGTGCCCATTGGAATATAAAAGGACATGATTTTTTCACCCTTCATATTAAGTTTGAAGAACTGTACAATTCTCTCGTGATAAAGATAGATGAAGTAGCAGAAAGAATATTAACCCTCGGCGCAACGCCCAATCACAATTTCAGTGATTATGAAAAACTTTCTACCATAAAGGAAAGCAAAGAAGTGAATGATGGCAACAAATGCGTTTTGCAAATTTTAGATTCATTTAAAACTGTAATCAGTATTCAAAGAGAATTACTTGACCTTACTGACAAAGCCGGAGATGAAGGCACCAATGCACAAATGAGCAATTATCTTACAGAACAGGAAAAATTGGTCTGGATGTACAATGCTTATTTGAGCAAGTAAGTATTATAACATACCTATAAAGGATTGGGTTTCGAATACGAAACCCATTTTTATTTTTGAAACAAATTTTAAAAAATAGGGGGTATTTTAAAAATAAATATATTTTAAATACAATAACCCCCTATTTTTAACAATTATATGTTAACTTTATTTTAATTTTAAAACATATACCCCCATTTTTAAAAGGTTGTTTTAATTTTTTTCTATATTTGTTTAGAATTTAAAATAAATTGATATGAGAAAATGGATTTTACTTACACTTTTGTTAGGCCTTAGCCTACTTTGTCTCTTTTCGGGAACACTTTTTCCCGAAACACCAATTGCCGAAAAAAACATTCCAGAATTTAATGGCGCCGATATTTCTTGGATGCTGGTTTCTTCTGCCATGGTATTAATCATGACACCGGGATTGGGATTCTTCTACGGAGGAATGGTAAGAAAGAAAAACGTAATCAGTACTATTTTGCAGAGTTTCATAGCCATGGGACTTATTACTGTAATTTGGGTAATTGTAGGATTTGGTTTATCATTTGGCCCTTCTATCGGAGGCATCATTGGCAACCCTACCCAATATTTATTTTTCACCAATGTAGGAACCAAAACTGCATGGTCTTTGGCACCTACCATCCCTTTATTGCTTTTTGCAGTTTTCCAAATGAAATTTGCCATCATTACGCCGGCACTTATTTCTGGAGCTTTTGCAGAAAGAATCAGATTCTGGGCTTATTTACTATTCATCACATTATTTTCTTTAATCATATATTCCCCATTGGCACATGCTGTTTGGCATCCTGACGGGATTCTTTTCAAATATGGCGTTTTAGACTTTGCAGGTGGAACTGTAGTGCACATGAGTGCAGGATGGGCAGCATTGGCAGGTGCTTTATTCTTGAAAAAGAGAACAGAAATACTTCATGACCCAAGTAGAATCTCTTATGTGATACTAGGAACTGCTTTGCTTTGGTTTGGTTGGTTTGGGTTTAATGCCGGCTCTGCTGTAGGATCTAGCTCCCTTGCCGTTCAAGCTTTTGTAAATACTACCGTTGCTTCTGCTGCTGCCGGAATTGGATGGGGATTTATAGAAAAATTCAAAGGAAAAAAACTTTCTGCCATGGGCATATGTATTGGCTCAGTAGTGGGTTTGGTAGCCATTACCCCTGCCGCTGGATATGTAAGCACAGCCCATTCTATTATCATTGGCCTTATAGCAGTAGCAGTAAGTAGTTTTGTAGTAGACCTAAGAGGAAAAACCAACATAGACGACACTTTAGATGTATTCCCATGCCATGGCGTAGGAGGCATGGTGGGAATGTTGCTTACAGGTGTTTTTGCAGACCCCGCCATCAACCCTGCTGTAGTAGAACCTGGACTTATATTCGGAGAAAACAGCCTTTTCATAAAGCACGTTGTAGCCCTATTGGGCGTATCTGTTTTTGCTTTCGGAGGATCTTACGCATTACTTTACATCACCAACCTTATCACACCATTAAGGGTAAATGAAGAGTATGAAAAAGAAGGTTTAGACAGATCACAACACGGAGAGTCTATGTAATTTTAAAAAAACAACATCAAACACACTATAAAATTACATCAACCACAAAATATTAATATGAAAATTTTTAAAAATTTAAAAAACACCCTTTATGTAGTCACATTACTTTCAAGCATCATTACTTCGGCACAAGAAAAATCTTGGACAGATGGATTAAAACTGAGCGGTTCTGCAGATTTGTATTACAAAGCAGATTTTGCTTCCAGCGACTTTAACACCAAAACTAGTTTTACCCAAGCCAATAATTCTTTTGAAATAGGAATGTTTTCCCTAAAACTGACCCACAACAGTGGAAAATTTACCACCACTGCAGATCTAGGAATCGGAAACAGAGCAGAACAATTTAATTATAATGAAAGTGGCACCAAGTTTTTGCTGAAGCAATTATTCATTGATTATGCAGCTACAGACAAACTTACCGTTACCGCGGGCTCTTGGGCTACGCATATTGGCTATGAACTACTAGATGCTGCAGATAATGATATCTACAGTATGTCTTATGCGTTTTCTTATGGTCCGTTTTTTCATACCGGGGTAAAGGCGAATTATGCAGCTAATAAATTCAATTTTATGGCGGGAGTAGCCAATCCTACAGATTTTAAATCTTCTTTCCAAAAAGTGAATGTTTATGACGCCAATAACAATTTGATAGGAACAAAAAGCTATGCCAACAAATTCTTTATTTGGCAGGTAGGTTATGCCGGAGAAAAATTGAGCACCTATCTTAATGGTCAACATGGCAGCTACAATCCATCAAGTTCTAATCTTTCCCAGTTGGATTTGACAGCATCTTATAAATTCACAGATAAATTTAAACTAGGCATCAATGCCACTCATGTTACCTTAAGTTATGATGTGAAAAATACTCCAAAACAGAAATGGTCTTCTCTGGTAGGCTATCTTAAATATGATGTAAATGATGTTTTGGCTTTAAATTACCGTGCAGAATATCTCGACAACAAAGACAATGCATTGTCCTTGGGTGCCACAAACGGAAATACCGTCTTTGCCAATACCATTTCAGCTACCATCAAACATGGTGCATTTCAATTGAAACCCGAATTAAGATTCGAAAATTCTTCTGAAAACATCTATTACAACAAAAACACCAACCCCAAAAAGAACGCCGCTAATTTCTTGATTGCTGCGGTGTATAAATTCTAACTTTTTTTAAAGTTATTTTTGGTAAAAGCTCAGGTTGATTTCAATCTGGGCTTTTTTGTTTAATTTAAATTTTTACATTTGTTTACAATCAATTTTTCCAAATAAATAAAACCATGCAAAACGTCAATTCTTTTGAAACCTACTCACTAGACTTCCCCGAAAGCACCCAAATTGTTTTGGAAAAAATGAAAAATTTCATCGCCAATTTGTTGCCCGAAAGCAAATTGTGCATCAAATATGGCATTCCAACTTTTGTATGGAAAGGCAAAAACGCCGTTCATTTTGGCGGATTTCAAAACCACATCGGATTTTATCCCGGTGCGGAAGCCATGCAGGTATTCAGTGAAAAATTCACCAATTATAAAACCTCCAAAGGCACCGTTCAGTTTCCTATTCAACAAGAATTACCTTGGGGCTTGATAGAAGAAATAGTAGAATTCAGGAAAAAAAGAATTTTGGGTTTGTAAATCACTCTTTCAAATTTTATAATTTCATTACCTTTGAAACATGGAAATTTTATATATCATTCTAGGTTTAATTATTGGTGCAGTTCTCGTGTATTTTATCTTAAAATCTTCTTCGGTTTCTAGGAAAAATTATGAAGAACTGAATCAGAATTTGGCAAAACTGAATGCCGAAAAAGATTTTCAGCAAAAAGAAATTGAGAATCAAAAAGAGGTCAATTTATTGCTCAATTCAGAAATAAAAGAACTTCAAAACGAAATCAACAGTCACATCGCAACCAAATCTGAATTGGCTGCCAAAAACGATAATCTTCAGAAATTGCTCGATTCTCAAAAAGAAGAAATCCTTAAAATGCAGCAGGAAGCAAAATTGCAGTTTGAAAATTTGGCAAATAAAATTCTGGATGAAAAAACCCAAAAATTCACAGAACAGAATCAACAAAACCTAAAAACCATCTTGGAACCTTTTCAGGAAAAAATTGTGGACCTCAAAAACCGCGTCAATGAAGCCTACGAAAAAGAAAACAAAGAACGTTTTTCTCTGGCCGAAAAAGTAAAAGAACTTGCAGAATTGAACCAACAGATTTCTGAAGACGCCAAAAAACTGACCCGCGCCTTAAAAGGAGAATCTAAGACACAGGGAAACTGGGGTGAGATGATCCTGGAAAGCATTCTGGAAAAATCTGGTTTGGTGAAAAACCGCGAATATTTCTTGGAACATCAATTAATGGATGAAAACAACAAAGCTCTTTTCTCTGAATTTTCGGGTAAAAAAATGCGTCCTGATGCGGTGGTGAAATATCCCGACGAAAGAAATGTAATTATAGACTCTAAAGTTTCCTTAACAGCATTTACAGAATTGGTAGATGAAACAGATGCAGAAGTGTATACCATGAAACTCAATCAGCATCTCAATTCCATAAAAGGGCACATCACACAACTTTCGCAAAAGGCTTATGACGATTACGGAAAATCTTTGGATTTTGTAATGATGTTTATCCCTAGTGAGCCCGCTTACATTGCAGCCATGCAGGCCGACCAAAACCTTTGGAATTTTGCTTATGACAGAAGGATACTTCTTCTGAATCCAAGTAATCTCATCACCTCCTTAAAGTTGATTGCAGACCTTTGGAAGCGTGAACACCAAAGCAGAAACGCAATGGAAATTGCAGAAAGAGGGGCAAAATTGTATGATAAATTTGTTGGCTTCGTAGAAAATCTGGAAAAATTGGGCAAAAACCTTGATTTAGCAAAAAGCTCTTACAACGAGGCCTACAAGCAACTTTCCACTGGAAATGACAACTTGGTAACCCAAACTCAAAAACTGAAATCATTAGGCATTAAAAACAAGAAAAACCTCCCATCTTCTTTGGAAGAAAACAGCCAAATAGATTTTTCGGAAGAATAATTCAATCATTTTTGCGACATTTGCATTCAAATATTTAAAATGCTCATCGAAAGTTTCCAAAACGAAAAAATAAAAAACCTGAACCGTCTCATCACCGACAACCGTTTTAGAAAAAAATCGGGCTTTTTTGTGGTGGAAGGACAGCAGGAAAACAAAAGGGCTCTTCAATTTGGATTTGAAGCTTTAGAATTTTTTGTTTGTGAAGCTATTTTTGGCATCAATCATCCGGAAGGGAAAATCCATTTCGTATCAGACAAAATATACGAGAAGCTTGCTTACAGAGGAACATCTGAAGGAATTATAGGTGTTTATAAAACGAGGGAATTTAATTTATCTCAATATTCGCCGAAAGAAAATGCATCAGTTATTGTAGTAGAATCAGCAGAAAAGCCGGGAAACTTAGGGGCCATCTTACGCAGCTGCGAAGCCTTTGGCATAGATGCTTTAATTGTTACAGATTCTAAAGTAGATTTTTATAACCCAAACGTTATTAGATCTAGTGTGGGTTGTTTTTTTGGAATGAATGTATTCCAAAGCAATAATGAAGAAACATTAGATTTTTTACAGAAAAACAAATTCAATATTTTCACCACTTTTATGGATGAAAGCGCAGAAGATCTTTATGAGAAGAATTTTACTGAAAAATCTGCATTATTTTTTGGAACAGAGCACTCCGGGCTGAGTGATTTTTGGCTAGGCAAGGGTGAAAATATATTAATCCCAATGGCAGGAACCATAGATTCCTTAAATTTGAGCAATGCGGTAGCAATTAGTTGCTATGAAATTTTACGTCAAAAACGTAAGGCATAAAAAAAGTCATTCGCTGGGCGAATGACTTATGTTTTGCTAATAATTCGTAAATTATTTTTTAGCTTCAGCAGCTGGAGCAGCAGCAGGAGCAGCAGCAGTAGAATCAGCTACAACAGCAGTTGAATCAGCAGCAGTTGAATCAACAACAGTTGAATCTACAGCAGTTGAATCTACAGCAGCTTCAGTAGAAGCAGCTTCTTCTTTTTTACAAGCAACTAGAGCTAAAGCAGCAACAGCTGCTACGAATAATGATTTTTTCATAATAAATTAATTTAATTAAATTGTTTAAAAATTGTTTTGTTCACTTTTAACGAGACAAAGATAGAGTCGTTAGAAAATTTGTTTTAGAAAATTAATTGTAATATCTTTGTAAAATCAATTTACAAATAAATGTAACTGATAATCAAATATTTAAATATTTATTTACAACTTTGGCAGATTTAGAATTATTGCATTTTGAGCAATTAAAAGCAGAAGTACAGGCAGAATATCTTAAAGATCACCACCCTTCCTTCGATGAAATTTCGAAATGGAAAGGTATTGATATCATCTACTTTCAAGAAGATTTAAGAAAAAAAGCAAAAGGAAACATCAGCGAAAAGTCTTTCTACACCTATTTTAAGACTGCTCCTAGCACCAAACTCCCCAGAATAGACATGCTTAATCTGCTAGCCATCTATGCTGGATATCAATCTTGGTATGATTTTAAAAAGAATCATCTTTTCGCCAATGAAATTATTTCAGAGAGCGAAAAACCTTTAGAAATTGTTATTGCCAATGAAGAACAATCTGAAAATATTGATTCTGTAAACAAAGAAACTTTACCTGAAAAACAAAATACCTCCTCAGAAGAAGATAAAAACGCCGCTTTACAAAAAATTGATACTGAAAATCAAGAATTTAAATTAAATCAAGATTCAAAAAGCACTACCAAATCTTCACCAAAAAATTATTGGGTAGAATTATTAAAAGAATACATTTGGCTTCTAATTTCTGGAGTTTTATTGGCAATGGTTTTGGTATTGGTGTTCTGGCAAAGAATTTTTGCCACAGAATACAAATTTACCTTTATAGATGCTGACAGAAATACTAGAATAAAAGATATTATCGAAATTAAAGTGCTAAAAGAGCACGAAACTCCTTTGCAGTTTACCATCAATTCTGGAGAAAGCAAAGAAGAGGACTTCACTTATAGCACACAGAATAAAACCCTCACCATGGTGGTGAATTCTCCTTTCTACAAGAAAGACACCATCTATAGAAACCTAGACCCTGCCAGAACAAAAGAAACCATAGAACTGGAGCCGGATGTCTATGCACAAGCGCTTTACTATTATACCATAAACGATATTAGCAAAAAAAGAGAAGAATTAGATAAAATCATCAGTAACAATGCTTTGATTTATCAGGTTTTTGATAATGAAACTTATGGTGTTGAAACGCTAGACAAACAGACCTATATAGGTTTGGTAACGACCCCTACCACTTCGTTGAAAAATTTTAAGATGATTGAGACAAAAGTAAGCCCGGATACTAAAAAAATAATTCTAATTAAATTTAAAATACAGCCAGATGAAACTAATAAATAAAAACTTACTATTTACAATTTTTATCATTGCATTAGCATTGGTTTCATGCAAAAAAGAGCAGCCTATTAGTGATATAGATCTATTAAGAAACGGAAGAAATGAAGATGTATATCCTACCACTAAATTAGATAGTGCACAGGCTATTGCAAGCATTACTCAGCAAAAACTTCAGGAGTTATATGATATTTCTGCTTTGTATTCATCCGGCAATAAGAACACGGCTATTGACACTCTTAACTACAACCAAATTCAGGGATATTTCCTTAAAAAGGATTCTAGCAATGTTAAGCACCTTTTAAAAGAGTTGGACAGCCTGAAAGTGAGATCTGTAAAAGTAAAGAACTTAGAAATTAATTCTGAAATAAAAGGCAAAGATACATTAGACTATGCTCTTTATACTGTAGAATTTAAAAACAGAGACCAGAAGACAATAGGCGAGTTCAATAAAAAATCTCAGTACAAACTTTTGAAGTCTCCGATAAACTTTAAAAAAGAATTTAAATTTTATTTTGTGGAAATAGATGTAAAACCAAAAGACAGTACGTTGATAGGAGTTACCAAATAGTCTAACGCTACATCCGAATCGAAAACATCATCTATTATCTCTTCTGGAGAAAAAACGCTGACTCCTATCTTAAGCGCATCTTTATTGATGGTTGTAAAAAACTGATCATAAAAGCCCTTTCCATAACCTATTCTATTGCCCTTGGCATCACAGTATAGAACTGGAGTTATAACTATATCAAAATGGTCTATTTCGTTATGATTAGCTATTGGCTCCAAAATTCCCCAGGAATTTTCTTCCAATAATGTTTCAGGAGTATATTTTATAGAAATCATTTTACCCTGCTTCATTTTGGGAATAAAAACATTCACATTTTTATTCCAAAAAAAATCTATGAAGATATTTGTGTCCACTTCGTTGAATTTTTCAATGGGCAAAAAAACATGAACATTCTGATTTTCAGAGACATTAAATTGTAAATTAAAATTTTTAAAAATTTTTTCAGAAGAAAGTAAAACCTCATCTTTCGACAAGGTTTTTCTCAATTCTAAATATTTTTTTCTGAGCTCAGATTTTTTCATGATTTTAAATTTCCTTTACAGAAATAATTTTCACAGGACATGCCTTTGCTGCTTTATCACAAGGCTCGAATGCATCCGGAATCGGCGTTTTTAGCGTAAAAAAACCTTTCTTGTCGGTAGATTTCAGCAAAACCGACTTCCCGTCTTTTTTAGACATTCTGAAATATTCTGGAGCAAACTCTGCACAATAATTGCAGCCGATACATTTATCCCGCTGTAAAGTGATAATGACCATTATGCCTGTACTATTTTGTATAATTTGTCGGATGGCCTAACCCTGAATTCAGTCTTGAAGGTAATTATATCAGATTTGCTTGCTTTATCAGAAATACCGATTCCGTCTACCATCATTTCTTCCACTTCCATTTCTTGAGAACCCGTTGTTGGGCCTTGTATCAAAACTTTATCCCCAATGGTAAGATCATAAGCCTCAATTAAGAATTCTGCAATATTAGATTTTGGATAAAAATGACGGCCTTTGCCAATATATATTTTCTTTTGTGTAGCACTAGAACCTGAATTCGCAGACCATTCGCCTAACTCTTGACCCAAATAATAACCACTCCAAAAACCACGGTTATACACAGTTTCCAATTGCTTCATCCACTCTTCCACTTTCTCTTGTTTGAAAGTACCTTCTGCAATGCTGTCTATGGCTTCTCTGTAGGCTTTAATAACGGTAGCTACATATTCTGGTGCTCGCCCCCTTCCTTCTATTTTCAAAACTTTTACACCGGCATCCACAATCTGATCCAAAAATCCAATGGTACAAAGGTCTTTTGGTGACATCATGTATTCATTATCCAACTCTATTTCAAAACCGGACTCCTGGTCGATAACCGTATATTTTTTTCTGCAATTCTGCTTACATGCACCTCTATTTGCGGAAGAATTATGAGAATGAAGACTCAGGTAGCATTTCCCTGAAACCGCCATACAAAGAGCACCATGACCAAAAATTTCAATCTCTACCAAATTACCTGAAGGCCCTTTAATCTGTTCTTTTTCAATTTGTTGACAGATTTTCTTAATCTGCGAAATACTCAATTCCCTGCTCATTACCATCGTATCCGCAAAAAGAGCATAAAATTTTACCGTTTCTATATTGGTAATATTGATTTGAGTAGAAATATGAACTTCCATCCCTATCTGTCTTGCATAGGCAATTACCGCCTGATCCATCGCTATTACTGCAGTAAGATCTGCCTCTTTGGCTTTATCCAAAAGGGTTTTTATAATAGAAAGATCATGATCATAGATAATGGTGTTCAGCGTAAGATATGTTCTCACCCCTTTTTCTTTGCATCTTTTAGAGATTTCTTGCAAATCATTGATGGTGAAGTTCATAGAAGCCCTAGCTCTCATATTCAATTGTTCTACCCCAAAATACACAGAGTCTGCACCATTATCCAATGCTGCCTGAAGAGAGGTAAAATCTCCTGCAGGAGCCATCAGTTCTATTCTTCCACTATTTGTCATACCTTTAATTTATAGAAATTTTTTGCAAAGATAGGTATTTAGAATTATTCTAAAAAGTTTGAATATAGAATGAATCTATTATTCATAATAGCCATATATTGACACCAAAAAAAGCAATTGGAGATGATTATTATGGCAGGATTTTCACAATAATTTAATATTTAATGTGCAAATTTTTTAAATAAACATAAAAGTCGTTAAACTTTGTTAAAACTGTAATACTAATAATTTAGTCAATACTAATTTTGCATTAAATTTGTTTGAATTTAACACTCATAAAAGATTAATAAAAAAAGAAAGAATAACAATGAAGAACAGTTTAAAAAAACTTTTACCTTTTGCTGTTGTAGGTATATTTTCTGGAGCAACAACTTTCGGGGCCATTCAATTTTTTGAAAAACAAGACAATAACAGCGATTTTTCATACTTCCACGAAGCCAAAAATAACGTACAGTTTGCAGGACTCAATACTGCCGGCGTAGGAGACGATTTTGTAAAAGCCGCCAAAACTACCGTTCCGGCTGTAGTAACAATTAAAAACTACCAAAGCAGAGCCTCTAACAGAATTTCTGAAGACGACTTGCTCGAGCAGTTTTTCGGAAACCCTTTTGGAGGAAATACACAAAAACAAAAGCAGCAACAACAACCTCCTAAAGATATGCCTTCCGGATTAGGAAGCGGTGTTATTATTTCGCCGGATGGATACATCATCTCAAACAACCACGTAGTGGCGGGCGCTAATAAACTGGAGGTAATCCTTAGCAACAAAAGAAGCTATATTGCTACACTAGTAGGTACAGACCCAAGTACAGATATTGCTCTTTTAAAAATTGAAGAAAAAGGTCTTCCATACTTAAATTTCGCTAATTCTGATCTTACAGAAGTAGGACAATGGGTTCTTGCGGTAGGAAATCCTTTGGGATTAAACTCTACTGTAACTGCAGGTATTATCTCCGCTAAAGGAAGAAGCATAGACTTACTAAGTCAGCAATCTAGGTCTCCAATAGAAAACTTTATTCAAACTGATGCTGCCATCAATCCCGGAAATTCCGGAGGCGCTTTGGTAAATACCAATGGAGATTTAATCGGCATCAACTCCGCTATTTCATCCAACACGGGTTATTATGAAGGATATGGTTTTGCCGTTCCTTCTAACTTGGCCAAAAAAGTGGTGGAAGACATCAAGAAATTCGGATTGGTACAAAGAGGATTTTTAGGCATCGTTCCTTTAGACCTGTCTAATGAAAACCAAGTATTGTATTATAACCAACAAGAAAAAACCAACATAAAATCCGGCGGTGGAATTTATATCATATCTGTTTCGGATAATGGAGGTGCTGAAGATGCAGGACTAAGAAAGGGAGACGTTATCAAAAAAATTGATGGCAATTATATTGATTCTTATTCTGATCTTTCTGCAGCTATTGGCAGCAAAAGACCTGGCGATAAGGTGTCGGTAACTTATCTTAGAAATGGAAAAGAAAATACATCTAACGTTACCTTAAAAGACCAAAAAGGAGGTACTTCATTCAGAAGTAAAGAAGACCTTTCGGTAACCGAAAAAATTGGTGGAGAATTTGAAAACCTTAGCGAAAGAATTAAAACGGATTATGGATTGAACAGTGGCGTTATAGCCAAAAACATTATGGATGGTGGGGAATTGGCCAAAGTAGGGGTTTATGATAATTGCATCATCATTGAAATAAACGGCAAACCGGTAAATTCGCAAAAAGATGTGGAAAAAATCCTTGATGGATTCAAAGGAAATGTTACTTTGAAATACTTGGATGATTATGGAAGACTCTACAACAGAGGATTTAAAATGCCTTAATTAATAATCACTTTATATAAAATAAAAGCCTTTCCGTAATGGAAAGGCTTTTATTTTTATATTATTTAAAAAATTATCTCTTCTTATTTCTTTCATAAATCACCTCTACAATTTTACCCCCTATCCACGCAAAAGGAAAATAAGTAATAAAAATCAGAATCTTATAAAAGGTAGGATGGTATGGAAATATAATAATATCGAGCATGGCAATAAACAACATAATAAAGCCTATTAAAATAGCGTAGGCTACTTTAGCATATTTTACAACCACTGCGGTAATCACCCCTCCTATTGTAACTCCCAAACCTGATGAAGCCAATAACGTCCAAAAAAATCCTGATTTTCCTGATGCGTTTTGCAAAATACTTTCCCAATGTTCGAAAGGGGCGAATTCTTTGTAAACAATCCAAGAAGGATTTGTTTTTAAGCAAAGCGAAATAATGACACCAGCAGCAGCCAATCCCAATAAAACGCCCAAAGTATTTCTTAAAAAATTCATCTAGAACTGATGTGCAATCATTGATATTTCTACACTTACATTTTTTGGCAGACATGCCACCTGAACGGTTTCTCTTGCCGGAAAACTGTTAGAGTCCAAATAAGAAGCATAGATTTCGTTCATAGCGGTAAAATCATCCATGTTTTTAAGGAAAATAGTTGCCTTCACCACATTAGAAAAACTCATGCCGGCTTCTTCTAGTACCGCTTTCAAGTTTTTCATGACCTGGTGCGTCTCTTTTTCAATACCATCTACTAAATTTCCGGTTGCTGGGTCAATAGGGATTTGCCCCGAAATATACAATACTCCGTTTATAAAATTTGCCTGAGAATAAGGGCCAATAGCAGCAGGTGCATTGACGGTAGAAATTACTTTCTTGCTCATTTTTTTGAATTTTGACACAAAAACCTAATGCTGATTTAGATTTTGATTTGGCAAATATAATTTTTTTTCTGAAATATTCTTAGAAAGAACTGTTTGGCTGTGTAAAACTTCTTTCTTTATATTTCACAGCATCTTTCAAGATATTTGCCTTAATGCTGATGAAAAAATCATATACTTTATATTGTCCGAAAGGCACCCAGTTGAAACTAAAAGTAAAACTTCTTTGATCTCTGGAAAATCCTAATCTGGTGTAAGCCAGTTTTTGAGAAATAAAATCATAATGGGTATTGCCCGTTAGATTCCAATAGGGAGTAAGTTTCAAAGAACCATCCAAACCTACAGATGCTACACTGGTACCAAACTTGGTTCCTCCTTTAGAATAGCCATAATTAGCGTTCATATTAAGAGTCCAAGGCTGATTAAATCTTGCATAATTGTCCTGATCAAAATAATACACCTCATTTCTTATTTCTCCTTTGGTTTTATACTTCTTACTCACATCCTGCTTTTGGCCAAAAAATTCATTGTTTAAAGGAAAAGAAAAATTAAGGTTAAAATTTTGAACAGTAAAGCCAAAGTTTTCTGTTCGGGTGCCTGTAGTGGCCCCCGGAGCAAAAATGGTTTGGTATGGGTCTATGGTAAGGTTAGAGTTCACATTCAGCTTGTTCTGAAAAAATGAAGTCTGTGTACTGATGGTAATATAAGACCATTTGTGGTCCTTAGCTGCAAAATTATACCCTCCGCTGATGTTTAAACTTTCAAAAAGTTTTACTTTTTTTACACCGGTAGAATCGGTTTTGCTTTTCACCTTCATCTCTAGGTTGTTGCTAATGTTGAATCCTATAGACTGAGAGAGGCCAGAACTTGGTGAGCCAAACATTCCTCCTTCAAAAATAGAATAAGTGGTAAGTTCTCCTCTTTCGTTGTAATAACTTTTGAAATATCCAAAACTTGGCGCGCCAAAATCCGGAGAATAGGTAAAACCTATGCTTGGCGTCATCATGTGACGGATAGCCTGTATTTTGGAATCTTTTCTGAATTTCAGCATCCCGTATAAAACAGTTTGCATGCTTACCGAGGTAGAAAAAGTAGAGTAACCGGTTAAATTTTTATTTAAAAAACTTTCTGTTTTATTGGTAATAGGGTTGTACTCTTTGGTAATGGTTTTGGTAGTAAGCACATTATCAACATTGGCACCAATAGAAAAGGTAAAATATTTTGCAATGGTAGTATTGGTGGCTAATGAAATATTATTTTTGGCACCCGTTTGCAATTTATCCCACATGGTTTTGGTAAACATATCACTGCTACTGATTCCGGAAACGTAATTACTAAACTGCAAACCTGTATTAACGTTTATGTTCTCGAGCAGGCCCGTTCTGATGCCTGTTTTAGGCTTCAAAAGATAAAACTGATTAATGGCTACATTCAACTGGGGAAGCCTCAAGTCCGTAAGACCGGTATTGAAGTTTTGGGAATAGCTACCCGTTCCTGTAATGGTAATAGGCAAGTTCAAAAATCTTTTCGTAATACTGATGGATGAATTCTGCTGTGCATTTAATGCACTTTGGTTAAATATATGGGCATTATTTACCGAGTTATTGTAAAACTTGTTACTCGTTATATTTACAGAAGCCGTGAAATTAAAAAAAGGATTGGCCTTGGTGTCCTGAGAATGTGTCCATGCAATATTATACACTCCACTTTTGGTATAATTATCCAGACCTTTAATTCCTCTTACCGTATTTCCAATTTCCGCCCTGAAGGAGCCATTGTATTTGTATTTTTTTCGATAAGTGAGTTCTGGTCTAAAATTCCAACTTCCTTTAGTATAATAATCTACATAGGTTTTCAAATCAAAATGCTCTCCTATAGGCTGGTAATAACCGAGGCTGTTTAAGAAGAATCCCACGTCTTGTCTTTCTCCAAAACTTGGAATCAGGATTCCTGCCATTCTTTTATCGGTTATCGGCAAAATGGCAAATGGCATAATTAGAGGAGTAGGCACACGCTCTATATACATTTGTATAGGGCCAGTAATGATTTTAGAATTTTCCTTTCCCTTTATGTATTTAATATCCGGAGCTAATAAATAATAATCTGCAATGGTATCTTTCTTTTTTAGGAAATATTCATCAGTGGTATATTTCCCTCTTTTCATATAAAATACCGAATCGCTTATTTTTTTGGTCTTTTGTGCCACAATCACGCCTTCATTTTCTTCTGTTCTGGCATCAAAGGCTACCGCCTGTTTTGTTTTATAGTTGTAGTTGAAACTGGTATACTCATATTTTTTACCACCTTGTGTAGCAATAGCGGGCTCTATAACCCTTCCTGTAGAATCTATTTTCCCACGGGCAAAGATCATCCCCTTATTCCAATCAATCTGGATATAATCTGCATTGATTTTCATATCCTGATAGGTAACCTCCGCCTTGGTATTAAGGTAAGACATTTTCTTGGGAAGATCATTCCTGATATTATCAGCCTTAGATTTTACAATGTCTTCCAGCTGTTCTTTCTCTATTTTTACCGTATCTTTTTTGGAAACAACGATAGTATTATCACTATTTTTTTTATTAATTTCCAGCGTTTTCTGTGCTAAAAAATTGTTAAAAATTAGGATAATTAAAATATGTAAGGTATTTTTGAAACCGTTTTTAATCAATGGAGTGTAAATAATTTTGGCTTCAAAATTAATAATTTTTGAAAGATGAACAGGTATAAACAGGCATTTAATATAATTTTAACTATTTTTTTTCTGTTTTTTTCACAGCTTAACGCTCAAAAAAAATTCGTAATTGTTTTAGATGCAGGGCACGGCGGCAAAGACATAGGCGCCAATAGAAAATACGATAATATTGGTCTGGTTCAGGAAAAAGACATCACTCTAGAGATTATCCTGAAACTCGGAAGAATGCTCGAAAGGAATAAAGACTTCAAAATCATCTACACCCGAAAAATAGACGAATACCCCTCTCTTATAGACCGAACAGATCTTGCCAATAGAAGCCATGCAGATTTATTTATCTCGGTTCATTGCAATGCCAATGTAAAACCTTCTCCTTATGGCACAGAAACCTATGTGCAAGGGCCAGATCAAAACAGAACCAACCTAGAAGTGGCTAAACGAGAAAATGACGTAATTTTCTTGGACACCAAAGACAAAGAGATGTTTGCATCTTATGATCCTTCGTCACCAGAATCCCTCATCGCCTTAAAAATTCAGCAAAGCAAATATTTGGAAAGCAGCCTCATCTTCGGAGGTTTTGTAGAGGAAAATTTTGCCAAAAAAGACAAAAGATTTTCCAGAGGTGTAATGCAAAAAAACCTTCACGTACTAAGGCTAAACGCCATGCCTTCTGTGCTTATAGAGACTGGCTTCATCAGTAATCCAGAAGAGGCAGCTTACCTTGCTTCCGAAAACGGACAAGAAGAAATCGCTGAATCTATCTACAATTCTGTAATCAACTACAAAAAGAAAATTGATCGAAATAATCAGCAAAAAAAAGTAGAGGAGCCAAAAGAGCAGCCACTTAAAAATGACTTCAGAATTTTATTGATGAGCACTCCTAATAAATACAATGATGGAGATCCTGCCCTGAAAGGCCTCAACTATATTCTTACCATAAAAGAAAATGGGCTGTATAAATATTATTACAGTGTTACCAATTTTGCATCTATAAAAGAAAGCAACCTTAAAACCGCTAAAGATGCCGGCTTTAAAAACGCTGCCGCTGTAAGTTTTATTCCCAATCAAAACATGAATACCGGCTACTACAGGATAGAAGTATATGCAGGAAAAGACAAACTTCCTAACGCATCACCTATTCTAAAAAACTTAAAAGAAGTAGAAAAAACAAAGGCTGATGGAATGTTTTATTACACTTATGGAGAAGTAGGTTCTCTAGAAGCAGCCATCAGATTACAAAAAGAAATAGAAGAAAAAGGCATTCAGAATACTGTTATAGAAAAAGTTTATAAATAACAGTTTAAAATTTTGTGAGGTCTCAAAAAGTTTATATTTTTGCACGCACAAAATTTTTGGCCTATTCGTCTAGTGGTTAGGACTCAAGATTTTCATTCTTGCAACAGGGGTTCGATTCCCCTATAGGCTACAAAAAATAAAAAAATAATTAAAAATAATTTGCAGATTAAAAAATAGTTTTTATATTTGCACCCACATTTGAGACAGTTATGGCAAATCATAAATCAGCACTTAAGAGAATCAGACAATCTGAAAAAAGAAGATTGAGAAACAGATACTATCACAAAACCGCAAGAACGGCTGTGAAAGTATTAAGAAATGAAGAAAACAAAGCAACTGCTTCTGAGCAACTGCCAAAAGTAATCTCTTTACTAGATAAATTGGTAAAGAAAAATATTATTCATAAAAACAAAGCTGCTAACTTAAAAAGCAAGTTAACAAAACACGTTAACAAGTTAGCTTAAGAATAAAATTTGGCCCGTTCGTCTATCGGTTAGGACCTCAGATTTTCATTCTGGTAAGAGGGGTTCGATTCCCCTACGGGCTACAAAACTTCCGAGAATTCTCGGAAGTTTTTTGTTTTTTGTATCTTTGATAAAATTTCAACAGAAATATGAAAATTTTAATTGTAAACGGCCCCAATCTTAACCTTTTAGGAACCCGTGAACCTGAAATTTACGGAACAGTTTCTATGGATGATGTTCTGAATAGCCTGAAACAGGAATTCAGTCAGCATGAGATTTCTTATTTCCAGTCTAATCATGAAGGAGAGATTATAGACAAATTGCAAGGGGCGGAATTTGATGCGTTCGTGATTAACCCTGGTGCGTTTACCCATTATTCTTATGCCATAGCAGATTGCCTTAAAAACATTCAAAAAAAGAAGATAGAGGTGCACATCAGTAACATCTATCAACGTGAGGTTTTCCGTCAGAAATCGGTAACAGCAGCTTATACAGATTCTATTATTTCTGGGTTTGGGATTGGCGGTTACAGACTGGCTATCTTGAGCCTTTGATAAATTTCTCAGACGAATTTGCGCTCCGGCGTAGGTGGAGATCTCCCGATACTTCGGAAAGCGGGAGCCGAAGACAGGAAAATCGCCCCCAAATAAAAAATCCTCAGTTTTCACTGAGGATTTGCTTTTATATTTTTGCAAGTTCTAGTTGCGGACCTGCAGCTACTAATCTTCTTCCTTCTTCAGTATCACAATACTGCTCGAAGTTTTTAATATATCTTGCTCCCAAATCTTTTGCTTTTGCTTCCCATTCAGCAGCATTTGCATATGTATTTCTAGGATCTAGAATGCCTTCTGAAACATTTGGCAAAGTGGTAGGAATTTCCAAATTCATAATTGGAATGGTAGTGGTAGGTGCATTTTCTATAGATCCATCTATAATGGCATCTATAATGGCACGGGTATCCTTAAGAGAAATACGTTTTCCTGTACCATTCCAGCCGGTGTTTACCAAATAAGCTTTTGCCCCATGTTCTTTCATTTTTCCGATTAAGGTTTTAGAATACATGGTAGGATGGAGTGTTAAGAATGCTTCGCCGAAGGCCGGAGAGAATGATGGTTGCGGCTCTGTAATACCTCTTTCGGTTCCTGCCAATTTAGAAGTATATCCGCACAAGAAGTGATACTGTGCCTGATCTTCATTAAGAATAGAAACCGGCGGCAACACCCCGAATGCATCTGCAGATAGATAAACTATTTTGCTTGCATGGCCGGCTTTAGAAGGCAATACAATCTTGTTGATATGATAAATTGGATAAGAAACCCTGGTGTTTTCTGTAATAGAATTGTCTTGGTAGTCTATTTCTCCATATTCATTTACTACTACGTTTTCTAACAAAGCATCTCTCTTGATGGCTCTGAAAATGTCTGGCTCTTTTTCTTCTGTAAGATCTATTACTTTGGCATAACATCCTCCTTCGTAATTAAATACTCCGTTATCATCCCATCCATGTTCGTCATCACCAATTAGGTAACGTTTAGGGTCTGCAGAAAGGGTAGTTTTACCGGTGCCTGAAAGACCAAAGAAAAGGGCAACATCTCCTTTTTCGCCAACGTTTGCAGAACAATGCATAGAAGCCATTCCTTTCAGTGGAAGATAGTAGTTCATCATGGCAAACATTCCTTTTTTCATTTCGCCACCATACCAAGTGCCGCCAATAATCTGGATTTTTTCGGTAAGGTTAAACATAATGAAATTTTCGGAATTTAATCCTTGTTTCTCCCAATTTGGGTTGGTAGTTTTAGAACCATTCATCACAATGAAATCTGGCTCACCAAAATGCTCTAATTCATAAAGAGATGGACGTATGAACATATTGCTCACAAAATGTGCCTGCCAAGCCACTTCCATTACAAATCTTACTTTCAGTCTTGTATCTGGGTTGGTACCACAGAAAGCATCTACTACATATATTTTTTTAGAAGTAGATAATTGTTTTAAAACCAAATCTTTGCAACTGGCAAAAATTTCTGCAGTAGTAGGGAAATTTACCTTTCCGTCCCAGCAAATAGTATCTTTAGTAACATCATCCAAAACAATATATCTGTCTTTAGGAGAACGACCTGTAAAAACACCTGTTTTAACAGCTACAGCACCGGATTCAGTAAGTGCTCCTTTTTCATAGCCTTTGTTTTTATTAGACATTTCTGCCTTAAACAATTCTTCATAGGTTGGGTTATATACAACTTCGTGATAACCCGTAATACCTAGATTGTGTAGCTCCTGGATGATTTTAATGTTTTTCATAATTGGAAATTTTAATTCATATTTTCTTATACAAAATTAGCAAAAGTATATAGTTTTATTCTGTCTGGCGCAATGATATTGGTCACAAATTGTTTATCATCGCCAAAACTCTAAACCTTTAGCTATCAATAAACTAATTCTTTGTAATCGAAAATTTGAGTAAATCCTTTTTCGAAAAAGTAATTTTTGAAATCCCCAAATTTTGCACTCAGAACAAAATCTCCGCCCCATGCACCAAGACTTTTCACAAATACAGGACAATCTTTAAAGTACTTTTCTTTCACCGTCTCCATTTCCAAAAACCCGCTTAACTTACTCTCGTGAAGGGACATCAGTTTAGAAAACGCTTCAAGATCTTGGCATTTTAATACCTCTTCCGTAATTTTTGTGAACTCGCCCTTTAAAGATAAAGATTTTTCTCGAGTCCTGAAAGCATTAATTCCCTCTCTGCTATCTTGTTTCTGATTGAGATGGATAAGGATAAGATTTTCCAGAAACGGAGGGTTAAATTCTATTTTCTGAATATTTTTTGGGTCATTTTGATAAAGTATTGCGGATTTTTCTTGTGCCACAGCTATGTCATATCCACTTCCGCCAAGGGATATTTCATTGAGAATAAAGGCATCAATTTCTGCAAATTCCGCCAAATTATTCATCAAGGTAGAGCTGCTTCCCAATCCAAAATTCCCTGGAAACTGCAAATTAGTTTTGATATGATATGAAAGATTATCCTGAAATTTAACCAAAGAAAGTTGCTGCACGTTTTTCAACACCTTTAGGATAAAGGCAGCACTCTCCGGCAAGTTGGTTTCTAGAACCCTCCAATTTTCATAGTCTATCTTAGCGACAAGCCAAGGTTTATTTTCATGCAATGCTTCCCAAAAAATGATCCTTTTTCCATCATCTTTTTCTTCCCAATAAAAATCTTGTCCCAATTTTGTAGGAACTGCCAACGCCAAAGCGCCATCCAAAACAAAATATTCAGACGTTAGGAGTAATTTGCCGGGAGAAAAAAGATGATTTTTCAACAAAATTTAATTTTAACAAATTTAAAATAAAAGGAAGTCACAATTTTTGTGACTTCCTTTTATTTTATATCGCCGAAGAAACCAATGCCTCAGCGTTTATTTTCTTTATAAGCCCCTGCAATGTTTTTCCGGGCCCTACTTCTACGAAACTGGTAGCACCGTCTTTTATCATATTTTGTACCGTTTGCGTCCATTTTACAGGCCCCGTAAGCTGAGCAATAAGATTCTTCTTTATTTCATCTGCATCAGAAACGGCTGTAGTAGTAATATTCTGATATATCGGTGTTGTAGCCTTTCTGAATTTTGCTTTTTCTATAGCCGCCGCCAATCTGTCTTGAGCGGGCTGCATTAAAGGTGAGTGAAAAGCTCCGTTCACAGGAAGCATCAATGCTCTTTTTGCGCCTGCTTCCTTCATGGCTTCGCAAGCTTTTTCAACAGCCGTAGTTTCACCGGAAATCACCAGTTGACCCGGACAGTTATAATTGGCAGGAACTACAATTCCGTCTATAGATGCACATATTTCTTCTACCATCGCATCTTCTAAGCCTAAAATAGCAGCCATAGAAGAAGGATTAATATCACATGCTTCTTGCATTGCCAAAGCTCTTTCTGAAACCAGCTTTAGGCCATCTTCAAAGCTTAAAACTCCATTGGCCACCAAAGCGGAAAATTCTCCCAAAGAATGTCCGGCTACCATCTGCACACCAATGCCGTCTATTGCTTTTACTGCCGCCACAGAATGGATGAAAATGGCAGGTTGTGTTACTTTTGTTTTCTTGAGATCTTCCTCAGAACCTTCGAACATTATTTTCAAGATATCAAATCCTAAAATATCATTTCCGAACTCCATTAGATCTTTAATATCCTTTCTGCTGTCATAGAGTTCTTTTCCCATACCCACAAATTGAGACCCCTGACCAGGGAATACTAGTGCCTTCATATATTTATTAGATTTTGCTTTTTTTTAATCGAGATTTCAAAATTTATTGCTTTTACGGAACCAGTCTTACTACTCTGTAGCCTTGGTTTACATATGCTCCGTTTTTAATTTTTTCGAACTCAAACTTAGACGCTAATTGCGTTTGAGCCTTATCCATTTGTTTGAAAAGTTCACCCTTGCTATTTTCTCTGCTTAGCATATCATTCACTACATCAAACCCTATCACGGCATATTTTGAAGGAGACTTGCAGTATTTTTTCTTGTAACTGTTCAGAATCTCTTTTTCGAAACTGCCATCATTGTTTATTTTTCTGTCCATAAGGTAAACCAGACTTGCCTTGCTTAAAGCGTCTATGTTTTTTTCAAAATTAGGGTGATAATACATACTGAAAGCTTTTACCCCAGCAGTTTCTTCTCCCAATTCCGCCATTCTTTTTGCAAAAGCTGCTCCTGAAGCATCATTATCTGCAGCTAAAATTGCCATTACCGGTGCGGTTTGCCCCGTCATCATATTATTGTCTAACTGAATTTCTTCAGCAGAATTAACAATCGTAATGTTTGGATTTTTTAACTGATTTACGAGATTATTTTTGATATAAGTAGCATATGTTTTGTCTGCATCTGCCAAAATATAAATTTTTTGATCTGAATAGGCAGATGAAACTTCTTTTACAATTCTGTCTGCAAATACATTTTGTTCCGTTTCAATAATAACCAGGTTATTATATGCCTTCAGTTCTGGAGTATTGGCAAATGGTGCTACTACAGGTATTTTTTGACTTTTAACATAATCCAAAACCTCTAAAACATTAGACTTAAAAAAAGGACCTATGATTAAATCTGTATTGTTTTTATTGATTTGGGTTAAAGAATTTTTGAATTTTTCTTCACTTCCAGAGTCCACTACTTTTATATCAAGCTTTTGTCCTCCAGCAGCACTTCTTTCAATAGCCAGTTTGGCACCCGTAAGGAAATCAGCAGCCATGCTTCTGTATTTGCTATCTCCTTCTTCAAAACCAAAAGGAAGCATCAAAATAACATTCAGCACGCCTTCTGTTTTCTTGGCATAGGCGGTTTCCAATTTTTTAACCTTGATGATCATGCCCGCTTTTAATCCTTCAGAAAGCTTTGGGTTAAGGGTCATTAATTCTTCAAAACCTACATTGAATTTATTAAGAATGCCAAAAACCGTATCACCATCCTGCACCTCATAAGTCTGGTATTCTTCTTGAGGCGCTATTGCCGCTGGTTCTTGTTGTACTGGAGCTTCTTCTTTAGGGGCAACACTTTCTTTTACTTTTGAGTTGTTGTTTTTTACAAAGATTTTATCTCCCGGTTGCAATCCTTTTTGCTCTAGTCCAGGGTTAAGATCAAATAATTCTTTTTGAGAAATAGCAAAACTTCTGGTGATTCCGTAATAAGTATCTTTTGGCTGAACCACATAAACATCGTTTGCTGTTTTTGGCGCTTCCGCTACAGGCGTAGTTACTACCGGCTTTACTTCAGGAGCTGCTGTTGAAAAGGTTCTATTGAAAGCATTGGCATCTGCATATTTTTTGATATTTTCTGCGGGAAGCATTACTTCATCTCCTATTTTCAGGTGAGAATCTATTTCTGGATTCAGTTTTCTTAAATCTGCTTCAGTAATATGGTACTGTTTGGTAATACCATAAATGGTTTGCTTGGGCTGCAGCACTATCACACCCATTTTACTACCCGGCACCATAGGTTTCTCTGCAGCAATTTGAGGCTTATTAACCACCAATACATCACCAATATTCAGCTTACCATCCTTAATCTGTGGATTAAGTTTGTACAATTCATCAATGGTGATTCCGTATTTTTTGGAAATACTGTATGGGTTTTCTTTAGGCTCTACGGTGTGGTTTTTTTGTGCAAAAACTACAAGACCGATTAAGGTATATGCGAATGTGAAAAACTTCTTCATCGTCTAAAAATATAAGTTACAAAATTACGGCTTTCGGATTAATATTCCATTAAAATTAACATTGATTTATCAACATCCATTTCTTGGTAACAAGTTTTAAGCCATGCTGAACCATTTTCTGCAAAAAAAACACTGAAATTAAGCACCCTCTCTTGCCAGTTTCCGGAAGGATGAATTTCCAAATAAAGTCGTTGTAAAAAATCCAAGCGGTCTGCCTGTTTTATCTTTTCGGCGCGAAGGAGCCTTTTTTTCATTCTTGCAAAAGACTTCAATTGACGGGTTTCTTCTGCTTCTATTAAGTTTTGAAAAGTCTTTTCTGTAAGAAAGGCCTTCTCTTTTAAAATCTCAAAATTATTTTTAAGCAAAGATTCTTGACTCATCAAGACTTCTAAAAGCGAAGACTTCTCTAGCAATTTATCATTAAGCTTGGCCTGAAAGTTTCCGAAATAATCTTCCATTTCCAGTCCTGATTTTTCAATTTTTCTATATGTTTTCGAAGGCAAAAAAAGCATAGAATTTCTAGGAATCAACAATGGAAATTCAACGCCGAATTTTTCAAAAACGTTTGGCATTTCCAGCCAATACATAATTTCTGCATTGCCGCCAATATAGGCAATATTGGGCAAAACCTTTTCCTGAAAAACAGGTCTTAGCAAAGCATTGGGTGAAATTTTGGCCCAGTCCTCCGTCAGTTCCTGAAAAGAAAAAATTTTATCATGCCCTGCAATTTCAAATTGCTCTCCCTTTTGAAGAATTCTGTCTCTGGTTTCTGAAAGATAAAACAAATTGATTTCGCGTGGATTGACCTGAACTTTACCATATTTTTGGGTTAAAAATTCAATGTTTTCTTTAGAAAACTCATATGTAACCCTATTTTGAAGCTCTGCCTTGAAAATTTCTGCCATTTGATTTTTGAGTGACGCGTCATCTCCATCAATCATCAAAAGCCCAAACTCCGAAAACAGTTCCTGTACCAAAATTCTTGTAGCCTCCGTTAAAGTAGTTCCTTTTTGATAGGCTTTCTTCATCAATAAAATGAGCTGCGTTCCAAAAACATCGTCCTTAAATTCTTTTTCAAATTCGTCTATGAAAGCATTGTCTTCTATCACTATTCTGCCCACAGCACCACCAGATTTTCCTTTGATCTGATATACATTTTGAAGGGTTTTGAAATGGTCTATTTCTTCAAAATCATGATCTTCTGTAGCCATCCAAAATATTGGCACAAATTTTTTATCAGAATTTTGACTGAGAAAATCTGCCAGTTTTATCGTTTGCAGAATTTTATAAATGAAAAATACAGGCCCGGAAAACAGGTTTAATTGATGCCCGGTAGTAATGGTAAATGTATTTTCCTCCTGCAATGCATCGAGATGATGATGTTGCTTTTCGGACAAATTGAGATTTCGGTACTGATTTTTAAGGACATCCACCAAAACCCTTCTTTGCTCTTGAGAAAATTTTTCAGATTTTTTTTCTGCTTTTGCCAAAGCATTATGCACAGAAAAACGATATGTAGAAAACTGTGGAATTTCTTCGTTCAGAAAATCCTTTATCAGTTGCGGAATAGAGCCTATCTGTTGAAACGGAATCTTGGTTTTCGGCATGAAGCAAATTTAGTGAAATATATACCAAACAATTCCCAAATTGAGCCTAAAATCATATAACGGGAAATTAGGCGCTGCAAAAGATTTGTTTTTCATAAAAGTGGTATTGAAATGCTGTGCTTCAGCAAAGATCATCATTCTCTTCACCTTCATGTTAAAATAGGCATCTGCAATGGGTTGACCGCCGATTGAGGAAGAATTGGCAGACAGCACAAATTCATTCAAGACAGGAAAATAATCTTTTGATTTGAAGCTGCTGAAATAATACACCTTAATGCCGGTCTGTATTTCTGCCGCGTCCTTAAATGCCATTGACTGATAAAACAAATTCACTCTTCCTACAAAATTAGGCATCGGAAATAATTCTTTTTGGCTTAGTGCGGTTTGGAACAACAACTTGGTATTGAGATTTATTCTCCAATATTTCAATGTTGCCTCGCCACCAATCTGGGAAATATTCAATGATGAAGCACTTTGTTTTGGCAAACCCGAACCATCAAAATAAGCATAATTGTCTATTCTGAAATAATTGGCAAAAACCGCACTTTCAAACCACTTCAGATTAACTTTTCCTCCTATTTCCAAAACATTTTGGTTTTGGGCATTCAAGAAATTGTAATTGAAATTTTTATAAAACGAAGGGTTTATCAGAAGGTTAAAGCTTGGTTTTGAAGACTGAAAATTAACATGAGCATCTAAAATATAATCCTTGATAGGTTCTAATTTCAGATTGTTTTCAGAACGAAGAAAATTGCCAAAGATTTTTCCATTGGAGTATTCTAATGCAGAATGAACATCTATCTTGTCCCATAATTTAATTTCCAAATTTCCTACAGCGCCCAGTCGATTTTCCTTATTATCCTTTGGGATAAAAACACCGGCTGATGAAGGCAGTTCCCTGTCTGTACCCAAATCCAGCAACTGGTGACGAGCCCCCGCCTCTAATTTGAAAGCAGGCTTATCAAACAACAAAGAAATGGTATTGCTTAGATTTTTGGAAAATTTATAGGCATAGGTATCAAAATCTGCCAGCAAATCTGAGTTGTAATAATTTTCTGTTCCGGCTTGTAAATACTTGTATTTATTAGCCTGATGAAACAAGGTATGTCTTACCTTAAATGGGTATTTCTCTGAATTCACAAATTGAAATTCCTGTGAAAAATAATATCTTCTGTAAGAAAATTGAGAACTGGTATAGCTTAAATTTACAGGAAGGTTTTGTCTGTTTTTAAATCTGGAATCGTCTCCCAGAAAAAGGCTTAAGTCACTAATGCCTCCATTTTCTTCATTGTTCACATTTTGGTGGATGTAATGGGTGAAGAATTTGTAGCGGCTATTGTCGGAATTGAATTTTGCAGAGAAAATAAAACTGTTAGAAGCCGCCAACTCTCTTCTGTAAAGCCCCTGAGAACGAAGCCCCATATATTCTACGGCCACATTGAGGTTTTTGCCGAAATTCTGAGTATAGGTAGACTGCAAGGCCGCTCCTTGGCTCATGGCATTATGATACACGAAAGATGTGGTGGGCGTCTTTACATCATAATATCGGATGTCATCTATGCCTAATATAAAATGAGATTTTTTGGTGGGCAATAGTGCCAAATTCTGCTCCTTGTTGAAAGAAAAAACCAAGTCCTGAAAACCTTCTCCTATATTGGCAAACTGTATTTTACCAAAATTATCCCTATTATTGAATTGGGTGAATTTATATGATTTATCTACCGAAAAAACGGTGTCAAATGGTTTCTTTTCTGAAAACTGGTTTTGAATAAGGTAATCGTTAATAGTTGGTTTAAAAATTTTCAGTGAATCTTTCCTTCCTTTATCAACAATTAGGGTGTCTTTCTCCGCCAGCTTGTTATTATCTGTCTTATTAACAACCTGGGCGTTAAGAAAACTAATAGAGAAAAATATGATTATTAAAAAATATTTCATTTCTGGAATTTGAGATACAAAAGTAATGGAAATATTGGGAATAAAAAACCTTCTGAAAAGCAAGGATTCTAATTTAATATTATGATTAAAAATTATTGCATTCATTATCTATTGAACATTTAATAAAAATAAGTCATCAAAATTTTATAATTTTATAAAATAAATCAAACCCATGAAAAAGATTATTTTATTGGCTGCCTTTCTCCCAAGTTTCTATTTTTCTCAAGTAAAAACTGACCTTGAAGTCTTTGGGAACTCCCGAGGAAGTGTTTTTGAAGTAACCAACAGAAGCTTTAAATCCTATTCTGGGATAGATGGCTCTCCTTATATCGACGAGGCCTTTCATCCTATCACAATTGAAGGCTATAGTAAAAGTCTGCCTTCAGTAAGATACAACGCTTATGAAGATGAGATGGAATTCATGGCGGGAGACGAGTTAAATTACGTTATTAAGCAGAATGATTTGAGATTAATATATAAGGATTCTGGAAGGGTGTATATTTTAACCAACTATCTATTTGACAATAAACCCATAAAAGGATATTTGATAGAGCTTTTGGGCAAAGGGAAATACAAACTTTATAAAAGGGAAAAGGTACAGATAGTAGAATACAATAATAATACAACCAATACTTATCTTAAAGATAAAAATCCTTATTTTGAAAAAGACAAAGATATCTATCTGATTAACGACAATGGAGATTATAAAAGATTACCCAAAAATGTAAAAGACCTTATTGTTTTGTTACATATTGAAAACACTAAAGCCGTTTTGGATTATGCTAAAGAGAATAACATCAATCTAAAAAATGAAAGCGACCAAATAAAACTTTTCGAATTCATTAACAATCTTTAAAATAAATAGGCGCCTCAAAATGAGGCGCCTATTTTTTATCAATTATCTAAAATTATTAGTTTTATATTAATTGTCATATCCTGGGTTAGAAACCACAAGGGTACCTGCTAAATCTGTTTCAGCTCTTGGAATTGGGAATGCCAATAACTTGATGTCTTTAGCAGAAGGTTTGAATGAAGTATCTCCCCATCTCAAAAGATCCCATTGTCTGAATCCTTCTCCTACCAATTCTTTTATTCTCTCTTTTTTAAGAGTAACTAGATCTACAGAAGTAGCTGCTGCAAGTCCTCTATTGGTAATAATAGCATTATAATATTCTAATGCTTTGGCAGGGTCTCCACCGTTCAATTCTGCTTCCACACCATTTAAAAGTGCTTCTTCATAACGGATTAGTTTAATATTATCTGCCCCTACCGTATTGGTATATTTACCGAAAGTTACTCCTTGAGAGTTGGTATAAGATAGATAATGTGCTGTGGTAGAAGCTCTTGTAATTAAAGCTCTTCTTACATCTGCTGCATCATACAAATTGTACACAGCTGTGTTCAAAGCGACATTAGCATAGCCATTGTAACTTAATACATATGCATAAGAAGATGTAGATAATGAAGAGTCTGTTCCTACTTCCAATTCAAAAACTGCATTAGAAGCGGCCCCTCTCATTGTATATCTGAATGTTTCTTGGTATAGATCTTTTGAAGCAACTGAATATTTACCATAAACATCTGCAACCAACGATCTTACTTTAGCATAATCTCCTTTGTACAAGTAATATCTAGACATTAATATTTTTAATGCACTTACACACAATTCTGTTTTATTAGATGGTGCATCATTGGCCACGTTAGCCGTCATCATTGTTAACGCAGTATTAAAGTCAGATTCTATCTGAGCTTCTGTTTCAGCAATCGTACTTCTTGCTTTTTTGGCTTTAGGATCATATGTAAGTGGAGTAACTATTCCTAGGGTACCACCTGTGTATTTCTGACCGTATAATCTTAATAAATCAAAGAATCCCTGAGCTCTTAAAGCATAAGCCTGTCCTTGATAATATTTAGCGGCAGACTGATCTGAAGAAACCAATTTTGTAACATCTGTATTGATAACAATGTTCATTTTTGCCACCATTGTATATATCTGGTTATATGTACCAGATGCATAAGAGTCACTCGAAGTCATAGAGTAATCCTGAACTGTAGTGTAATAACCAGAACCTTTGTTACTGAACATCTCATCTGATCTTACTTCACCATAAGCCAAGAAATCACGGCCATAGTAAGTAGAAGCTCTCATGGAAGAATATCCTCCTCTAACGAAAGATTTAATTTCAGAAAGACTAGCCAAATCTGACTGTATTACATCCTGCTTAAATTCTCTTTCAACAAAATCACTGCTACATGAATTACTAACTGTTAATAATCCAAACGCCAGTAATGCAATTTTATATATTTTCTTATTTTTAATCATTTTCCTTTAATTTTAGAAATTTACACTAAATCCGAATAAATATGACTTGAGTATTGGCAATCCTAAGTTAGAAGCACCAGCAATGTTTACCTCAGGGTCAAATTTCAATTTTTTGTCAAACAGATAGGTATATGCATTGTTAGCCATTACATAAACCTGAAGGCTTCCAATTCCTGCATTTTTAAGATATTGACCATTAAAAGTATATCCCAATTTAGCATTGCTTAATCTGATATAATCTCCTTTATACAAGAATCTTGTTGAAGCTCTGTTTGATAAAGTTGCATTACCATATATTGGTTTAGGATTAGAAGCTCCTATGTTGGTAGGAGTCCAGTAATCTCCAAAGACATCACCATATCCTGGGTAACTTGAAGTATACTGTCCGTCAGAATAAGTATACACTGCCCAGTCATCGTAAATTTTAGATCCAAATCCGTATGCAAATTGCAGGTCTAAAGCAAATCCTCTATAAGATAAAGTTGTATTTGCACCACCATAAATTTTATTTAGCATAGATCCCTGTACAGCTTGCTGTGCAGCATTGTAATTTGTAGTAGTAGCACCGTCTACACCATTTACATACCATAGTGCAGCACCAGTAGCAGCATCTACACCAGCCCACTTACGAAGGTACCATGTTCTTACACCTTCTCCTACCCTAAGAGTAGTAGTACCACCGTTTACAGTACCACCATATAGCTCCGTAATTTCGTTGTCAAGTGTAGATAAATTAACTCCTAAAGTCCATCTCAAAGAATTTTTATCTCCTTTCAAGATTACAGAATTTACAGCAAATTCAAAACCTCTGTTCACCAAAGAACCGATGTTTTCTGAATAAGACGTTAACCCTTGAGAAGTTTGTAAAGGCAAGTTATAAATCAAGTCTTTTGTCTTCTTGTTATAATATTCTGCACTTAAAGTAATTCTATCGTTAAATAGACCTACATCTACCCCAGCATTGAAAGGATTTACAGTTTCCCATCTTAGGTTAGGGTTATTAACACCAGAATAAGTTGCCGCAGCATAATCATTATAATTGGTGTTATAGTTATAAAGTGCATATGGATTGGCAGCAACCTGGTTTCCTAATTTACCATAAGATGTTCTGAATTTAAACATAGAGATTGCTTCATACTTTTCCATGAAGTTTAATTTTGCCAAGTCTAAACCTACCCCAATAGACCAGAAATTTCCAGCCTTGTTTCCTGGCATAAATTGAGAAAGAACGTCTCTTCTGTAAGATGCATCTAATAATGCCAATCTGTTATAATCATAATGACCTGTAACAGCATAACCATATCTAGAAGAGACTCCTGCAGAACCAGAATATCCGTAAGGTACCACAAAGTTAGAAAGCGTCTGCAAAGTAGGAGTACCTACAGTAATACCTGTAGCAGATAAGAATTTATTATCTGTTTTATATGCTTCCTGAATAAATGATGCACCAAAATTATGCAATCCTGTTTTATAAGTATAATCTAAGATATTTTGAACGTTAAAGTTGAAATATCTATTATTAGAAGTTCTTTGGTACCCACCATAGTTTCTTCCGTCTCCATGAATAGGATTCCAATATCTGTCTTCTTCAATTTGAATATATTCTGGAGAGAATACAAACTTATAGGTTAAGTTTTTCAATATTTTATACTCTACCCCAAAATTGGCATAAGTTCTGAAAGTACCCGCAGTACTGTAGTTCATATCTACAATCGCTCCAGGGTTAAACATACTGTTAGAAAGTCTTCCGGTAGATGCATTCCAGTACCAGCTTCCATCCGCATTTCTCATCGGATCAGTAGGTCTGTTAAAATATTGCGCTAAAATAGGGTTAGCAAAAGCTCCACCTTCACTTAATGTATTCAATTTAGAATATGAAAACTGAATATCAGTAGTTAATTTAAATTTATCAGAAACCTGATAAGCTACTTTATTGGTGAAAGCCAATCTTTTGAAATAAGAATTTCTTACGATACTTTCTTGGTTGAAATAGTTAGCAGAGGTATAATACGTCATTTTATCGCTTCCGCCAGACATACTGAAATCAGCATTTTGCTGAACCCCTCTTTGGCTTGCTGCATCTGCCCAATTAGTATCACTATTTTTATCTACGATAGCAGATCCTAGTGCGGTTGCAAAAGTATCTCCTGTGTAGGTAGTTCCATATCTATTATTATAAGAGTCTGCCATGTAAGTAAGCCAATCTGCTGTCTTAAATCTTTCATGCTGCTTCACTGCTTTGTCATTGTAGCCCATGTTATAAGACAAATTAAATTTAGGTTTACCTTTTTTACCAGATTTTGTAGTAATTACAATAACACCTGCACCAGCATCAGCACCATAAACAGCAGTTGAAACTGCATCTTTAAGAACGGTAACACTCTCTACATCATCTGGATTCAAGTTGGCAAGAATGTTAGCCGTTGTATTGGCAGTAGTAAGATCTCCGTTGGCAATTCTCACCCCATCTAAAATATAGATAGGCGACACCACACCATTAATAGAGGAAATACCTCTTACCCTTACACTAGCCATACCTCCCGGCTGTCCAGACGAATTCCCCGTTTGAACACCAGTCACTCTTCCTTGTAGCATCTTATCAATAGACGCCACCGGAACATCCTGAATGGATTCTGATTTAATACTTGATACTGAGCCTGTAACTTCCTTCACTGATTTTTTTTGTCCAAAACCAACAATTACTACCTCATCAATAGATTTTTCATTTTTTACCGAGTCACTCTTTTTTTGAGCCAATACTGCTTGGCCTCCAAAAAAGAAAAGAACACCTGCGGTTAACACTTTTAATTTTACATTCATATTAACATTATTTAATATTTTGAAGCAAAAATGTTAATTAATTTTAACATGAACAAATTGATATCCCAAAAAATTTAACATATTGATGTGTATTTCACATTATTTTTTTAAAAAAATTTACAATATGAAAATTAAGCTGTGCTTTAAATGCACATAATCATAAAATCAAATAAAAAAAGCACCTTTATTTGAAATTTTTTTTGGTGCATTTTTTTTATTTAGAATGAATCTAAATTATACGTTTTGATAAAAAAATATCCCGTAAAAACGGGACATTTTGATCTTTTTTAAAATTTTATTTCAGTTTTTTCTTAACGGCTATTTCTTCATAAACCTCTAAGATATCTCCTACTTCAATATCGTTATAACCTTTGATGTTCAAACCACATTCATAACCTTTGGTTACTTCTTTTACATCGTCTTTAAAACGCTTTAATGATTCTAGTTCTCCATCGAATTTTACGATTCCATCTCTTAGGAGTCTTATTTTAGAATTTCTAGTCACCTTACCGTTAATCACCATACAACCCGCAATGGTACCCACTTTAGAGATTTTAAAGGTCTCTCTAATTTCTACATTACCAATTACCTGTTCTTTGATTTCAGGAGATAACATCCCTTCCATGGCCTCCTTCACCTCATCGATAGCAGCATAGATTACAGAATAGGTTCTTATTTCTATTTCTTCTCTATCCGCTAAATCCTTGGCGCTGGCTCCTGCTCTAACGTTGAAACCGATCATAATGGCATCAGAAGCAGCAGCTAACAATACATCAGATTCGGTAATTTGCCCAACTCCTTTGTGAATGATATTCACGCTGATCTCTTCGGTAGAAAGTCTTTGTAACTGATCTGAAAGCGCTTCCACAGAACCGTCCACGTCTCCTTTTAGGATGATGTTCAATTCTTTGAAATCTCCAAGTGCAATTCTTCTTCCCAATTCATCCAAAGTAAGGTGTTTTTTGGTTCTGATGGTTTGCTCTCTTTGAAGTTGCTCACGCTTATTGGCTATTGTTTTTGCCTCTCTTTCGTCTTCGTATACTTTAAATTTATCCCCAGCGGTAGGTGCACCATCTAGTCCTAAAATAGTAACTGGTTTAGAAGGTCCTGCTTCTTCCATTTGCTTTCCTCTTTCGTCTAGCATGGCTTTTACCTTACCATGGTTTTTACCCGCCACTACATAATCACCTACTCTTAGGGTTCCTCCTTGTATCAACATCGTAGAAACATAACCTCTTCCTTTGTCTAAAGAAGCTTCAATAACTACCCCGTTAGCATTTTTATTTGGGTTGGCTTTTAATTCTAAAATTTCTGCCTGAAGCAATACTTTCTCCAATAATGCATCTACATTGTTACCAAATTTCGCTGAAATCTCTTGAGACTGCACATTTCCTCCCCATTCTTCTACCAATATATTCATGGCAGAAAGTTGCTCTCTAATCTTATCTGGATTAGCATTTGGCTTATCAACCTTATTGATAGCAATAATCATTGGTACTCCAGCAGCTTGCGCGTGCGCAATAGCTTCTTTGGTTTGTGGCATTACATCATCATCGGCTGCTACAACGATAATTACAATATCGGTAATCTGTGCACCCCTTGCTCTCATCGCGGTAAACGCCTCGTGACCTGGTGTATCTAAGAATGTGATTCTTTCTCCACTTTCCAATTTCACATTATATGCTCCAATGTGCTGGGTAATCCCTCCACTTTCTCCGGCAATAACATTCGTTTTTCTGATGTAGTCCAACAAGGATGTTTTACCGTGGTCTACGTGACCCATTACGGTAACAATTGGTGCTCTTGGCAACAAATCCTCTTCTGTATCTTCTACTTCTTCTTCTGAATCTGCTTCTAAATCCGCATCTGCAAATTCGATTTTGTATCCAAATTCATCTGCTACCAAAGTTAAGGTATCTGCTTCTAGCCTTTGGTTCATGGTTACCATTACCCCAAGTGAGAAACATGCAGAAATAACTTCCGTAGCACTTACGTCCATTAACGCTGCTAATTCTGAAACGGTAATAAATTCTGTTACCTTCAATGTTCTGTCCGCAGCTTCTAGTTCTTGCTGAAGCTCATCTTGCTCTCTACGGAATGTTCTTTTTTCTTTTCTGTATTTAGAACCTTTAGACTTACCGCCTTTGTTAGTTAGTTTTTCTAAGGTTTCTTTGATTTGGTTTTTGATATCCTCATCAGAAAGCTCCACAGGCATTACTCTTTCTCTGCCCTTTCCTTTTTGAGGCCCTTTATTTCTGTTTCCTTGTGCTGCTCCACCTCCTTGCTGTGGAGGACGGTTGCCAAAAGGTTTTCTTTCACCTGTTTGAGTGCCACCAGTATTTTGACCTTGTCCTTGTTGAGGAGCCTGCCCTTCTTTGGTAATTCTCTTTCTTTGTTTTTTCTTAGAATTATCTGGTTTTGAAGGTCTATTTTGAAATTGTGTTAAATCTATTTTTTCTGTAGAAACAATCTTTGGCCCATCCAATTTCTGATAAATCGTTTGTATTTTTTCTGGCTCTTCAGATTTAACGGGAGTAGGTACTTCTTTTACAGGAGCTTTTTCAACCTCAGCTTTCACTTCCGGTTTTTTCTCCATTTTGGGCTCCGCTTGTGGTTTAGGCGCCTCTACCTTCTTAGGAGATGGTTTTGGCTTATTAGATTCTATAGTGCTTAGATCTATTTTATCTAATATCTTAACTTCTGGTTTTTCTTCTTTTTTAACCTCCTGCTTAGGTGCTTCTTCTACCACAGGCTCCGCCGTTTTTTGAGGCTCAAGATCTATTTTGCCCACAATCTTGGTTTCACCAAGAGCATCTGCTTTGGCTTTTATCACCTCAGGTTTCAACGGCTCTATTTCCAGCTTTTCATCCGGAACTTTAGAAATCACTACTTCATGAGAGGCTTTTCGCTGTTCACTGTCTTTTGCAAACTCAGCTTCTAATGCAGAATATGCCGCTTCTTCCAATTGAGCGTTTGGATTGCTCTCTACTTCAAATCCTTTTGCATGTAGAAACTCTACCAATCTGGACATTGAAATATTGAACTCCTTTACCGCTTTATTTAATCTAATTTTTGGCATTGATTATTTATTGCTTTTAGGCTTATCGCCAATTATTATTTGTTAATTTAATAAAAATGGATCAAAAAAAATTAATCTTCAAACTCTTCTTTAAGGATGCTTTTCACCTCTTCTATGGTTTCTTCTTCAAGATCCGTCATATTTACCAAAGCTGCGGTGTCTTTGTCTAAAACACTTTTAGCCGTTTCCAAACCTACCTTTTTGAATTCATTAATAATCCATTCTTCTATCTCATCATTGAATTCTACCAATTCTACATCATCATCTGCCTGTTTCTCTCTGTAAACATCTATCTCATAACCAGAAAGCCATGATGCCAATCTAATGTTTTGACCTTGCTTCCCGATAACCTTAGAAATTTCTTCTACAGGGGTATACACAAGTGCGTAATTGCCTTGTTCGTTGATATCTATTTTATTGATGGTTACATTTCCTAAGGCTCTTTTCACCATAATTTCAGGATTTTTAGACCATTGGATTACATCAATATTTTCATTTCTTAATTCTCTTACTACTCCGTGAATTCTAGAACCCTTAACACCTACACAAGCACCTACCGGGTCTATTCTATCGTCATAGGCATCTACAGCAATTTTTGCTTTTTCACCAGGTATTCTTACTACTTTTTTAAGGATAATGGTACCATCCTGGATTTCAGGAATTTCCAATTCTAATAATTTTTCAAGGAATTTAGGTGCCGTTCTGGAAACAATGATCTGAGGTTTAGATCCTTTAAAATCTACACTTTCAATCACCGCTCTTACATTATCTCCTTTTCTGAAGAAATCTGACGGAATCTGGTTTTCTTTCGGTAAAATAAATTCGTTTCCTTCGTCATCCAACAAAATCACATGCTTGTGACGAATATGGTGTACTTCTCCCACTGCTACTTCACCAATTTTGTCTCTGAATTGTTCATAAAGCATAGCATTATTATGCTCCTGAAGCTTGGTTGCCAAAATCTGTTTCAGCGTTAAAATATTTCTTCTTCCCAATTGTGCCACCGGGATTTCCTGTGTATATTCTTCACCCACTTCGAAAGTAGGGTCTATCTTTTTAGCTTCAGAAATTTCAATTTCCAAATCATCATCTTCAGACATTTCGTCTTCTACGATGGTTTTGTTCAAAAATATCTGAAAATCTCCTTTATCAGGATTTACAATCACGTCGAAATGGTCATCAGAATCGTATCTTTTTCTCAAAAGAGTTTTCAACGAATCTTCAATAATCGCCATCAAATCAATCTTACTAATTCCTTTTTCGTCTTTAAAATCACCAAAGGATTCAATCAACGCTAAATTGTCCATTTTAAATTTTTTATTTAAAGTTAAATGTTTAAATGATATTAAACTAAAATTTTATTACTATCAATGCTTTTTTAATCTCCGTATACGGTATTTGTTTTTCCTCCACCACATCTTCTTTACCTTTCCCTACCAATTTTGGTCTTCTATATCGCAAAGTGAGTGTTACATTTTCATCATCCACTGCGGTAATTTCGCCCTGAATTTTCTCTCCATCATTCTGTAATACCTCCAGCTCTCTTCCTATATTTTTCTTGTATTGACGAGGGAACTTAAGCGGCTCACTCAAACCCGGGCTCATCACCTGTAAAGAAAAATCATGCTCTTCTCTATCTAAATTGAATTCTATAGCCCTGCTCGCATCCAAACAATCCTGAAGGCTTAAGCCTTGATCACCATCTAAGATTACCGTAACGTCATCTCCTGCCGAAATCTTCAACTCCACAAGATATAAATCTTCTCGGGTATCCAAAAAATCTTGTACAAGTTGCTCTACTTTTTTCCTAAAATCCATAGCATTATTTGTTGAATTTACGCTACGAAAAAAGGCTTTTTTCAAAAGCCTTCTCATTTCTTTTCCGTAAATCCGAGGCAAATATACGCAATTATTTTCAAAAACACAAAGTTTGTTGGTTATCAAAACTTTATGCAAAATGTCATGAGAAGCTATTTTTTATTAACTTTGCATAAACTGTAAACACAAAAAATTTTGAATATATCAATCGTAGGTACCGGATATGTGGGTCTTGTAACAGGCACTACTCTAGCAGAATTGGGAAACACAGTATACTGTGTAGATATTGATGAAAAAAAAGTGGAGAGAATGAAAAAGGGCATTGTGCCTATCTATGAACCTGGTCTAGAAGAAATGTTTTTGAGAAACATACAGGCCAACAGGTTATTTTTTACCACATATCTTAAAGAGGCTCTAGACAACTCTGATGTTATATATCTTGCATTGCCAACACCTCCGGGAGAAGATGGCAGCGCAGATTTATCTTATGTATTGGGGGTTGCCAATGACATTGGTGAACTGATGACCAACTACAAGGTAATCGTAAACAAATCTACCGTACCTGTAGGCACTGCAGATAGAGTAAGAGATGCTATTTCCGCAAAAACAGACCTTTCTTTTGATGTGGTTTCTAACCCAGAATTCTTAAGAGAAGGCTTTGCTGTAGAAGATTCCATGAATCCCGCAAGAGTAGTAGTGGGCTCCAGCTCTGAAAAAGCCAAGGAAATTATGGCGAAAATCTATCAGCCCTTCACCAATACAGGCATTCCAATTATTTTTATGGATGAAAAATCTTCGGAACTCACCAAATACGCCGCCAATTCTTTTCTAGCTGTAAAAATCACCTTTATGAATGAAATCGCTAATTATTGCGAAAAGGTAGGGGCAGATGTAGACAAGGTAAGACTGGGCATGGGAAGTGATGATAGAATTGGGCATAGATTCTTATTTCCTGGTATTGGCTATGGAGGAAGCTGCTTTCCCAAAGACGTGAAAGCCCTCATTAAATCTGGAAAGGAAGAAAACTTCGATTTCAAAATTTTGGAGGCCACTGAAGACATCAACAAAAAACAAAAAGTAATCTTAATTTCTGAAATTGAAAAATACTTCGGAGGGAGTATCGCCGGCAAGAAAATTGCCCTATGGGGACTTGCTTTTAAAGCCAACACAGACGATATAAGAGAAGCTTCTTCATTGGACAACATTGAATTACTGCTTGAAAAAGGCACAAAAATTGTTGCTTACGATGCCATTGCAGAAGATAACGTAAAAAAAATATTGGGAGACAAGATAGAATATGCCAAAGACATGTATTCTGCACTTGAAGGCGCAGATTGTCTTTTGATTGCTACGGAGTGGAGCGAATTCAAAAATCCTAACTTCAACTTGATGGCTCAGAAAATGAGCAACAAAGTGATTTTTGACGGCAGAAACATGTTCTCAATGGAACAAATACAAAACACCGGCTTTTACTATAAATCTATTGGTAGAAAGACGGTTCAATAAAAAAAATAATAACCATTGGCAAATAGCCATGCACTTTAAAACCATATGAAAAACATCATTATAACTGGCGGAGCAGGATTTATAGGCTCTCATGTAGTAAGAGAATTTGTAACCCAACACCCAGATTACAACATCATCAATCTGGATGCTCTTACCTATGCCGGAAATCTTGAAAATTTAAAAGATATAGAAAACCTGCCCAATTATTTTTTTGAAAAGGCAGACATTACCAATGTTGAAGAACTTAGAAAAGTTTTTGAAAAACATCAGCCTGATGCAGTTATTCATCTTGCGGCGGAATCTCATGTAGACCGAAGCATTACAGACCCTAATGCATTTATCAACACTAATGTTTTCGGAACGGCTAATTTACTTAATCTTTGCAGAGAATTTTGGACATTGAATCCGGAACACACTCATGGAAATTTCCCTGAAGGAAAAAGAGAAAATCTTTTCTATCATGTCTCCACAGATGAAGTTTACGGAGCCTTGGGGGAAACAGGTTTTTTTACCGAAGAAACGCCTTACGATCCTAAATCTCCATATTCTGCCAGTAAAGCAGCTTCAGATCATTTGGTACGTTCTTATGGCAACACCTATGGTTTGCCTTATGTGGTGTCTAATTGTTCTAACAATTACGGACCAAATCATTTTCCTGAAAAACTGATTCCGCTATGCATCCATAATATCATCAATGAAAAATCACTTCCTATTTACGGAGACGGAAAATATACTAGAGACTGGCTTTTCGTAGTAGATCATGCAAAGGCCATTCATCAAATATTTCATGAAGCCAAAACAGGAGAAACCTATAATATTGGCGGCTGGAATGAATGGCAAAATATAGATTTGATAAAAGAACTCATCAAACAAATGGATGAAAAACTTGGCAAACCTGCTGGATATTCAGAAAAATTAATAACCTTCGTAAAAGACAGACCAGGGCACGATAAACGCTATGCGATAGATGCTACAAAACTAAATAAAGATTTGGGATGGAAACCTAGTGTAACCTTCGAAGAAGGGCTTGCAAAAACCATAGATTGGTTCCTAAACAATGAAGAATGGTTAAAAAATGTAACCTCTGGCAACTATCAAAAATATTACGAAAAACAATATTCATAACATGAAAGGCATCATATTAGCCGGTGGCTCCGGAACCAGACTTTATCCCCTTACTATTGCAGTAAGTAAACAGCTAATGCCTGTTTATGATAAACCGATGATCTACTATCCACTTTCGGTATTGCTTTTAGCAGGTATTCGCGAGATATTAATCATTACAACCCCTCAAGACCAAGAAGGCTTTAAAAAATTATTGGGAGACGGTTCGCAAATAGGCTGTCAATTCGAATACAAAGTTCAACCTTCTCCGGATGGCTTGGCTCAAGCTTTTATTTTAGGAGAAGAATTTATAGGAAATGATTCTGTGGCTTTGGTTTTGGGAGACAATATCTTCTATGGAGATGGATTATCAAAACTGCTTTCAAGTAAAGTAGATATTAATGGTGGATGTGTTTTTGCCTATTCTGTTTCAGACCCAGAAAGATATGGTGTAGTAGAATTTGATGAGAATCTTAAGGCCATTTCTATTGAAGAAAAACCTCAGCAACCTAAATCTAATTATGCCGTTCCTGGTTTATATTTTTATGATAATTCTGTAGTTGAAATTGCTAAAAATCTGAAGCCATCTCCAAGAGGTGAATTAGAAATTACAGATGTTAACCGAATCTATCTGGAAAAAGGCCAATTGGAAGTAGGGGTAATGTCCAGGGGGACTGCATGGCTGGATACCGGCACTTTCGATTCTTTGCACGAGGCTTCAGAATTTGTAAAAGTTCTGGAAAAAAGGCAGGGATTCAAAATTTCATGCATAGAAGAAATTGCTTACAAAAAAGGTTTTATAGATAAAGAACAGCTTTTACGGTCCGCCGAAAAGTATGGTAAAAGCGGCTATGGGGATTATCTGAAAAACTTAACATAGCCAACACAAAAAACACAAATGAAAAACAAAAACACAGAATGGACAAATATTATTAAATCTGAACACCCCCTATTTAAGCTTAACCTGAAAGAGGTATGGGATTATAAGGATTTAGTATATATGTTTGTGAAAAGAGATTTTATCTCAAGTTTCAAGCAGACTATCTTGGGGCCTCTTTGGTTCTTCATCAACCCTATTTTCACTACAATAGTTTATCTTATTGTTTTTGGAAATATCGCAAAGCTCTCTACAGATGGGGCGCCTAAAATATTATTTTATCTGGCGGGAGTTACTCTTTGGAATTATTTTTCGACTGCACTTGCAGGCACCTCTAATGTTTTTGTAGGCAATGCCAATATTTTTGGAAAAGTATATTTTCCAAGGCTGGTGATGCCTATTACCATCGTCATTTCTAATCTTATGAAATTTGGTGTACAGTTCTTGTTATTCCTTACCTTATTTTTTTACTATTTATATCAAGACCAGATCCATCCTAATTGGTGGATTTTTGCAACACCCTATCTTATATTATTGATGGTCTTATTTGCTTTAGGGCTTGGCATGATTTTTTCTTCGCTAACTACCAAATATAGAGATTTGAGCATGCTTTTAAATTTCGGTATTAGTCTTTATATGTATGCTACTCCAGTTATTTATCCTGTTTCCTTTTTGCCAGAGATTGCTAGAAAATATTCTAATCTCAACCCATTGACGGGCATTTTTGAAGGTTTCAAATATGCATGGCTAGGCGTAGGAGAATTTCAGCCGGTAATGCTGGTTTATAGCTCTATGATTATTCTTGTGTTATTGGCCATAGGCACCCTTATTTTCAATAAGGTAGAAAAAAACTTCTTAGATACGGTTTAATTAAAACATTGAAAAAAGCATGTCTGTTGTTATAAAAGCTGAAAACATATCCAAACAATACCGTCTCGGGCAGGTAGGCACCGGAACGCTTTCACATGACCTTAATCGATTTTGGCACCAAATAAGAGGAAAAGAGAATCCTTATCTTAAAATAGGCGAAGTAAATGACAGAACATCCAAAGGAAATGGCGATTATGTTTGGTCTCTTCAGGATATCAATTTTGAAATTAACCAAGGAGATGCGGTGGGCATAATCGGAAGAAACGGGGCTGGCAAATCTACCCTGTTAAAATTGCTGAGCCGTGTTACCAAGCCTACTACCGGTGCCATATACACCAAGGGAAGAATTGCCTCTTTACTCGAAGTAGGGACGGGCTTTCATCCAGAAATGACCGGTAGAGAAAACATATTCCTCAATGGTGCCATTTTAGGAATGACACGCAAAGAAATTACAAGAAAATTCGATGAGATTGTAGATTTTGCAGGGGTAGAAAGATATATAGACACTCCGGTGAAAAGATATTCTTCTGGGATGTATGTGCGTTTGGCATTTGCCGTTGCCGCCCATTTAGAGTCGGAAATATTAATAGTAGACGAAGTATTGGCGGTAGGAGATGCGGAGTTCCAAAAAAAATGCCTCGGAAAAATGGGAGATGTTAGTAAGGGTGAAGGCAGAACAGTACTTTTTGTAAGCCATAATATGGCTGCTGTACAAAAATTATGCACCTCTGGAATTTATCTTGAAAAAGGGAAAATAGAAATTCAGCATGAGATTCAAAATGTAATTAAAGACTATAAATCCAACAAATCAAATGATCTTAACCCTCATTTTGTAAAAAGCTCCACAAAGGAAGTTTTTGTGAAAGTAGCTTCTTTTTTGCAGGATTCCAATGAATTTTACAACAATGAGGATGTTAATTTGAAGTTTTCTATAGGTTCTAACATCCAAATACCAGAAGAGACTTACCTATTAGTAAGAGTTTTGGACAGCAATGAACAACCTATTTTCTCGTCTGAAATCTTAATAAAAAATGAGAAAAAAGACTATTTTGTAAGTATAGCAAGTGGTACTTTAGTGAAGGGCAATTACTCTATTAATGCCATTGTCTACAAACCTGCTGTAGCACAATATGACAACGTGGAAAACTGTTGCTCTTTTATAGTTTTAAATAATAATGCAGATTTTTCCCATTTGGAAAACTTTGACATTGGAAAAGTGTATATCCCTTTACTATGGAAATAAAAATATTAAAGACCATAAAAAAGTTTTTTTCAAAAAAACAAGAAAAGGAAAAGGTTGGGACAAAGTTCTATACCAAAGATTTTTTTATAGATAAAAAATATATAATTGGAGATTACACTTACGGAAAGCCTGCCGTTATTTTTGAGAGCAATGAGACAAATCTATTTATAGGGAAATTCTGTTCTTTTGCCTCAGGAGTTACCATTTTTTTAGGCGGAAATCATAGACCAGACTGGATAAGCACTTATCCTTTTAACTCCATTCCCAATTCTGATTTTGAAGCTTATAATTATATTGAAGGACACCCCGCCTCTAAAGGAAATGTGGTTATAGGAAATGATGTATGGATTGGGCTAAACACCACTATTTTATCTGGAATTTCCATTGGCGACGGGGCCATTATCGGGGCCGAATCTCTTGTTACAAAAAATGTAGGGCCATACGAAATTTGGGGAGGAAACCCTGCGAAATTCATAAAAAAAAGATTTGATGACGACACCATTCAAAAACTATTGGAAATAAAATGGTGGGACTGGGATATAGAAAAAATTAAACAGAACATTCCCATTCTGATGAATATAAACACAGAAGATTTGATTATAAAATTTGATTAAAAAACATGTATGATTTGCTGAAAAAAATTTATTACCTCAATGAAGATTTATTTAAAAATTATTTGAAAAGAAAAACACCTAATCCAAAAACCGGATTAAGTGATTACGAAAAAAATAGAATTTTAAAATATCCCAAACTTCAGGCTGGTGAAACCACATTATTCGAAAAACCTTTCAGTTTTTCAGACAATGCTGGCTTTTTGCATTCTTTGGAAGAAATTTTCGAGACAGAGATTTATAAATTTCAGACCCAAGATGAAATTCCCTATATCATTGATTGTGGGGCAAATTTCGGATTGAGCATTTTGTATTTCAAAAAGTTATATCCTAATGCAAAAATAATTGCCTTTGAACCAGATAAAAAAATCTTCGAAACCCTAAAAAAGAATATTCAATATTTTCCTAATCATGAAGATATTGAGATTCATGAGACTGCAGTGTGGACGGAGGACTCTCAATTGAAATTTTATGCAGACGGATCTCTGGCAGGTTCCATTGTGACGGATTATTCCGAAAGAAATTTAGTCGAAATCATAGAAGCCGTTGATTTAAAAAAATATCTTACCCGAAAGATCAGTTTTTTAAAAATCGATATTGAAGGAGCAGAAAACAAAGTGATTTTTGACATTGCACCCCATCTTCATTTTGTAGATAAATTGTTTTTAGAATTTCATGGATTGAAAAACGAAAGGCAAAACCTGGATAAAATTTTAAGTCTATTAACCTCTTGTGGTTTTGAATACTACATAAGATTAGCTGGTGACACTATGAGGTTTCCCTTTTGCAATGAAACGCCAAAAGCTTTTAATCAGCAACTAAACATTTTATGTTTTAGGAAATAATGCTCTCCATAATAATATCTTCATATCAACCGAATTTTTATTCTGCATTGGAAAAAAACATTGCAGAAACCATAGGCATTCCCTATGAGATAATAAAGATAGACAATGCCGGAAAGATGGGCATTTGCAAAGCATATAACATTGGAGCATCACAATCTCAGTTCGATTTCCTGCTTTTTCTACATGAAGATGTAAAATTTATTACCAAAAACTGGGGAGAAGAATTGATGAAGAACATAAATCTTCGTCCTAACTTTAAAATCATGGGTATTGCGGGCAATAATTATATCCCTCATACTCCCACTCCATGGTGGTGTATACAAGAAACTTGCAACAGCAATATTATACATACCTGTAAGAAAACAGAAAATTCTGTAAGATATTCCTTCGGAGAAAATTTTCTTCCCGCTAAATATATTGATGGAGTTTTCATTTTTTGTACTAAAAAAAACTGGTTGGAAAATAAATTTGATGAGAGAAATGAAGGATTTCATGCATATGATGTAAAATTTAGTTTTGACAGCTATCAGAAAGACACTATCCTTTTAATCAATAATGTTTTGTTAGAGCACTATTCTTCAGGAAATTTAGATCAAAATTGGATGAATAGCCTGATAGAATTTTGGACATATAAAAACCCAGAAAAGTACAATTATAATTTTGAGCTTACTGCTTATAAATTTTTTGCTGATCAGCTCAGGCATTTGAAATATCCCAAAAAGAAAACTCTAAAACTTTTAATCCATTATTACTCTATAAAAAGATTTGGAATAAAGAACTCTATGTATGCAATAAAAAAGATTTTCGACATTTTAAGATTTTGAATACCCCCAAAAAAATACTACTCCTCTATAAAAATCAGACTCTAAGTAAAGTGTTTGAAGAAAATCTGCGCCAAGAAGGTTATTCTATAGAAGTGTTTTTCAAAGAAAATTTTGAAAACAATCAACTCAATCTTCTCCAGAAAACGATCAACATCTTTTACCGTTTAATCTTAAAAGACAATTCTTATCCCTTAAAGGCAAACGAAATTAATTTCCGCAAGTTTTGTAAAAAATCTTTAAGAAAAATACAAGGAAAGAAATTTGATTTTTGTCTTGCAATAAGAGGAGATCTTTTACCGGAATTTGTATTGAAATCTGCTCAAAAAAAATGCAATAAATTAATTGGTTTTCAACTAGATGGCATATCTGTTTCAAAGAGAATATTACATTTTCGAAAATATTTTGATGAGCTCTTTGTTTTTGATCCTGATGACGAAAAAAAATATAAGGAATACAAATTGACGTTTTTACCAAATTGTTATTTTGGAGAAACAAACTTTGAAAATCAAGAAACGTTAGATTTTTTATACATAGGACAATTTTTGGAGGAAAGGCAAGCAAAACTCTTTTCACTGCATCATTTTCTGAAAAAAAACAACATCCCTTATACTTCTCACACATCTTTATACAGCATAAGGCCATTTATCCCAGATCATAAGAATATATTAAACCACAACAATTCCACATCTTATCTGGAAAATATAGAATGGGTGAAAAAATCTAAAATCATCATCGATTTTAAACGGGAAGAACACCACGGACTGTCTCTTAGATTTTTTGAAGCCATGCAGTTCGGAAAAAAAATCATCACCAATAATCCATCCGTAAGAAATTATGATTTCTACCACCCAGATAATATTTACATAACAGACTTTAAAAATTTTGAGGGCTTAAAAGCATTTATCGAAAGACCCCATAAAAAAATAGATCCAAAAATAACTGAAAAATACAGTTTTAAAAATTGGATTAAAACCATTTTAAATGAACAAAAAAAGCATTCTGATGATTCCTAAAAAACTACATTATTTCTGGTTTGGCAACAATCCCAAACCTCCCCTAGTACAATATTGTATCGCAAGCTGGAAAAAGCATTTGCCAGATTTTGAAATTCTAGAATGGAATGAGTCTAATCTTGATGTGAAACAAAGTATTTTTTGTGAAAAAGCTTACGAACAAAAAAAATGGGCCTTTGTTTCAGATTATGCAAGAGCCAAAGTTTTGTATGAAGAAGGAGGGTTTTATCTCGATACGGACATGGAAGTAAGACAAAACCTAGAAGAATTTTCAAACTATAAAGCCGTATGCGGATTCGAGGTAAAAGGTATTCCTTTTTCCGCATTCTGGGCCGTGGAGCCAAGGCATCCTTTAGCTTTAGATATTTTGAATTATTATGAAGAACAAAAAGATTTAGACACTACACCCAACACCCAAATTTTTTCTGAACTCCTTATAAATAAATATGGTGCTGATGCAGAAAGGGACGAGTTCCAAGAATTGGAAAACGGAGTGATGCTCTTCCCATCTCATTATTTTTCTTTAGACCTGCCGGAAAACTACATCTGCCATCACTTCAGCGGTTCATGGCATAACAGTTGGACTGAAGAAAACAACACCTATAAAGATATGGTGAATATGTATGGGGTGCTCCAATTATTACATAAACAAAAAAACACAAAGGAAAAAATTAAAGATGTGGTTCACAATCGCAAGTTATTTTCAGCAGACGACATTCTAGATCTGTTTCCTACGAGATACATTGCTCTTTATTTATGGTCAAAAATTATTAAAAAAATTTTTAGATAATGCAGAAGTTGATTAATCAATTTAAAAAAGCCTGGAGAGCTTTTGTAGAAAAACCCGAAGATAACCTAAATCCGAGAAACTTCTCTTTTGATAAAAGGGAATTCTCTGCTGATGAAAAAGCGTTTTTAGAATCCATTTCTATGGAGTTTCTATTTTCTGAATTTGGAGAAGTCAGAACCAATGGAGGGGGCGCTCAGTTTGAATCATATTCATCAAGGTTAGATCCTTCATTACGCAGTTTAAAAAAATATTTTCCCAACGCCAAATACACCGTCTATTCTGATTTTGATCTAAAAATAGAAGGGGTAAACTTAATTAAGGTTCAATCTCCCATTAAAAATCCCGAACATGAAAGATATGGCTATAGAACTGCCGACTATTTCAAATTTACAGCCCTTCTAAATTCTGATGCAGATTTTAAATGTGTTTTAGACTCTGATATGGAAGTGGTTTCCAGTGATGTTATTGCCTTAATCTATCTTACCCTAAAGTTTGGGTTTTGTGTACCATATAATGATCGTCAACTATTGAGACAAGATATGATTTGGTCTAAGGATACCCAAACAATTAGTGATGAAAGTTTAGGGCTAGGGCACTCTTACAACCAAAGCCCTATGACTTTGTGGAAAAATGATGAGAAAGGCAAAAAATTCTACAAAACCTGCACCGAAATAATGAAATCTGCGCCCTCCAGGGCATCTCTAGTCATGTGGAAAGCTGCCTGGGAAACAGGCATTTATCCTTATATACTTCCTAAACAGTGGTGCGTATGTGATGGCAATGAAGGCATTGGTGAAGAAGTTATTCTACACGTAGGACATGAAAGGGTTAAAAAGTATTATAATTTATGATCATTGGAAACGGACTTATCGCGAATTTATTCACAAAACACGACAAAGAAAATGTAGTGTTTTTTGCCAGTGGTGTATCCAATTCTTTAGAAACGGAAAGATCTGCTTTTCTACGAGAAGAAAAGCTTTTAAGAAAAGTTCTGAAGGAAAATCCAGGCAAAATCTTCATCTATTTTTCTACTTGCAGCATTTACGATTCTTCAAAAAATGACAGCCCTTATGTAAATCATAAATTAAGAATGGAACAGATAGTAGAAGAATTCTGTTCAAAATATTTAATCCTGAGGGCAAGCAATGCTATAGGCAAGGGGGGAAATCCCAATCTTTTGGTGAATTATCTCTTTAATTCCGTGAAAGAGGAAAGAGAAATTACCGTTCATACTTTGGCCACCCGAAACCTTATTGATGCAGATGATGTTAAAAACATTACTCTTCAATTAATTGATGAAGAAAAATTCAACAGAATAATAAACGTAGCATATTTAGAGAATTTTTCTACTACTGAAATATTGCTGATTTTAGAAAAACATTTGAATAAAAAACCCATAACAAAAGCAGTAAAAGGAGGACAAAGCTATCTCATTTCAATCCCCGAGATAGAGCCTTATTTTACGAAAAAGCAATTAATTGATAAAGAAGTATATCTTTGCAAAATATTAGAAAGATATTATTCTTAGATGAAGATTACAATTGTTGGCCTTGGTTATGTAGGCTTACCTTTAGCCAGACTTTTCGCTACAAAATACGCTGTAGTGGGTTATGACATAAATAAAAACCGTATCGCTGAATTAAAATTTTGTATCGATAGAACTTTGGAAGTCTCCGAAGAACAGATGAAAACAGTAGTGGTTTCTAAAAACCCAAAGGGAGATGCCAAAGGCCTGTATTTTACATCAGACATCAATAAAATAAAAGATTCTGATATATATATTATTACCGTTCCCACTCCGGTTGACAAAAACAACCATCCCGATCTTTCTCCCCTTCATGAGGCAAGTGAAACCGTAGCCAAGGTTTTAAAGAAAAATGATCTTGTCATTTATGAGTCTACCGTTTTTCCTGGAGCAATAGAAGAATATTGTGTGCCTATTTTAGAAAAGACTTCTAATCTAAAATTTAATTTGGATTTTTTTGTAGGTTATTCTCCGGAAAGGATTAATCCTGGCGACAAAGAACACACGGTAGAAAAAATCTTGAAAATAACCTCTGGTTCTACTCCTGAAACGGCTCAAAAAGTGGATCTGCTTTATCGTTCAGTTATTGAAGCAGGAACCCATTTGGCATCTTCAATTAAAGTAGCTGAAGCCGCAAAAGTTATAGAAAACACCCAGCGAGATGTCAATATTGCATTTGTAAACGAATTGGCCAAAATATTCAATTTAATGGAAATTGACACACAAGAGGTGCTCAAAGTTGCAGGAACAAAATGGAATTTTTTAGATTTCAAACCAGGCTTAGTAGGGGGTCATTGCACCAGTGTAGACCCTTATTATCTTGCCTACAAGGCAATGGAATTTGATTATCATCCCGAAATAATTTTAGCAGGAAGAAGAATGAATGATTCTATGGGGAATTATGTGGCGGCAGAAACCGTAAAACAAATGCTGAAAAAAGGAGGTAAAATCACTGATTCTGAAGTTTTGATATTGGGTTTTGCCTTCAAAGAAAACTGCACTGATTTTAGGAATACCAAAGTGATAGACATCATAAAGAATCTAGAAGAATATGGTATTAAAACTACAATTCATGATCCGTGGATAGATGCCGATGCTTGCCTTAAAGAATATAATATTAATATTGAAAAGTCCCTACCAAAAAGGAGATTCGGAGCAATCATCTTAGCATTATCACATAGAGAATTTATGTCATTAGAGTATAATAAACTTCTTTTAGAAAACGGAATTATTTTCGATGTTAAAGGGGTATTGCCAAAATCCGAAAATATTTTTAGGCTTTAATTTCCAAATCTTTTTCTGAAGATTGCGAATGCTAAATCTGCTGGCAAATTTTGCAGAAAATTTTTCTTTTTACGATCAAAAGAATATTCTAGATCCATATAATCTGAGACGGAAAGCGAAATCATTTTTTTATAGGCTTTATAACTGTATTTCCACAAATCAGGATTACGCCGTGCCTTCCAATTCATCAACAAGGTCAAAGCCTTGTAATCAATCAGGTGGTTCATGATCTGTTTTTTTCGTTTGGAGTCTTGTTCCTGCAAATAATGTTTTTCAAATTCTTGGGCTATTGTAATCCAATTATCAAAATGTTTTTTATTTCTGTTATGGATTACAGAGTTTTCGTGTAGATAATATATATAAGTATAATCCTGCAAAAAATAAACCGATTCTAATACTTTAGCCGTTTCAAAACTCTGTAAAGAATCTTGTGCAAAAAGACCTTCTTTAAAATAAAGTTGGTTTTCCTTTAAGAAATCCAACAAGATTAATTTATTCCAAGAAGGAACCGGAAAATTTCCCTTGATAAAGCATTCAAAGATCTCATTGTTATTAGTGTATTTTTCTTTCTCTATTTTGAGTTTAAAAGCATCAGACTCTTTATTGTTATCTAACTGAAGGGTTCTTACATTACCACAAACCATTTGTACCTGTTCACTCTCTGCCGTTTTTACCATCTTTTCTATACAATCTGGAGTAATCTCATCATCACTATCCAAAAAGAAAATATATTTTCCTTTTGCCTGGTCTATGCCAACGTTTCTCACCACGGAAAGCCCAGAATTTTTCTCATTTCTTAGAATTTGAAAATTACATCCAGGATGATTGTAGAAAAATTCTTTCACCTTTTCTATGCTGTTATCTTCTCCCAAATCATCTATCAAGAGAATTTCCAAATTTTGGAAAGTTTGTTTTACCACGGACTTTAAGCAATTTTCTATATAGCCCTCACAATTGTATATCGGTATGGAAATTGTAACTAACGGATTTGACACTTATAAAAATTTTTATTATTATTTTAAAACAAAAATAAAACCAAAATTTAAAATAATTAAATTTGTACAAGAAAACCAAATGAATGATGAAACCTTTTTTTTCGAAATTCTTATTAAGAATAGGAATACTCCTGCAAAAATTCCTTGCAAACACCAATAAATCAATATTTTTTCATGAACTGAAAAAAAATCCAAATTCTGAAATTTCCAATCATATTAAGCTTGGCAAAAACACCCATTATCTCATTTCAAAAGATGCCATAATGAAGTGGAAGGATAATATTGAAATTAGAAACAGTTGCAATTTTGTTGCAGGAAAAAATGCAGAATTAATCATCAATAATAATGTTTTTTTTAACAATTATTGTTCTGTTAATTGTTTAGAAAAAATCATCATCGGCGAAAACACCTTATTTGGAGAAGGTGTAAAATTGTACGACCACAATCATCAATATTCAAAAGAAAAAATTGAACATCAGGAGTTCAATACCTCTCCAATTATTATTGGAAAAAACTGCTGGCTGGGCAGCAATGTCATCGTTCTAAAAGGCGTTGCTATAGGGGACAACAGTATTATAGGTGCGGGCTGTATTATTTATAAAGATGTGCCTGCAGATTCCATAATAATCAATAAACAAGACTTGGGCATCAAACCAATTTAATTTATTGAAAAATTAAGAGAAAAATGAATATTGTATATTTTTATCCGCACTTAAAACATCAAGGTGGTATTGAGCGAATTCTTACGGCAAAAGCAAATTATCTTGCTGACGTTTTAGGGCACAACATTACGATTGTTACCTATAGACAGTTTGGCGGTGATAATTTTTTTAGGCTAAGTAAAAAAATAAAACAAATAAACCTGGACATTAATGATCCTATTATTTTCAAGAAAAAAATAAATTCTGCTGATAAAAAAAATTATACATCTTTTTATAAGAAATACCAAAAGGCAGTGGAAAATTTTTTAATCCAAAACCCGCAAGACATTGCTGTCTCTCTATTTTTTGGAAAAGAGTATAATTTTCTTCCCAATATAAAAGACAAAAGCAAAAAGATTTTGGAATTACACTTTAATTATCATCAGACCCCACTTGCAAAGTCAAAAGAACTGAACCAATTAAGAAGCTATTCAGATATTAAAAATTTCTATTATTCAGAAAAATTAAAATCGATCATTAGAAAATATGATAAATTGGTGGTTCTATCAAAAAGTGACTATAAGAATTGGAAAGAGGATTTTAAAAATTCTACCTATATCTATAATTTTTATCCTTTTGACAGTGACGAAAAATCTTTATTAAAGGCCAAAACCGTCATTTCTGTAGGAAGACTTACTCATCAAAAAGGCTTTGACCGATTAATTTCCGCTTGGGAAATTGTTCATAAAAAACATCCTGATTGGATTTTAAATATTATCGGAGATGGAGAACTTGAAAAAAAACTTAAAAATCAAGTAAAATCATTAGGGCTAGAAAACAGTATTTTTATAAAACCTACCACAAAAAATATTGAAAAAGAATATCTAGAAAGCTCCATATATGTGATGAGTTCAAATTTTGAAGGATTTCCAATGGTTTTACTAGAAGCGTCTCATATAGGTCTACCTTGTATTTCTTTTGATTGCAACTATGGACCAAATGAGTTAATTCAAAATAATTATGATGGTTTTATAGTAGAGCAAAACAATATTGAATTGCTGGCCTATAAAATTTCTTTATTAATTGAAGATGAAGAACTTCGTCATTCTTTTTCCGAAAGAACAATTTTGAAAATGGAGAATTTTAAATTAGAAAAAATAATAGGCCAATGGAAAAATCTGTTTCAAGAATTGGTAATAAATTAATGTAAATTATGCTTTTTTCTATCCTAATTGCCCATTACAACAATTTTGCCTTTTTCAGGAAGTGTTTTGACAGCCTGAAAAACCAGACCTATCAAGACTTTGAAATTATCTTGATAGACGATTGTTCTACTGATGGTTCATTTGAAAAAATTCTTGAATTCACAAAAAACTATCCCAAATTAAAAGCGTATAAAAATACAGAAAACAGGGGGGTAGGGTTTACAAAAAAAAGGTGTGTTGATATGGCTTCAGGAGAAGTTTGTGGTTTTGTAGACCCAGATGATGCTTTAACGCCGGATGCATTATACCTAAACTCACTGGCGTATCAAACAAAAGATACAATTGCTGCTTATTCTCAGTTTTATATCTGTGATGAAAAACTAAATATTCAAAAAATATTTCCAAATACAAGAAAAATAAAAAACAGAGATCCTTTATTTTTTAACATCAATTTTGAAGCTTCACATTTTTTCACATTTAAAAAAGAGGCATATCTTAAAACTGAGGGAATAAATGAAAATTATAAAGTAGCGGAGGATATGGATTTTTATTTGAAACTGTATGAAACAGGAAATTTTAAATACATTAAAAAACCTCTTTATTTGTACCGGGTACACTCGTCAGGATTGTCTCATGATCAATCCAAAGCCGATCTCAAAAACAGCACATGGCATAGTGTTCTATATAATACAGCAAAAAGGAGAGGCTTAAAAAGAATATACGGACAAAACATTAATGCGATAGAAAATCTCCCGGAATTTCTTCACAAAAAACAGAACACTATTTATAAAAAAATACTGAAAAAAATTTCATGTTAGATATTTTCGTCAAATCTTTTAACCGCGCTTTTTATTTGGATAGATGCCTGAAAAGCATAGAAAACTTTGTAGAAGGAAATTACAAGGTAACCATTCTTGATGATGGCACCCCTGAAAAATATCTTCTAAAGATAAAAGACAAACATCCAAAAGTTGAAATTTTAAAATCAGAAAATTACAAAAACAAAGTATCGGCAATAGAAGAAAATCTCAAAACAGGAAAAGAAATCAATGGCTTTTCCATTCCTACAGAATTATGGTTTGGTGCCGCAGAAAATGCTTCAGAATATTTTATAATGACCGAAGATGATGTTTGGTTTACCCAAAAAATCAATGTAGACGAGCTGCAAAAAAGCTGCAAAAATCATCATATTTTTCTTCTGAAACTTGGCTGGCTGGGCAACTACAAGGGTGATGAATCTTTAGATATTTCTGAAATCGCCAAAAACATCATTAGAACGCGCCCAAAAAAACTACTTCTTTTTCAGGATTTTTTTAATGATCTGTTTTTTTATAATAAGTATAAATTCTTTACTATTCTTTATAAGCTGAGAATGGTAGACAACTCTACAAAACAGAAATATTGGACCCTAAATTCTATACTGATGGGGTTTTGGCATAAAATTTATTGGCTAAATGTCTGGAAAGACGCAATAGGAAAAGTAGATGAAAAACAACAATTAAGAAATGCCGCTAATTATTATAAAAAGCATCAAAAAAACTTCAATTTTTTGGCAAGATTGGATAATGAAGTCATGAACACCACATTTCAATCATCAGCTACCAATTCTTATCATCAGTATGGTAATGATTTTGATGTGAACTATTTTAATTTTTTAATGAATGAAGCTTGGTATAATGAGCGTTTTAATGAAAATCAAAACCTTCCCAAGGATTTTTCTTTAGAATATTTCGAAAGTTTTTTTGATACAAAAATAGATAAACAAGCTTTTCGGGAATGGGTAATGAAATTTAAAAATCAATATAGAAATTTAGGCTGCAAAGTAGATTAAAAATGAATCTTCCAATAAAAAACATACCTGCACTTACTGGCTATAGAGCAATAGCGGCTTGGTCTGTTTTTGTCTATCATTTTTTCCCACTAAAAAACACTAATTATCCTGAATGGAGTAGAAATTTTGTATCGAGTTTCCACATTGGGGTAGATTTATTTTTTGTGTTAAGCGGATTTTTAATCACTTACCGATATTATAACAATTCTCCTATTGATTTTAAAAAATATATTGTAAACAGAATTGCAAGGATCTATCCTATGTATTTTATCCTGACATTGGCCGTTTTTTTTGTGTTTTATTTTAACAACCACTCCTGGTCTACTGAAAAAACCAAGGAATTAATTCTTAATTTAACACTTACCAAGGCTCTTTTTAAAGATTATTTCCTTTCCGGAATACCCCAAGGCTGGACTCTTACTTTAGAAGAGATTTTCTATTTTTCTGCACCTGTTTTTTATGCTGTTATAAAGAAAAGTCATTACAACCTTATAATCCTTCCGGTTCTTATTTTTTTTATTGGTCTTGTTTTAAAAAACTTAAGACTTCCTATAGATTTTGGAGGATTTTTAAAACATAACATTGCGATTCATATTTTTGAATTTTTTGGAGGCATTATATTGGCATACGGGATCTTAAAAAGGAAGGTAAAATTTAATCTGAAAGGGGTTACTTATTTTTCATTATTCTTTTTGTTTATTTACTGTGCTACCAGATACAGTTATTTCTCGAAAAGATTTGATTTAAATTCTGATATCGATAGGGCGATAGAAATCATTATTCTCACCACATTTGGCATAGTGCCTTTAATTTACGGTTTGATTTTTGAAAAAACTTTTTTGCAAAAAATGTTATCTACACGTCTTTTTGTAGTGATGGGGCAGAGCTCTTACATTTTTTACTTGATTCACAAAGGCTTCATTTCTATTTTCATTGATAAGCACATCACCTCTAATCTCTTTTTATTATTTGCCATTCTCAATCTGGTTTCATATCTACTATTTAAATATATTGAAGAGCCTTTAAATATTAAAATTAGAAAAACATACAGTTAAAATTTGAAAAACAACAGAAAAATAAAAGTACTATTTCGGCTGCGCTCTTTAGAGATGGGGGGAGTCCCTCGTGTGGTATTAGATCTATTAAGAAACCTTCCGAAAGATAAATTTGAATTTACCCTAATGCTCAATCTTTACCAAGGAGAATTGGTAACAGAAATCCCGAAAGACATAAAACTAATAACAATTGAAAAGGGAAGAGAACAGATGTCCAAAAATTCATTTGTTCAAAAATTACAATTGGGAATCAGAAGGATAAAACTAGAAATTTATGACAAATTTCCTTCAATTCTGTATGCTCTGAAAGTAAAAGAAAAACACGATATAGAAATAGCGCCTGGCTACGCAGAATTTGAAATGGTGCTTAATTCGCCCAATAAGAATTCTAAAAAAATAGGTTGGTTCCATACAGATGTAGGATATGATACCGACAAAAACAGAGTAATGAAACGCATCAATCTGATGAAGAGATTTGATTGGATGATTTTCGGATCTGCACAAACCAGAAGCGTTATAAAAGAACTGCATCAAGTAGAGTTTCCCAAAAGTTCGGTCATTTATAATGTCATTAAACTCACCGAGGTGAGAAAAAAGGCGGAAGAATTTCCTGTAAACTTTGACCACAGACCCACCTTTGTCTCAATAGGCAGGCTGCATCACAGGAAAGGATATGCAGAACTGATGAACGTTCATAAAAAACTATTGAATGACAATTTGCCACATACCATTGCCGTTATAGGAGGGGGCAACGAAATGGAGAACCTTAAAAATAAAGTGAAAGATTTAGGGGTAGAAAACACTTTCTTATTGCTCGATTCTCAAAAAAACCCATGGCCTTATGTAAAAGCTGCAGACTATTTCGTTTTGCCTTCGAAGTCTGAGAGCTATCCTCTTACAATAGGAGAAGTAATGGGGCTACAAAAGCCCATAATTTCTACCAATGTTGGAGGCATTCCCGAAATGATTGAAGACGGATTAGACGGTATTTTGGTGAATTTTGATGAAAATGAAATTTTTGAAGCCATGAAAAAGTTTTTAACAGATTCTGAATTGGTTAAAAAAATTACGGATGGCACTAAAGGCGCTGATGAAAAATTTGATGAAAAAAAGATATATCAACAAGTTACAGAGGTTTTTGAAAAGCAATTCCAAAATATCACAGAAATATAGCTTCTAGTGAAAAAATACTGAATCTCGAATGAACAAAATAACCATAATAACTCCCACATTCAACAGAGCAAATACCTTATCTAGAGTATTTGAGTCATTAAAAAGACAAACCTTCAAGAATTTTTCTTGGGTAATATTAGATGATGGCTCTACCGATAATACTGCAGAAATGGTGGCCTCTTTCCAGAACGAAAACAGTTTCGACATCTCTTATCAAAAAAAACATAACCGCCATAAGTTTCTTACCGTCTGGGAGGGTATTAAAACAGTGGAAACCCCATATTTCATGGTGGTAGATTCTGATGACACCTATCCTGAAAAAGCTCTGGAAATTTTAATAACTGAAGCAGAGAAAATAGAAAATCAAGATGAATTTATTGGGATTATGGGATTGTCTGCGGATGAAAACGGAAATCTTGTAGGAGACCAATACCCCGGGGATGGTTTTGATGGAAGCATTTTGAAAATGCGGTATAAATACAAAATAAAGGGCGATAAATTCGGTATTTTTTTTACTAAAACTTATCATCGAGAAACCCAAAACATGGACTTCAGCAAATATGAAGGCATGGGATATATCCCGCAAAGTGTAATTTTTAATCAATATGATGCCCGAGGCATTAAAACCAGATTTATCAACAAAATAGTTCGTTATTATTTAAAAGATGAAAATGATACCGGCTCCGTTTCAAATACAAGGTGGAGCGGAAAAAACATATTTGGCCTTGCAGAAGGACACCTGTCTTTTATTAATTCTTATGGAAGTCAATTGTTCATTTACCCGAAAGCTTTATTGAGAAATTTAATAGGCTATCAAATTTTCTCTATAAAAAGTGGCAGAAAATTTTATGGTATTATTTTTGACATTGAAAATCCAATGATTCTACTTGCGGGAATTATCTGTTTTCCTATTTCCTACTTTTTCCAAAAAACAAAATGATGTCCCAAAAGAAAAGAATCTTACTCATTTATTACAAACTCTTTAAGGCGGGTGGCGTTGCAAAAGTCTTTATCAATTTGGCAAACGTACTTTCCGAAAAAGGCTATCAGGTAGACATTTTACTTTTGATGAGTGAAAGGCCACACTTCTACCCTCTAAACCCTGAAGTAAAAGTTCATAACATTGATACCTTTTCGCATTGGGCTTGGAAAATCTGTGAAATAAATATTAAATATTTCAAATTTATCCCTAAAATTAGAAACCTCAACGCATACATCTACCATATTGGGGTTTTTCTAATGATAAAAAAATGGATGAAAAAACATCATCAGCATTATGATACCATTATTTCATCGTGGTATAAACTGTCTTCTTTTTTGGCCCTAAACAAAAAGGTAAACTTTAAAACCATTGCCTGGGAACACGTCACCTATCAAACAGGAGGCATAATATATAGGGATATTTTAAGAAGATATTATAAAAACCTGAAGGCAATCGTGTGCATCAATTCTCCTTCTATTAATTATTATAAAAAGTATAACAAAACTTATTTTATCCCTAACATCATTGGAGAACCTTTTGATAAACAACAACATATTGATTTTGAGAAGAAAGAACAAACAATCAGTTTTGTGGGGAGACTAGATATGGAAAAAAATGTGAAGGCGCTTTTAGAAATCTTCGAAGAAACTAAAATTAATCCTCATTGGAAACTTCAAATCATTGGTGATGGCAACGAAAGAAAAAACCTGGAAGAATTTGCCAGCCAAAAACTCAAAGACAGGGTAATATTCTATGGAACAAAAACTTCTGATGAAATAGCAGAGCTTCTAAAAAAATCTAAAATCTTCGCCTTTACATCTCTTAAAGAAGCTTTACCCACCGTATTAGTAGAAGCTATGTTTTGTGGAAACGCCATTATATCTTATCAATGTAATTATGGACCTGCAGATATCATTACAAAAAAAACAGGCTTTCTAATTCCACTTCACGATAAAGAATATTTCAAGGAAAAATTGCAATTATTGGCTAATGATGATGAAGTCTTACATCAATACATGCAGCATGCTTTTGAAGAATCTCAAAACTGGAAAAGAGAAAAAATAATACAAAAATGGGAGGTTATATTATAAACCATGAAATACAAATCAGACTTAAAGAATATGATTTCAAAAACAGAAATAAAAAGAAATATAAAAAAATCTTATTTAAAATTTAAATGGGTTATTTCTATTTTTTTCATTCCTTTCACCAAATCTAGTGAACCAATAGAAAATGAGGCACTTAGTGAAGAAGAACTTAGAAATCCATTAATATTAGTGCCGCATGCAGATGATGAATGGATTGGCTGCAGCCAAATCTTGAAAAATGCTTCTGAAAAAACCATCTATTATTTTAATTTTCTTGGCAACAACTATTCTAAAGAAAATGAATTAACAAGGCTTCATGAATTGAAAAACCTGCAAAAACAAATTAGATTTAATTTGCAAGTTTCCCAAAAACAAGAAGATTATAAGGATCTAGAAAAACTGATTATAGAAAATGATTTTTCGAGCATCTTCATTCCTTCTCCAATAGATTGGCATGCAGAACATATATTAACCAATAAAATTTTCTTAAACCTGTTTCCTAATATTGAAAATCAAAAAATTCCTTTTTATTTCTATCATGTTTCTGTACCTCTTTCCAGGCAAATGGAAAAAAAATACCTTCCCATGAACAGAAAAGATGTAAAAGAAAAAGAAGATGCCTTCATCAAGCATTATCCTTCTCAAAGGAACTTACCTATTGAAAGGTTCACTCTGCAAAATAGGCTTTCGGCTATTGGCAGCGGGCATTTTGCCATCGAAACATATGCCAAAATAAGCTTTACAACTTGGGGAAAACTGCTTCAGTTTATAGACTTATATTATGAAGAATACTTTCTGCCTTTGAAACATATTATAGATTTTCCAATTAAAATCAGAAAAGCAGTGGATGCTACTTTTGAAACATTTTTATCTACATTTGAATTCAAAACCCAAAATTCTGAGGATTAATCTTTACCTTTTTATGAAACCAAAGAATAGCGGCTTTTATTAAAATATTGTATCTTTAATTTGAAAAAAAATTATTCTGTTTCTTTTTATTCTTGAAAAAATAAATTTTAGAAATTCAGTTATCCCTTTTGATGAAAAAAAAAATCCTCATCCGTATTGGTTCTCTGCGTCATGGAGGTGCAGAAAAAGTTCTGATTACTTTTCTTAAAAACCTTCCTCCAGACAAATATGAAATAGATTTATTGCTAAATCTTTATTCAGGAAAATATCTTCCAGAAGTTCCTTCTTGGATAAATGTATCATATCTGAACAAAGGAGAAATGATTACCACCAATCGTCTGCAAGATCTCCCTCGAAAAGCGTATCGGGTGATGTATCAAAAAATAATGAAAGCGCTTCCAAAGCTATTATATAATGGTAAGCTTAAGCGGAAAAATTACGATCTAGAGTTCGCGGCCATTCATGGTATGCGAGACGAAATTCTTAATTCGCCTATCAAATCCTCGAAAAAAATCGTTTGGATTCATAATGACCTTACCAAAACAGAATTTCATCATTATACTGAAGAAGAATTAAGAAAATTTTTTGGCTTTGATAGAATAATGGTGATATCTGAAAAAATTCAACAGGATTTTGAAAAAGCTGCCAAAACAGTTACTGAAAAACAAAAAATTATAAGAATTTACAACCCCATTAATGTAGAAGAAACCCTTGAAAAAGCTAATGAACCTACTAAAATATATGAATTTGATCGTAATGTAAAAACATTCATTGCTGTAGGAACGGTTTTTCCTCAAAAAGGTTTCGACCGTTTGTTAAAGGCTCATAAAAGACTCTTAGAAGAAGGCTTGCCGCATAAAATTATTATTGTAGGAAATGGATATGATTTTGAAAACATCAAAAAACTAAAATCAGATCTCGGAGTAGATGAAACTGCCACTATGCTTGGCTTTGTAGACAATCCCTATCCCTATTTAAATGCAGCAGATTTCTTTATTTTAAGCTCCAGATATGAGGGTTACCCAACCATTTTGTTTGAAGCCATTATTCTGAAAAAGAAAATTATTGCGACTGAAGTTTCCGGAGCAAAAGAAATGCTGGATGGAGGAAATCTGGGAAAAATTATAAAAAACTCCGACGAAGATATATATGAAAACATGAAAAAAGCACTTACCAACGAACACCTTTTTGACGATTGTCTTCGAAATTTAGAAAATTATAAGATGCCATTCAATCTGGCGAATTCTGTAAATTCAATTATGAAAATTATAGATGATCTATAATCCCTTTTTTCTTTTAACTTTGCTATACAATGTCCAAAAAAACTATTATCCAAAAAGATTTTTACAGAGAAAGCGGAAAATGGCTTTCTGTAATTCAGATTTTGGCAAAATGCATCAACCCTAATCTGCATTTCATCTATGTGCTAAGGAAATGTCAAAAACATCCGAAAAATTCCTTATTGGGATTTTTTTGGAGGCTTACCCTTCGTCGTTATCAGGTAAAATATGGATTTCAAATTTACCCTGAAACGGAAATTGGAGAAGGTTTTTATCTTGGACATTGGGGAGCTGTGGTGGTAAATCCTAAAACCAAAATCGGCAAAAACTGCAACATGATGCAGGGCGTTACCATTGCCCAAGCCAATCGTGGCAAAAACGAAGGAGTTCCTGTAATAGGAGACAATGTATGGATAGGCCCAAATGCTGTAATTGTAGGCAATATAAAGATTGGCAATAATGTATTAATTGCTCCTAATGCTTATCTCAACACAAATGTTCCGGATAATTCTTTGGTTATTGGAAATCCGGCTGAAATTTATCCTAAAGAAAATGCAACAGAAGGATATATCAATAATAAAATATAATTTTTTATTTTTGTATCCAAAGATTAACTATGAGTAGAAGTTACGAAAACATCTTCGAAAACAATAAAAAATGGATTGAAGAGAAACTGGGAGAAGACGCAGATTTTTTTAAAAAATTATCTGAAGGGCAATCCCCAGAATATCTTTATATTGGCTGTAGCGATTCTAGAGCAACCGCTGAAGAATTGATGGGGTTGAGACCCGGTGAGGTTTTCGTGCACAGAAATATTGCCAATCTGGTTAATACTTTAGATATGAGCTCTACTGCTGTTATTCAGTATGCCGTACAGCATCTTAAGGTAAAACACATCATTGTCTGCGGCCATTATGGATGCGGCGGGGTAAAAGCTGCTTTAACACCTCAAGATTATGGTTTAATGAATCCTTGGCTAAGAGCCATCAGAGATGTATACAGGCTGCACCAAAAAGAGCTTGATGCCATACAGGATGAACATAAAAGATACGATAGGCTGATAGAACTCAATGTACAGGAGCAGTGTATTAATGTGATTAAGATGGCTGCCGTTCAGGAAAGGTATATCCTAGACCACTATCCTATCGTTCATGGTTGGGTTTTTGATTTAAAGACTGGTAAATTAATTGATTTGAATATTGATTTTGAAGAAATTCTAAAAGATATTCAAAAAGTATATGATCTCACCAACTCTGATTGGGTGATGAGTAGAAAAAACAATAAAAACTTAAAAGGATAACTTTTATGAAATATTGGAGCATATTTGTATTGACAATCTTTCTCAATTTTACCGCTTTACCAAGTTTAGCGTTTTTATTTGATTGGGATATTCCTACACTCAGCACCAATATTACAGAAGAAGAATTAAAAAGCAATTTTGCTTCTTTTAATGAAAAAATTCCTCCAAAACCATTTAATTTCAAAGACTTTTTAACAGGTCTGAAAACATTCAAAACAATAAACACATTTATCCTTCAGGACGATTCTATACATCTCAGTCCTTACATTTCTATTTTCTCTCCGCCTCCGGAAGCTTAATTTTTTTTGAATTTTAGGGTAAATAATGATTATTCGCCCTATATCTCTTTGATTTTTCTTGAGAAGAATCAAGTTTAACAATATATATATATTCAAAAAAAATTATTATTAAATGAAAAAATCATCTAATATTTTTGCAGATTTCAAACAGAATCTGCCCTCCGGAATTGTAGTATTTTTGGTAGCCCTACCTTTATGTTTAGGCATTGCATTGGCATCAGGGGCACCACCTCTTTCAGGAATTATCGCCGGAATTATTGGGGGTATCGTCATTGGCTTTATCAGCAATTCCCAAATTTCGGTTTCGGGCCCAGCTGCAGGTTTAGCCGCTATTGTATTAGGAGCAATATCAGACTTGGGAAGCTTTGAATTGTTTTTAACCGCAGGGCTTATTGCCGGAATAATCCAATTAATTTTAGGCTTTGCAAAAGCAGGAAGCATTTCTAATTATTTTCCGAATAATGTTATTGAAGGGATGCTTGCCGGGATTGGGGTTATCATTGTTCTTAAACAAATTCCTCATGCTTTTGGATATGACAAAGATTTTGAAGGAAATCTTCAGCTTTTTGACGGATTTAATCTTCAGCAGTATTTATCTGGGTTAAGCTCCGCCGTAAGTTTAGGTGCTATTTTGGTTACTGTTATTTCACTTACTATATTAATTCTTTGGGAACAATTGCCCGCACTTAAAAAATTAAAACTTTTGCCTGGCGCATTGGTTGCAGTAGTAGTGGGCATTCTGTTCAATGAGATTTTTAAAGGAAGTAATTTGGAAATTGCAAAAGAACACTTAGTGACTTTGCCTGTACCACAAACTGCAGATGACTTTAAAAACCTCATCACTTTTCCAAATTTTTCAGGATTTCTTAATGCCAAAGTATGGACTATTGGCGCCACCATTGCCATCGTAGCCTCTATTGAGACACTGCTCTGTATAGAAGCCGCAGACCGAATGGACGTTCACAAAAGAATTACCGATACCAACCTTGAACTGAAAGCACAAGGAATAGGAAACCTTGCCTCTGCCTTAATTGGTGGCTTGCCAATGACTTCAGTGGTGGTAAGAACTTCTGCCAATGCCAATTCTGGAGCTACCAGTAAAATGTCTGCCATTATCCATGGTGGGTTGCTGCTGGTATGCGTGTTAAGCATTCCTTTTTTGCTCAATAAAATTCCTTTGGCAACATTGGCTGCAGTTTTATTGATGGTGGGATACAAATTGGCAAGTCCAAAAAAACTGAAACATTTTTGGGCAAAAGGCAGATATCAGTTCATACCATTCATTGTAACTGTGGTGGCAGTAGTGGCTTTAGATTTATTAAAAGGGGTCGCATTGGGATTGGCCATCAGCATTATTTTCCTGCTACTTGGAAACATGAAACGCGCCTATTATTTCAGCAGAGAAGAACTGGAAGATGCCGACGAAATCACCCTTGATTTGGCAGAAGAAGTTTCTTTTCTTAATAAAGCCGCCATCAAAAAAACCCTTAAAAACATTAAACCTAATTCTAAAGTAATTATTAACGCCAAGAGAACATCCTACATTTCAGACGATATTCTGGAAATGATAGAAGACTTTGCCAATATCCGTGCAAAAGAAGAAGACATAGAAGTAGTTCTGGAGGGGTTCAAAACATCTTACAAAGATTACGAAAAGGATGAACATTCTCATATAAAAATTACCCATAGAAGGGCTATTTAATTCAAATTCAAAAAATAATTTTAAACTTAAAATTTAAATAAAATGAAAGCACATACATCTGAAACACAATCAACTATAACACCAGAAAAAGCCTTGCAGTTTTTACAAGAAGGCAATCAAAGATTTGTAAACAACCTGAAGGTAAACAGAAATTTACTAGAACAGGTGAATGACACCAGAGAAGGGCAATGGCCTTTTGCAACAGTTCTAAGTTGCATAGATAGCAGAACATCTGCCGAATTGATTTTCGATCAGGGATTGGGAGATATCTTCAGCATAAGAATCGCAGGGAATTTCGCCAATCAGGATATTTTAGGCTCCATGGAATTTGCCTGTAATGTAGCCGGCTCTAAATTGATTGTTGTTTTAGGGCACACAAAATGTGGAGCGTTGAAGGGCAGCCTAGATGCAGCAGCTATTGAACCTTTAGGAATGGACAATCTCAATCATCTTGTTTATCATTTTGAACCTTGCATTCAAAAGGTGCTAAAAGAAGGCGAAGAACGTTCATCAAAAAATGAAGAATTATTAGAACGGCTCAATTTTTGTAATATCCAAAAAACAATTGAAGACATCCGTCATCAAAGTTCCACATTAAGTAATCTTGAAAAGGAAGGAAAGATTATTATTGTAGGCGCCAACTATGATGTGGAAACAGGAATGGTGACGTGGTTATAAAAATTCTTTATAAAATGTGAGAATCTCTTCTAACTTTGATTTAATTTTTCTCTCTCACATTTTAAAGCCTCATTTCTAATGAGGCTTTTTTATTTTCCGTTGAAAGTATTCATGGTATTGTTCATTCCGGCAAAGACAAATGAAAGGCATGCTTTTGCAAATATTTCTATCCTTTCGGCAAGCGTTTCCTGTTCCTCCGTACTCCATTTTCCGAGCACGTAATCTACCTGCTTTCCTTCTGAAAAATCAGCAGAAATCCCAAACCTCAATCTGGCATAATCCTGTGTCTGTAAAACTTCCTGAATATTTTTTAGTCCATTGTGTCCCGCATCAGATCCTTTTTTTCTGAGTCTTAAAGTCCCGAAAGGCAATGCCAAATCATCCGTAACCACCAATACATTTTCCAAAGGAATATTCTCTTTCTGCATCCAAAATTTAACGGCGTTTCCGGAAAGGTTCATATACGTATCCGGTTTCAAAACCAATACCTTTCTGCCTTTGTATTTGCCTTCGGCCAACCAACCAAAATGAGCAGATTTAAAAGGCGCTTCTATGGTTTCCGCAATCTTTTCGGCTACTTTAAAACCAATGTTATGACGCGTCTCCGCATATTCTTCTCCTTTGTTTCCGAGACCTACAATTAAGTATTTCATTTCACAAAAATATAAATTTTAATTGGCTAACATATTCGTCAGCAAAACATTCACCTCATCTACATTTTGTACACCATCTTTGCGCATCATGAGCTGCACCCCATCTTTTCCAGATTTTTCTTTCAATTGAGCTTCTCTTGGATTTTGAGAAAGATAAGAAATGATGTTTCGGAATTTTTCACTTTGATAAAATTTATCCTGAGGATTGTCTGGGAAATAGCCTAAGAAAACTCCATTCTTCATGATGATTTTTTCAAAACCAATATCAGAAGCTAACCATTTTAGCTCCACAGATTTCAATAAATTCGAAGCCTGTTTCGGCAATGACCCGAAGCGGTCTTGTAACTCGTTTTCAAACTGCTGAAGTTCTGTTTTTTGCTGAATTTCTGCCAGTTTCTGGTAGAGTGATAGTCTTTCTTCCGTAGAATTGACATAAGAATCCGGCAACATCAATTCAAAATCAGTATCAATATTGACTTCTTTCTGGGATTTGAATAATTTTTTGCGGTCTTCTTCATTCTCGAACAAATCTGCAAATTCATCATCATTTTGTAATTCTTCTAAGGCTTCCTGCATGATTTTTTGATACGTCTCAAAGCCCATTTCATTAATAAAACCGCTCTGTTCTGCACCCAATAAATCTCCGGCACCCCTTATCTCCAGATCCTTCATCGCAATTTGGAAACCACTTCCCAAATCAGAAAATTGTTCTATCGCCTCCAAGCGTTTTCTAGCATCCGCAGTCATCATGTCGTATGGAGGAGTGATGAGATAACAAAAAGCTTTTCTATTGCTTCGGCCTACCCTTCCGCGCATTTGGTGCAAATCTGCCATCCCGAATTTTTGGGCATCGTTGATAAAAATGGTATTCGCATTCGGTACATCCACTCCACTTTCTACAATAGTGGTAGAAACCAACACATCATATTTTCCTTCCATAAAATCCAAAACGCGTGCTTCCAGTTCCTTTCCTTCCATCTGTCCGTGTCCGGTAACCACTCTTGCATCCGGCACTAGTCTTTGAATTAGTCCGGCAATATCTTTAAGATTTTCAATTCTGTTGTTGATGAAATACACCTGGCCGTCCCTTTGCAGTTCATAGGAAATAGCATCTCGGAGAATTTCTTCGTTGAAGCCTATTATTTGTGTATCCACGGGTTGTCTGTTTGGCGGCGGTGTTTTAATCACAGACAAATCTCTTGCTGCCATCAGAGAAAACTGAAGCGTCCTTGGAATAGGAGTTGCCGTCAAAGTCAAGGTGTCAATATTTGCTTTTAACGTCTTGAGTTTGTCTTTTACATTCACTCCGAATTTATGTTCTTCATCGATAATCAGTAAGCCTAAATTTTTAAATTCAATATCCTTGCTTACCAATTGATGCGTCCCGATAACAATGTCTATTTTGCCATTTTTAAGCCCTTCTTTGGTTTCAGATTTTTGTTTGGCAGAACGGAAACGGTTCAGGTAAGAAATATTCACAGGGAAATCTTTCAACCTCTCTTTGAAACTTCTGTAATGCTGAAAGGCCAAAATAGTGGTCGGCACCAAAATCGCCACCTGCTTTCCATCCGTAGCCGCTTTGAAAGCTGCTCTTATGGCCACTTCTGTCTTCCCGAAACCTACGTCTCCACAGATCAATCTGTCCATCACGCCATCATTTTCCATGTCGGCTTTCACGTCTTGGGTTGCTTTTTCCTGATCAGGCGTGTCTTCATAGATGAAACTGGCCTCCAACTCTGTCTGAAGATAAGAATCCGGTGAAAAGGCAAAACCTTTGGCGGCCTTTCTTTGGGCATAAAGTTTAATTAAATCAAAGGCAATCTGTTTTACCTTGGCCTTGGTTTTCTGTTTCAAAGACTTCCAAGCCGGCGATCCGAGTTTATTCAGTTGAATGTCTCTCCCTTCTGGTCCGTTGTATTTGGATATTTTATGCAAAGAATGAATACTCACATAGAGCAAGTCATTGTTTCGGTATACCAGTTTGAAGCACTCCTGAACTTTGCCGTCATTATTTACTTTTACCAATCCCATAAATTTCCCGATGCCATGGTCGATATGCGTAATAAAATCTCCGATTTTGAGTGACATCAAATCTTTCAAAGTCAACTGCTCTGATTTGGCAAAAGCATTTTTAGCCTTGAATCTTTGGTAACGGTCAAAAATCTGATGATCAGTATACACCGAAATTTTCAAATCGTTGTCTACAAAACCTTCATGCAATTCAGACTTGAAGGATTTAAAGGGAACATCATGGTTCAGTTCTTCAAAAATATTTTCGAGTCTTTCTTTCTGCTTTTCTCCCGAAAAAGAAATCCAAGTTTCAAAGCCTTGGGCTTTTTTTTCTTTGAGGTCTTCCGCCAAGAGTTCGAAATTTTTATTGAAAACCGGCTGAACATTTTGCGCCATTTTCATTTCTACAGCCGCTGTGTTTTCTAATTTCTGTTGCGTGAAGTCTATCGTTTTAAATTTTTGGAAATCCTTTAAAAAAGCTTCTTCCGATACAAAAAGTTCTTCAGGAGATTGATGTTTGATCTCTTTATTTAAAGTTTCAAATTTCTGTTCAGCCTTTTCGTAAAATTCCCTCAATTTTTTGATTATTAAAAAAGCATTTTTAGAAACGATGATTGCATCTGAAGGCAAGAGTTCTAGTAAAGAAACTTTAGAGCCTGTGGTAACAAAATTCATATTGGAAACCAATTCGAATTCGGTGACTTTGTTGACTGAAAGTTGGGTTTCGATGTCAAATTCCTTAATGCTTTCCACCTCATTTCCAAAAAAAGTAACTCGGTATGGTTTTTCGTTGGCATAAGAAAAAACATCTACGATACCGCCTCTTACAGAGAATTCTCCCGGCTCTGAAACGAAATCCGTAAAATGGAAATTAAACTGATTCAGCAGTTCCTCCGTAAAATCAAAATCGAGTTGATCACCAACTTTTATTTTATGAGAAATCGCTTTAAAATCTTCTTTTTTAATCACTTTTTCAAACAGAGCGGCTGCCGTAGAAACAATGATTTTTGGTCTCTTTTCAATGGTAAGTTTATTAAGCACTTCGGTGCGCAAAACAATGTTGGCATTTTGCGTTTTTTCGATTTGATAAGGCTCCAAATGCGTTTCCGGGAAATAGAAAACCTGCTCCTCACCGATAAGTTCTTCTAATTCTCCTGTGGCGTAATAGGCAGATTCCTTATCATCAATAATGAAAAGAACATCTTTTCTTTGGGTAAGAAACAGTTCTGCCACCAAAACAGAGGGTACAGATCCTGCAAAACCTTTTACGGAAAGATGCTTATCCTTAAATAAATTTTCGAAAATTTCTGCCCCAAAATTCTTCTTCAAGATGTTTGGAAGCAGGGTTTCCTGTATGTTTTTTAAATTCATTTTTGAAATTGAGTAAAACGACAAAAGCGATTTCGAGACTAGCCCGAAACCGTTTGTTGGCCGCAAAGATAGTAATATTACGTTAAAGGTTGATTTTAAATAAATTTTGAGTCTGAAATTTTCAAGCTTTTTTTTGAAAAAACTAAAAATTGCATGGTTTTTGAATATTCAGAAATATTAAAAATTTATAATATGAAAAAAATTATTTCTGCAATGTCTATCCTTATCGGATTAGGAATTGCTAACGCGCAACAAGCACAGACTTCTAATTCTTCAATGCCAACGCCTCCGCAAAAAATCGAAAAGAAGGTAAAGGATGAAAAGAATAAAAAAGAAACTTCCACTAAAACAGAAATGAAAAAGATGGAAACCCAAACTACTCAGGTAAAAAAAACTGAAGCAAAAAAACCTGAAATGAAAAAAACTGAAGTAAAAAAGGTGGAAACTAAAAAAGTAGAAACAAAATCTTCTTCAGGGGGAGTAAAACTAAAAAAAGACGGCACTCCTGACAAAAGATATAAAGAAAGTAAAAAAATGAAAAAAGACGGAACGCCTGATATGAGATACAAAGAAAACAAGAAATAGGTGGTTAATTCTTTTGGAATATATAAACCTTACGGTAAGTACCGTGAGGTTTTTTTTTTAAATTTGCTTCATGCTAAACTTCCTCAAGAAATCTATTGCCAAAATTTGGGCAAAAAAACATATCAGTAAAGCAAAATTTTATAAAAAAAACGCCGAAAATCTCCAGGAGAAACTCTTACTGGATTTGGTAAAATCTGCTGAAAAAACACTTTTCGGGTTACAACATGATTTCTCTGAGATAAAATCAGTAAAAGATTTTCAGAATAAGGTGAAAATTTCGGATTATGAAGATCTGAAGCCATACATAGAAAAAATAAAACACGGCGACAAAAATATTCTTTGGCCTTCCACCCCAGAATATTTTGCCAAAACTTCCGGCACCACATCAGGCACCAAATATATCCCCATTTCTAAAGAAGGAATGCCTTATCAGATTGCCGCTGCGCAATCTGCCCTTTTCCATTATATTGCTCAAAAAGACAATGCAGATTTTGTAAACGGCAAAATGATTTTCCTTCAGGGAAGTCCTGAATTGGAAGAAATTAACAGCATTAAAACCGGAAGATTATCCGGAATTGTGGCGCATCATATCCCCAATTATCTTCAAAAAAACAGATTGCCAAGCTATGAAACCAACTGCATAGAGGACTGGGAGACCAAGGTTGATAAAATTGTAAAAGAAACCGAAAAAGAAAACATGACCTTGATTTCAGGGATTCCACCTTGGCTCATCATGTATTTTGAAAAACTCATCGAAAGAAATGGCAAAAAAATAAAACAACTTTTCCCCAACCTTCAATTGATTGTGACCGGAGGGGTAAATTACGAGCCTTATCGAGAAAAAATGGAGGAGCTGCTGGGTGGGAAAGTAGACATCATCCAGACATTTCCTGCCAGTGAAGGGTTCTTTGCCTTTCAAGACGATTACCAAGAAGAAGGGCTTTTGCTTCAATCAAATCATGGTATCTTTTATGAATTTGTACCGCTAGAGCAATACGGCAAACCTGGTGCTCAAAGATTGACTTTAAAAGACGTTGAACTCCATAAAGATTACGCCTTAATCTTAACCACCAATTCTGGGCTTTGGGCCTATTCCATTGGTGATGTAGTAAGATTTATTTCTAAAAATCCACACAGAATTTTGGTTTCGGGAAGAACCAAACATTTTACTTCTGCCTTTGGCGAGCATGTCATTGCCTTCGAGGTAGAAGAAGCCATGAAAGCTTGTGTAGCGAAGTTCCCTGCACAGATTACAGAGTTCCATTTGGCGCCGCAGGTAAATCCAGAAAACGGAAAACTTCCTTATCACGAATGGTTTATAGAATTTGAAAAAGAACCGGAAAACATGGAAACCTTCAGGCAAAACCTTGATATTGAAATGCGCCAAAGAAATACTTATTATGATGATTTGATTTCAGGTAATGTTTTGCAGCCACTTAAAATTACCCCACTTCAAAAAAATGCTTTTCAGGAATATGCCAAATCCGAAGGTAAACTAGGCGGACAAAACAAAATTCCGCGTTTGGCCAATGACCGAAAAATTGGAGATTTTTTAACCAAATACAAAATATAAAGAATGAAATTCGAGCCGCTAAAAGTTTTAAGAATACATGAATTCAGAAGCCTTATTCTGGGAAGGCTATTTATGATTTTAGGGTTCAGAATGCTTTCTACGCTTTTGGCCTGGTGGATTTATCTTCTTACAAAAGACCCTTTAGCCATAGGGATGATAGGCCTTTCGGAAGTGATACCTGCCGTTACCATGGCATTATACGCAGGGCATGTGATTGACAATTCTGAAAAGAAACGACTGTTGCTCATCACCAATTACGCCTATATTTTCCTGATTTCTTTGTTTATTTTGCCGGCATTTTTCAATTATTCTTTTTTGAAATTCAGCAATAAGCAAGTCAGTTACTTTATATACGGCGTCATCTTTTTCACCGGCATTTTAAGGGCTTTTCTGGGACCTATAGTTTCATCCATGGTGCCTAAAACAGTACCTCAGGAAAATCTTTCCAACGCAGTTACCCTCAACCAAGCTACCTTTTTGACGGCTTCCGTTTTTGGACATGCCATTGGTGGTTTTTTAATTGCTTTAATCGAAATAAAAGGTACGCTTTTGGTCATCCTTTCATCGCTGATGATTGCCTCTTTGTTTTTTTGGCAAGTAAAAAGACATTATTCTGAAGTTAAAGAAAAAAACAGCAGTGTTTTGGATAGTATGCTAGAAGGCATGCGCTATATTTTCCGTACCAAAACCATTTTGGGAGCGGTCTCACTAGACCTTTTCGCGATTCTTTTTGGAGGGGTGGTGGCATTGGTTCCTATTTTTGCGAGTGATATTTTGAAGGTAGGTTCAGAAGGCTTCGGCATGCTGAATGCAGCTACAGATATTGGCTCTATGTGCATCATTCTTACTTTATCCCTTTTCCCATTGAAGAAAAATCAAGGTAAAATTTTACTTTTCGCTGTGGCTGGATTTGGGGTTTGCATTATTCTTTTTGCTTTTTCAAAGATTTTCTGGCTTTCATTCTTGTTATTGGTCATCAGCGGTATGCTAGACGGCATCTCAGTGGTGGTTCGTCATACGATTCTTCAGCTCAAAACGCCTCATGAAATAAGGGGCCGCGTATTAAGTGCCAATTCCATTTTCATCAATTCCAGCAATGAATTGGGGCAATTTGAAAGTGGTTTTATGGCAAAGGTTTTCGGGGTTATTCCTTCCGTCATCATTGGGGGAAGCCTTACCATTTTGGTCACTTTGTTTGTTGGCTCTCAAGCCAAAGAATTGAGAGAAATGGAGTATTAATTTTTTAAGAAAATTTTAACTTTTATGGATAACTTACAAAGTTATCCACAATGAAATTTTCATTAAAACGTTATCAATAAAAGCATTTTGCTTTCTATCCGCAAAAAGTGTGTTTAACCTCTTTCTCTTTATAAAAATTTTATCTTTGCTACATGGTACAGAAGGAAACATTATCAAGTTTAATACATGGTAATTTCGCGAAGGAACTTTCTATTTCAAACGGCAAAATGCCGCCAAATGCAGTTGAATTCGAGAAATTGGTCATCGGTACATTTTTAATCGATAAAAAGGGATTAGATTATTCTATAGACTTACTTTCACCGGAAGTTTTTTACGATCCAAGGCACAAAGAAATCTTTAGTGCTATCCTTCGTTTATACGAAAAAAATGAGCCGGTAGATTTAATGACCACCATCCAAGAACTCAAAAGAACTGAAAAATTGGGTTTTGCCGGGGGTGATCATTACATCATTGAATTAACCATGGGGGTGTCTTCTTCTGCCCACATAGAATATCATGTACGTGTTATCTTAGAAAAATTTATCTTAAGAAGTTTGATTAATGTTTCTGCCAATGTTATTGACAATTCATATAAAGAGTCTACAGACGTTTTCGAACTTTTGGACAAGGCTGAACAATCTTTCTTCGAAATTACCAACGGAACCATCAAAAAAGGTTTTGATACTGCCAATTCATTGGTAAAAGAAGCTATTGATAAAATTAAATCTTTGAAAGACAAAGAAGGTCTTTCGGGTATTCCTTCAGGTTTTAGAGATGTGGACAAAGAAACCGGCGGGTGGCAAAATTCTGACCTTATCATTATTGCAGCACGTCCTGCGATGGGTAAAACCGCATTTTTGCTATCTATGGCGAGAAATATTGCTGTGGAGCACCAAGTTCCAATGGCATTATTCTCACTGGAAATGGCATCCGTTCAGCTCATCACCAGGATGATTGCTTCGGAAACAGGCATTTCTTCAGAAAAACTCAGAAAAGGACAAATGTCGGAAGAAGAATGGCAAAGACTGTTCTCTAACGTTTCTGCTTTGGAAAATGCCCCTTTATACATAGACGAAACACCTGCGCTTTCTGTTTTTGACTTCAGAGCAAAATGCCGAAGATTGGTGATGCAGCACGGGGTAAAAATCATCATGGTAGATTACCTGCAGCTAATGACTGCCAATTCTGGTGGAAAAGGCGGAGGAAACCGTGAGCAGGAAATCGCTACCATTTCACGTTCATTAAAAGCCATTGCTAAAGAACTAAATGTTCCGGTAATTGCTCTTTCGCAGTTATCGAGAACGGTAGAAACAAGACCTAACAAAAGACCTCAACTTTCCGACTTGAGGGAATCCGGAGCTATAGAGCAAGATGCTGATATTGTATCTTTTATCTACCGTCCGGAATATTATAAAATAGACACTTGGGAAGACGAAACACCTTCTGCCAACCAAGCCGAATTGATCATTGCAAAACACAGAAATGGTTCCATTTCAGATGTAAGGCTTTCCTTCCTTGGAAGTTTGGCAAAGTTTTCGGATCTCGATCTTTTTGGAAGTTATCATTCTTCTGGATTTGCCCAGCAAAACGAACCAAGTGGCTTCGACAGTTTGAGGGTTTCTATTGACCCTGGTGCTGCCTTTGGCATGCCTGACAGTGGCAACATTTCCGGCTCAGCCATGAATGATGACGAAGACGAGGACATGCCTTTCTAAAATTGTAAATTTGTTGCTTTACTGTTTACATGAGGATTGAAATTTATACTGACGGTGCATGCAGCGGAAACCCCGGCAAAGGGGGCTACGGCATCCTGATGCGCGTTCCGGAAAAAAATTATCAGAAGACTTTTTCAGAAGGATTTACCTTAACCACCAATAACCGCATGGAGCTTTTGGGGGTAATTGAGGCTTTAGAAAAATTAAAAAATCCAGAGGACGATGTGCACATTTTCACCGATTCTAAATATGTAGCCGATGCTATCAACCAAAATTGGATTTACGGCTGGATAAAAAAAGGATTTAAAAATGTAAAAAATCCGGATTTATGGCAAAGATTTGTTCCGTTGTATAAAAAGCACAAAGTACACTTTCATTGGATAAAAGGGCATAACGGACATCCCGAAAATGAACTCTGCGACCAACTCGCCGTGAAAGCTTCACAATCTGGAAATTTAAAATCTGATCTCTTTTTTGAAATCCAAAAAGATGGCGGTTTGTTTGAAGAATAATCGCTTTCTTTCGATTTAAATTATTATTTTTGACTGTCTTTTAAATTTTCATTTTTTCAAACATCAAATAATGATGAAAACAGATGTATTGGTAATCGGTTCAGGAATTTCGGGGCTTTCATATGCCATTAAGATTTCAGAAAAATTACCAAACGCAAAAATTACCATCGTCACCAAAGCAGAGGAGGATGAAACCAATACCAAATATGCGCAGGGCGGCCTTGCTGTGGTGACGGATTTCAGCAAAGACAATTTCGAAAAGCATATACAAGACACCATGCGTGCCGGAGATGGCGAAAACAACCGTGCGGTGGTAGAAATGGTCATCAAGGAAGGGCCACACAGGTTTCAGGAATTGGTAGAATGGGGCACCCATTTCGATAAAGAAAAAGATGGCGAATACAAACTGGGGAGAGAAGGCGGCCATACCGAATTCAGAATCGTACATCACAAAGACATTACCGGCGCGGAGATAGAACGTGCACTTTTGGCCTACATTGCACAGGCTCCCAATATCGAAATTTACGATTATCATTACGTGGTAGACCTCATTACACAGCACCATGTTCCGGGAAAAAAATTTGACCAAGACAACATTACCTGTTATGGAGCTTATGTACTCGACCAAAAAAATAAAAAAATAAAGAAAATTACAGCCAAAGTAACGCTTGTTGCCACAGGCGGCGCTGGTCATGTTTACAAAAACACCACCAATCCTTCCATTGCTACCGGAGACGGCATTGCCTTTGTGCATAGGGCCAGAGGAAAAGTTTCTAACATGCAGTACATTCAGTTTCACCCTACGGCAATGTATTCTAAAAGGGATGGCATGCTGTTTCTGATTTCTGAAGCGGTGCGTGGCGATGGTGCAAAACTCAGAACTAAAGATGGCGAAAAATTTATGCAGAAGTATGATGAGAGAGAAGAACTCGCCTCCCGTGATATTGTAGCAAGAGCCATAGACAATGAAATGAAGATTTCTGGAGACGAATTCGTAGGCTTGGATTGTCGCGAAATGGATCAGCAAAAATTCACAGAACACTTCCCGAATATTTACCAAAAATGTTTGGATGAGGGGATCGATCCTTTTAAACAGTTGATTCCGGTAGTTCCGGCTTCTCATTATCTGATGGGAGGAATTGAAGTAGATATGGATGGACAATCGAGCATTAAAAATCTTTTTGCGGTAGGAGAATGCACCAACTCTGGATTGCATGGTGCTAACAGATTGGCCTCTAACTCACTTTTAGAAGGCTTAGTGTATGGACATAACGCTGCCATGAAAACCGTTGAGCTTCTTCAAAAGGACGAATTCAATTATTTTGATTTGGAAAACGTACCCGAATGGAATGAAGAAGGCATGAAGGTCTTGGAGGAAATGGTAATGATTACTTACCTCAGAAAGCAACTGCAGGAAATGATGAGTGATTTGGTGGGTATTGTAAGAAGTAATGACCGACTAAAACTCGCCCAAAAAAAACAGCGCGAAATCTTCGAAGCCGTTACCGAACTCTATAATTATGCCGTCATTTCTCCTCAACTTTCTGAACTCAGAAATCTGGTAAATGTTTCTTACCTTATCATTAAACAGTCCTTGGAAATGAAAGAAAACAAAGGAGCTTTTTACAACAAAGACTTCGCATAAAATCATCAAAAATTCACCTAACAAACTCAAAACTAAACATGAAACGCCCCACTTACGCTACAGATAAAGTCTTAAAACAATTTATAAAATCTGCTTTGGAAGAAGACATCCAGCAAGGTGACCACTCTACACTTTCTACCATTCCGACAAATCTTCAGCAGAGCGCCCAACTTATTGTGAAAGAAGACTGTATTTTGGCAGGTGTGGAATTGGCTGAAATCATTTTTAAGACTTTTGATAAAAATTTAACCTTAGAAGTTTTTATAAAAGATGGGGAAAATGCTAAAGTTGGCGACATTGCTTTTATAGTAAGCGGAAATGCACGTTCCATACTTTCTACCGAAAGGCTAGTGCTCAATTGCATGCAAAGAATGAGCGGCATTGCTACCCTATCCCATGACTGGGACTCTAGGCTTTTAGGGACCAAAACCAAACTTCTGGACACTAGAAAAACCACACCTAATTTCAGAATTTGTGAAAAATGGGCGGTGGTCATTGGAGGAGGAACCAATCACAGATTTGGGCTTTATGACATGATCATGCTGAAAGACAATCACATAGATTACAATGGAAACATTACCAATGCTGTAAAAATGACGCAGGAATACCTCAAAAAAAATAAACTGAAACTGAAAGTGGAGGTAGAAACCCGAAACCTTGCCGAAGTGGAAGAAGCCGCAAAATTGGCCGGTAAAGGTATTGACAGAATTATGCTGGACAATATGGATCTTAAAACCATGGAAGAAGCCGTTAAAATTATTAACGGTAAATGTGAAACAGAAGCTTCCGGAGGCATTACAAGAGACCAATTAAATGCCATTGCACAGACCGGTGTTACCTATATTTCCGCAGGGGCTCTCACCCATTCAGCAAAAAATATTGACCTGAGTCTCAAGGCAATAAAAAAATAAAAATCATGAAACCACTTCTAATAAGTGGTTTTTTGCATTATATAGCATTAAAAAACATCTGTGTGGAAAAAAAAATTAAAATTTTAACATTATGTTAATTTTAGTTAAAAAAAAAAGATGTATTTTGCAATCCGTAAAAACAATATTAGAAATTATATAATTTTATGAAAATCAACTATTTAGGAAAGAAAAGACTTTCTGTAGTTATTGCTCTTACTGCTGCTACTGTGGCATTTGCGCAAAAAGAAAAAGATTCTACAAAGTCTAGAGACATCGAACAGGTAGTTCTTACTGGTGTAGCAGATATTGCTAAAGACAGAAAAACTCCTGTAGCAGTTTCTACGATTAAAGAAGCTCAGATTGTTGAAAGACTTGGTAACCAAGAATTCCCAGAAATTCTTGCAACTACACCATCAATCTATGCTACTAAAGGTGGCGGTGGTTTTGGTGACGGACGTGTTAACATCAGAGGTTTTGATACCAGCAACACTGCGGTAATGATCAACGGGGTACCTGTAAACGACATGGAAGGTGGTACTGTTTATTGGTCTAACTGGTCTGGTTTATCAGATGTTACTTCTGCATTACAAGTACAAAGAGGTTTAGGTTCTTCTAAATTAGCTATTGCTTCTGTAGGGGGTACTATTAACGTAATCACTAGAGCTGCAGACAAGAAAAGAGAAGGTAACGTAACTTTAGGTTTCGGTAATGATGGTTATTTCAAATCATTATTCTCTTACAACACAGGTAAAAGCGCAAAAGGATGGTCTACTTCATTCTTAATGTCTAGAACTGCTGGTAATACTTACATTGATGGTTCTAAATTTGAAGGGTACAACTATTACTTAGCTATTGGATACCAACCAAACAAAAAACACGATTTCCAATTTACTTTCACTGGTGCACCTCAATGGCATAACCAGAACTACCAAAGTAAAATCAGTGACTATATTAAGTATGGTAATGGTTTTGACACTCCAAACAGAAAATACAACTCTAACTGGGGTTATTTAAACGGTCAAGAATATTCTCAAACAGTAAACTATTACAGCAAGCCTGTAATGTCTATCAACTGGGATTGGACGATGAGCGAAAAATCTAAATTATCTACAGTTCTTTACGCTTCTTGGGGTAGAGGTGGTGGTACCGGTATCTTAGGTACTATCAACGGTAAGTCAATTAACAGTTTACCAAAAACTGCTGATGGTTTAATCAGATACGATGACATCGTAAAATGGAACCAAGGAGGAACTGTTGCTGATTTTGGTGCTGTTAACGCTACACCAGGTGTTTCAAACAAAAGTAACGGTCTTATCAGACGTTCTAACATCAACTCTCACGACTGGTATGGTTTCTTAACCAACTTCCAACATAAATTTAACCAAAACTGGAACGTTTCAGTTGGTTTAGACGGAAGATACTATTATGGATACCACCCAGGAATTGTAACAGACTTCTTAGGTAATACTAAATATTTAGAAAAAGGAGATTGGCATAACACAGCTGGTTATTATGTAACTCAAGCTCAAAATGCTAAGCCATCTTACAATCCATTTGCAAAAGCTGTAAAAGACGAATCTCAAATCGTTAACAGAAACTACAATGGTCAAGTAATGTGGTTAGGTACTTTCGGTCAATTAGAATATACTAACGATCAAGTTTCTGCTTTCTTACAAGGATCAGTTTCTGAACAAGGATTCCAAAGAATTGACAACTGGTTAGTAGACGGTACTGCAATCCAACAAGGTCAGGCAGTTCATACTAAAACTGACAACAAATTCATCTTCGGATACAATACTAAAGGTGGTGTTAACTATAACATCAACGATCAACACAACGTATTTGTAAATGCTGGTTACTATTCTAAACAGCCTAACCAATATGCGGTATTCCCATACAGTATTCCTACTGGAGTTCAAGGGTCTAATAACCTACAAATTATAAACAAAGACTTAAGAAACGAGAAAATTTCTTCTGTTGAATTAGGTTATGGTTTCAAGAGTTCTAAATTCAGAGCTAACTTAAACCTTTATTATACAACTTGGGCTGATAGATTTGTACGTCTTTCTGGATTTACTTATACTATTGGTACTACTAACTACGCGAACGCTTCTGTAAGTTTAAGTGGTGTTAAAGAAGTTCACAAAGGAATTGAGTTAGAAGCATTCTACAAAGCTTCTGATGTGTTAGAATTCAACGGTATGTTATCTGTAGGTGACTGGAGATACAAGAGCAATCCAACTGGTAGACTTACTGATGTAAACGGTGATCCAATCGCTGTAAGCAGTGGTTCTAACGAAGTTGCTTTAGCTTTAGACAACATTAAAGTTGCTGATGCTGCACAAACTACTAGTGCTTTAGGTTTTACTTATAAGCCAATCAAAAACTTAAGCGTTTTTGGAACTTGGAAATATGTAGATAACTTATACTCTACATTCAGTATTTCAAACAGTTACATCATCACTAATGGTGTTATCCCAACTGCTGCTAAAAACGGTACGCTTAGATTGCCTCATTATGACCTAACAGATGTTGGTATTTCTTATACTTTACCTGTAGGAAAAGACAGATTGATCTTTACTGGAAACGTATACAACTTATTTGACGAAGTATATATTTCTGATGGTAAATCTTCTATCTTCTCTGGTACTACTGGAGCTAGCAACATTCAGTACAAAGGTATTGATACAGCTAACTTAGTTTATTTCGGCTTCGGAAGAACTTGGGCAGCTTCTATCTCTTATAGATTCTAATCACAATTTTAGATTTTATAAATATAATCCCGACTCACAGAGTCGGGATTTTTTTTTACCTTTGCTTCTTAAAAAAAACATCTATGGACTTATACAATATATTTCTTCATGCCCACAAAGGATTTGGCTATTTAGTATTATTGGTACTTACCTTTTTCTTTATCGCCTTATTAACTGCTATGTTTGGCTATTCAGGGAATATTTCTAAACCCTTGAAAAAATTAACACTTTTCACCATGATTTTCTTTCATACCCAGTTGTTGATAGGAATTCCGTTGCTGTTTATTTTTTCACCAGGATTTAAATCTGCTTTGGACGCAGGAACGCTGATGAGTGATTCATATAATAGAATGACATTTGTAGAGCACCCTTTTGCTATGATCATAGCAGCCGTATTATTTACAATCATCAATAAATATATGAAAACCAACGAGAAACTCTCTTTAAAAATTGTTTTCATGGGAATTTTGGCAATTACATTAGTTGCTTTCGTTTTCCCTTGGACAAGAGTTTTCGGTGGATAGTTTAACTTTTAAATCATCTAATAAAAAATGAAAATCGCAGTAGTAGGGGCTACCGGTATGGTAGGCCAGGTTATGTTGAAAGTCTTGGAAGAAAGAAATCTTCCTATAACAGAATTAATTCCAGTAGCTTCCGAGAGATCGGTAGGCAAGAAGGTCGCTTTTAAGGGCAAGGAATTTAGTATTGTTTCTATGGACACCGCGATTTCAATGAAACCTCAAATAGCTATTTTTTCTGCAGGTGGAAGCACTTCTTTAGAATATGCTCCAAAATTTGCAGAAGTAGGCTGCACCGTTATTGATAATTCTTCAGCATGGAGAATGGACCCTACCAAACCATTGGTAGTGCCAGAAATCAATGCACATATCTTAACCAAAGAAGACAAGATTATTGCCAACCCCAACTGTTCTACGATACAGATGGTAATGGTATTGAATCCGCTACATAAAAAATACAACATCAAAAGAGTAATCGTTTCTACTTACCAATCGGTTTCAGGAACAGGAAAGGCTGCCGTAGACCAATTGAATGCAGAAATAGCCAATGCTGTTAATCCAGGTTCTGTTGAAGTAAACGCAGTTTATCCTTATCAAATCTTCAAAAATGCATTACCTCAGTGTGATGTTTTTGATGAAGGAGATTACACCAAGGAGGAATTGAAATTGATGAAAGAGCCTAAAAAAATTATGGGCGATGATTCTATTAAATTCACCGCAACTGCAGTAAGAATTCCGGTACAGGGAGGGCACTCAGAAAGTGTAAACATTGAGTTTGAAAAAGAATTTGATTTGGCTGAAGTGAAAAACATCTTGGCCAATACTCCAGGAGTAGTACTTCAGGATGACCCTGCCAAAAAAGAATACCCTATGTGTTTCTATTCTGAAGGCAAAGACGAGGTTTTTGTAGGAAGAATAAGAAGAGACCATTCACGCGACAATGCCATGAACTGTTGGATTGTGGCAGACAACCTTAGAAAAGGTGCCGCTACCAACGCAGTACAAATTGCAGAATATGTAATCGCAAACAACTTAGTATAAATTTAATCCCGCCAATAGCGGGATTTTTTATTGTTAGATCATTATAACAACAATATTTGACAAATGGAAGTTCCCCAAAATACTGCTAAACAAAAATTTACGTTCCAAAGAAATGTAGCCATAGTAGGCGTCATTCTTTTTGTTGGCAAACTCATTGCTTGGCACCTTACCAATTCTGATGCGGTATTTTCTGATGCCATGGAAAGCATCGTGAATATCATTTCGGCCTTTATGGGATTATACTCCTTATATCTTGCGGCCCAGCCCAAAGATGAAAACCATCCTTATGGGCATGGAAAGGTAGAATTCATTACTTCCGGGGTAGAGGGTTCCCTCATTATTTTTGCGGGCATTATGATTATTGTGGAAGCTGTAGACAGTTTGCTGCACGGTAATCAACTCAATAAATTGGATTATGGTATTTTTATCGTTTTAGCGACCGCTATTGTCAATTATTTGATGGGCTATATTTCTATTCAGAAAGGCAAAAAAGAAAACTCCGTGGTGCTGATTTCCTCCGGAAAACACCTTCAGTCTGATACCATTACTACTATGGGAGTTGTAGTGAGTTTGATATTGGTATACTTCACCAAAATTTATTGGATTGACTCAGCAGTAGCTTTGGTTTTTGGAACCTACATCATTTTTATAGGATACAAAATTGTAAGAAAATCATTGAGTGGGATTATGGACGAAGCCGACCCGGAACTCTTAGCCGCAGTGGTAGAAGTACTCGCCCAAAACCGAAGAAAAGAATGGGTAGACATCCACAACATGAAAATCCAACAATACGGAAGCGGTCTGCATATTGACGCCCATATTACGCTCCCTTGGTATAACACCTTAAGAGAGTCTCATCAGGAGATGGAAAACATCATCAAAACATTGGCAGCAGAGACAGAAAGGCATGTAGAATACAACTTCCATATGGACGATTGCAAAACGTATTCATGCTCGTTATGCGAATTGGAATGCGCTCATCGCATGCACCCATTCCTAAAGAAAGTAGAATGGACGGCAGAGACCCTATCCCAACCTACTAAGCATTCTTTAGAACAATAAAAAATTATTCTCCACATAAATGATTAAATTGAAATTGAAATACATTTTGGTTTTGGTTGGTGTATGGACTTTTTCTCAGACCACTAGTTATCAATTTCCCAAAATACAGAGTGCTGTTACCATCCCCATGTCTTTGCCGATATCTGAAATCCAAAGATTGGTAAACCTACAAATTGCTGGCACCCTTTATGAAGATTTATCTTATGAGGATAATAATAATGACCAACTGAAAACCAAAGTAGAAAAAGATGGTGATATCATCCTGAAGCCTTTAACCAACAACCGCCTTATGTGTTCTGTTCCTTTGAAAGTTTGGGCACAAAAAGGCATAGGAACTTTGGGCGTTTACAGCTATCAGCAGACCAATTTTAAATTGGTCATGAACTTTATTTCTTCTTTGGTGTTACAACCCAATTGGGCTCTAAAAACGTCTACTTCTACCGCTGGCTTTATCTGGAAAGAAAAACCGGTTTTAGACTTTGGCAAAGTAAAAATTCCTATTACATCTATTATAGAAGACATCCTTGTAAAGCAGCAAAAAGATTTTACTGCTGTTATTGACACTCAAATTCAACAAAAAATGAATTTGCAGCCTTATCTAGTGATGGCTTGGAATAATTTCACCAATCCCATTCAGATTTCTGAACAGTACAATACATGGCTCAAAATAACGCCTCAGTCTTTGAAACTTACCCCGCTCGAAATTTATGCAGACCAAATAAAGTCTACCATTTCCATCGATTTGTTTTCAGAAACCTTTACCGGCATAAAACCCTTGGGAAATCCATTTGTAAAGACTATCCCCAACTATATTCCTTCTCAAAATATGGGAGATGTGTTTTCTATGAAAACCACCGCCAACATTCCTTTTGCGGCAGCCAGCAATATTGCTAAAAAACAGTTTGAGGGAAAAGATTTTGATTTCAATAATGGCAAAAGCAAGATTCGGGTAGAAGAAATTAAAGTATACCCCGAAAATGACAACGTGGTGATAGAAGTGAAAACATCCGGAAAAGTAAATGGTACTTCCTTTATAAAAGGACTACCTATTTATGATGCCCAAAAACATAAAATTGCCTTTACCAAAACTGATTTTACACTGAAGACGAGAAATATTTTCCAGAAAGCACTTACCTCGCTGTTTGAAGGAAAAATTGTGAAAATGATAGAACAAGATTTTGGGATTCCACTTCAGGAAATAGAAGATAATTCTAAAAAAAGCATTGAAGATAGTTTCAATAAAGAATACTATACAGGTCTGAAACTACAAGGAAAAGTCTTGGCCATACAGCCCAATCAGATATTCATTCACCCGGAATTTATGACCGCAGTTATTGACATCAATGCAAAACTGAATCTTAAAATTGAAGGATTGAGTTTTTAGTTTTTAGCATTCAAATCCTGTGCTATGAGCCACGCTTCGCTCCAGCAAGCCTGAAAATTAAACCCTCCGGTTACGGCATCTATATTGAGCACCTCGCCTGCGATGTAGAAATTTTCTAAGACTTTGGATTTCATGGTTTTGAAGTCTATTTCTTTTAAATCTATTCCACCGGCCGTTACAAATTCGTCTTTAAACGTAGATTTTCCTTTTACCTGTAGGGTGTTTTCGCAAAGATTTTCGAGAATTTTTTGGAGCTCCTGTTTCGTAATATGAGAAATATTTTTTTCCAAATCTACTTTGGCCAACCATAAAATGCGGTGCCAAAAACGATTGGTAATGTCGAATATTTTAGAATTTCCAATCAGTTTTTTAGGATTTTCTTCTTTAAAGGTTTTGAAGATTTCTTCTGCCTGTTCTCTGTCAAGTCCTAAAAAATTAACCTTGATGTCAAAATGGTATTTCAAATCGGCCAATTCTCTAGCCTTCCATGCAGAGAGTTTCAATACGGCTGGCCCCGATAAACCCCAATGGGTAATCAGCAGTGGGCCGCTTTCTTCCATTTTCAGGCTCGGGATAGAGACCTCTGCATAAAGAAAACTGGTTCCCATCAAATCTTGCAAAACATCATTTTTAATGTTAAACGTAAACAGAGAAGGCACCGGTGATACCATTTTATGCCCCAGGTTTTCTATGGTTTTCAGAGATTTAGGCGCGCTGCCTGTGGTATAGACCACATAGTCTGCCAGTATTTCTTCTGAATTGGTCTTGATAAGATATTGCTGTTCTTTTTGTTGAATTTCCAAAACCACACTTTGGGTTTTTATCTGGAAGTTTTTTTGTTGAATTTCTTTTAAAAAACAATCGATTATGGTTTGCGAAGAATTGCTTTCCGGAAAAATGCGGTTATCTTCTTCTATCTTTAACGAAATGTTTCGTTGGTCAAACCAATCCATGGTATCGCCCGGCTGAAACTTATGAAAAACGCTGAGCAATTCTTTGTTTCCTCTAGGATAGAATTTCACCAATTCGCGAGGGTCAAAACAAGCATGAGAAACATTGCACCTTCCTCCTCCGGAAATTTTCACCTTTTGGAGAACCTCTTTGTTTTGCTCTACAATAATAACATCATAAAGGTTTTGATCTATATTAGCAGCACAGAAAAATCCGGCGGCTCCTCCTCCAATGATGGCGATTTTCTTTTTCAAAATTGATTCTAAATTTCTACAAATTTACTATAAATAAAGAGTTATGAAAGTTTAAATGCTTAATTTTGGGGACTCAAATTCATCTACAATGATCTATTACCATAAATTTGAAGTTCGCTGGAGCGACATTGATGCCAACAGACACTTGGCCAATTCGTCTTATGTACAATATTGCGCTCAAGCCAGAATGGCTTTTATGACCAAACATAAAATGGGGGTTTCGCAACTGAACCGTTGGGGTGTGGGACCAGTGATTCTGCACGAGAGGTATTCTTTTTTCAAGGAAATATATGCCGACCAAGAGGTGGTGGTGAGCCTAGAGATCAGCGGAAGTTCTGAAGATGCCAGCATCTATCAGTTTACGCATAAATTCTATTTGCCGGATGGCACACATTGCGCCACGGCTGAAGCCACTGGCGTTTGGATAGATATGATGTTGAGAAAAGCAACGACTCCGCCGGAGGATATTTTGGTGGTGATGAACGAATTCAAAACCGAAAATACCAAGTTGCTTTCTAAAGAAGACATTAAGGCTTTGCCTTTCCGCCCGGAGAACATCACTCCAGAAATGATGGATTTAAACAGATAAATAATAAATTGGGGGTCTAGAAATAGATCCCTTTACGAGAATACAATTATGTTAGAAGATAAAAAACCTCAATTAACGCCGGTTTCTGCCCTAGGAGAATTCGGGCTTATCAAAAGGCTTACAGAGAATTTCCCTATCAAAAACGCTTCTTCTGAAGTGGCGGTAGGAGATGATGCAGCGGTGATTAATCCTGATGGGCAAAAAGTGGTAGTCACCACAGACGTCTTGGCTGAAGGAGTGCATTTTAATTTGGGATATGTCCCTTTAAAACATTTAGGCTACAAAGCCGTAGTGGTAAACCTTAGCGATATTGCCGCCATGAATGCTGTTCCTACGCAAGTTTTGGTTTCTATTGCCGCATCTAACCGTTTTCCGGTAGAAGCTTTTGACGAAATTTATGAGGGGATCTACCGCGCTTGCGAAAGATATGGCGTAGACTTGGTGGGCGGAGACACCACCAGTTCTAATGCCGGATTGGTCATTACCATTACCGCAATAGGATTAGAAAAAGAAGAAAATATCATTAAAAGAAATGGTGCTAAAGCCAATGACTTATTGGTAGTAACTGGTGATTTGGGCGGTGCTTACATGGGACTTCAAATTCTAGAAAGAGAACACACCGTATATCTTACCAATCCCAATATGCAGCCCGAAATGGAAGGCTACGACTATATTTTGGAGCGTCAACTAAAACCTGAAGCAAGAACAGACATCAAAAAAATTCTAGAGCAACTAGATATTAAACCTACTTCTATGATAGATGTTTCTGATGGTTTGGCCTCAGAAATCCTTCATCTTTCTGACCAAAGCAAAGTGGGCTTCCGTCTTTATGAAGAGAAAATCCCAATGGATTCTCTTACCATTTCTACCGCAGACGAATTCAACCTAAATCCGGTGATGTGTGCATTAAGTGGTGGCGAAGATTATGAATTGCTATTTACCATAGCGCCTTCGGATTACGAAAAAATGAGAAACCACCCAGATTTTACGGTGATTGGACATGCCGTAGAAGAAGAACAAGGCAACTATATGGTGCTGCGTGGTAGCAACGAACTGGCACAAATAACCGCCCAAGGTTGGGACGCGTTTTTGAATAAATCAGAATAAAAAAAGCCTCGAAATTCGAGGCTTTTTATTTATTTCTTCGCTTTTGCGATATTGACAATCACTTTCACGGCTTTTTCCATGCTTTCTAATGCAACAAATTCATACGGCCCATGGAAATTTTCTCCTCCCGCAAAAATATTCGGGCAAGGTAATCCCATGTACGAAAGTTGGGCTCCGTCCGTTCCGCCTCTGATGGCTTTTATTTTTGGTTCTATGTTGGCATCTTTCATGGCTTGTTCGGCAATGTCTATAATGTGCATTTTGCCTTCAAACTGCTGCTTCATGTTGCGGTACTGCTCTTTGATTTCCAGCTCTGCGGTTCCTGCTCCATATTGGGCATTAAAGGCGGCCACTTTCTCGGTGATAAACTGTTTTCGGGCTTCAAATTTTTCAGCTTCATGGTCTCGGATGATGTATTGCAGTTTGGCATCAGAAACATCTGCTTTGATGTCTGTTAAATGATAAAACCCTTCAAAACCTACCGTGGTGGCAGGTGTTTCATTAGCTGGAAGCGACTGCGCAAATTCTGCGGCTAATAAAGTCGCGTTCTTCATTTTCCCGAAAGCATATCCTGGATGCACACTCAATCCGTTGATTTTTACCACGGCACCTGCAGCGTTAAAGTTTTCATACTCCAACTCTCCTACTTCACTTCCATCCATGGTATAGGCATATTCTGCCCCGAATTTCGCCACATCAAATTTATGCGCTCCTCTACCGATTTCCTCATCTGGAGTAAAACCAATCGCAATTCTGCCATGTTTAATTTCCGGGTGAGCCAAAAGGTATTCCGCCGCAGTTACTATTTCCGCAACTCCGGCTTTATCGTCGGCACCCAAAAGAGAGGTTCCGTCTGTAGTAATCAATGTTTGACCGATATAGTTTTTCAAATTTTCGAATTTGGAAGGAGAAAGCGTAAAGCCTGTTTCTTTATTCAGCAACAAATCTTCTCCATTGTAATCTTCCCAAATTTGTGGATTCACATCTTTTCCGTTAAAGTCCGGCGAAGTATCATAATGAGAAATAAACCCTATGGTAGGCTCTTGTTCCTCAATATTAGACGGCACGTAAGCCATAATATAACCATTGTCGTCTAAAGAAACACCTTCTAATCCCAAATCCTGCAATTCTTGAAAAATATATTTGGCAATATCCCACTGTTGAGGAGAAGACGGACAAGTCTCGCTTTCCGGGTCGCTGGTAGAATAGATTTTTACATAATTGATAAAACGGTGGAGAAGTTTCATTTTCCACTCGTGGTTGAATTCTATCGTCTGCATTATTGAATTTAATTTCTACAAATTTAAAAATTTAGGTTGAGGTTAGGGCTAATAAATTTTATCAAAAAATGAATTAAAAATTTTGTAATTTTAAACAAGAAAAAACAGAAACATCATGTTCCTTACCGAATGTCCACGGGATGCCATGCAAGGCTGGGGAGAATTAATCCCTACCCAGCAAAAAATTGACTACATCAACGCGTTGATGGAAGTGGGCTTTGATGTGCTGGATTGTGGCAGTTTTGTTTCCCCTAAAGCCATTCCGCAAATGGCAGACACCAAAGACGTAATCCCAGAAATTCAAAAGAAAAACAACACCAAAATTTCCGTGATTGTGGCCAATGTTTCAGGTGCAGAGAGGGCGTTGAAACATGAAAACATAGACATTTTGGGATTTCCATTTTCCATTTCTGAAACCTTTCAATACCGTAACACCAACAAAAATCAGGAAAGGGCTTTCGCCGAAATTGCTGAAATTCTGAAAATGACAAATGCAGAAAACCGAACCCTCAATGTTTATTTTTCAATGGCCTTCGGTAATCCTTACGGTGAAATCTGGAAATGGGAAGATGTAGATTATTGGGCAAGCCGTTTTGTAGAAATCGGCGTAGAAAGCATTTTACTTTCTGATACTACTGGCATTGGAGATGTAGAAAAAATTTCGTTTTTATTCAAAGAAATTCCGGCAAGACATCCTCAGATCAATTTCGGAGGACATTTTCATAACCGTTATGAAGACTCTTACAAAAAGCTGAAAGCGGCTTACGACCAAGGCTGCAGAAGGTTTGATTCTGCCATCAAAGGTATTGGTGGTTGTCCTTATGCCAAAGATGATCTGGTAGGAAACATGCCCACCGAACAGGTGATCAATTTTTTACAGGTAGAGAAAATTCCACATCGATTGAATCTTCTCCATTTTGAGGCGGCATGGAATAAAGCGAAAGATATTTTCAGGTTCTAAATCTTACTTTTTGATGAAAGAATAAAGAAATGGTGCTTTGTTGGCTGAGCCGTCAAAGAATTTTTCATGTCTTTCTAAAATATTAAGACTCAACATTTTCCTTTGGAAATTATTTCTTCTAAATTTTTCATCCAAAATCGTTTCATAAAGATTCTGCAAGTCTTTCATGGTGAATCTTTCCGGAAGGAGATTGCTTCCAACAATCTTGTAATCCAGATTTTTGCGAAGATGTTTCAAGCCTTTTTCTATGATTTGTTGATGATCAAAAGCCATATCCGGAAGATGGTGTACATCAAACCATTCGCAGACTTCATTAAAAGAATCGGGGAAGGTATGAGAAAGCGTATAATCAATTAAGGCATAATATCCTACTGTAACAAATCGCTTATAAATCCAGTGGTCTTTATTCACTGTAAGGCCTTTGTTTTCTAAAAGCTGACGATGAGGGTTTTTTTCGGTTCTTTTCTTGTCTCCAAATGTATAAAACTGCTCCAGATATACATCTTCGAGGTGTGTGCGTTCATAGAGAATACGGTTTGCAGCATCGTTCAGATTTTCATCTTCAAAAACAAATCCTCCTGGGATGGACCACAAGTCTAATTCGTGATATTTCAAAAGAAGAACTTTCAGCTTATTGTTATGAAAGCCAAATATTACACAGTCTACAGACAACTGATTGATAAAGTTCTCTGTCTCAATCAGTTCCTGAAGGGTTATTTTATTTTTGGAATCGTCAAACTTCATACGATTAGTATCTATTAAGTGGTTTGTTTTTCTTTAAAGGAAAGTCTCAAAGAAAAAACAAGTATCAAAATTAAAGGAATTGTAGCAAATAATAAATAATATTCTCCTAAATTTTTATGAAAAATGAAAGAAGTACTGATAGAGCCTATTGATCCTCCTAATGAGGTGAACAATATAATGACGGAAACAATTTTTCCTACGGCTTGTTCTGGATAATGGGATAAAAATTTTGAATTGATTAACGGATATAGTGGCGAAATAAAAACACCTACCAAAGGGAATAAGAAAACCAATGGTGTGGTTTTTTCCAGAGAATATTCTGTCCAGAAAAATGAAAAAAGCAGCAAAAAAATGCTTATCAAGCCGCAAATATAAAAATATTTGAAGGGGGTTATCTTCTGTACTGCCTTTATAGCAATTATTCTTCCTAAAAATGAAAAAAGCGCAAGAAATGCAGATGCCTGCAATGCAAAAAAAGCATTGGTTTTAAGAGTTTTACTATAAAAGGTAGGCAACCATGAATTAAAAATCTGTTCTGTAAAAATAACCATAAACACAATGCTATAGAACAATAAGAAATAAGGACTGAATAATGATTTCCATTGAAATGAAAAATCATTCTGTATTATAGCGTTCTTATTTTCTTTTTGAAGATCAGATGTTGTCAATAGACGGTATCCCCATAGTGCAATAATGCCTACCAGCCAAAATCCAAGTTTCCAAAATTCTTTGTAGTCGCTTTTTAGAATAAGTGCAAATTCTATGTTTACTAAAAAAATTCCGAATACAAAAGAGGCCTCTGTCTTATTCATTAATGACGAAAATTCTTTTTCGTCTTTAGCCACATTTTTCATGATGCTGAAAACACAAATTTTGCCGATTGAAAAAGAGATTCCAATGAGGAAAAACCAAACTTTAAGAAACCAAAATTCACTTAGAAAAGGCAATGAAAAGCTACAAACAGCGGATATTATTAGTGCATAAGCTAGCGCTTTTCTATAACTATATTTCTTGATATAATCTACCAAAAAAATAGAGATTAGAGCATTAGGAATGTCCTTGAAAAATTCTAAAACACCCAATCCAATATAGCTTTGTTCTTGATTTTGAGACAATTGCAGAATGATAACGCTCATAGAATTAAGCAGCATAGAGAATACTATAAAGCTTAACATTAAACTAAAAGAAACGTTGTTTTTTAAAGCACCCATTAAAAAAACATTAACATAGAGTTAATTTTTAGTTAAAATTTATAAAAAAAATATTTGATTTTTTGCCGAAAATCATCTTTCAGACCTCGGTAAAACTACCACAAATAAACGGAAAAATAAAATATATACTAAATAATTTTTTTGTTTAACAAAAACATTTAAATTTATTGTCTCAAAATGAGATAAAAATAAAATCAAATTATATGAACATGAATCTTAAGAAAAGTTTAGGACTAATTGCAGTTCTTTATTTTAGTGCTGGTTTTCAGGCTCAAGAGAAAAACGACACACTCGCAAAAGAAAAAAAAATTGACGAAGTAGTACTTATTGGTTATGGTGGCATTAAAAAACAAAACCTTACAAGTGCAGTTTCTACTGTTAAAGCTGATGCTTTTGACAACAGACCTATCTATAATGTAGGCCAAGCTTTACAAGGTAGTGCAGCTGGAGTAAGTGTAATACAGGCCTCTGGAAAGCCGGGCGTTTCTATTGATGTAAAAATTAGAGGGAATAACTCTATTTCATCTGGTGTAAATCCTTTATATGTAGTAGATGGTATTCAAACCTTTGATATCAGTGGAATCAATACTGATGATGTGGTAAGTATGACCATTCTTAAAGACGCTACCGCTACCGCTATTTATGGGATCAATGGTTCTGGTGGGGTTGTAATTATTACTACTAAGCGTGCCAAAGCTGGAAAAGAGCAACTTAACTTCAATGCATATTGGGGTGTTTCTAGATCTGTAGACAATATAGATGTATTGAATATGGATCAATATAAATCGCTGATGAATGAAGTAAATCCTGCATTTCTTGCTACCATTAGCAACCCACGTTATAAAGGAATCAGCACCAACTGGAGAGATGAAGTATTCAGAACTGGATTCGATCAAAATTATAACGTAAACTATTCTTTTGGAAACGAAAAACTGAGAGCTTACACTGCTTTAGGATATCAAAGCATTGCTGGGATTATAAATCCTGCACAATTTGATAGGGTTTCTGCTAAAGTAAATTTAGATGCAAACCTTACCAAATGGTTAAAATTAAACTCTAGTCTAAATTACATCAATACCAAATTGAACAATACCAATGACAATGCAGGTGTTGCAAGAGGTGGTGTGGTTTTGAGTGCTCTTAATACACCAGCATTCTTACCTATTTATGGTAGTCAAATTAACTTTATCCCAACGGATGATGCGGTATATGACCAAACAACTGGGCAAATAAAAGATGGATATAAACCTGGTCAATTTGCGCCAAACCCTTTCCAATCTGGTTGGGAAAACCCAGTGGCTTTTCAGTCTAGAAAAAACATTACCCATTCTAATCGTTTCTTAAGCAACTTAGGACTTGAGGTAACATTAGCGAAAGACTTGGTTTGGAAACCTAATGTATCTTATGATGTAATAGATAGCCAAAACGATCAGTTTATCGATGGGTATTCTTCTGTATATGGAAGACAGGAAAAAGGTTTAGGTGGAGAGTACAACTACCTTTTCAAAGATCTAAATGTAGAAAACACATTAAACTATAAATTAAAATCAGACAACCACGATTTAGAATTATTAGGTGGTATGCAGGTTCATGAGCGTAATGTAGAAAACCACAACTTCTGGGGTAGTGTTTTCCCTACAGGAACTACATCATTTGCTTTCGATCAGGCAACTAACAAACATGAGTCTTTACAAAAAGAAATTCTTAGAGAGGTATCTTACTTCGGTAGAGCAATTTATAACTTCCAAAACAAGTATACCGTAATGGGTGTATTCAGATACAATGGCAGTTCTGCTTTGGCACCTGGCAACAAATGGGGATTCTTCCCAGGGGTATCAGCTGCTTGGACGGTTTCTAATGAAAACTTCTTAAAAGACAATTCTGCAATCTCCGAATTAAAAGTAAGAGGTGGATGGGGTAAAACGGGTAACGCATCTGGCATCCCTACTTATTCTCACTTCAACCTAGAAAAATTAACAGAACTTGGCACCAATGGTACTTGGTATACCAGCCAGTGGGATAGTAGTGACCTAGGATGGGAAGTAACTACAGATACTAACTTTGGTATTGATATGGGATTTGTAAACAACAGAATCAAATTAACTGCTGATATTTATAGCAGAAAAACTGATGATCTTATCCTTCCAATTACTATGGGAAGCCTTGGTAATATTCTTAAAAATGTAGGATCTATGGAAAACAAGGGAATAGAATTAAGTTTAAATACGGTAAACATCAAAAATTCTGATTTCTCTTGGAATTCTTCATTCAACATTTCATTTACTAAAAACAAAGTTCTTAGCCTAAATTATCAACCAACTATTGATAAAGCGTTTATTGAAACTGTAGGGGCTACTTTAGTAAGATTTACAGCAGGACAGCCTATCGGATCATTCTTCGGATATAAGTTTGATAAGATAGATGCTGCAACAGGTGATGTAGTATATAAAGATCTTAACGGAAACGGTTATTTTGATACTGGAGACAGAACTTTTATCGGAAATCCAACTCCAAACTATACTTTAGGATTTACTAATAATTTCAAATATAAAAACTGGTATTTAGATGTATTGGTTACCGCTTCTCAAGGAAACGATGTTTATAATGCAACAAGATTTGACTTGGAATTGATGAACGATTTCAAAAATCAATCTACAGCCGTTCTAGACAGATGGACAACTGCTGGGCAAATTACTAATATGCCAAAAGCAAATACTTCTACTGCAATGTATGTATCTGACCGCTTTGTAGAAGATGGTTCTTTTGTGAAATTAAAAAATGTAACTTTAGGATATAATTTCAACAATCCATTTAAAGGAGTAAGTAAACTAAACGTTTATGTTACAGGACAAAATCTTTACACTTGGACTAATTATAGCGGATTTGACCCAGAAGTTAACGCTTTTAATACCACCAATGGGGTATTCGGTATAGATTACGGTACCTACCCACAAGTAAGAACAGTTATTTTTGGTCTTAAAGCTAATTTTTAATTAAAACATTATTACGATTATGAAACTTAATAAAACTATATTTTACATTTTGTTAGGCTCAGTACTAACAGTAAGTGCTGTTTCTTGTTCAGATTATTTAGATACAGAACCTATCACAGAAAGAGCAATTCCACTTTCGGATAAACCATATACTACTGCGGCAGAAGCCGAAAGTTTAATGGATGCTATTTACTCCAATTTTGCAAATGAATACTGGCAATTAGACTATTTCTTCAATGGTGATGCACAGGCAGACACCTGCTATACAGGAGGAGATAATCCACAAAACATGCAACAAGGAGAATACAGAATCATTGCTACCAACACCAATGTAAGTAGAGACTGGAATGATCTTTATGGGTTTATCAATAGCTGTAACAAAGTGCTGAATTATGTTGACAACATTTCTGATCCTACTCTTACAGCGGCAAGAAAAAAAGAAATGAAAGCAGAGGCTTCTATTCTAAGAGCTTTGTATTATTTCCACGCAGTACAGCTATGGGGAGATGTACCTTTGGTTACAAAAGCAGTAATTGGGGTAAATTCTAATAACTTCGATGAAGTATACAGCCAGGTATATCCTAAAAGAGCTACCACCGCTGAAGTATATACTCAAATCATTGCAGACCTAGAGGGAGCATTGGCTAATGCACCAGCAAGCACTAACAAATTCAGAGCAAGCAAAGGTGCTGCTTTGGCGCTTTTGGCAAAAGTATATGCCACAAAACCTTCTCCCGACTATGCAAAAGTAGTAGCATACACAGATCAATTGGCTACACAAGGATACAGTCTGCTTCCTACATACGATCATTTATTTGATGGAGCTCATGAAGGAAATGCTGAGTCTATTCTTGAAGCTGATGGTAATGCCGGTAGCATTTGGGCATGGTCTACTTTTATGTTCATTGGTACAGACTGGAAAAAATTCAACACACCATCAAATGATGTAGTAAAAACTTTCAACGATGAAGGAGATACCGTTAGAAAACAATCTTCTGTAACATTTGAAAGTGTAGGTTGGGCTGATAATTACTGGGCAAGCAGTGCTTATCCATTTATGAATAAACAGAGAATTACAGACGGTACACAAAATTTTTACGTTGTAAGATATGCTGATATGCTCTTGATAAGAGCTGAGGCAAAAGTTCAGTTAGGAGATTATACCGGAGCTGCGGCATTGGTAAATCAAGTAAGAGCTAGAGTAGGACTATCTCCTATCACCATTACCAGCAAAGATGATGGTATCAACAAAATTCTTAAAGAAAGAAAAATGGAATTGGCTTTTGAAGGAGAAAGATGGTTTGATCTTAAAAGAACAGGAAAAGCTCTTGAAATTCTTAGCACCAGAAAAGATGGAAACGGCAACGTTTTGAGTTTTGCTAGAAACATTACTGCCAATAAGTTGTTGTGGCCTATTCCTCAATCTCAGATAGACAACAACCCGAACCTTACACAAAACCCTGGTTATTAAAAATATATAATGCTGAAAAACTTATATAGTTTCTTCAAAAGTGCTACGCTATTTATTAGCGTGGCACTTTTTTCCCTTTCCTGCTGTTCTAGAACGCAGGAAACCAATTCTCCTGAAAATTCTATCAAAAATTTAGTGGAAGTTTGGCTCACAAAACCTGATGGTTCTGTTAAACTTCAAAAGCAAAATTCTGTAATAGAATTTACAGGCAATACTAACACCTATCCTAATATTGAGATAGACCCTTCCCAAACCTTTCAGTCTATTGATGGTTTCGGATATACCCTTACTGGCGGTAGTGCTGAGGTTATCAATTCACTGTCGGCTACTAAAAGAAAAGAACTTTTGCAGGAACTTTTTGGCAACGGCGCCAATGCTATTTCTATAAGTTATATCAGATTGAGCATTGGGGCTTCAGACCTTAACAGCAATGTATTTTCTTATGACGATGTAGCCACCGGGGAAACAGATCTTACACTGTCAAAATTTAGTTTGGCCAAAGATCAACAACTCATAAATCTGTTAAAAGAAATTGTGCAGATTAACCCCAATATTAAATTTTTGGCTACCCCTTGGTCTGCTCCTATTTGGATGAAAGACAACGGCAAATCTATTGGCGGAAGCCTCAAACCTGAATATTACAATGTATATGCACAATATTTTGTGAAATACATTAAAGCCATGAAAAACGAAGGAATAACCATTGATGCTATTACGCCTCAGAATGAACCTTTGCATCCTGGCAATAATCCGAGCATGCTGATGTCGGCGACTCAACAGGCAGATTTCATCAAAAATCATCTGGGACCTGTTTTTAAAAACTCAGGAATTACAACAAAAATTATTACTTTCGATCATAATTGTAATCATCCGGATTATCCCATCTCTGTTTTATCAGACAAAGATGCCAATCCATATGTAGACGGTGCTGCATTTCATTTGTACGAAGGCGATATTTCTGCTTTATCGACCGTGAAAGATGCTTTTCCAGATAAGAATCTTTACTTTACAGAACAGTGGACTTCTTCTGACGGCAACTTTGGAGAAGATCTGAAATGGCACATCAAAAATGTGATTATTGGTTCTGTAAGAAACTGGAGTAAAATTGCTTTGGAGTGGAATTTGGCGAATGATGCCCAATTCAATCCGCATACCGATGGCGGATGCACCATGTGTAAGGGAGCAATTACCATTACCTCTTCAGAGAATTTTGAGAAAAATGTTGGCTATTATATTATCGCTCATGCGTCAAAATTTGTTCCTCAAAATTCTGTAAGGATTGCCTCTACACAAACTCAGACACTAGCAAGCGCAGCCTTCAGAACACCGGAAGGAAAAACGGTACTAATTATTGAAAACATGGGCAACATCCCACAAACATTTAATATAAAAATGAATGGAAAAATGGCTAACACGAAATTAGATATTGGTGCTGTGGCCACTTATATATTCTGATAAAATATTATTAAAATGAAAAAAACTTTAGCACTTCTTTTAGGATATATAGTCAGCTTCTCTGTTTCTGCACAAAGCATAAACCAGAAAGTAGATGACCTTCTGAAAAAAATGACTTTGGAAGAAAAAATTGGGCAATTAAATCAATATACTGGTTTTCAGTTTGCAACTGGACCACAAAATCCAAATTCAGCAAGTATTCTAAAAGAAATAAAAGAAGGAAAAGTAGGCTCTATGCTCAATGTGATGGGCACCAAAGAGACCACTCAATTCCAAAAACTGGCTTTACAATCTAGGCTAAAAATTCCATTGCTTTTCGGCTTGGATGTCATCCATGGTTATAAAACCACCTTCCCTATCCCATTGGCCGAATCTTGCAGTTGGGATTTGGGCATGATGGAAAAATCTGCTAGAGTGGCTGCTACAGAAGCCTCCGCAAGTGGCATCCATTGGACGTTTGCACCTATGGTAGACATTGCCCGCGACGCAAGATGGGGCAGAATAATGGAAGGTGCCGGAGAGGACACTTATCTGGGCTCCGAAATCGCCAAAGCAAGAGTAAAAGGTTTTCAAGGTGAAAAATTAGGAGAGCTGAACTCCATTATGGCTTGCGCCAAACACTTTGCGGCATATGGTGCGGCGGTGGGCGGCAGAGATTACAATTCTGTTGATATGAGCAAAAGGATGCTTTGGGAAACTTATTTGCCTCCTTTTAAAGCAGCAGTAGATGCCAATGTGGCCACCTTTATGAACTCTTTTAATGACCTTAACGGAATTCCTGCTACAGGAAACGCCTACTTGCAAAGAGACATTTTAAAAGGAAAATGGAATTATACAGGATTTGTGGTTTCAGATTGGGGATCTATTGGTGAGATGATAAACCACGGCTTTGTAAAAGACAACAAACAAGCATCTGAAGTAGCCATCAAAGCAGGTTCTGATATGGATATGGAAAGCCGTTCTTATATCAATAATCTTAAAAATTTAGTTGAGGAAGGCAAAGTTCCAATGAATTTTATAGACGATGCGGTAGCCAGAATTTTAAATAAAAAATTTGAGATGGGATTGTTTGATGACCCTTTCCGTTATTCTAATCAAAAAAGAGAAGATGCTGCCCTCATAAATCCTGAGCATACCAAAGTGGCAAGAGAAATGGCGGAAAAAAGCATTATTTTATTGAAAAACGACCATCAGGCGTTGCCTTTGAAAAAAGATATAAAAACGATTGCTATTATTGGACCAATGGCCAAACTAAAAAGAGCCAATCATGGTTTTTGGGCGGTAGATGTTACCAATGCCACGGGCATAGACAGCACATATATTGTCTCTCAATTCGAGGGATTGCAAAATAAATTGGGTAAAAACACACAACTTTTATACTCTAAAGGATGTTCTATTTCCGGAACAGATAAATCTGGTTTTGCAGAAGCTTTGGAAACTGCCAAACAGGCAGATGTGGTGATTTTAACCCTTGGCGAAAGGTTTGATATGAGTGGTGAAGCCAAGAGTAGAAGTCGTCTTAATTTTCCTGGTGTACAAGAAGACTTGATGAAAGAAATCAAAAAATTAGGCAAGCCTGTAGTTCTTTTAGTGAATGCCGGAAGACCGCTGATAATGGACGAAGCAGAAAAAAATGCAGATGCCATTCTTTATACATGGTGGCTAGGCAGTGAAGCCGGAAACGCCATTGCAGATGTGCTTTTCGGAGATTATAATCCTTCCGCAAAAACTACGATTACTTTTCCAAGAACTGAAGGGCAAATCCCTATTTATTACAACCACTACAGCACCGGAAGACCCGTGGTTAATGAAAATGACCACCTCTATAAATCTGCTTATATAGATTTAGTGACAACCCCTAAATACCCTTTTGGATATGGATTGAGCTATACCAAATTTGATTATTCGAATTTGATTTTAAGCAAAAAGAAAATGAAGTCTTCAGAGGTGCTTGAAGCTTCCGTTACCATTACCAATACTGGGGAATATGATGGCGAAGAAATAGTACAATTGTACCTTCATGACAGATTCGGAACTGTTGTAAGACCGGTAAAAGAATTGAAAGATTTCCAGAAAATCTTTTTGAAAAAAGGCGAAAGCAAAACCATAAAATTCATCATCAACAAAGAAAAACTTTCTTTCTATAATGATGATCTACAATGGATTGCGGAAACCGGAGAGTTTGACATCATGATTGGAGCATCTTCGGAAGACATAAGGCTAAAAGATGAATTTATTCTGGAATAAAATTCTAAACCCAAGTGCAATCAAAAAAATTAAACAACCTTAAACAACAAAAAATGAAACCTAGACCCATTATACTGCTGTCCTTTTTAGCATTTAGCATCAGTTTTGCACAAAATAAAAATACAGCAAAAGAAGTGTCTATATATACTACTGCAAAAAACCAAAAAGAGAAATTTGTCTTAAGCAAGGGTAATTTCCAAAACTATCCTCAACCTAAAGAAACAGACGTTTGTGTTTTTGTAGATCCCGATTTTAAATATCAGAAATTTTTAGGAATCGGCGGAGCCATTACAGATGCTTCGGCTGAAACTTTTTATAAGCTTTCTAAAAATAAGCAGGAAGAATTTTTACAAGCTTATTATGGGAAAGACGGACTGAGATATAACATCGTGAGAACCAATATGAACTCTTGCGATTTTAGTAGCGATTCTTATACTTATGTACAAGACAATGATAAGACGCTTAAGACATTCAAAATTCAGCATGATGAGAAATACAAAATTCCTTTGATAAAAGAAGCCCAAAAATTAATCGGCAAAGATTTCAAATTTTATTTTAGCCCATGGACGCCGCCGGCATGGATGAAAGACAACAACAGCATGCTGAAAGGCGGAAAACTCAAAAAAGAATATTATCAGACTTGGGCCAATTATTATATTAAATTCATCAAAGAATACGAAAAAAGAGGCATGCCTGTTTGGGGTCTTACCGTTCAGAATGAACCCATGGCGGTACAAACTTGGGAATCTTGTATTTATACCGCTGACGAAGAAGCAGATTTCTTAGGAAATTACTTAGGCCCCACTTTATGGAAAAACGGCTACAAAAACAAGCAGGTAATCATTTGGGATCACAATAGAGATTTACTTTATCAGCGTGCAACCACTACCCTTAGTAATACTACTGCCAATAAATATGCCACTGGAATTGGCTTCCATTGGTATGAATTTTGGACAAAATCTCAACCCATGTTTTCTAATGTAGAAGAAACCCACAAAGCGTTCCCGGATAAGTTTTTAATCTTTACGGAAGGCTGTGTCGAAAAATTTAAATTTGAGGAAATCTACGATTGGAGATTGGGAGAATTCTATGGCAAAAACATGATCAATGATTTTAACAATGGACTCTCTGCTTGGACCGACTGGAATATTTTGGTAGATGAAACCGGAGGTCCCAACCATGCAGGAAACTTCTGTTTTGCTCCAATAGTAGCAGACACCAGGACAGGAGAACTGCACTATACCGCAGAGTATTATTACATCGGCCATATTTCTAAATATGTAAAACTGAATGCCAGAAGAATTGGCTCCGTTACCAACAGAGACTATTTGCTTTCCACCTCCTTCATAAATCCTAATGGTGAGATGGTAGTAGTGGTAATGAACACCTCTGAAAAAGAAACACAATACAACCTATGGATTGAAGGAAAATCTGTAAGTATTATTTCCCCCGCAAATTCTATACAAACTATAGTTATTTGATTCGTTTTTCATGAAGCGGCGCATCTTAAGATGCGCCGCTTTTTTATTTTCCGTAATTTTGCTGCGGCATTAATTATTTCTTATGGAGAAAGAAAATATCTCACAATTCTATGACGAATTTTCTGAAAAGCAAACAAAGACTGGTATCAACGAAAGGCTGATTTCCCTTTTCAAAAGAATGAACAAATGGGGACTTACGGAAGCGTCTTATGTTTTGGAATTGGGATGCGGAGTTGGGGCATTTACACATCTGCTTTCAAAAAAAATAAATTCCGGAAAAATAGAGTCTGTGGATCTCAGCGGAAAAAGTATTGAAATTGCGCAAAATTCTGTTCAAAAGAAAAACATCCTATTTTATGTGGGAGATGTGGTTCATTATGTTCCAAAAAATCAAAATTTTGATTTTATTACCCTTCTAGATGTAATAGAACATATTCCTTTGGAAGAACATTTTAATCTATTCAGAAACATCAGTGAAATTGCCACAGAAAAAACTTTGCTTATCATCAACATTCCTAATCCTGACTTTATTACATATCTTCATCAACATAGTCCTGAAGGGTTGCAAGTGATAGATCAAGCCATAGAATTACCTTTATTGGTGGAAAATCTTGATAAGAATAACCTTGAAATCATCTTTTTCGAGAAATATGGCATTTGGGAAAATGAAGATTATCATTTCTTTGTCGTCCGAAAAAAAAGAGATTTTATCTTGAAACATCTTGCTGGAGAAAGAACAATTTGGCAAAAAATAGTGCAGAAAATGTACAGAAAAATAGATCTCATAAAATTTTCATAATATCTAAATAACTGCCTATAAATTCTGAATTTTAAAAAAATAAAACACTATTTTTGAACTTTCAAACAGAGAAATGTCAGATATCATTCAACTTTTACCGGATCATGTTGCCAATCAGATTGCTGCAGGAGAAGTAGTGCAAAGGCCCGCTTCTATTGTTAAAGAACTGTTGGAGAATGCTATTGATGCTGAGGCTACCAAAATTGAACTGATTGTAGAGGAAGCAGGAAGAAATCTGATAAAAGTGGTGGACAATGGTAGCGGAATGTCTGAAACCGATGCCCGAATGGCTTTCGAAAGACATGCCACTTCTAAAATAAGAAGCACAGAAGATATTTTTCATATTGCTACCAAAGGCTTTCGTGGTGAGGCATTGGCCTCTATTGCGGCGGTGGCTCAGGTAGAACTCAAAACCAAAAAACAAGAAGCAGAAATAGGCACCGTTATCTATATTGAAGGAGGAAGCCTTCAGTTTCAGGAGCCGGCACAAGCTTCAGAAGGTTCTGTTTTTTCAGTGAAAAACCTGTTTTACAATGTCCCGGCAAGAAGAAAATTCCTGAAATCTAACAACATAGAATTTCGTCATGTGATAGACGAGTTTCAGCGTGTGGCCCTGGCTCATGAAAATCTAGAATTCTCGCTATATCATAATGACGAGGTCATCTTTAATCTTAGAAAAGGGAGCCAAATGCAACGTGTGGTAGATATTTTCGGTAGAAAACTACAGCCGCTTTTGGTACCTATTAAAGAAGATTTGGGCTGGGTAAAGCTTCATGGTTTTGTAGGAAAACCCGAAGCTGCTAAAAAATCGAGAGGTGAACAGTTCTTCTTTGTCAATGGAAGATATTTCCGAAGTCCTTACCTCAGCAGAGCCGTTCAGGAGGCTTTTGAAGGGTTATTACAAAACGGATACACGCCAAGTTTTTTCCTTTATCTGGAACTGGATCCGGAAAAAATAGACGTCAACATTCATCCTCAAAAAACAGAGGTGAAGTTTGAAGACGAAAACCTTATTTTCGCCCTTATCCGTTCTACCATCAAAAAATCTCTTGGTATCTACAATGTAGCGCCAAGCCTTGATTTCGAAAGAAACGAACAGATGGATTCTTTCTTTGCCCCAAAACCCGATGCTGCAAAAAACTACAACAGCTCTTCAGCAGGAATTAACATAAACCGCAATTACAATCCTTTTGAGGAACAGATTCCTTCCAAGATTAATGAAACGGCTATGGTAAACCTTACCGAAATGTATCAGCATAACCTTTCGGCGGAGCCTTCCAAAATCAATCTTTTTGAAGACGAAGAAGATGATCTGGATGAAGACCTACTGCGTTTGCCTAATGGATATTGGATTTTTAATAAAGAAGACAAAACCCTTTTGCTAGATTTGGGACGAATCCATCAGATTGTATTGGCTGAAAATCGAAAATCGGTTGCTAAAAGTGCCAAAAGCCAAAGCCTTTTATTCTCTTTGGAATACCATTTGAATGAAATAGAAAAAAATAAATACCGTTCCATTAAAAAATACCTTCCGGATTTAGGATTTGACATGGTTTTGGCGGAAGACAATGTTTTAAGAATTAATGCTGTGCCAGAAGATTTAAAAGAATCACAGGTCATCAAATTCCTGGAAAATCTGTTTGAAATTTTGGAATATAAAACAGAAGAAGAATTTTTGGAAGGCTATAATAACCAATGGATCAGAACGAATGCAAAATCTAAGTTCGATTTCTTGTATAAACCTGAAGTGGAACTTTTGCTGAAACAATATATACAGTTGGGCTTCCCAGAATATACTCCGTCTGGAAACCGCATTTTTGTAGAAATCAATATTGATGAATTAAAAAACAAGTTTTAAAATGTTTCCACACCTTACGCCTATTACCAGAAATATTATCATCCTGAATGTTATCATTTACATTTTATCGAATTTACTATTCCCTCAAATGTATGATTATTTGGTGGCTTATTTTCCATTAGCTCCAGAATTCAAATCTTGGCAAATCATCACTCACATGTTTATGCATGCAGGCATTATGCATATCGCATTCAACATGATTACTTTCGCCAGTTTCGGTCCTGTTTTAGAAAATGTACTGAAGGAAAAAAAATTCTTAACCCTCTATTTTCTTTCCGGGATAGGAGCTTTTTTATTGCACAGTCTTTGGCTGTATTTTGAAATGGTCTCAACACAACAAATTGTGGATGCCAGAATGTTGGGTGCCTCCGGCGCCATTTTTGGCGTGGTAGCAGGCTTCACGGCCCTTTATCCTAATGCTGAAATGTTCATCATGTTTATCCCTTTCCCTATAAAAGCCAAAGTGCTTTTACCGATTGTTATTATTGGTTCTTTGTATTTCGGGATTACCGGTGGCGGTGGCAACATTGCCCATTTTGCGCATATTGGCGGTGCTGCGGTAGGATATTTTTTGGTGAAATATTGGGGAAGAAACAGATATAGAATCAACTAAATTGAGAATTTTCAGAAGCATTTTATCGGTCATTCATATTATAGTGCTTGCGGTATTAAGCGCTACAGTGCTCAATGCCTATATTCCGCCAAAAATTTTTCCTTATTTCAATCTGCTTTCCTTGGCCTTCCCTTTCTTAATGATTGTTAATCTTTTGCTGAGCATTTTTTGGATTTTTTCTTTTAGAAAAAGAACCATCTTTTTTATTTTGGTGAATCTTCTTTTTTTAAGTCCAACAAAAAGATGGGTAAACTATACCGATATCAAAAACAAAACATCCGATTTTAAGGTTTTAACCTTCAACAATAAAGTGAATGAGTACGGAAAGGAAAATGTAGAAAACTATGTCAATTCATTTGATGCCGATGTAGTCTTTCTTCAGGAAGCAGGATATGACAGATTGGGAAACCCCATCTTGAAAGGCATGAATTACACTTTTCACAATCCCATTATCAGTTTTTATTCTAAACACAAAATAAAAGAAAAGGGAGATATTCCTTTGGATGGTAATGGAGATGCCATTTATGCAGATATTGAAATAAAAGGAAAAACCATCAGATTCATCAATGTCTATTTAGAGCCGTTTCAATTGCATAAATCTATGGTAAAACCCACTTCGAATGTAAAAGAAAACGAAAAAAAAGCGAAAGATTTAGTCAAAAGGTTTATTCCTATTTTTATAATGCATGAAGAGCAGGTAGACCTATTGAAAGATTTTATTCAGAAATCTCCTTATCCTGTGGTATTGGCCGGAGATTTCAATTCAGTGCCCAATTCTTATGAATATTACACCATATCAAGTGTTTTAAAAGATGCTTTTGTAGAATCAGGAAAAGGCTTTTCTACCAGTTTTCATGATTACAAATTTCCGATAAGGATAGATTATATTTTTTCTTCAGAAAGCATTAAAGCAAAAAGCTACCGCGTAGACCGAAGCAAAAAATTGTCTGATCATTATCCCGTGATTGCAGAATTCAAAATAGAGGACTAGCTCAACATTCTCTGTGCTTTCTTCACTCCTTCTACCAAAGCATCTACTTCAGCTAAAGTATTGTAAACCGCAAAGCTGGCTCTCACCGTTCCTGCAATATTGAAGAAATTCATAATAGGTTGTGTGCAGTGGTGTCCTGTTCTTACGGCAATGCCTAGTTTATCCAGAATCATCCCTACATCAGAAGCTATGCCTATTCCTTCCAGATTGAAGGAAACTACGCTTGTTCTTTGGGCGGTTTCGCCATATATTTTTAAGCCATCTATTTCCAGTAATTTCTTTTGGGCATACTCCAAAAGCAGAGCTTCGTGGTTTCTGATGTTTTCTACCCCCACTTTTTGCATAAAATCTATGGCAGCGCCAAGGGCAATATTTCCACCCACATTAGGGGTACCGGCTTCAAATTTAAAAGGCAGACCGGCATAGGTGGTACCATCGAAGGAACAGGTAGCAATCATTTCTCCTCCTCCATGGAAAGGCTGAAGCTTTGTTAACACTTCTTCTTTTCCATACAAGACTCCCACGCCCATGGGCGCGTACATTTTATGCCCTGAAAAGGCAAAAAAATCGCAATCCATTTTTTGGACATCGATTTCAAAATGTGGAACCGATTGTGCCCCATCTATCATGATGAGAGCGGAAGAATTTTTTCTCACTTTGGCAATGATGTCCTCAATAGGGTTGATAACACCTAAAGCATTGGAAACCTGATTTACCGATACCAGTTTGGTTTTTTCGGAAAGGTTTTGATCCAAAAAATCCAATTGAAGAATGCCGTTTTCATCTATAGGAATCACCTTCAGTTTTGCACCCGTTCTTTCGCAAAGCATTTGCCAAGGCACAATGTTAGAATGATGCTCCAAATAAGAAATGATGATTTCGTCATCTTTTTTAAGGAAATTTGAATTGCCCAAAGCATACGCCACCAAATTGATTCCTTCTGTGGTGCCTTTGGTAAAAATCACTTCGTAATCATGTCGGGCTTTAATAAATTGTTGCACCTTTTTACGAGACAGTTCCATTTCTTCCGTCGCCAATTGGCTTAGGGTGTGGATTCCTCTATGCACATTGGCATTGATTTCTTCGTAATATTTTTTCCAAGTTTCCAGAACAGAAATCGGCTTTTGAGAAGAAGCGGCATTGTCTAAGTAAACCAAAGGTTTACCATTTACTTGCTGTTGTAAAATAGGGAACTGGCTGCGTATTTCCTGAATATCAAACATCATTACTTTTTTTTCGATTTATAAAAAACCATCCTAATACTTGTTTAGAATGGTTCAAAATTATGAAATTAATTTTTAAATCCTTTAAGATTTCATCTATAACTTTATTGGCCAAAAACCTTTGCGCATTCTTGTGCTAAAAATGCGGCTTGTACAGATCTTCCTTTGGCGTCTTTGGCTTCGCCATTATATTTCCCGGTTCTTACAATCACCATATTTTTTTTAGGAATCACAATAATCACCTGACCGGTAAATCCCCAAAAATGGTAAAATTTTTCCGGTGCCTCTTGATTGACCCAAATACCCATGCCATAGATGCCTCCTGATAATTTGGTTGGAGTAATCATTTTCTGGATGTAAGTAGAATCGAGCAATTGTTTCCCATTCCAGTTTCCTTTCTGAAGCATGAGTTGTCCCAATTTGGCATAGTCTCTCGGAATGGCATTCACGCAGCAAAAGGTTTTTTCCATGCCGTTCTCATCTGTATTCCAATAGGCTTGAGATTCCATGCCGAGAGGTTTCCAGAGTTTTTGAGAGGCATAATAAGACAAAGGAATGCCTACCGCCTTTCTCACGGCAAAACCTAGTAATTGCGTTGCCCCACTTTGATATTCGAAATGGGTACCCGGTTTGGCTTCAAACTGGGGAGACGCCAATAAAGCCTCACCCATATTTTTCCCGTAATAAATTCTTGGATTTTGAAGAAAAGGATTTTTATAATCTTCGTCCCAATCATAGCCTGCTTCCATATCTGCCAAATCTTTTAGAGTAAGATCACTGCCGTATTGCACGTCTTTAAAACGAGGGTAAAAATCTGCAAATTTCTGATTTTCAGATTTTATTTTTTGATCTTGGATGGCAAACCCCATCAGCATTACGGTAATGGCTTTGGCCATAGAAAAAGAATTGGTTTTGGAAGTAGATTTATATCCGTCAAAATATTCTTCATGCAACAACTTTCCATTTCTAATTACCAAAAAAGAAGCAGAATGGGTGTTTTTTAAATTCTCAACGATGTTATTCGGCAAAGAAGTTTTATTGTATTCAGAGGCTTTTTGCCATGGCTGAGCGGTTCCTTTGTCAATGTTCTTAGACGGAAAATCTGCCCCATCGTCTATGGTAGCGCTAGTCTCTCCCTTCAAATAGGTGAGCCTTATCGCATTGAAAAGATGCTGATAATTAAAGGCATACGCCAATGCAATGATAAGGGCAATAAACGTAAAAAATCCTAAGACTGCTTTTTTTAATGATTTCATATTTCAGTTTTTATCAAATGTAAAACAATTTTTGTTTCTAAAAATAAAAAAGGCTTCCCAAAAAGGAAAGCCTATTAATATCTTTTTTAACGCTTTTAAATTTTAGAAAGCAACGTTCTAAAGTTCACTTTTTCGTCAATAATTTTTCTGAGATCTTCTACTTTCACTCTTTCCTGCTTCATGGTATCTCTTTCCCTTAGCGTTACGGTACCGTCTTGTAAAGAATCGTGGTCTACGGTAATACAGAAAGGAGTACCGATGGCATCTTGTCTTCTGTAACGTTTACCAATGCTGTCTTTCTCTTCGGAAATCACATTGAAATCATATTTCAAATCATTGAATATTTTTTCTGCAAATTCCGGAAGTCCGTCTTTTTTTACCAATGGCAAAATCGCTGCTTTTACCGGAGCCAATGCCGGAGGCAGGCTCAATACTGTTCTTTCTGATCCGTCTTCCAATACCTCATCCTTCAGGCAATGAGAGAACAATGCGAGGAACATACGGTCTAGCCCGATAGAAGTTTCTACCACATAAGGCACATAACTTTCATTTCTTTCCGGATCAAAATATTGTAATTTTCTTCCTGAAAACTCTTCATGTGCGTTCAAGTCGAAATCTGTTCTGGAGTGGATACCTTCCAATTCTTTGAACCCAAATGGGAATTTGAATTCTATATCTGCCGCTGCATTAGCATAGTGCGCCAGTTTTTCGTGGTCGTGGAATTTATAGTTTTCCTGACCTAAACCTAGAGCCAAATGCCAGTTCATACGCTTCTGTTTCCAGTCTTCGTAGAATTTCAATTCTGTACCCGGTGGCACGAAGAATTGCATTTCCATTTGCTCGAATTCACGCATTCTGAAGATAAACTGTCTGGCCACAATCTCGTTTCTGAAAGCCTTCCCGATTTGGGCTATCCCAAAAGGCAATTTATGTCTTGATGTTTTTTGGACATTTAGAAAATTCACGAAAATCCCTTGCGCCGTTTCCGGTCTTAGGTAAAGATCCATGGCATTGTCTGCAGAAGCTCCCAACTTGGTGCCAAACATCAGGTTGAACTGTCTTACATCCGTCCAATTTTTAGAACCTGTATCCGGATCAGCAATTTCCAATTCTTCAATCAGGGCTTTTACATCCGCCAAATTTTCGGTTTCTAGAGATTTTGCCATTCTTGTTAAAATGGCTTTTTGCTTTTCTCTGTATTCTAAAACCCTTGGGTTGGTAGACTCAAACTGTGCCTTATCAAAAGCATCTCCAAATCTTTTTTCGGCCTTTTCAATTTCTTTTTGGGCCTTATCTTCTAATTTCGCGCAATAGTCTTCAATCAAAACATCGGCACGGAAACGTTTTTTAGAATCTTTGTTATCAATTAATGGATCGTTGAAAGCATCTACGTGTCCTGAAGCTTTCCAAGTGGTGGGGTGCATCAAGATGGCAGCATCTAAACCAACAATGTTTTCATTCAGTTGAACCATGGCTTTCCACCAATACTGCTTGATGTTGTTTTTCAGCTCTGCTCCATTTTGCCCATAATCATATACCGCCGAAAGTCCGTCATAAATTTCAGAACTCGGGAAAATAAAACCATATTCTTTTGCGTGGGAAACTACCTTCTTGAAAACGTCTTCTTGTTTTGCCATTTTTAATTGATTTACTGCAAAAATAAGAAATTTTTGGGGATTTTTTGAGCCATGTCCGGCTTTCCATTCCAATCTTAACGAACAAATGTTTTCAAATTCAGATCAACTGTGCAATAGAATAAATCAGCAAACCCACCAAGCCTCCCACTAAGGTTCCGTTTATGCGGATAAACTGTAGGTCTTTTCCTACTTCCAATTCCAGTTTTTCGCTGAGTTCTTTTCCTTGCCAGTTGCCGATGGTGGTAGAAATCAGTTCTCCAAATTTATTTGTATTTCTCAGGATATATTTGTAGGCTGTTACCCTTATCCAATGGTCTATTTTAAACTGAAACCCTTCATCCGAAATTAATTTTTCCGAAAGTTCTGCGAGGTTTTTTTTCACGTATTTTTTTAGGGAAGAGTCTTCTTTAATCAATTCTTGCGAGATAGTTTTTTTGAGAGAAGCCCATACATCATGTGCATATTCATTTATTTTGGCAGGGCTCAAAAACTCATTTTTAAGCGCATTGAGCTCTTCGCTATATTTTGGGCTTTCTTTGAGCTCTTGAGCAAATCCTAAAATTTTTTGGGTAATTTCAGTTCTTATCAAATGGTTTTCATCCTGTTCTATTTCATCAAAAAACCTAGACAGACCTGTGGTAATTTTTCCGGCAATCTTATCATCTACAAAACTCGGTATCAGGGCAAAACTTTCTTTTTT
>CALJKL010000018.1 GCA_937973555.1 uncultured Flavobacteriales bacterium | reverse complement strand
AAGGTACTATTGAAACTGGACGAACTGAACCAGAAGGAACCGCTGCCGTTTTAGAAGGTGGGCGTAAAAAGGGTATTACTCACGCAGCAATAGAAGAATTTAGGAAAATAATAGGGGAGCCAGAATACGAAGGTAGGCCAACCGAAACGCATGAACAACTTATAAAAGAGGCGCAAGAAACAATATCAAAAGATAAAAGTGCTGCTTTGAAAGTTGTTGAAAAAATGGAATCTCAAGGGGAAGTGTCAAATAAGGACAATGCTATTGCGGCTGTATATAAGGCAACATTAGATGCGGAAATTGAGCGTAATCCTACCAAAGAATTACTTAAACAAGCAAAAAGGCTTGCTAAAGCATTGGATGTGTCTGGTACTAAATTAGGTAAAGCATTAGAAAGCCGTAAACTTATAGGGGAAGAAAATAACTTGGCTAATTTTCTGATGCAAAAAGAAGCGGCACAAGGAACTGAACTTACTGAAAATCAAATAAAAGAACAGTCTGCTAAATACAATGAATTAAAAGAAGCGAAAGAAGCACTTGAGAAACAATTAGAAGCAGAACGTGAACAGCATAAAAAAGATATAGCAGAACTTGGACTTAATAAAGCCAAAGCAAAGGCACGTAGAGAAGCCAAAAAAACTGATGCAGAATACAAAGCAGAGCGAAAATCTTCAGTAGAAGCAGCAAGAGAAGCGTTAAAACAAATACGAGAAAACCCACAAGCATCTGCCGCCCCTCTATTTAGAGAATTGGTCGCAATAGCCCCTCACGTAAAAGAATATTTGAATAGTCTTGCAAGTCAAGGAATAGATAAATTAGATAACATTATTTCTGAAATTCACGCAGAATTTAAAGACGTATTAGATGGTCTTACGACTAAAAATGTATTGGATATTTTAGCAGGGGAATATGATGAAAAAAAGACGCAAATTACTAAAAACGAAACGGCATCAAGGGTAAGATTACTACAAAGAGAGGCTAAATTAATAAAAGAACTTGCTGATGCTAAAAGGGGGCTTGAAAAGGCTAAAACAGAACGAAAGGTAATTGAAAATAACAGGCGAATTGATGAACTAAAGGAAAAAATAAAAGAAGTAAAGCGTTTAAATAAAGAAGGGACAGAAAAAGAGCCAGTAGAAGATTTAACAGCAGGTTCTAACGAAGATGTTGCTAAGTATGAAGAAAAACTACTTCGTAAAATTGATAAACTTAATAAAGATTTAAAGGAAGGTAATTATTTAAAAGAGCCTGAAAAAGAACCAATATTCAAAAAAACCAGAAAGGCACAAATACTTGAAGATAGAGTTATTGATTTAGAAAACAAAATACGCCACGAAAGGTCAAAAGATGAATATAACAAAAGAAGCAAATGGAGAAAAAGATTTGATAAAGTAATGGAAGTGTTGGGCGTAAGAAGATTAGTTCAATCTGCGGTGGACATATCTGTACCATTCCGGCAGGGGGCTACGCTGTTAAGCCCTCGTAAAATAGATGTTTGGGCGAAAGGGTTTAAGGCAAATCTGCAAAGTATCTTTAGCCCTAAAAAGTTTGAACGTATAATGCACGAAATACGGAACGACCCTATGTATCATGAAATGACAAAAGATAATGTAGTATTTAATGACATGGGTTCGGCAGACCCTAATTTACACAATGAAGATTTTAGAAAGAGTTTTATATACAAAATACCAATATTGAGCGAACCATTAAAAGCATCTAATAGGTCGGCAGATGCCTTTTTAAATGTTGCCCGGTATGAAATGTATAAAAAATTAAGGGCTAATTTAGAAAGAAAAGGATTTACCAGAGAAGCAGACCCTAAAGCCTTTAAATACATAGGTAATTGGGTAATGAGCATGACGGGCAGAGGAAAAATGCACTCGGCTTTAGAAAAGCCAGCGATGAACGCTGTATTAGGCAATACCTTTTATGGCGCAAGGCTTATGGCTTCCCGATTAAATTTATTAAATCCTGTAACCTATTTTGACCCACGCATACCAAAAGAAGTAAGATATGAGGCGATGAAAGATATGGCTGCATTTACAAGTACCATGATGACAGTTGCTACTGCACTCGCATATACTACCGGAGCAAAAGTATCTTTAAATCCAGATGATAGCGATTTTTTACAATTAAGGTATGGCAATAAAGTTTATGATATAAGCGGTGGATTAGCTAACTATGTCAGGACAGGGTTAAGAATAATGAAAGCTGGATATACTAAAGCTACCGGGACAAAGTATGAAGGTAGAGAATCAACAAAAAAAGCCGGGGAATCGGTAGTAAACTTTTTTAGGAACAAACTATCTCCAAACACATCTTATGCCGTAGATGCTTTCTTTGGTGGTAGATATGGGAAAGACTTTGACCCTTCGGATATTTATAGAATATACCCAATGTACACAGAAGATTTTATAAAAGCATGGAAGGAAGAAGGCGGGATACTTGCTACATCAACTGTACTTGTTCCTAACATTATTGGTATAGGATACGGAAGTTACGCATCAAAAGGTCAAATAGATGCCACATTAGAAGATTTGCAAAAAAGAAATATGCGTTCCGATGAAATGGATAAAGAAAAAATACACAACTATAAGGATGGTGGCAGACCAATTACTATTAAGGAATTTGAAGAATTTGCTAAAAAAAGAGATGAAGAAATAGGGAAAGACCTTAAACTGTTGTTTGAGAATGGTATAAATGGTGTGCCGTATAAAGATTTAACCCCAGAGCAAGTGCAAGATGAAACTTCTTACATAAAAGCCACAGCCACACGGCAAGTAAAAGAAGAAATGTTTGGTAAACAAAAAATGACACGACAAGAAAAGAAAGAACGTAAAAAATTATCAAAGCAACGAATTGAAAAATATAAAAATAATTAAAAATGGCAGATAATATAGAAGAATTAAAAAAGAAGTTGGCTCATTATGAAAAAATGT
>CALJKL010000017.1 GCA_937973555.1 uncultured Flavobacteriales bacterium | reverse complement strand
GAGTTCAGACGTGTGCTCTTCCGATCTAGGAATAAACTTTTTAAAAGATTTTGTTTCAGCTGGTCAAAAAATTGCTGGTCACGAATATAAAGAAAGTGGCAAATTTGACAAGGCAGGAATTGATATTACATTTGACAATGGAAAATCAGTTAAAGAATATAATGATACTCACATTCCTGAAGCTAATGGAATTACAACGCCAAAATTAATGGAAAATGGAAGGCTTAATTTTCAAGTAAGCGTTTCTAATCTTCCTTTTACTGATCAAGCTATTGAAAATATTTCTCACGAATTTGCAGAGCATATCACTCCAAAAGCATTAGACTTTTATGACAACAAGAAATTTGATTTTTCTAAAGGTTATGATGCATTAATGGATTACAAAAATGGATATACACCTCAATATTATAGTAAATATTATGGAGATAGCAAAGATAAAACCTCAACAACTGATCTAGAACATCAAATGAATGATAAAACTCAATCTGCAGAAAAATTAGGTGTTCCGATAATACAAGTCTTATATCAAAAAAATAATATTAAAAGAACCGATGAACAAATTAAAAAAATTCTTTTTAGTAAATAGCTTTTTAACCATTGCACTAATTGTGACTTCTTGTAGCAAAAAAAAAGAAATTTCAAATAATATTTTTCAGTATTATAGTAATAATAATCCTCAGTTTATCATTTTTCAAGAAAAGAAACAAACATACCCAAATATACCAATTTCTATTTTAGGATATGATAATGAAAAACTAAAAATAAAAAAACAGGATGCGGTTTTTTTATGCAATGAGTATGAATTGAATAAAACAAAAACTCATATTGATAGTTTAATAATTTCTTATAATACCAGAGGACTTGAAGGAAGTGGCGTTAAGCAGTTTGACGCGAAAATTATTAATGATAAATTGATTTTTAATGATGTAGAAAATAATAAATCGGGGTTAATTACTATTAATAAAATAAATAAAAAGTGGATAAATGCTGTTCTATCTATTATTTCTTCTGATAATAAACCTATCAAAAAAATTATTTCTCCATCTGAAAATGAAAATTCATTTTCTATTATTTACTATCAGCACCAAAAAAAATATTTTATCATTGGAAATCAAATTAACAATGATGCTAATATTAAACTTTTATTGGTTTTAGTAACCATGATTATTAATTCTAATGAAAATGACTACGTAAAAAAAGAAGATATATATTATGAATCTTTGGATTCACTTAATAATTATATAAAGAAATATAGTATTGGTATTGGTAGAGTTCCTGCACCCCACTAGTACGCCCGTGTCAGTAAAAAAGAGTACGCTATCACAAATTGATAGAAAAAAGATAGTAAACAATTAAAATATTGAAGTGATTATTAGTACGACCAAAATTATATAAGCGGTTACCCCCGCTGCCGCGCGAGTCGCTCGCGTGTGCCACATAATAACAACAAAATCACATAAAAAAAACTAATTATAAACTTATAAAAATGAAAAAATTTACATTAAAAAAAGGAGAAATGCCAGTCGCATTTGTTTATTACTTTCATGAAAAAATAACAGATCAATTTGTTTGTTTTGTAGTAGAAGGCGGTAGTTTAAAACATGGCATTGAAGTTCATAATTCAGAAAATCAAAATTTTGAAGAATTTTTACATTACATTGCTAATATTAATGGTTTCGAATTTGATAATTATGAAGAAATTTAAATTGTTATAATTATCGAAGTTATTAACACTTTTAACTCATAGTATAATATCGTTTCAAAATATTATTAAACATTGAACCAATTAAAAACAAGACAGCAATCAAATGATTGCTGTTTTTTTGGTGAAATATACTCACTGCAGTGAGAAATAAAATTTTATGAAGTCAATTTTTCACTTTTACCACATGACTATTACAAAACCACTGCTAGGGCGGTGGTTTTTTGTATGCAAAAGAGCAAGTACTATCTACACTTTCCCACTTTCTTTTATATATCCTAAACAAATACTTTCTTTACTCCTAATGGTATTAGATAGCTAACACCAATTTTCAGGTATATTTGGAGGAGCGAAATTCAATGAGTGAAAGAGCTTAGACACTACCCCATCAACCTATCCCCCATTAAAATCCACAACATCCTACCCCCTCTATTTTAATTCATAACCAACTTACATACCACCCATAAATCCAGAGTTAAACTTTTTAAATGTAAACCTTATGAATTTAAGAAAATCAAACAGAGCACAAGCAAAAATTCGCTGTGCACTACAAGGGCCTTCTGGTAGTGGGAAAACCTACTCCTCACTCACCCTTGCTCATGGTCTTTGCAAAGACTGGAAAAAAATTGCAGTGATTGATACAGAAAATCATTCTGCTGACCTCTATTCTCATTTGGGAGAATACAATGTGCTTACGCTTTCTGCACCTTTCACCCCTGAACGCTACATGGAAGCGATTGAAGTATGCGAAAAAGCAGATATGGAGGTTATCATTATTGATTCTATTTCTCATGAATGGGAAGGTGACGGAGGAATATTAGACATTCACAGTGGTATGGTGGGTAACAGTTTTACCAATTGGGCTAAACTTACACCAAGGCACAATGCACTCGTTCAAAAAATCCTTACCTCACAGAAGCATATTATTGCTACCGTTCGCAGTAAGCAAGAGTATGTACTCTCCGAAAAGAATGGCAAGAGCGTTCCTGAAAAGGTTGGTATGAAGATGATACAGCGTGATGGGCTAGAATATGATTTCACTTTGGTATTTGAAATTGATATCAACCACAATGCTACCTGTACCAAAGACAGAACCCAGCTCTTCAACAATAAAATTTCATTCAAAATTGATGAAAGTACTGGGGAAAAAATCATGAATTGGTGTGTAGATACAAATCCTCAAATTGAAGACGGAAATCCTGTAGACCTTATCAATGCTTGCAATAATCTAGATGAATTGACTCAGCTCTATAAAACCAATCCTCTTGTTAGAACAAAGGAAAAAGAACTGAACAGCAAAGCAAATCTTCTTAGAAGGGAGGCAATACAACATCTACCAAAACATAATCTTAATGGTAATTATCATGAATAAGCCAAAATCTAACAATTCTGGTGATGATTATGAACTATTTTGGGCTATAATGAAGCTAGTATTTAATTTTCTACTTATAGCTCTTGCCATCTATGTTACCATTAGATGCACCTCATAACTTAACTAAAAAAAATATTATGGAATTACAAATCTACAGTCCTCATGAAATCATAGAGGATATTGAGGTTATGGAAGTACCTCAAACAATAGCTACAAAAGAGGCAAAAAGAAAACCTTTTATTGAAGCGAATACTCAAGAAGTTACAGTTACACATCTTAAGCATGACTGTATTATACCTGTCTTCTCCAAAGACAATGAAAGAACCATTTCACATCAGGAGTTCATTGACGCTTCTATAGCTGCTACAAATTCTGTATTTGGCAATCATCTGCTTTTGAAACCTGAAATAAGAGTTTCGCATACCATTAAGGGCAGAACACCCAATGCCATTCATAAAGCAGCCAGTGAATTACTGGAGCATGAAAAGACCATCTATTATGAACGCATTGCTTTTGCTATAGAAATCCCTGGATTTACAAGAGACATAGCAGGAAATGAGCTTACACTTACAATAGGTGGAGTAAGAGCATATAACCAAGAAAACTTGTATAACAAGAAGTCTTTGGAACATTTTAAATTCTTCATAGGCTTTAAAAACATGGTATGCTGTAACATGTGTGTTTCTAGTGACGGTTTTGTAGAAGATCTAAGAGCTAGTGATACACAACAGTTGTACATGAAGATTTTGGAAGTCATACAGTCTTACCAAATGGAGCAGCATGTATTACAGATGCAATCCCTTACGAGACAATCTATATCTGAAAGTCAGTTTGCGCAAATCTTAGGTAAATGCAGATTACATCAATATCTACCTAAAGAACAGAAAAAGCATATACCCTCTTTGCAGTTCAATGATTCACAAGTGAATGCGGTTGCAAGGGATTATTTCTTAGATGAAAGCTTTGCTAGAAATGAATCTGGGGACATTAACCTCTGGAAGATGTATAATCTCTTTACAGGAGCTAATAAGTCTAGCTACATAGATCTGTTTCTACAAAGAAGTGTAAACTCATTTGATTTAGCCTCTGGAATAGGTGAAGCATTACTAGACAATAGCTCTCCATATAGTTGGTTTCTAGAATAAAACCAAATAAAACAAGTTAACGTTATTGTTGATAAAAATTTATTGCTAATTTTGTAATAAATACATTTACAACGTAAAGCGTTAACTGAAATTCTGATATAGGAATCTGGTAAATTCACAATTAGGCTCAGAAGGAAGGTTGATCACCACGTCATATTATGGCGTGGGGTCCCTTTTTCTATTGCCTAAGGCTTACCAGAGCCCCTATAGATAGAATAAAGTGTGGTCCCACGCTTTCTTATTTTAATAACCCTTCACTTTTGGGACTGAAGTGATAAAAAACTCACTTTAGACATGAGAAAACTATTAACAATGATTGCCTTTACGGCAGTAACAGGAGCGTATGCTCAAAACCTAGATTATCTTAGATTTGGAATTGGTGGACAAGCATCATTTCCTGCATTTGGACTTAGTGCCAAAGCTGACATCACCGAACAACATTCTGCACAACTAGTAGTAGGCGTTGCTGGTCCATTTTCAGCCTATTATGGCAGGTATCTTTACAACTTTCCTGAAAGCGGTAATGATTTATTATTAAACCCTTATTTGTATGGACAAGCAGGACTATACACTTACAAAGGCTTAGGGGTAAATTACAACAACTTTAGCCTTTATGAAACTACTGAAAAAGTATTTGGCTGGGGTGTTGGTGGCGGATTACAATTCTGCTTTCCAAATCTTACTGATAGAATAAAATTCAATGCAGAATTAGGTTATGGCAAAGTTGGCTTTGATTATTATGACTTCAAGTCAATAACCTTTGGAGCTGGAATCCATTATTACTTTAATCTTTAAAATGCAAAAATCATGAAATACACAATCAAAGTTTTATTTACATTAGTAGCTTTAGCAAGTTTAACTTCTTGTTATAGCACTTTCTACACCTATACTGGTAATTCCAATGCAGAATATGTTGGAAAAACAAAAAATGAAATTCTTAGAACATATGGAGTGCCTGATAAGACTTCTGATGATGGCAACGGTGGAACAATCTTAGCCTATGAAAGACAGACACTAACCACAATAACCAACAATACAACCGATGCTTATTCAGTTGCAAAAACTTACGGGGCTGCAGTATATAATAACGCAGGTATTATCGGTGCATCTTCAGGCAGATATGGCTATACAGAAAATTCAAATGGAATTTCTGAAACTACACTTAATAAAACCTACTGCTATTTCTACATCAACAAAGACAATGTAGCATATGATTTTAAGTCAAACTATGGCGCCCTATACAAACCAAGTGTTTGCTATGATGTAACAAAAACATGGACTTCAGTAGCCTTAGGAACTATAGTTTTTTTTCCATCAGCAATAGTGACAATACCATGGGCAATTACATCAAAGAAAAACGCTATCAAAAAAGGATATAAAATCTGTAATTAATAATCAATGCGGTGTGGTAATATACTGCACCGCTTTTAACAAATAATCATGAAAAAAATATTTTTACTCTTTTTAGCATCTTTTGCAATTCTTAGTTGTTCTAGAAATGCAGATGAAGCAATAACAATTTCTAAAAACATCGGCATATATTATTATAAAATAGTATATGATGGTAAAACATATAGCATCAATGGAAATACAGATGATAAGTGGTGGGGTAATTTTGTTAATGATTGCATTTATGAGCCTGGAGGATATATAAAGCTTGCTCTTTATGACAAAGCTAGTACAAGTAAAGATTATGTAACTGGAGATGTTTTTGGATACATAAGTATTAAACCTACTACTTTAAAGTTGGGAGATAAAATTATTGGTGATGTAGATTTGGGCCAATACAAGTTAATTCCACAAAATTTTTCAGAAACACAACCATCAGCAAAAGATCTAGCAATAAGTGGTAGCCCACAATGGGCAAACAATTCAATAACATTTAAAATATCTGATGCAGGCTCAACGTTCAAATATACTTTAGAAGGCCTGATATGGGGTACACCAATAAAAGGCAGTTATGACAAAACAATCTATGTATTTAATGGCAATTATGACAAACCAGGTTATAATGCAAAAAGACTAACTATAGAATTTTCTGCATTAAGAACTCAATGGTAAGACTTTTCACTTATTATTACTATCCTAATGTTCTCAGAAGGCAGAATCCGAAATCAGCTCAGGTGATTCCTTCTCAGAAATTCAACCACAAGATAGTTTCAAAATTATAGAATCTACTGGTAAATAAAAAAAGGGGCTAGGCCCCTTTTTCTACTATAAAAAATCTGGTTCATATAAAATCTCTACAACCCCTAAAGTATCCATGATAAAAATCTCTAACGCTTCTTCATCCAAGAGAGAGATTGATTTTGGATTACTCTTCACATACGGATCTCCTTTTAAGACTGTGTAACAATTACTTCCAGGATTTTGTAAAATTGATCCAAAACCTTTTAAAACTAATTCTTTCATTGGAGAATCCAACCTCCATCCCAGTGGATTATATTTTCCCAATCCAAAATATAGAAAAGTATCACTCCAATCTATACTGTTTTTTGGTTTTAACCTATTGACAATTGCAGCTAACTCATATGCGATTTCAAGATCAAATTCAGCGTATGAAAATAATTCAAAAAACATTGATGAAATATGCTTTCCATAAATTTCAAACGAGTAATCAATATTATCTAACATTTCTTCAAACACTGGAGGGTTTTCCTCATTATACGTTGTAAAGATTTCTTGTGAATCTAAATATACCATTAGGTATTTAGGGTCTAATATTATTTTCATATTTTTAAATTTTAATTTCTTTATTAGTTTTTTCTTGCACAAAGGCACTTCGACATTCCACATCTTCTAGTGTCGTTGTGTCATTGAAATCAAAAAGTTTTTTTTGGCTTCCGTGCACACTAGGGATGTAGATTCCTACATATCTGCCTTCCGCCCTCCTTACCTGTTCAAAATCCAATTCTTGAATCCTTTTAGAGAAAAGATGAAGTGAAATTCCTTTGTAACCATAAAGCTTGCAATATTCTATATAGTCTATAAATAGCTTTTTCAAAGGAATTTTAAAGTCTGACAATTCCGCTTTTTCAGCTTTTATATCATCCAGATAGATCCGAACAGGATCATGCTGCCTCTTGAACTCAAGTATAGATTCTTTAAGGAAATCACAGTTAGAAAATTCTTTGTTTTTAAGCAATCTGTCCAATCCTTCCAGCACCCAATTTAAAACCCCTGAGAGTTCTTCATCAACGATACGTTTAGCAAGCAAAGGGTCTCTTTCTTCTTCTGGAATCGTCTGATCAAAATGCACAATAATGAATCGCCTGAAGAAACCAGAATTATTTTCTACATTATGCGGTAGCTCATTAGTGTTAAACATTAATTTTGGCAAGTCGTGGATCATGAAGGGACGACCATATATGTGCCTCGCTTCTACCGGCTCACCACTGACAATCATTTTAAAGATTGATGTATCCATCCTATTGCTCAACTCAGAGGCATAATTAAGAAGTTTACCAACCAAATTAGCCCTCGTATAGCCAGTTTTATCAGTTATAGACTGCAATGAAAAATTTGAAAGATTGAAACTACCAAATAAAGCTTGTATAATTTCAAAAAATACAGATTTACCATTAGCTCCTCCTCCGTAAAGTACCATACACTTCTCTAATTTTAAAACACTTGCAGGGCAGAAAGCATATCCAATAAACTCTGCTAAAACATCCTGCTTACATTTCTCTGGCAAAACCCTATCTAAGTAATCATAAAACATAGGAGCTTTGGATTCAGAATCAAAAGTGGTTTTTAATTTATAAAGCATCATATCTTCTGAAGAATGAGAATGAAGCTCTACTCCATTTTCATTAACAGATAAGGTTCCATTTGCCAAATTTACTTTGGTCTCTTTTCTGTTTACATGATCCATCACTTTTACTCCGGTAGTATGAAATTGCTTAACTAGAGATTCTCTAAAAGTGAAATGCTTAATGGAATCTTCATTGAATCCCATCTTTACTGCTGCATCACATAAAAAATTATTCATAATATCCTCTTCCACTTTCTCCCAATGGGTTCCAGTGTAAACATAATACGAGCCCTCATACCTGATCAGCTGCCAATTATTTTTGGTTGCAATATCTAGCAAATTAGATATAATAAGCACTACCTTAACTTTGTCAGATAGTTTTTCTGAAGTACATCCTGCCTTTATCATTGCAGCAATATCATCAGGGATTTCTGCTAAACAGTCTTTCAGATATTCCAAAACACTGTTGAACATTTTTGGATTTAAATTATTCATAATTATGAAATTTATTGGTTAAACGTTAATAAAATCCCGAAGGAACACAGCGCACAGAAGTACGCTGGAAAATTGTCAAAATAAAATACGGGGTAATCCAGTGGTTATTTATTCACTGAAAAATTCATTGCTTGAAGTTTGATTTCGCTATCAGGTTTTTCTCTGTTTCGAAACACCCATTCTGCAAGCTCTGATTTTTTGAAAAAGAGTTTATGCCCTGGTTTGTAAAAAGGAAGTTTTCTCTCAGACGTTAATCTGTAGAGGTAACTTTTCTTAAAGCCTAGGAAGGCGGAAGCTTCCTCAATCGTCAATAATTCTTTCTGTGAAATGTTAGAATCTGTTAAGAGCTTTTCTATTCTCTCGATTCTTGATAATAATTTCATGTCTATCATATGTTGATATTTTGAATTTTATGACCGCAAATCTCAGAATAAATTACGGCATATGAAAGAAAAAAAATTGCAACGCCAGAACATTGCAAATTAAAAAAAGTCCATTAATAAAGGAAATATTGATTATTTCATTTTCTTAAATCTGGCAATTATTTCATCTAGCATATTTTCTACCTTCTTATTTTTATGCTTATAAAAAGTTTTGCTCATGTACAAAGCACTATATTCGGTCTTTATGCCAGGTTTAATTTTACAAGCATCAATTGTAACATATTGCCAGTAATTTCCTCCAGTAATTAATAATTTTTTCTCTTTGAGAACCCTTATAAAAGTACCTAAAGTGGATGGTTGGTTAAATATTAGGTGGCCTTCAAAATATTCACCTTTAGCAAAAGATTTAAAATCACTAAATCGACCATCAACAATATAATTTCTAAGTAAATAGTCAAAAATCTCTTCACCAAATTTTCTCATGAATTCTTTATCAATAACAAAAGTTGATTTAATAAATAAATGTGAATATCTTTTTAAAAAATCAGAATAACTAACACTTACAATCTGCAATCCTTTTTCTATTGCCTTTTTTATAACCTTATTAAGTTTACTTTTTTTTATCCAATATTTTTTAGATTCATTCCACTCTGCCCAATCTTCTTCATTCATTAGATATTTCAAGTTTGATAATTTTTCTTCATCAATTTTTTCTTCATAAGCTATATCTTTAGTTGAATCTTGTATAATTCTGGAAATTTTTTCAAACTCATTCTTTAAAGCTTTTAATCCATTCTGTTTTATGATTTCTTTGGCTTTAGACTCAAATGATTTAATGCCTTTTTGAACTAGGCAAACCACTACCGCTTCTAGTAGATCTGCAGTATTTATATTGTTATAGGAAGAAAATGATTCTGTTGAATTTTTAACGTCCAAATCATTAACATAACTAGTTGTTACTACGTCTGGATTGTTAAAAAAATCAAAAAATTCTTTAAAAAATTCTTTATTACTAGTCATTTGATTTTAGTTTTATTTTATTAGCAGCTACAATTTTATTTTTATCTAGAATTTTGGAATAAACTAATGTAGTTTTTATATCGCGGTGTCCCAAAAGCTTACTCAAGGTATAGATATCTGTCCCAAGATCTAACTGTATAACAGCAAAGGTATGCCTACCAGCATGAAAAGTAATATTTTTAGAAATCCCTGCCTTAATAACCCATTGCTGTAATTTGAGATTAAACCAACTGCTATATCGCAATGATATAAAAACCCTTTCTTCTGCATCTTTCCTTTCTCCTAAGAAGCCAAATGCTTCATCACTGATATACAAAGTTTCCGCTCCTTTTGTCTTTTGTTGCTTAAATCTAATATAGTGTCCATTATTTTCATCATAAAATACATCAGACCATTTCAGATTAACAATATCACTCCATCTCATTCCGGTAAGACAAGAAAACAAAAAAGCATCTTTTAGAATAGGAATTTCACATTCTGTTTTTTCTAGTTTTCGCAGTTCTTCAAGAGTCAAAAAACCTCTTTCCACATCCTCTGATTTAAAACCAGTTGTACTAATCGCAGGGTTTTTTGCAATAATATCCTCTTTCACTGCCTGTTTCAAAGCTGCCCTTAATTTGTTGTAATAAGCCACCTTAGAATTTGTAGCTAGTGGCTTCCCTGTATTTTGCTTAACCTTATTTAGATGTTCTTTAAACTCGTTTAAAAACTTAACATCCACCTGTTCAAATGTAATATTAGATGAAGCAAATTCTTTAAGATGTTTCAACATACTATACCAATTCCCTTCATTACCTTTGGATGTGTTTCTTTCATTAGCTACTCTCTCTACAAAAGCAATAAAACTTGAACGTTGTTTCTGCAAAGTATCTATTCCAAATTTACCCAACCTTGCTTTTTCATTTTCGGCCATACAAATAAGTTCAGCCTCCTTAAGCTTCTCTCTATTGTGCCTTTTCTCTTCATTTGAAAGCTTTTTAAAAGTCTCATCATAAAGACTTATTGAAAGACCTTTATGCTTGCTGACGCCTTTTTCATAATACCTTAGCAGTAATTCTATTTTACCTGTACCTGCTCTTTTTTTTCTGATAATAGATACTTTCATGTTATATATTGTCTAATTCTGTTTTTGAAATAATGACTCTTCTCTGAATCCTTTTTACATTCAAACTACCTGCAGATATTAACCTTTCCACAGTTCTTTTGCTTACTCCTAAATAAACAGAAGCTTCAGTAATATTCAAATGGAATTTGTTAACTATTGAAGATTCTTTAAATTCTGGGACATTTTTGTTTTTATTGAGGGTTTCAAAATCAACTCTGCTTTTTTTGATCCTGTTTTTATAATCTCTATCATTACATACTTTTGAGCAATAACGAGTATAAAGAGTTTTTGCCTCAAAAGACTCTCCGCAATGAACACACTCTTTATTAATCTTAATATTACTACTCATCTCTACACGTCAGGAACCGACTACAACCGCCAGGAACCGTCAGGAACCGTCAGGAACCGCCATAATTTCGCCAATTTTGTTACCATACAACAAAAACTGTTACCAAATATACAAATTGGTAACAAATTTTACAAAAAATAAATCAAATGGTAACAAAAAAAGTAAAAGTGATTTTATGTAAATCACTCATTTTCAGCAATAAAGTAAAATAAAATCAAATACTTTACTTTCCGATACAGAACTTAGAGAAAATATTTCCTAATACTTCGTCATTGGTAAACTCTCCAGAGATTTCTCCCAGGTATTCCAAAGCGTTTTTGAGTTCATAGGCTAATAGTTCGGTAGAAATCTGATGGCTGATAGCCTCTTTTACCCGGTACACGGCATCTATAGACTTCCTTAAAGCTTCATAATGCCTTTGGTTGGTAATCACCACATTGCTTTCAGATTTCAGATGTTCTACATAAGAAGATAATTCATTCTTGAGATCCTGAATATTTTGGTTTTCGACAGCAGAAATAGTAATGAAATCAAAATCTGATACAATCTCTTTTCTAAAAGCCTCTTCTATTTGAATAAATTTTGTTGGAAGCACTTCATCTATTTTGGTGGCGCAGATAATCACCTTTAAATCTTCACGAAGAATTGATTTTAGCAAGTCTATATCTTCAGAAAAATCATTTGAATTGGCATCTGCCAAATACACCAAAACTTCGGCGCTGTTTACTTTTTCACGGGCTTTGGCAACGCCTATTTTTTCTATTTCATCAGCTGTTTCGCGTAGGCCTGCAGTATCAATTAACCTAAAGGCATTTCCTTTTATATGCAAAACTTCTTCTATAGTATCTCTAGTGGTACCTGCAATATCCGAAACAATGGCTCTTTCTTCTTTCAGCAAAGCATTCAGCAAGGTAGATTTTCCGGCATTGGGTTTGCCGATAATGGCAACTGCCACACCACTTTTGATGGCATTACCGTATTGGAAAGTGTCTATAAGAGATTTCAGTTTGGTTTCAATTTTATGAAGCAATTGAACGAGAGCAGTACGGTCTGCAAATTCTACATCCTCTTCAGCAAAATCAAGTTCTAATTCGATTAAAGAAACAAAATTAAGAAGGTCATTTCTAAGAACAGAAATTTCCTGAGAAACGCCACCTTTCAATTGAGACATGGCCACTTTTCTGCTGGCTTCATTCTCAGAAGCGATAATGTCTGCAATAGCCTCAGCCTGAGAAAGGTCTATTCTTCCATTCATAAAAGCACGCATGGTAAACTCCCCAGCCTTTGCCATTCGGGCCCCATTTTTAATGAGGGTTTCCAAGATTTTTTTACCGATATGTGGGGATCCGTGAAACGAAATTTCTACAGAATTTTCTGTGGTAAAAGATTTAGGAGCCAAAAAGATAGCTAACATCACTTCATCTATCACTTCATCTTGATCCATAAAATAGCCATAATGTACTGTATGAGATTTCTGAGCGGATAAATCCTTTGCAGGAAATGATCTTTGAACAACCGATAATGCATCATCACCTGAAATTCTAATAACGCCTATTGCCCCTATTCCATTGGCTGTAGCCAGTGCACAAATGGTATCTTGTTTCATAGGGCAAAGGTAAGAAAAACAAATTTTAATGGATCAAATATTGATAGTCAAAAAAATACGTTTTAAAATTAAACCCAAAAAGGGCGTATTTTTTGAAACAATAATAAAAATTTAGTTACATCTAATATTAACCAAAAACACAATGCTTATGAATACAAAAATTTCAGTATTATCATTAATACTCTTATCCTTATTTTCATTTGGGCAATATTCTAACATTAAGGTAGGCGAAAAATCTCCAGGCATCCATGTTACTGATTACATTCTTAATGCACCAAAAGACAAAAACTTTTCTAACAAGTATAAAGTAGTAGAATTTTGGGCCACTTGGTGTGGGCCTTGTCTAGCAGCTGTACCTCATTTGAATGAATTACAAAGCAAATATAAAAACAACCCAAAATTGGTGTTTTTATCGATTACTGATGAGTCACCGGAAAAAGTAAAAAAAACTTTAAGCAAAATAAAATTTGAAACAGTTGTTATTGCTGACCAATCCAAAAAAACTCACAAAACTTTTATACAACAGCCAGATAACAACTACAGTGTTCCTAGCACTATATTAATTGATAACCAAAATATTGTAAGGTGGGTAGGAAATCCTTCTATGCTAAACAAAGATGTTTTAGACAAATTTATTTCTGACCAGCCAATGGAGAATGCTTCTGCAACTACTTCTAAAAAAACAGAAGAAACCCAAAAAGCCACAGAAAAAAAAGCAGGTCCCGAAGAAATGTTTGGCCTCTACTATGCTGACATACAAAAAGTATATGAAAGCAATGTTAATTATGCCATTCATTTTATGGAATCAGATCCTAATCTTAAATACAATATGGCAAGTTATTATGACCTTTCTAATGGTAAATTGATGCTTTTTAAATGGGATGCTAAATCCATATTAAGCATACTCAATAATATACCTAGTTATAAGATCATTTTACCTGATAATTTCAATAAAAATTATGATTTCTTATATAAAGACATGAATTTTAATGAGGCGGAAGGTTATGACATTAATAAAATAAAAACCTTTTTTACCAGTAGATTAAATCTAAAAGAGGAAAAAGTTTCGGTAGACAAAGAAGTATATATTCTCAAAATATTAAATGAAAATAAATTAAAAGAAAATGAAAATAATAAAGGAGAACTAAGCCATGCAGGAAGTTCTAAGGAATTTGTAAATTTTGATAATTATTCATTAAAAGGTGTTGCTAACAGCATATATAATCAGTATAAAATTATCGTTCTTGATGAAACCAACAATACAAAAAAATACAATTTTCTTTTTAAAAGAGGCAATATAGAAGATTTAATAAAAGAACTCAATAACTATGGACTCACATTAGAAAAAACAAACAGAAAGATAGACTGCCTATCCTATGAAAAAGCAAATTAACCGTTAAGGTTATTAAATCTTATGATTACAAACCCTAAATAGCGCAATAGAAATCTCTGCGTTTAAAAGTGGTATTTACTATTTAGAAATAGAAAATACGGATGGTAAAAAATCTTTTAAAAAAATAATTAAAAATTAAAATCAAAAAACAAAAATAAAAAGCCTCAAATAATTATAGGCTTCTTGCTTTGATATAAAAAAATAAGGATATACTTTCTTTATGAAAACAATAACTAAAAGTTCAATTGAAACCCAATGCAGATTTTCAGAAAATAAACAATCGGTAAAAGCTATATTTTTATATAAATCTTTTTCTGATCCAAAACATACCCCACCAACCAACAAAAAAACATATTTGTCAATGAAAAAAGGAAGGCCCCAAAATAATCTCCTGCATTTTTGAAAATATTTTCATAAATCCAGGAATATGCAATTTTTTGATGGATGGGTATATTCCAAAGTACCGTAAGAATAAGTTCTGAAAGTAGATAAATAACCAATGTGTTTTTACCAAATACTTCAAAAAAATAGACCCCTTTTGTTTGTTTTAAAAAATCTGTATAATAAACTACTAAAGCCAAAATAGAGAAAGATAAGCCTACAGTAAGTAAAACATAAGAACTGGACCAGATTTTTTTATTGATTTCAAAACTATAATTCCATAAAAAACCTGCGGCAATAAAAAGAAAGCCTACCATTAAAAGCTTTGCAATTCCCTCATACGACTTTCCTTTTTCCTGAATATATTTCCCTGCAAAATATCCCGCAAAAACATTTACCAATGCCGGAAATGTACTTAGAAATCCCTCCGGATCAAAAGCAAAACCTTCACCGTGATATATGTGTCTTTCATTGAATAAATATAAATCTGCAGTCAATACCGGATTATTATGCATATCGTATGGTCCAAAAAAGATAAATATTCCCCAATACACAAAAAGGATAAAAGCACTAAAATATAAGGAAACTTTAGGCTTAAAATAATACAGCATCAAAGAAGCAATACCATAACAAAGTGCTATGCGCTGTAAAACACCAAAAAATCGAGTTTCATCAATTGGAAATGATATAACATTAAACGCTTTATCTAACTTATAAAATGGAAACCAATACATCAAAAAGCCCAACAAAAAGATGATAGAAGTTCTTTTCAATATTTTAATAAGAACATCCCTTTGTGGCAACTTTTTCCATTTATCCATTACAAAACTCATAGAGTTACCAACGGCAAACAAAAAGGCCGGAAATACCAAATCTGTGGGCGTAAAACCATTCCAACTGGCATGAAGCAGCGGCTCATAGGTGGTACCCCAGTTTCCAGAAGAGTTAACAATGATCATAAAACAAACCGTTATTCCACGGAATACATCTAAAGCTAAAGATCTTTTGTTGAGTTGCATAGGCTATTAGTGATAAGTGACATTTATAGTTTTATTTTTTTACGATATCATGAATATATTTCAGATACAGCTTTTTTGAAATGCTTTTGGTGTTGCCTTTTGGCTTGGAAGAATAAATATTTTGTGCTTCAGACCAATCCCATGAAAACTGATTCACTTTTTCAAGAATCTCTTTTTCATCGGCAGGGTTATTGTTTTCTACAGCTTTCATACTTTCATCGATAAAGATTTTCCATCTTCCACCGTAGTAATCTTTCATCAATCCGGCTATAGAACGATTGCCATAATCATTAAGGTCTCTGCTCTTTTCTCCCCAAACGGTAATAATTTTTCTGGCATCCTTTTCATAATAGGCTTTTTCATTCGGAATATCCGTCATGGCTTTGGCTTCTTCTATCCATTTGCCCACAAGATAATTTTGATTGGAAGCCAACAGTTCATCAATATCATATATAAGCGCTATCATCTTCTCTCCTGAAGACTTCATCTCAATTAGATTTTTTTGTTGATAGGCAAACGCAAATTGACCCCGAAGCTTCATGAAATAATTTCCTAAAACCTGTTTACCCACAACAGTTAAATCATCTTTGTATTCATCCGTTTCAGCATTTACTTTTAACAAATATTTCCAGGCTTCTGCCAAGTCTTTGTTATCATATTTAATTTCAGGATTCACCGTCCAATTGAAAAATTTTTCGAAAACGGGTTTAGAATTGGTAAGATCACCTTTGCCCACATCAGAATTTTGAATATATATTTTCTCCGAAAGAATCTTCCAAGCCTTTATCGAATTTTCATAGTCTTTTCCGGATCTACTTTTCGCGTATGTTTCAGTAAAAGATTTCATGCTATAATCTTTCTGCCAAGCCTTATCCAAGATAAATTCATACATCATGGGATTATTTCCAAAACCCTCCAAAGTGGCACCAATTCCCCAAAGGTTTTTCCCGCCGTTTTTAAAGGTATTTTCCAGTTTTTCATCTGCCTCTTTCAGATGTCCATGAAGCGTTGTATTGCCTCCGAAATTCCCCAAATAAGACCAAATATAAGGTTGATCAAAAAATGAATCAGTTTGTTTCCAAACTTCTGTATGATCACAAAAATAGTCTAGCATAATCAGTTTATCCTGAGGTACTGCCTGCAAATATGCTTTAATCCTTTCATTGGTCCATTTGTCTCTCATGTAATAAAAAATCCAGCCCATCTGAAGCCATTTAGCTTCTTTATCTGCATTCGATAAAGATTCATAAATATGCTTAGAGACGTCTGCCAAATATTTTGGTTCCCAACTCGGTGGCGTTACTTCATTAAAAGGGTCTGTGCCATATATATGATCTGTACCAAATTCTTTGGTTTGTTCCTTTAAAAATTCATTTTGAATTTCATTAAACAAGGGATCAAAAGAATCCAGAAAATAACTTTGATATTTTTCGCTGAAATTTCCCCATTCTCCGAGAGAAGTAATTTTGGCATTTGGAAATTTCTGATGCAAAGCTTTGGGCACATGCCCAGCAAAAGCCGGAAGCACAGGTTTCATATTAAAACTGCGCTCTCTTTCTAGAATTTTCTTCTGTAATTCTGCCTGTCCTTCAATCCAAGACATAGGAAGAGGACCTTCCCAATGGTCTATATTCGCCATTCTGTGCCATGGCAAATAAGCTGGACCGGTATAGAAACTTCGTATTTCATCTTCCTTCAATCCAAATTTCTTCCATACATTGAGCCAGATTTTTTCTTGTCCAGTAATCGCCAAAGGCAGATTAACACCATTAAGCGCCATCCAGTCTATGAAACGTTCCCAATCTCTCCATTTCCACCAAGGCATGGTATATCCGAAAGTGCAGTAATTCAAGAAAAACCTATTCTGAACCCTTGCCTCATTCTGTATTTCTGCTTTTAGCTGAGGAAGTTTTTTAGGAACTTTTATTTTATTGTCAGCATACCAGGAAACAGAAACACTACAATAATTTTTAAGGAAAGTATTGAAACCTACTGCCATAGAATTGGCATTATTGGCTGTAATAAATAGCTTGCCATCTTTAGATGCAAGACGATAATAATCTTTTCCCTCAGTGGTATTTTCTTTTATAAAGATAATTTGGTTTTGATAATTTGGGGCAATTCTTGATACCAATAATTTTGCGACAGTTAGATCATCCTGTGCAAAAGCTTTAAAACCTAGAAATAAAAATATAAAAACAAAAAGGTTTTTCATGAAAATTTTGAAAGGTTAAAGATACCAATTTTATTGTCTCAATTAATGGAAATAAAGTTGACTTTTATTAAATAAAAAAATCGGACAAATATCCGATTTAAATTTTTATAATTTTCTATCCCGTTTAGGGGTTTTAGGTTTACGTTTTTCTTCCTCTTTTTTACGAAGCTCCTCCGCCTTTTTATAAAGGATATCATCCGTTTCGTATTTGGTTTCTTCATATTCAGGCGTATCTAGAAAAATGTCTTCCCATTTCCTTGGACGGTCTTTGGTATTCCAATTAAAATCCGGGAATTTTCTTTTTTCAGGAGCTATTTTACTCATTGGATAAATGTCTGTATTGGCACCAATATTACAGGAAATAATCTGAATCTTCTTATCTTCGAATAAGGCTTCAATCTGCCCACAAGTAGATAAAGCAACTCCAACTCTGTCGAGTTTTTTAGTTTTAGCATCTTCAGAATCTGCGTAAGTAATAGCTTGTGCATTGCCAATGACTTTCGCAATTTTCACTTCATTGTTTTCATAATAAACCGTCATCAGCTTTCCTTTCACCTGATTGAATTCATCTTTCAAATTAAGAGAATCTGCCTTACTAATGGCAAAAGCATTGCCGATTACCTTCAAAGAATCAATATTTTCGTTTTCCGTATTAAAATAAGCTTCTATTTTTTCTCCAGAAATCTGTTTCTCTCCGCTCCAAAAAAGTGGCTTTATGTTGAGATGAAGAACACCATCCGTTTCATTAAAACTCAATGAATCTGCCCTTCCTTGAGCCTTTTTCATGTATAATCTTACTTTTTTGTATCCTCTTAAGAAACTTTTCTTTTTCTTGGTAGAATCTAATTTCTGATAGCTCAAAAACTTTTCAGCAGCAATAAAGGCCGTATCTTCCTTGAAAAGTTTTACAGCATAAGGCTTTTTGGTCATCATCGCAGAATCAGTCTTTTCATAGATTTCTCCATAACCGCCAATGATATATCTTTTCTCTTTAGGATCGTCTAAACGTACATTTCCTTCAGCTTTCCCAAAACCTGTCAACTGATTATAATACATCTTGTCTCCTTTGAGGATTTTACCGTTATAGTAAATTCTTGAATTTTTATTGAGATAGACTTCTTTCTCATTCATCAGATACCTTCCGTTTTCTGTATAGACATAGTTGGAAGGTTTCTTTTTATTGGTAATGGTAGTTGGCCCGAAAAAGTCTGCTGTATTGGTATTTTGATAATGTTTTATGTTTTTACCTTCTACTCTGTACTGATCATTATCTATGGTATAATTTCCAGTAAAATCATTAGTTTTGGTATCTACAAAATAAGTGGCCGCTTGTGTCCACATGGTATTTTTGCCATCATAGATGGTACCTCCGGTGTTGAAATATGCTGTATTTTTCAGCCTATCATAATACAAAACTTGTGTAGAAATAGTCTGTTTAGGATCGGTAAGCACTACATTTTTTCGGGCAATACCTCTTTCTGTGTTTCCGTCATATTCCATCTCTTCTGCCGTAATTCTGTTTCCGTCAGGTGTCAACAAAACAACGTTTCCAATGGCTTTGGCAAAATTATCTTTTTCATAAAAAATTACTCTATCTGCAGTAAGTGTAGCTCCATTGTGAATAAAAACCACATTTCCATCAAAATAAGGATTTCCTCCGTACAATTCTGGATTTCTGTTAAAAGTATCTGAGTGTTTAAATTCTACCTTCTGACCAGGAACCACAGCTACATTGGTTTCTTTTTTGAAATAAGGATCTTTTACCAAAGGTTGTTTGGGATTGAGTTTATCAATCTGTGCAAAACCTAAAGTAGAAATAGCAACAAATAAAACGAAAAGGATTTTTCTCATTACTTTTTTTTGTGGCCGTAAAAATACAATGAATGAGTGTCAATTTTCACGCCAAAAGCCTCTTCAATAGACTGCTTTATGCCTTGAATCCTTGGATCACAAAACTCTATAATTTCTTCTATTTCTTTATCAGAATCTTGTTTGTAAATCACCAAATGATCATGCTGCTTGTCAAAATAAGACTTTTCATAAGAAGATGATGAAAGGGTTTTTTCGCCGAACTGATGTTTACGAATTAAGCCTGCATCCAAAAAAATTTCAATGGTGTTATAAATTGTCGCCTTGCTGACATGGTATTTTTTGTTGAGCATAATGAGATAAAGATCATCTACATTGAAATGATGATCCATATTGTATATCTCTTCAAGAATAGCATATCTTTCAGGGGTATTTCTATAAGATTTATCTAGCAGGTACTGCTTCAGAACATCTTTTATAACTCCTATGTTTTTTTCTTTTTGGGTAGCGTTCATTGTTATATTTGAGAGACAAATTTATTAATAATTTACGAAATTAAGTATTTTTTCTGTTTGCAGGAAATAATCAAAAAAACCTCAAAAAATTGAGGTTTTAAAATATTATGAATCACTTCTTTTGAATTCTTCCAAAATTATTTTCTGCTCACGAATAGGATTATGAATCAATGGCACAGATTCTACCAAAACATTGTGTGGTGCCAATCCGTATGCTTTGAAATCACTACTTCCAATATATTTTACGAAATTATAGATATTTAAAACAATTTTTTCTTTAATGTTCAACAAGAAATCATTAATATATACATTGTCTATGATAACGTATTTCAAATCTGGTGGAATATTATGGCTTCTCAAAGATGGATGACTACTTCTGTCCGGAATAATGCCTTCCTTCATCATATCTGCCAAAACCTGATTGAAATAGTCATTTATTTTTCTGTCTATTTTAAATCCAAGTAAGAAATTGATTTTGTAGACCGTTCCTGGCAATACTTCATCAATAGAATATTTATAGGTAAACGGATCTTCTTGGTTAATGATATTTAAGATAAAATAATGGTCTGCCCTTTTCGGCTGAGAACGCATGATAGAATAAATGATTTTAGATTCTACTTCGTCTTCTTTTTTGGCTCTGCTCAAGAATGCCAAATTGGTAGCATATTTAGGAATAGACTCATCTAATTTTATGTCTTTAATGGTAGAAACGTAATCTTTCAGTTTTACAAATTTGATAAAACTTTGTTTAATCATTCTTCCGTTATACCAAGCATACATACAGATGGCCACAAAACCTCCTAAAACAACCGTAATCCAACCTCCTTCTAAAAACTTGATGATGTTGGCACTGAAAAAGCCTAATTCTATAGCGAAATAAACCATTCCAAAAATGACAATCAAGAATTTATTCACCCTATTTCTCCATAACCAAAAGATAACCAAAATGGTAGTCATAAGCATAGTAACCGTAATAGAAAGCCCATAAGCTGCTTCCATATGCACCGATTCTTTGAAATAGAAAACGACTACAATACACATAATCAAGATTCCCCAGTTGATTCTCGGAATATACATCTGACCTTTCAAACCAGATGGATACTGTATCTGCTGAAATGGCCAAAAATTAAGCGACATAGCTTCTGAAAATATAGTGAATGAACCAGTAATCAATGCCTGAGACGCAATAATAGCCGCAGCTGTAGCTAAAATAACGGCAGGGATTATTAAATATGGCGGAAGCATACCAAAGAAAGGATTGGTTCCTGTAAAAACCATTCCATAATTTTCTAATAACCAGGCTCCTTGACCTAAATAATTAAGAATAAGCATTGCTTTTACAAAAACCCAACTTACCCTGATGTTTTTAGCACCGCAATGTCCCAAATCCGAATATAAAGCCTCCGCTCCAGTAGTACATAGAAAAACAGCACCTAAAATCCAAATGGCATTAGGAGAATTTACAATCAATTTATACGCAAAATAAGGATTGAATGATTTTAGAATAATAGGATGGGCCAATAGATTGACAAATCCAAATCCTCCCAAAAATAAAAACCAGATTACCATTACCGGTCCGAAAAATTTACCTATGAAACTTGTACCAAACTGTTGCACCACAAAAATCACAACCAGAATAAGAGTGGTTATCATCAATATTGGCGTCAAGCCCATTTCCAGACCATCTATCTGTTTTAATCCTTCAATAGATGCCATTACCGTAAGAGAAGGTGTTATAACTCCATCTGCAATCAGCGCAGAAGCTCCAATAATTGCAACCACATAAAGCCATTTGGCTTTCATTTTTTTCACTAAAGAAAACAATGCTAAAATTCCGCCCTCTCCTTTATTGTCTGCTCTTAAGGAAATAAGCACATATTTAATGGTGGTTTGAAGTGTAAGAGTCCAAATGATACAAGAAAGAGCTCCTTCTATATATTCTTCGGAAATCATTTTGGCTTCTTTACCAGATTTGATGATAGCGCTCATTACATAGAGCGGCGATGTACCAATATCTCCAAATACAATACCTAAAGATACCAATACTCCTATGAAAGTCAATTTCTTGGTGTCAAAATGATGACCACCCGCTAAAACATCTGACATTGTAAAAATTTTAAATGCAAATTTAATTTAATTTTAAAGATTTAATATCATCTTAAAAAATAAATTCATTGAAAAACAAAAAAAGACGCAATATAATTTGCGTCTTTAGTACTTTTATAAAATTTCTTAAGATTTAACGTACATAGCGTTTTTAATCTCTTCTTTTACTTTTTCCAATTTAGGGAACCACTCTGCAAATAACGCTGCTGAATAAGGAGCAGGTGCATCTGGTGTAGTAATTCTCTTGATAGGCGCATCCAAATAATCGAATGCTTTTTGCTGAACCATATAAGTAATTTCTGAAGAAACAGAACCAAATGGCCAAGCTTCCTCTAAAATAACCAACCTATTCGTTTTCTTTACAGAAGCCAATATCGTTTCATAATCCAAAGGACGAATGGTTCTAAGATCTATTACTTCTACTGAGATGCCTTCTTTTTCTAAATCTGCAGCTGCCTGCATAGCCAGTTTCAAGATTTTACCGAAAGAAACCAACGTAACATCCTTACCTTCTTTTTTGATATCAGCTTTCCCTATTGGGATATAATATTCTTCTTCAGGAATTTCCATTTTATCACCATACATTTGTTCAGACTCCATGAAGATCACAGGATCATTATCTCTGATGGCAGACTTCAAAAGTCCTTTTGCATCATACGGATTAGAAGGAACAATTACCTTAAGCCCCGGACAGTTGGCATACCAACTTTCAAAAGCCTGAGAGTGTGTAGCACCCAATTGCCCTGCAGACGCTGTAGGTCCTCGGAAAACGATTGGCACATTCCATTGTCCACCACTCATTTGATACATTTTGGCAGCATTAGAAATAATTTGGTCTATCGCCACCATAGAGAAGTTAAAGGTCATGAATTCCACAATCGGTCTGTTACCGTTCATGGCAGCACCAATAGAAATCCCCGCAAAACCCAATTCTGCGATAGGAGCATCTATTACTCTTTTAGCACCAAATTCTGCCAACATTCCTTTTGACGCTTTATAAGCACCATTGTACTCTGCTACTTCTTCACCAATAAGATAGATAGACTCATCTTTACGCATTTCTTCGCTCATGGCTTCACAAATAGCCTCACGAAATTGTACTTCTTTCATCCCTAGATTAATTTATTGAGATGCAAATTTACAAATAATATTAGAATATTATATATTAATTGTTATTTTCAGTTTTATGAATTTCATGATAATTCTCATTGAGTTTGTTTACTGTTGGCAATAGATCATTTTTTAATTTTTACAAATTCATACAAATTTGTTTACTTCTGCTTTAAGTTGTAGTTTTGCTAGATTAAATATCGAACTTTAAACCTAATAGAATATGTCATTAGCAATTTCTAAAACACCTTCACCAAAAAACGAACCGGTAAGAAGTTATGCACCTGGTTCTAATGAAATTAAATCTTTGCTTGCCACCTATAAAAAAATGTGGAAAGAAAAAGTAGAAATCCCAATGATTATTGATGGAAAAGAAGTAAAAACCAACGAAAAAGTTTCACTTCATTCCCCACAAGACCATAAGCATACACTTGGCGTTTACCATAAAGGAAACAAAAAACATGTAGAAGATGCCATTAATTCTTGTTTGAAAGCAAGATCAGAGTGGGCTAATTTACCATGGGAACAGCGTGCTTCAATATTCCTAAAGGCTGCTGATTTATTGGCAGGCCCTTATCGTGACAAAATAAATGCGACTACCATGATTGGTCAGTCTAAAAATGTTTTTCAAGCAGAAATAGATAGCGCTTGTGAAGCCATAGACTTTTTGCGTTTTAATGTTCAGTTTATGACTGAACTTTATTCTGAACAACCCATTTCCGATACAGGAATTTGGAACCGTGCAGAATACAGACCACTAGAAGGATTCACCTATGCCATTACACCATTCAACTTTACAGCTATTTCCCTAAACCTACCTACCTCCATGGCTTTGATGGGAAATGTAGTAGTATGGAAACCATCTGACAAGCAAATTTATTCAGCAAAAATCATCATGGATGTCCTTACTGAAGCTGGTTTACCAAAAGGCGTAATCAATATGGTTTTTGCAGATGGTGCAGAAACATCAAAACAAATTTTAGAACACCCAGATTTCTCTGGAATCCATTTCACAGGCTCTACTAAAGTTTTCCAGAGTCTTTGGAAGCAGATTGGTGAAAACATTCATAAATACAAAACGTATCCTAGAATTGTAGGAGAAACAGGTGGTAAAGATTTTGTGATAGCCCATCCTTCAGCCATTGCTTCTCAGGTGGCCACCGCTTTGGTAAGAGGTGCTTTTGAATATCAAGGTCAGAAATGTTCTGCAGCTTCTAGAGCATATATTCCAAAATCTATCTGGAAAGAGGTAAAGGAAATTATGGGGGAACAATTGGCAGATATTAAAATAGGTTCGCCAGAAGATCCATCAAATTTTGTGAATGCTGTAATAGATAAAGTTTCTTTTGACAAATGCAAAGGCTATATAGACAGAGCCAATAAATCTAAAGAAGCCAAAGTAATCTTTGGTGGTACTTGTGACGATAAAAAAGGATGGTTTGTACATCCTACAGTAATTGAAACTACCAACCCACATTACGAAAGTATGGAAGAAGAAATCTTTGGCCCTATTCTTACGCTTTATGTTTATGAAGACAAAGATTGGAAAAAAACATTACAACTGGTAGACGAAACCTCACCTTATGCGTTGACAGGAGCTGTTTTTGCACAAGACAGATACGCCATCAATGAGGCAACTAAAACATTGGAAAATGCAGCAGGAAACTTCTACATCAACGATAAACCAACAGGTGCAGTTGTTGGTCAGCAACCATTCGGAGGTGCCAGAGGATCTGGAACAAACGATAAAGCAGGAGCGATGATCAATCTGTTGCGTTGGGTTTCTCCAAGAACTATTAAGGAAACGTTTGTACCTCCAACTGATTACAGGTATCCTTTTTTAGGAGAGTAACAGTTAGTTTAGAAATTTTTTGTGAAGCAATATTCATTTTTCATAAAAATGCATTTCCTTTAAATACTTCTGATATCAGCTTCACATCCCGGTGAGTGGGAGTTGCAGTTGTCCCGTAAAGAAACGCCTTGGAGCCCTTTTTATGATCCGTGAGCTCTATTAAAATGGGAGCCGTTTCCGGAGCCCCTGCGTGTTGCGCTTCATCAATTGCAACCGTCGACAAAACGTCTTTTAATGCAGCCAGGTAAAGCTCCTTTTCTTCTTTAATCCGAGGAACGAGACTCTGGATAGTGGTGACTAGGACAACTTGCTTTCCCACCTGCTCCGCCTCTTCAATAATCGCCGCAAGATCCGGAGGCGGATCGGTTTTTTTGCCAGATTCCCCATCCTTTTCGAGTACTCCTCCCCACCGATAGACCGTGTATTCTTCGTTCGTATTTAATTTAGTAGCATCGCCGTACAGTTGATCGACCAGATCATTTTTGTCCGCCATTACAATCTGCAGTCGGCGAGCCTTTTTCCGATCCTCGGGATTCTTGCTCCTATCTAGGGCGGCGTTCTTATTCATCTGATCCGCTAAAACAGTCATCATCACTTCGCTTTTTCCCGTGCCGGTAGGAGCCACGAAGATAAAACTTTCCCGTTCATCCAGGACGCTTTCCGCGGCAGCTTGTATCCCTTGTTCTTGGACGAGTTTAAGATGGCGTTTATCTTCGCCAACTTCTATTCTCTCTCGTTCAATTTGCTCTGTCGGATCGTGAATAAAGGGGTGAAGCGGGTGTCCTCTTAACCACTTGCGGATTTGGCTTGCTCCCTTGTCTGGCAAAACCTCAAAATCAAAACCCTTGGGCACCAACATACGTGCCATTCCCGTAGTGGTATCTAAATGAATTTTTGTTGCCCCCTCTACCCAGACTACCTGGACATTATGTCCCTCTCCAAAGCCCCCGAGCTCAAAGCCATTCCCTTCGGGGAGTATCCGCAATTCACGAAAAGCATCCTTAGCTTGGTGTGTCGCACGTAACCCGACAGCAGGGTAAAGAGCCTTTTCCAAAAAACGTTTTTTCTCCGCATGCTGGGGCTGCATTAACACTCGGAATGAATTTGGCTTCCCGCCCTCGCGCAGCAATGCGGCAAAACCGTCTAAACAAAGATTGAGATCAATGCGTGCATGGGCGACGACCGATAGAAAGAATGAGAACACAGCAGCATGAACTGCCGCGTTAAAGTAGCCCGGACTCATTCCATCTTATCGACCGTTCCGTGCCAGATATTCAGCTAAAAACTTGAACTTAGCTGATAACGGTATCGGCGGTTCGTCGGGATCCTCTGTGTACGGGGAAAACAAATTGGCGTTTAAAGGGCTCTTAAGAGGAGTGTCTATGCGTTATCTAATTATTGCTTTGTTTTCTTTATCTGCGATCGCCGCAGACAAAGACATGAGACTCAGCCACCTACCACACCTAATTAAAAGAGTGGGAACCCTATCGGCTAAAGGGACATACGTTCAATGCCAAGTAACACCCGGGAAAACTCTCTTTAGCGAAGTAATCGCTGGAGATACGGATGTCGCTATGAATAAAAACACCGATAACAAGATTGATGCGGACGGGCTGGAAAAAATGATCCAGGCCGCAAAATCAGAACCTGTTTCCACCGGACTGCACGTGACCGAAACCAGATCGGAAGAGCGTCGTGTAGGGAAAGAGTGTCTTCGCCTGTGTAGAT
>CALJKL010000016.1 GCA_937973555.1 uncultured Flavobacteriales bacterium | reverse complement strand
GGGGCTTGCCGGGTTTGGGGAGGGTTTTGGGGTTATGCGGGTTAAGGTGGCTTTGGGGAATAGTTTGTTTTAGGTTTTTTTGGTTAATGGTTATTAGTTTAGTTAGTTATTAAGGGGAGGTTTAGAGGAAATAATTTTTAGTTATTTAGTTATTTTGGTTAGTTTTGTTAGTTATTTTTAATCAAAAAAACTAAAAAATGAAACAACAACTGTTAAAAAAACTAAACCAGTTAGTCGAATCTGGAACTAAAAAATCAACATTGGAAACGGAAATCGGATTGCCTGCAAATAGCTTATCGGCTGTTTTAAGTGGGCATAAAGAAATGCCTGATAAATGGGTTCCAAAGATTGAATCTTATTTTGGAAAGGCAGAAGAAACGCCTATTGAAGAAATACCCAAAACAAAAATGGTGGTTCAGCCAAATGGTATTTTATCAGAAAGGCCATCAGACGAAAAACTACAAGCCGCAAAAGATGCAATGGATAGAATTAATAAGGACTACGGTTCCGGCTCTGTAATGCTTATGAGTGAAAAACCTGTAACTGATAAAACAAAAGTTATTTCATCAGGTTCATTAGGTTTGGATATTGCTTTAGGTGTAATGGGGTTTCCTAAAGGGAGAATAGTTGAAATATATGGGCCTGAATCTAGCGGCAAAACTACTATTGCAATACACGCTATTTCGGAAGCTCAAAAATTAGGTGGCAAATGCGCTTTTATAGATGCAGAACACGCTTTTGATGAAGTTTATGCTCGTAATTTGGGCATAAATATTAATGATTTACTTATTTCTCAACCTGATTATGGAGAACAGGCACTTGAAATTGCCGACAGGCTGATTAGTTCAGGGGCTTATTCGGTTGTTGTTATTGATTCTGTAGCAGCTCTCGTTCCTAAAAGCGAACTTGAAGGTGAAATGGGTGATAGCAAAATGGGATTACATGCGAGATTGATGAGCCAAGCTCTTAGGAAAATGACAGGCTCTATTTCCAAAACGGGTTGCATTTGCATTTTTATTAATCAACTACGCTCAAAGATTGGTGTACTGCCTCACATGAATCCTGAAACAACTACCGGTGGTAATGCGCTTAAATTCTATGCCTCCGTAAGATTGGACGTACGCCGTCAAACCCAAATAAAGGATGGAGAAGAAATAATAGGAAACTTAACTAAAATAAAAGTGGTAAAAAATAAAGTTGCACCTCCGTTTAGAACATGCGAGTTTGATATTTTGTATGGCAAAGGAATTAATTTTAATGGAGAGGTAGTAGACGCTGGTGTTGAAATAGGAATAATCCAAAAGTCAGGAAGTTGGTTTAGTTATAACGGGAATAAATTAGGGCAAGGAAGGGATTCTGTTAAAATATTATTTAACGACAACGAAGATTTAAGAGATGAGATTTATAAAAAAATAATGGATACTATAAACCTAGTTCCTGCCGAATAATAACAGGTAAATTTTTCATTTCCGATGCTGCTATAAAAGGCAGCATTTTTTTTATCTTTTCTATAGCTAAAGGCCATATCTTCATTTTACTGGCATCATCCCAACTTTTGTCGTAGTTCGCATGATGCCCACAAGTGGTAGCCAAAGTAAACCCATTTTCAGGATGTGCAGCTACAGAAGGAAAGCCATATTCTTTTCTTTTGGGTAGTGTATGTGCGCTTGCCATTCGGTAATATTTTTCAGGAATAAAAGTAAGTACTCCATTCAATTCACACTCTAAACAATAGGGATGTTGTGCTATTTTAAAAGCCATATTACTAAACCATTGTTCTAATTCTAGTTTCTCTTTTGGAACACTACTTACTTGATGCAATTTCCTTGATAGATTGTTTTTGGCTGCTTTTTTTCTTTTTAAAATTTTATTCCTACGATATTTTTCAAAATTTTTTTCTTTTAATTCCTGCTTGATATGCTTTATATTATAACCTGCGCAACCGAAGCTGGGTAAAAGTTTGCAATCGGGAGAACACTTGCAGTTCTTTATTTTTATTTTAGTCCTGTATTGGTTCATAAAAATATTTTTAAAAAATAAAGTTACAAATAAATTTGGAAATATGGTTAACCATCCCTTAACTTTGGTTAACCAAAAAGAAATTACATGGCGACAACACAAAGAGATACTGAATTAATAAGGGTAAAAACGGATACTAAAAAAAAGGTTCAAAAACTGGTTTCTAAAAAAATAGTAACAAGTGTTCAGGATTTTTTTACAGGTGCCGCTGAAAAAGAACTAAAAAAAATAAAACAATAAAAACTAAAACCATGACCTACACAATTTACCTTTCTAAAAAAGTACAATCATTATTAATGAAACCTACTAAAGTAATTAAGAAAAAAAGAAAGTTCGCTGGTAAAAGGTATTTAACTGCTTTAAATTAAAGTTATGAAAAAAAGATTTATTGAAATGTGTATATCGTTATTGGGTTTGGCTCTTTTGGTTCCTTCTGTTATTGCATATCCAATTATGTATGTTATTTGGGGGATTAATCCAATAGAATATGCGGCACTTATGTTTGCTAATGGTACATTTCCAAAATAAACAACTGAAACTAACAATACTCTTATCTCTTGTGATAGTGGGTATTGATTTGATAATGATTTTTAATTAACAGTTATGGAAGTAAGGCTATCTAAATACATATCTCAATAAAAGAAAATAGCAGTATCTAAACACTTTAAATAACAAGTAAAAATTAAAAGCATGAAATCATCAAAAAAATCTGGATTACCGAAAATTGAATTTAACGAAAATAAACTTGTAGAACAAGCAACGAGTATGATGTTAGAATTGGGGATTGGGTTTTCTGCAAATTTTATGTCGTCTATGGAATGTACTACAGAACAATTAGAACTTCCAAATGGCAGACAGGCGCAAATAAAGGTTATAATCCAATGTGACACTTCCGAATTTGAAAAAGTTTGCTCCTAACCCCTAATCAATTAAACCTTAAATAAGATAAGATGAAAAAATATAGTCACAGTTGGCGCAATCCTTCATTAAAAGGTGAAAAAGTTCGTATGGGAACAAAGGTGTGCTTTACGAATCGCAAAAGCCGCAAACGATCTAAGATGTATCTGAAAATTAATTGCAATCTACCATTCTAACCCCCAATAAATAACTAATCAATTAAAATCAATACAATGAATACACAGCACGAGTTAAAAATATGGCCTGAATACTTTGATGATGTAGAATCAGGGGAAAAAACTTTTGAAGTAAGAAAAAATGATCGTGATTTTAAAGTAGGTGATATTTTATTACTTAGGGAGTATTGTGAAGGAGGTTATCCCGAAAAAACAGGTTGCTATTCAGGTCGTGAAACCAAAAAAATAATCACATACATCATACAGGGAGGACAATGGGGAATACCTGAAGGTATATGTATTATTGGCCTTCAGTCCGCCCCTACCATAGATGCAGGGAAGGTGTTTGAGGAAAAGGATTCGGTTAACTCTGAAATTGAAAAGTATTTATACATGAAAGAGCAAACCGGATACGGTCATACTATAGATGACATGAGAAAATTTGTAAAAGCCGGTGCTATAATATATAAGCATTTTGGGAAATTCACCCAGTACTGCAATCAACAGCCGGTAAGTGGTAGTAATATCTTATCCTCAAAAGTATGTCCTGATTGTGGCGGCACAGGTATAATAGTAGATTATGTTGCTGTATGTTGCCGAAATCCAAACAAAGATGGAAGTTGCTGTAATTCCCCAATACCTGAACCAATACAAATTCAATGTTGTAGATGTGAGGCAACGGGTTATTTGAAAACTACCCCTGCTCCCGTAGTTAACCATGAAGAAGTAGCAAGGAAGATACTTGATGATCTTGATGATTATTTAATAGATCATCCGGAAGGGAGTAGGTACAAATTTGGATTGCCAACTGAAAGTAAATTTTATCTTAATCAGATGCTCGAAATAGTAAAGAACAACCTAAAACAAATAACTGGTAATCCCACAGAATAATTAAATCACATTAAAACTATAACCTACCATGTACATTCAATTTGATACACCACCAGTAGTTGATCCTAGAGATAAAGGATATATTTGTAAGTGCTGCGGATTATTT
>CALJKL010000015.1 GCA_937973555.1 uncultured Flavobacteriales bacterium | reverse complement strand
TTTGTGTTTAATTCATAATGTTAAGAGAAATTAAGAATGAAGGGTGCCGATAAAAAAAGTTATACTTATGATGAGATAAAACAAAAAATGGTAAACTATTGTGTTTATCAAGATCGGTCGCACTTTGAGGTAGAGCAAAAAATGAAGGAATTTTTATTGATTCCAGAGGCAAAAGAAGAAATTTTAATGTTCTTAATAAAAGAAAATTTTCTCAATGAAGAGCGTTTTGCCAAAAGCTATGCAAGGGGAAAATTTTATATAAAGAAATGGGGAAAAAATAAAATTAGGTTGTCTTTATTGCAAAAAGGAATATCGGATAGATTGATAAAAAAATCTTTTGAAGAAATAGATGATGAAGATTATAAAAAAACGATATCAGAGTTAATCAATAAGACATTGCCCACTTATAAAGGTCTTCAAGAATATCAAAAAAAACAGAAAGTAATCAAATTTTTAATTTCAAAAGGTTTTGAATACGAAATGGTCCTTTCAAACTTAGAATGAAAAAAGCAATGTTTTGCATTTAAAAAGATATGAAATTACAATATATATAGCAAAAAATTTGCTAAATTTATAAAAAAAATAGGTATAAATATACAATGTGTATACATGTGAACGATTTATTTTTAAATATTCTTTAATTTTATTTCATTTGCTATAACACAAATTTTAAATAAACACACAAATGAAAACACACAAATGGATAATGAAAAAATTTGGTTGTCGTCTCCGCACATGAGTGGAAACGAGATGAAGTATATCCAGCAAGCTTTTGACAGCAATTGGATTTCTCCATTTGGGCCAAATGTTGATGGATTTGAAAAAGATATAGAAGATTATTTAGGAGAAGGGAATTATGTAGCATCGGTTTCTTCTGGCACAGCGGCCTTGCATTTGGCTTTAACGTTGTTGGGGGTAGAACGAGATGATTTTGTGATTTGTCAGAGTTTTACATTTGTAGCTTCAGCAAATCCTATTGTGTATCTAGGTGCGGTGCCCGTATTTGTAGATAGCGAAGAAGAAACTTGGAATATTTGTCCTGATGCGCTTGAAACGGCTATAAAATTTTGTGTTTCAAAAGGTAAAAAGCCGAAAGCCATTATTGCAGTTTGCTTATATGGGATGCCATATAAAATTGAAGAAGTTAAAAAGATAAGCGAAAAATACGAAATACCTATTGTAGAAGATAGTGCAGAAGCATTGGGAAGTACCTATAAAGGGAAAAAATGTGGCACATTTGGGGATATTTCTATTTTAAGCTTTAATGGGAATAAAATTATTACCACTTCGGGTGGTGGAGCATTGGTTTTGAACAATGAAAATGATAAGAAAAAAGCAATTTTTCTTTCTAATCAGGCCAAAGATGAGGCTCCATATTATCAACATTCTATAGTGGGTTATAATTACAGGTTAAGCAATGTTGCTGCTGGAATTGGGAGAGGACAAATGGAAGTGCTGAATGAAAGGCTGCTTCAAAAAAAGGGAAACCATAATTTTTATAAATCTATTTTTTGTAAATTTGTAAATATAAAATTGTTTACAGAATGCAATGAAGATTTTAAATCAAATCATTGGTTAAATTCAATTACAATTGAAAAAAATAGTTTTGGAATAGACTGTAATTCAATAAGATTAGAGCTTTTGAAAATGAATATTGAATCAAGATTTTTATGGAAGCCGATGCATATGCAGCCGTTTTTTGCAAAGGCAGAATATTTTGGTACAAATGTTGCGGAAGGTCTTTTCAATTCTGGATTAAGTCTTCCTTCTGGAACGAATCTTACAGATGATGATAAGGAAAAAATTTATGATGCTTTTAGAAAAATTTTCAAACAGATATGATTTAACATATTGAACTGAAAATGATCGAAGTCATTAAAACAAAAAACTAGTAAATTAAAAACTTAACAATGTTAGGCAAAACACGAGAAAAGATTATAGCAGGGGATAATTATCTTGGGATATCAAGTTTAAGACACTTGCCAAGATGGATGGTTTTTCTGATGGATATATTAATACTTTTCATTTCCTTTTCCATATCATACCTTATCCTTAAAGAGATTGCAAAAATGCCCAATTTAACGCATGTAAAGAGGTCATTAGTTATTGTTGTGGGGGTAAATATAGTATTTATGTATTTCCTTAAAACATTTGCAGGCATTATCAGGCATTCTACATTCATAGATATTCAAAAAATATTTTGGTCTTCTTTATTTACATTGGCAGTGCTCTTTTTCTTTAAGGAAACTCCTTTTTTTGATTCTAAAATTAAAGAGTTTTTAGCTCCACTGTTGATATTGTATTTTTTCATCTCTTTTGTTCTTTTGGTTATATTTAGGATTATTGTTAAAGAAACTTTCCATTTTTTAAGTCAGCTCAAAAATGGTATAGCCAAGAAAAGACTTTTGGTATTGGGAGTTTCAGAAACTTCTGTGTCGGTTGCCGGCGCGATTCAAGAAAATACTAATTTACCATTTGAATTGGTGGGTTTTTTGACCAAAAGACACGATTCTAAAAATGCAAAAATCTTAGGTAAAGGAATCATCCTACAATCTGAACTTCTTAAAAAGGATAAAAAACAATTGGATGTTGATGGGGTTCTCATTATTAAAGAAACTTTAAAAAAAGAAGAATTGAACGAATGGGTGAACTTGTTTTTACATAAAGGTTTAGAAGTATTTCAAGCGCCTACAATAAAAGATTTTACAGAGAAAAAAATAGGAAATAAAATCACCAATCTGCAGATTGAAGATTTGCTAGATAGGGATGCCATCAGCATTCACAATGAAGACCTGATCAACCAGCATCGAGGTAAGAATATATTAATTACAGGTGGGGCGGGTTCCATCGGTGGAGAAATTGTAAGGCAAGTGTCGAAATTCCAACCATCCTTGGTTGTAGTGTTGGATCAGGCAGAAACGCCATTGTATGAAATTGAAATGGAGATTAAGAATAAGTTTCCGGATGTCAATTTTAAATTTATCATAGGTGATGTGTCCAACAGTTACAGGATGGAGCATCTTTTTCAGAAATACCAATTTTCGATGGTATACCATGCGGCGGCATACAAACATGTGCCTATCATGGAAAATAATCCTCATGAAGCCATTTGGGTAAATATTTTGGGAACAAAAAATATGGCCATGCTTTCTTCCAAATATGGGGTGAATAGATTTGTAATGATTTCTACGGACAAAGCGGTAAACCCTACCAATGTGATGGGAGCTTCAAAAAGAGCAGCGGAATTGTTTGTACAGGCATTGCAAAATAAAGAAGGAAACAAGACCAAGTTTATTACCACAAGATTTGGAAATGTTTTAGGATCTAATGGTTCTGTAATCCCTCATTTTAAAAAACAAATTGAGAAAGGAGGGCCGATAACCATAACGCATCCGGATATTGTAAGATATTTCATGACTATTTCAGAAGCGTGCGAGCTGGTTTTACAAGCGGGTACAATGGGCAAAGGTGGAGAAATTTTTGTTTTCGATATGGGGAAACCTGTGAAGATTTTAGATCTCGCCAAAAAAATGATTAAACTATCAGGATATGAACCTGTGGATATAAAAATCGAATTTATTGGCTTAAGACCAGGGGAAAAACTGTATGAAGAACTCTTGAGTGATAATACCAAAAATCTGCCTACCCCTCATGATAAAATTATGGTTTCTATGGACCCTTGTATGAGGTATGAAGAAATAGAAAATCTATCCAATAAAATCATTAAATCAGCGTTAAAGAATGATAAAGAGGAAATCGTAAAACTTTTAAAATATATTGTTCCTGAGTTTAAAAGTAATAATTCAGTTTTTGTAAAACTCGATAAATAAAATCTAAAATCGTAAATTCGCAACCAATATTTTTGTCTATTTAAAGAAGCATAAAATAACATTCAATACAATCTCTTTGCGATTTACAAATTTTAAAAATTATAATTTAATGAATACGTCTGTTCTAAAAAAAATGTCTATGAAATTCTTAAAATCTCTTTTTATTTTTATGGCTTTTGGGTGCCAAATTGCCTTTGCTCAAGAGTTTTTAAAAGAAAAAGATTTATCTTCATTTAAAGCAACTGATTTGTCTGAAACCCAGTTGATTCAAATTCAAGATGAATTAAAAGCTAAACAAATGACATTGGACCAAGTAGAGTCTGTGGCATTAGCAAAGGGGATTTCGCAGGAGGAGTTTGCCAAATTAAAGAGCAGAATTCAGAATCTTCCACAAGACAATTCAAATTATTTTAAGCAAAAAAAATACGACGAACAGGATTACGATAAAAACACTGATAAAGTAATAAAATTAGATAGAAGAAAACCACAGGTATATGGTTCAGAGCTTTTTATATCAAAAAGTTTATCTTTTGAACCCAATCAGAATATGCCCACTCCGCCTAATTATATTTTAGGTCCTGGAGATCAGCTTGATATAGTGCTCTATGGGGTGCAACAATTCACCACTACCAGTACAATAACAAAAAATGGTACGGTATACATTCCTAATGTGGGGGATGTATCTGTTAGTGGCCTAACCTTTGAAGCCGCCAAAACCAAATTAAAAAGGCAAATTGGTACTATCTACACTACTTTGGCTTCTAATAGCAGTAAATTATCGGCCACTGTAAGCAATTATCGTACGATATTGGTGACGATTATTGGGGCAAGACAGTCCGGGAATTATCGTTTAAGCGCAATGAGTACGGTTTATAATGCCCTACATGCAGCAGGAGGACCAAATGATATTGGAAGTTATCGAAAAATTGAACTGATACGAAATAACAAAGTATTGCGTACGATTGATTTGTATCGATTTTTAACCAAAGGAGATCAAAGTGATAATCTATCGCTCGAAGATAATGATGTGATTCGAATTCCGAGTTATGATGGCCGTGTAGTCTTGGAAGGTGAGGTGAAAAATCCTGGGATTTATGAAATTGTGCCAAATGAAACATTAGAAGAGGTGATTACTTATGCTTCAGGTTTTACGGAAGATGCTTATAAAAATCGAATCTTGGTAAAACAAAAAACGGCATCAGAACTAAAAGTAACCGACTTGAATGAAAAATCATATACCAGCTACAAGGTAAATGGAGGAGATGTTATTTCAGTTGCGGCCATTTTAGATCGTTATGAAAATAGAGTTCAGATCAAAGGAGCGGTGTATCGTCCTGGTGCTTATAGCTTATTGCCAGATCAAACCCTTACATTAAGAGATTTAATTCAAAAAGCAGATGGGTTAAAGGAAAATGTATTTTTACCAAAAGCTTCTTTGATTCGACAAAAAGAAGACTTGACCAAGGAATATATAAACATCAATTTAAAGGCGGTAATGGATGGAGACGCTTCTGCCAATATACCCCTTAAAAAAGAAGATGTTTTAGTGGTTTTCTACAATCAAGAATTGTTGGATTCTTATAAAGTTTCCATAGATGGCGAAGTGAGAGCTCCTGGTTCTTATGCTTATGCCAAAGGGAAAACGTTGTATGATTTGCTTTTAGAATCTGAATATTTTAATGATAAAGCCGCTGGAAAAGTGACCATCTATAGAAGCAAAAAGTCTGAAAACTTCGATCCAAATGATAAAGAAAAGATTTTATCTTTTGAATTAGATCTTGATCCTAAAAAACCAGAATTGGCAGACACTTTTCTTTTAGAACCAATGGATCGTGTTTCGGTACGTCGTCTTGTAACTTTTGAAACTCCTGAAATGATAGAGGTTAAGGGGGAAGTTTTATATCCTGGAAATTATGCCATCATAAAAAAAGGAGATCGTGTTAGTGATATTATTCAACGTGCTGGAGGTTTTAAAGATGAAGCAGATATAAGCGCTATTAAGATAATCCGAAAATCAGAAATTGCGACAGTTGAATTAAATAAAAACAAATCTAAAGTTCCGAAGACAGAAGATTTGGAAAAAATGGTTAAAGAAGAAACAGATTCAAATGAATCGGGATATAAAAAGACTGTTGCCAAAACAGATGATATGGAAAAAGGCGCATTCAAAAAAGCTGGAAGAGCACAAGATTTCGAAAATGACGCGTTTAAAAAATCTGGAAAAAATGATGATTACGAAAATGATGCTCAAGATAAAGAAGACTCTAATGTGATTGAGCTTAAAAAAACGACAGCAAAAATCATCAATGAAATAAATGTTCCGGTGGACTGGGATTTGATAAAGAAAAATAAAAACAGTCCTGCAAATATATACTTAGAGCCTTCAGACGTCATTATGGTGCCTAAAAAAAAGCAAACGGTTCTAATTACGGGTAATGTAATGTTTGATACAGAAGTGGCATATCATAAAGGCAAAGGGATTTCATATTATATTAAAAATGCTGGAGGTGTTACGGACAAAGGTTGGTGGAAAAAAACATACGTGGTATATGCCAATGGTTCTGCAAGTTCTAGTTATGATTTCTTAGGGATCAGAACACATCCAAAAGTAAAGCCGGGGAGTAAGATTATTGTTCCGGAAAAGCCTGAGCGAAAAGGCACCAGTGTGGGCGAAATCGTAGGTATTGCAAGTGTATTGACGAGTTTAGCGGGGGTTTTATTTGCAGTATTTAAATAAATTTCTATAAAACACTATAATTCCGAAGGTATTGGAATACAAGAACAATTTATAAATAAGAAAATTCGATTCTGAAAAATGGGAGAAATTCAAAATGACGAAATAAGCCTTAAAGAACTGATTTATAAAGCCAAAGAATGGTATGGCTATTTGCTTTCGCAATGGAAGAAAATTGCGATAGCAGGGGTTTTGGGAGCATTATTAGGTTTGGGGTATGCATTTATTAAAAAACCAGTTTATACTGCAAATCTTTCTTATGCGATTGAAGATGGAAAAGATGCAACTAGTGGTTTGGCAAGTTTAGCCGGTTCTTTCGGGTTTAATTTGGGAAGTGGTACTGGTGGGGCTTTTTCAGGAAACAATTTAATGGAGTTGTTCAAATCGAGATCGATGGTGGAGAAAACGCTCTTGTCTCCTGTTTCCGTCAATGGAAATAAAATTTCACTGGCTGAATTATATATTCAGGATAAAGAATGGCGTAAAAAATGGCAGGATAAGCCCAACCTAAAAAACATTCAATTTCTTCCAAATGCAGATCGTGAAAAATTCAGCAGGGTTCAAGACAGTATTTTAGGGGTAATGTACTATAATCTTTCTAAAAATAACTTAACTATTGATCAAAAAGATAAAAAATTGGCCATTACGTTGATTACCATGAAAGCTACAGATGAGTATTTTGCCCAACAATTTACTTTGGCTTTGACTAAAACCGTTACAGATTTCTACATAGATACCAAAAGCAAAAAAGCGAAAGAAAATATGGCTATTTTAAATCACCAAATAGATTCTATTAGGGGTCAGTTGAATGGTGCGATAACAAGTGTAGCTGTCGCCAATGATAATACTTTTGCACTGAATCCTGCACTAAACGTAAAGAGGGTCCCTTCAGCCAGAAGACAAGTAGATGTGCAAGCCAATACTGCGATATTAACTGAAATTGTAAAACAGGCAGAATTGGCTAAGGTAACATTACGCAAAGAAACACCCTTGATACAAATTATTGACGAACCCATTTTACCTTTATACAAAGAAGAGTTTGGAAAAGTCAAAGGGATTGCTTTGGGAGCTGTTCTGGCAAGTTTTCTAATGATGATTGGATTAATTCTAGGAAAAATTTTAAAAGAATTGACTTAGTCGGAATATTATTTTAAAAAAAACTAATTACCATATTCAAGCGTAAATAATAATGTTAATACTATTTTCTTAAGAAGAAATTGTAGTTCTAAATAATTGGCAGATAAATTCCCCTTAAAAATCTCCATAAATTTTAACTTCAAAAAAGAATGTTGAATGATTCAATTAAGTTTGGGTTTTTAGTTTCTTACATAAGAAAAATAAATTAAAAAAAAGCGCATTATTTTTATCAGGGTTAAAATATCAAAGAGAATATGAATTGGTATGTTTTATACACAAAACCCAAAAATGAAAAAAAAGTAGCCAAACAGTTGGAGGAAATGGGCATCACCGTTTTTTGCCCTTTAAAAACGGTGATTAAACAATGGAGTGATAGAAAAAAAAAGGTTCAAGAACCATTATTTAATTCCTATGTGTTTGTTCAGCTTAAGGATAAAGATCGTTCAAAAGTGTATGATGCGGTAGGTGTCGTAAGATATTTATTTTGGCTGGGAAAGCCGGCAATAGTTAGGGTTAAAGAAATTGAAACGTTAAAACAATGGCTTTCTATTGATTATAAAAATATTGAAACCCAAAAATATATCCCAGGAAGTATTGTTCAAATAGACAATGGTCCTTTTATGGGACAAAATGCAGTAGTAAAAGAACAAAGAGGGAAAAATATACGCATGCAATTAGAGACAATAGGAGTAGAAATAATAATCGAACTTAAAGATTAAAAATTTTTAGATTAATATTAAAAAATAGAAATATTTTTATTAGAGATAGATTTAACATAATGTTATGCATAATATCTGTCCTCTGTTTGCTTGAACCCCCTTTCTGATAAAGATTTTTTTTGTAAATTTGTACAATTAAAAACTAATACCATTATTCTTATATTATGTGACTAATGGTAGCGAAGCTTTTATAGTTATCGCATTCGTTTCTAGGAAAATTTACTATTAATACTTATTTATTCCAAACTGACAAAAGGTTTTTGTTAATCAACATAAATCGTTAATTGAAGGATTATAAAAATCAAATAAAATAAAAAAAATTTTTAGAAATTCTTCAAAAACAAAAAAAAATTAAGTGTCCTGGTGAGCAGTTTGGTATGTAGTTCAAAAGTTAATTAATGAAAGAAGTTGCAATTATTGGTGGTGGGATATTAGGCTTGGCCATAGGTTATGAATTGAGTATATCTTATCCTAATTTCAAAGTTACAATATTTGAAAAAGAAGATGGAATAGGAAAACACCAATCAGGTAATAATAGTGGTGTACTTCATTGTGGTCTTTATTATAAACCCGGATCACTTAAAGCGAAGTTAGCTGTAGACGGTATTCGTCAAATGATTTCATTTTGCGAAAAAAACCAAATCAATCATGATGTATGCGGCAAGATTGTGGTTGCATCAGATGAAAGGGAAATTGGTTTATTGGAAAACCTAGCTGATCGAGGGTATAAAAATGGACTAAGCGGACTTAAATTTCTAAGTCAAACGGAACTTCATCAACGAGAACCAAACGTTAGAGCAAACAAAGCACTTTTAGTACCAGAGGAAGGGATAGTTGATTATCAGCAAGTGATGCAGGTTTTGGCTAAATATATAGAAAATGCAGGTGGTAAAATTCATACAGATAATAAAGTGATTGGAATTAGTGCCTTAAACGCATATTCATCTGTGTTGAAAACTGAGAAAATGGAAAAAGCTTTTGACTTAGTAATCAATTGTTCAGGTTTATTTTCTGATCGAACCTATTCTAATATAACTCAAAAAAAGAGTCCAATCAAAATAGTTCCATTTAGAGGTGAATATATGCATATTGCTGATGCTTATAAGCACATGGTAAATCATCTTATTTATCCTGTACCAGATCCAAAATATCCTTTTTTAGGAGTTCATTTTACAAGAATGATTAATGGAGGAAGAGAAGTAGGTCCTAATGCAGTATTAGCTCTTAAAAGGGAAGGTTATAAGAATACAGATATTTCATTTTTTGATACATTTGAATCGTTGACATATAAAGGTTTTTTTAATTTTTTTACAAAGAACAAAAGATTTGTTATAAGTGAATTTTTAAGTTCTTTATCAACAAAAGCTTTTATAACTAAATCTAAAAAATTGATACCGGACATTGAAGAATATATGTTCGTTAAGGGAGGGACTGCAGGGGTTAGGGCCCAGGCAATTAGTCCACAAGGCGAATTAATCATGGATTTTAATATTGTAAAAGAAAATAATCAAATTCATATTCTTAACGCTCCTTCGCCTGGGGCAACAGCATCATTATCTATTGCTAAATACATTATAGAAAAATATATTTAATTCTTTTAAATGAAACAAGATAATTTCAAAATTGCTATTATTGGATTAGGTTATGTTGGATTACCTCTAGCAATTGAATTTGGTAAAAAATTTAGAGTAGTGGGATTTGATATCAATCAATCCAGAATTGATGAATTAAATCTTGCAAAAGACAAGACCAATGAAGCCGATATTGATGGCTTGAAATATGCCATTGATTTAGCAAAAAAAGAGGAAACTTTAGGTTTAAAATTTTCATCCAGTGTTGATGAATTAAAGAACTGTAATGTTTTTATTGTAACTGTACCTACACCAATAGATCATTTTAAAACACCTGACTTAACTCCATTATTGAAAGCTACGGAAATGTTAGGAAAAATAATAAAAAAAGGAGATATTGTCATTTATG
>CALJKL010000014.1 GCA_937973555.1 uncultured Flavobacteriales bacterium | reverse complement strand
CGGTGACTGGAGTTCAGACGTGTGCTCTTCCGATCTCTCAAGATAAATAGAGCACCTAATGCCAGCATAAAAACCGGAACTATTTTCAAGATTTTATTTCTTGTAGCGGTATTGAGAAGATTACCGAATAAAACTGCGGCAAACATAAAAGGAAAGGTGCCCAAACCAAACAAGGCCATAAAAGTAGCGCCCTGCCAAATTCCCCCAGCGGCTAAACTGGCGGTGAGTGCCATATAGACCATTCCACAAGGGAGAAATCCATTGAGAATGCCAGTTAAAAAACGGGAAGAATAATCGGATTTTTGAAGCAGTTTCCCTAGGTTGATTTTTACTTGGAGTAAAGCTTGGTTGATAAAAGGGATTTTAGAAGCGAAATCTCCTCCAAAGGAAAACATCGCCATGATGATTAACAAGACTCCTGCAAAAATGCTTAAATATTGTTGAAAGCCAGCCAATTGAAAACCTTCTCCTATAATCCCTACCAGAGCACCCAAAAGGCTATACGTAAATATCCTACCGAATTGATAGGTAAGGTTTTGAAGGTGAAAATTAACCTGCTGTTTTTTAGAAAGACCCATAGAAAGCGCAATAGGTCCGCACATTCCCAAGCAGTGAAATCCTGATGCGAAGCCGAGACCTAATGCCGCTAAAATAAGGGCTATTTCCATTGTACGTCGTAATCTACTTGATAATCTTTACCTGATTTATTCCATCTTACTTTCAAAGTATAAGATCCCAAAGACAATAATTCTTTTGGAACAATAAAAGTATGGTTGCTGTCTAATGATGTATCTCCTTTCTTGTCTTTTGTTTTATCATTGGTGCTGTACAATTCAAAATGTACTTTTGTGTTAGCATCAATCAATTCTTCCGGAAAGGCTATTCTTATGCCATACGGCAATTGCGCAAATAATGGTTTTTGGGGAAGCGTTTCTGCGTTTTTTTTGGCATCAATTACTTTCTGATATTCGAGTTCGTCTTCATAATAATTTTCGGTCACCAATTCAGAGTTTTGTTTCCCAATCGGAAATATAAAAATGAGGTATAGTATAAACCCTACAAATAAGAGCAAAGCTAACGCAATGCCATGTCCCCAAGTAAATTTTTTCATGTAAATCTCTTTTTGAATTAAAACTGTAATTTAAAAGGACCTTCAAAATAGGTATCGAAAGTATCTAGCAATTTGCCTTGAGCATCATAAACACCAATCTCTATGTTTTGTCTTGGCTGTTTAATTTCTGATTGTGGGAAGCTGATATTTACTGTTCCTTTTAGAAGCTTGTCTCTTTTGAGCAAAATTACATTTTCTCCACTAAAAATCACTTCACCATGTGCAGGTTTTAACACTTTTATGGTTACGGTATGATCCTGATTGGATTTATTAAGGAACGTATAGTTATAAGTATTGTTAATCTTATTGTCTTTGATATAGAAACTGCTTCCGGCTGGTTTTATAAATTTAGCTTCTAGTGTACCTCTGTTGCTCAGTAAGAAAACCAAAACACCAAGTAGTGCTATCAGAACAAGAGTATAGGCCTTCATTCTAACAGTAAACTTGAATTTTTCTTCTTTTTCTATTTCGTCTTGTGTGGCATAGCGGATGAGGCCTTTTGGAAGTCCTGTTTTTACCATTACTTCATCACAAGCATCAATACACATGGTACAGTTAATACATTCTAATTGCTGACCGTTTCTGATGTCTATGCCGGTAGGACAAACTACTACACACTGATTACAATCTATACAGTCTCCTTTTCCTTCTGCTTTTCTATCTTCGCCTTTTCTCCATTTGGCGCGGTTTTCCCCACGTTTGAAATCATAGAAAACGTTGATGGTTTGTTTGTCAATCAAAACCCCTTGTAATCTACCATAAGGGCATACCAATGTACAAACCTGCTCTCTGAACCAGGCAAAAACAAAGTAGAATAAGCCCGTGAAAATAATCATCACCAAAAAATTGGTAGGATATTCTACAGGTCCTCCTTTCATGATTTCGAATACTTTTTCGTATCCAACGATGTACATGAACATCCAGTGGGTAATAATAAGAGAAATAACGAGATATACAGACCATTTCAGTCCTTTTTTCCAAATTTTTTCAGCATTCCACGGTTGGTTGCTTAGTTTTATCTGTTTGTTTCTGTCGCCTTCTATCCAATATTCTATTTTACGGAATACGCCTTCCATAAATATGGTCTGAGGACATATCCATCCACAAAAAATTCTACCGAAAACTACCGAAAATAAAATGATGAAAACTACAGAAGTAATAGCCCCCAAAGCAAGAATAAAGAAATCTTGCGGATAAAAAGGCTGTCCGAAAATAAAGAATTCTCTATCTAGAATATTTATTTCAAGAAATGGATTACCATTTATTTTAATAAATGGAGTAATAAAAAAAATGGCTAATAAAATTAAACTTACCAAGTCCCTATAAGTAGTAAATTTACCTTTAGGTTTTTTGGGGTATACCCATTTTCTGGTTCCTGATTGTTCTATTGTAGCAACTGAATCTCTGAATGTTTCAGCTTCAATTACAGCACCAGTGCCTAGTTGTTTATCTTTATCAGCCATTTTGTATATTTAATTTATTATAAAAATTAACTTTCCATATTTTTATAACAAATATATAATTGCTTATTTATTTTTCCCAATTTGCTTTGGTACCTTGAGGAGCAGCACCCCCTACAGCATCAGGCATTTCTTGGTTGATGTGGTATACATAAGCAGCAACCTTTTCGATGTCGAAACCGGTTAATACTCCATTTTTACCCCAAGCTTGCATCTGAGTACCTTCTACACCATTGGTTACAATATGGAAAACGTTTTTGAATAAAGTTTTCTCTTTTTGGTTTTTCCAAAAATCATCTGTTAGGTTTGGTCCAATACCTCCTTTACCACCTTCTTGGTGACAAGTAACACAGTTGGTTTTGAAGATTTGTTCTCCTTCAGCAATATTATCTGCAGAATATTTTGCATTGTCAATAGTTGGAGGAGGCGTGTTTTTCATCCATTCAGCTACTGATGCAATTTCCTGTTTGTGTTCTGCTTCATATTCTTTGTCTGGGTGAGCAAAATCTGTAACAGCATAAGCCGTAAGGTATACTGCAGCATATACTACTCCGAAGTAGAATAAGCCAAGCCACCATTTTGGTAACTGGTTGTCTAGCTCCATAATACCATCAAATCCGTGGTCGATAAGGATGTCTTTTTCTTCCACATCAGATTGTTTTTTGAAGGCACTGTCATATACTCTTTTGAAGTAAGGTATTTCTTTTTCTTTTACGAAAATTGCCTTTTCTTCATCAGACATTAATTTGAATCTTTCGTTTTCTGCCAAGCCACCAATTGCGTTATAGATGAAGGCTAAAACCACTCCTATTACTGCTGTTCCCCAGAAGTAAGGAGAAGAAAGGAAAGAAGTATTCTGGATGAACATATAGTATAAGAAAACTAATATGAACAATATCAGTATGATGTTTACAAATACGGGTGTTCTATGTTTCATATCTTTAATTTTTTAGAACTTAATTGTTTTGATCTTCGTCATCTTCCAAAGGAGCTTTTTCAACATCTTCATAGTGTTTTTTTGGTTTGCTCATTACATAGTAAACCGTACCTATGAAAAATATGATAAAGATAATCATAGAAAGTGTCTGGTAGAAACCAGCATTTTCTGTATTGGCTAATATATCTTTAAAATTATTGGGTATCATTTTGAAAAAACTCCTTTAGTTAAGACTTATTAGTTATTGCTGGCTGTTTTTACGTCAGATGTTTTAATATCTGTACCTAATCTTTGTAGATATGCAATCAGCGCTACAATTTCACGTTTTTCTAGAGGGATAAATTTATCACCTTCTTTCGCTTTTTGCTCTTCAATAGCCTTTTTAATTTCTGGATCTCCAGAATAGATTCCTTCTACAACTTTAGCAGCTTGTTCGTCTACAATTTTATCAACATTATTGATTTCTTCATCCGTGTAAGGGTATCCGAAAACGTTTTTCATTAAGACTAATTTATCTTTAGTTTTAGATCTGTCTAATTCTGAATAAATTAACCAAGGGTATCTAGGCATGATAGAACCAGGAGAAGTAACTCTTGGGTTCAACATATGTTTGAAGTGCCATGTATCTGGGTTTTTACCACCTTCTCTATGTAAATCTGGTCCTGTTCTTTTAGAACCCCATAAGAAAGGTCTGTCATAAACATATTCACCTGCTTTAGAATATTGTCCGTTTTTACCATTGAATCTTACCACTTCATCTCTGAATGGTCTGATCATTTGTGAGTGACAAGCATTACATCCTTCTCTGATGTATAAATCTCTACCTTCTAATTCTAGTGGAGAATACGGTTTTACTGAAGCAATAGTAGGTACATTGTCTTTTACCGTAAGGGTAGGAATAATTTCGATCATACCACCAATTGCCAATGCTACGAAAGCAAGCAATGATAAGTATAATGGCATTCTTTCTAACCAAAGGTGTCTTCCTTCTCCTTCTTTTCTTGTATTGCTTATTTTAGCAAGCGCAGGAGCTTCTACAGGAGTTTCTTTTTGGAAAGAACCACTTCTTACAGTTGCAATTAAATTCACAACCATTAAGATAGCACCAGTGAAGTATAATAAACCTCCAAAGAATCTCATTTCATAATAAGGAATAACAGCCGTTACAGTATCTAACCAGTTTTTGTAAACCAAAGTTCCATCTGGGTTGAACTGTTTCCACATTAAACCTTGAGTAAATCCTGAAATATACAATGGTATTGCATAGAAGATAATACCTAAAGTACCTAACCAGAAATGCCAATTGGCTAATTTTACAGACCATAATTTGGTTCTCCAAAGAATTGGAAGCAAATAATATAACATACCGAAAGCGATGAAACCATTCCATCCTAATGCACCGATGTGTACGTGCCCAATTACCCAGTCTGTAAAGTGACCGATTTTGTTTAAAGTTTTAGTCGCTAATAGCGGTCCTTCGAAAGTGGCCATACCATATCCTGTTACAGCTACTACGAAAAATTTCAATACAGGATTTTCTCTTACTTTGTCCCAAGCACCTCTTAAGGTTAATAAACCGTTAAGCATACCTCCCCAAGACGGAGCGATAAGAGCTATGGAGAAAGAAGTTCCTAATGCCTGTGCCCAACCTGGCAAGGCAGTATATAAAAGGTGGTGAGGACCAGCCCAAATATAAACGAAAATTAATGACCAGAAGTGGATGATAGAAAGTTTGTATGAGAAAACTGGTCTTTCCGCCGCTTTTGGCATAAAATAGTACATTAAACCTAGTACAGGTGTCGTTAAGAAGAATGCTACCGCATTATGCCCATACCACCATTGTACAATTGCATCTTTTGCTCCGGCGTAAGCAGAATAAGATTTCCAGCCGGTAAATGATAATGGAACTTCTAAGTTGTTAAAAACATGTAGCATTGTAATTCCTACCCATGTTGCAATATAAAACCAAATGGCTACATAGAGGTGTCTTACTCTTCTTTTGGCAATAGTACCAAACATATTAATACCAAAGATGATCCACACTACGGCAATCATAATATCAATTGGCCATTCGTGTTCTGCATACTCTTTAGAAGTATTAATACCCATTAAGAAGGTAATTACAACGGTAACGACGATTAATTGCCAACCCCAGAAATTGATCCAAGAAAGAACATCACTGTACATTCTTGCCTTTAATAATCTCTGAAGTGAGTAATAAACGCCAGCGAAAATACAGTTTCCTACAAATGCGAAAATTACCGCACTGGTGTGAAGCATTCTCAATCTGCCGAAACCAAACGCCCCATGCGTTTTTACCAATCCCATAATGTTACTGCTAACGCTAACAGTAGGATCATCTGTACCAAACAGATATTCCGGAAGTTCTGGGAAGAATAGCAATGATGCCACGATTAATCCTACCAAGAAACCTACGACACCGAAGGTAACCATTGCGTAAAGAAATGCGCGCACAATGCTGTTGTCATAACTAAACTTTTGTGTTTCCATATTAACTAATCACTTTATTATATATTCTTTTATTCTATTCTGGTTTATTTTTATTCTCTTCAGCCTCTTTCTGTTCTGATTCAGGATTTTTATCCTCGAATAAAATCCTTACCGCAGGAGATTCATCATCTTCAAACTGACCATTTTTTGCACTAATAATGAATATTATCAGGAAAACTACAGCTAAAGAAACGCTGCATATGATCATCAAATAGAGTATTTCCACGATTTACAAATATAAATGGATTTTGCCGTCCAAAATTAAGCATTTTTAATGATATTCGTCATGATATGTTAAATAAAAATAATTTATAAATATTCTAAATAAGATTTTTTTGTCTGAATTCTATCTATTTGAAATATTTTCTTGCTCTTAACCAGGTAGATAAAGAGGTGAAAACCACTACGCTTATGGAGCTTATTGGCATTAAAATAGCAGCAACAAGTGGTGACATTTTACCTATAATGGCTATTGATAAACCTACTACATTGTATAATAAACTGATTACGAATGTAATTTTAATAATAGTCATGGCATCTTTTGTTAACGAAAAATAATCATGAATTTTTGTTAAGACGCCTCCATTCATAATCACATCTGAACTTGGAGTAAAGGAGTTGGTGTCATCTGCAATGGCAATCCCTATGTTGCTTTGCTTCAGCGCTCCGGCATCATTTAGTCCATCTCCCAGCATGGCTACTTTTTTGCCTTGTTCTTGTAGAGATTTTATGTATTCCAGTTTGTCTTCAGGAGATTGATTGAACCTCATTTCAGCAATATTGGGAAGTAAGGCCTTTAGGGTTTCGGCTTCTGAAGAATTATCCCCACTTAAAACATGTATTTTATATAAATTAAGTTGATTTGCCATCTCCGCCAAACCTTCTCGATATTCATTTTTAAAGACAAATTTTCCTAAAAATTCGCCGTCTCTTTTGATGTAAACAGCTGTTTCCAGGGATTTTGCTTCTTGACTTGTAAAGCTAGCAGAACCTATTTTGTATACTTTATTTCTTACTAAAGCTTCATATCCTTTTCCGGCCGTTTCTGTGAAATTTTCTATTGGAAAATATTCATCTTCTACTGTTATATATTCATATAAAGATTTAGAAAGTGGATGATTGGAGTTTTTTAGCAATGACTTTAGATTCTTCAAATCAAATTCTGAAAGTTCTGTACCTTCAAAACTGATATTTGCCTTTTTATTATAGGTAATGGTTCCTGTTTTGTCAAAAACCAAAGTATCTATTTTGGCCATTTTCTCTATGGTTAGTGCATCTTTTACATACATTTTATTTCTGCCTAAAATTCTCATTATATGCCCCATTGTAAAAGGCGTAGACAATGCCAAAGCACATGGACAGGCTACAATAAGAATGGCGGAAACCACCTGGAACATTTTTTCGAAATCGATTTGATACCAGTATATTCCTGCAAGAAGGGTAATGCCTAAAATAATAAAGGTGAAATATTTAGAAATTTGGTTGACTAAAGTATCTAGGCCCAATTCTTCTTTTCTGAATGCCTCCTTGTTCCAAAGCTGGGTAAGATAACTTTGGTTTACGGTTTTGATGACTTCCAATTCCAGAATTGATCCGATTTGTTTTCCTCCAGCAAAGATTTTGTCACCGGGATTTTTGCTGATTGTGGCGCTTTCTCCGGTAATGAAACTGTTGTCAATATTGCCTTCTCCATTAATAAGGATAGCATCTACCGGTATTATTTCTTGGTTTCTCACCAAAATTCTGTCTCCTACCTTAATTTCAGAAAGCAGGATGTTTTGCTGCTTGCCTCCGAAATCCACTTTTGTAACCGCAATAGGATAAAAAGACTTGAAATCCCTGTCGTAAGAAAGGGCATTGTAAGTTCTTTTTTGGAAAATTTTCCCCAAAAGCATAAAGAACAGCAACCCACACAGCGTGTCAAAATATCCAGGTCCATATCCAGTTACGGCTTCGTAAATGCTTCTTCCGAAAAGGACCAAAATTCCCAAAACAATAGGAACGTCTATATTTATAATTTTGTTTTTGAGTCCAAACCAGGCAGATTTGTAATAATCAGACGCCGAATAAAATACCACTGGGATAGATAGCAAAAAGGAGATGAACCGGAAAAACGGTGTAAACTGTTTGAACCAATAATCTTCAACATTTCCCACATTGAAGTATTCTGCGAAGGCAAAAGACATGGCATTTCCAAAGGCAAAACCAGCAACGGCCATTTTTATCATCAGGCTTCTATCTACCGGCGTTTCTTTTTTTTCTGCAGTTTCTAAGGAAATAACAGGTTTGTATCCTAAATTGGTTAAAAATTTAGCCAATTCACTCAATTTCAGATCATTATGGTTGAAAGAAACTTGAAGGGTTTTTCGGGTAAAGTTTACTTGTGAGTACTTAATGTTAGGGTTAATGTCTTGCAAGCTTTCCAATAGCCAAATGCAAGAACTACAATGTATTACGGGTATTTTGAAGGTGACCAAAGTGGTGTTTCCTTCAGAAAAGTCTACTACTTTTTCAAAAATTTCAAGAGTGTCAAGATAGTCAAACTGAGTGAGGTTTTCATCAGGTCTTATCCCAGAGTTTTTGTTGAGTTCATAAAAATTCCCGAGATTGTTGATGTTCAAAATTTCGTAAACAGATTTGCACCCGTTACAGCAAAAGATTTTCTCATCAAAGAAAATTTTTTCTTTTTGTATTTCCTGTCCGCAATGGAAACAATTTTCTGCCATCTGTTTATTTTGTTGAACGTGCAAAAATAAGACAAAAATATATTGTGATAAGTTTTAAAAAAAGTTTAATTTTGCTGATTATTATCATGTAAACTATATCTTATGTCTTTAGAAAAACAAATTTTTATTGAAAACAAATTTTTAAGTGTTTTTAATGATAAAGCATTCAAAGAAATACTATCTAAAGAAGACTATTCAAAATATATCAGTGCCAAGCAAACCCTGTTCTTTAATAAAGGAGAAGCGCTTTTTGAAGAAGGAAGAACTGTGGAAGGCGTTTTTTTTATTGAAAGCGGTACTGCCAAATTATATAAACTTGGTTTTAATAGAAAAGAACAGATTTTAAGATTCATCAAAGAAGGAGATATTGTAGGATACCGTTCTCTATTGGTGGGCGAGCCATTTCAGGCTACTGCAGAAGCCATGAGTGATGTGCAAGCCATCTTTATTCCTTCGGATGTTTTTCTACACCTTTTGGAGGTAGATTCTCATCTTTCTTATGCGATGTTGCAAAAAATATCTTTTGAATTAGGTGAAAGTTCTAATATTGTGACTTTCTTGGCTCAAAAAACCGTAAGAGAAAGATTGGCAGAAGTATTGTTGCTTTTAGAACAGAAATTGGGAACGGATCCTGAAGGCTATATCAAAATATCTTTAACGAGAGAAGAGATTGCTAATTTAATCGGTACGGCTACTGAAAGCGCCATCAGATTGATTTCTGAATTCAAACAAGATCAGTATATAGAAGTGGAGGGAAGAAATATTAAAATCTTAAACCACGAAAAACTTAGGAAATTAGGCCACGTAGCCTTGTAAATAGAAAAAGGTCGACTATATGTCGGCTTTTTTTATAATTTTACTTTATATAAATCCATTATATTATGTCTGTTCATTCCGAAATAAAAAGAGTTACTACAGAGACCTTGCGAAAAATGAAATTCGATAAGGAAAAGATTACCATGCTTACCGCATATGATTTTACCACAGCCAAAATGGTAGATGCCGGTGGGGTAGATGCAATATTGGTAGGCGATTCTGCTGCCAATGTAATGGCGGGGCATGAGACTACTTTACCAATTACTTTAGATCAAATGATTTATCATGCGCAATGTGTGGTAAGGGGTGTAGAACGAGCATTGGTGGTAGTAGATTTACCTTTCGGGACGTATCAGTCAGATCCTCAAAAAGCCTTAGAATCTGGAGTAAGGATGATGAAGGAAGCAGGTGCGCATGCCGTAAAGATAGAAGGAGGGGAAGAAATTTCAGCGTCTGTTTCCAGATTGGTAAATGCGGGAATTCCTGTGATGGGACATTTGGGATTGACCCCACAAAGCATCTATCAGTTTGGAACTTATAAAGTAAGAGCAAAAGAAGAAGATGAAGCAGAGAAACTCATAAAAGATGCCAAAATTTTGGAAGAAATGGGATGTTTTGCCTTGGTTTTGGAAAAAATTCCGGCCAAATTAGCCAAACAAGTGACAGAAAGCATTAGCATTCCTACCATTGGAATTGGGGCTGGAGCAGATTGTGATGGGCAGGTATTGGTTTACCATGATATGGTAGGCATGAACAAAGGCTTTTCGCCTAAGTTTCTCAGAAGATATCTTGATTTGTACACCGAAATTACTGGGGCGGTTTCTCAATATGTTAAAGACGTGAAAGCAATTGATTTCCCTAACGATAAAGAAAGTTATTAAATTATAAGTCCTTTTTTTGAAGGACTTTTTTATATTTAGTTCATGGAATTTATTTGGATTTCTTTGGTGGCATTGCTCGGTTCGGCACTTACCTTTTTTTCGGGGTTTGGGTTAGGAACTGTTTTATTGCCTGTTTTTGCTTTGTTTTTTCCGGTGGAGATTGCTATTGCGTTAACAGCCATTGTTCATTTTCTGAATAATATTTTTAAACTTTTCCTTACCGGAAAAGGAATCAATAAAGAAATTTTGTTGAAATTTGGTTTGCCTTCATTTATCACAGCCATTTTAGGAGCATTATTGTTAAATTATTTAGTAGAATTTCCGGCCTTGGCAAAAGTGGAAATTTTGGGGAAGACAAGAGAAATTACTTTAATGAAAATCGTTATTTCTGTCTTGCTGATCTTTTTTTCTTTATTTGATGTGATTCCTTATTTTAAAAAACTTCAATTTTCAAAAAAATATCTCCCGATTGGAGGGATTTTAAGTGGTTTCTTTGGTGGACTTTCCGGACATCAAGGCGCTTTGCGTTCTGCCTTTCTCATCAGGGCTGGCTTATCCAAAGAATCCTTCATCGCCACAGGAATTGTAATTGCCTGTATGATAGATATTTCTAGACTGAGTGTTTATATAGAGAATATTTCTAAGTTACCTGAAAATTTGGATTGGTGGCTGGTATTCACCGCAACGTTTTCAGCTTTTGTAGGGGCCTATTTTGGAAATAAAATATTAAAAAAAGTAACCATTGAGGCCATTCAGGTTTTTGTAGCAGTGGCGTTATTGGTTTTTGCCGTATTTTTGGGGCTTGGAATTATATAAGATGCAAGAATCACAAATCATTTACGAAGACAATCATCTTCTCATCATCAATAAAAAGGCCGGCCAATTGGTACAGGGTGATAAAACGGGTGATGAATCCTTGCTGGAAACCATCAAAAAATTTATTAAAGTAAGAGACCAAAAACCCGGCAATGTATTCCTAGGATTGGTGCACAGAATAGACCGTCCCACTTCGGGATTGGTAATTTATGCCAAAACTTCCAAGGCGCTTTCTCGTTTAACCCAAATGGTGAAGAATAGAGAAATCAAAAAAACGTATTGGGCCATTGTGGCCAAAGAAATGATTCCGCAGACACAAAGACTGGTGCATTATCTTCAAAAAAACGAAAAAAACAATAAGGCAATTGTCTATCCAAGACCTACAGAAGGGGCCAAAGAAGCCATATTGACCTATAACATCATTAAGGCTTTAGACAATTATCAACTCTTGGAAATAGATTTGGAAACAGGTCGTCACCATCAGATAAGGGCTCAACTGTCTAAAATAGGAGTACCCATAAAAGGAGACCTTAAATATGGTTCACCTCGTTCTAATCCTGATGGAGGCATCAGTTTGCATGCCAGAAAACTGGAGTTTGTACATCCTGTTACCAAAGAAAAAATAGAAATTAAAGCGCCTGTTCCACAGAACGATACAGTTTGGAAGGCTTGCGAAGCATAAAAAAACCGGGATAGAATTCCCGGTTTTTTATTTTATTGATTTGGCAATCCGCCGTCATCCTTTTTGTCCTGCTTCAACAAATTGGGAGCTTCTTTGGCTAACTTGTTTTTGGTAGGTAATTTATAATTGATGGAGATTCCGTAATTCTGTGCATCAAAATTGTTTCCCAAATAAATGTTAGAATTGTTGTATAGAGAAACAATGGCATTTCTATTGGTTTTGAAAATATCATTCGCAAATACAGAAAGCGTTAATCTATCTTTCATGAATTTCTTGGTAGCGGTTAAATCAAAGCTGTTCATCCAAGGTTTTTCCATTTTGAAATAAAACCAATTTCCTTTTGTCATATTAGAATAGTTGGCCACCAATTTAATGTCTTTAGGAAGAATAAACTGCGCCATGATGTTGAAAATCCAAAACCCTTTATTATCATTGTTCGGGATTTCATGCAATTGATATCCGGTGTAGATGTACATAAAGTTAATCTTGTCTGGGTTGAAATTCATCTTCATGGTTTCCTTAAGCCCTTTGGTGAAAAGCATAAATGGAAGCGGCATGCCAACATTGAAGTTGTGGATTCTCATCGAAGCAATATTCGTGAAGCCATTGCTCACAGAGTAAGCCTCTTTTCCATTGATGATGGGTTGGTTATCAAAGAAATATTTCTTCTCGGCATATTGAATGGATTGATTTTCTGCAACGCTGAGGTTATAACCAATAAACGCATAATCAAACATTGAAAGTTTTACCTCGAAATTATTGAAAATGGTAGGCCTTAGGTTGGCATTTCCTCCAAAACTGATGCTTCCGTTTTGGTAATTGTTATTATTAGGGTTCAGCCAAGAAATATTTGGCAACTGAATTTTACGGTTGTAATTCAACGCAAAATAAACCTGTTTAGCAAAATTGTACTGGATGCTGGCATTCGGGAAAAGACTGAATTTTTTGAAAGGAATCAACTCCTTGGTTAGTGTATTGGTGGAATAATCCAATGCTTTTCCGTAGATGTCATAAGATTCTGCTCTTGTTCCCAAAATGAAATCGAAATGTTTCTTTTTGGCTTGAATTTCAGTGTATAAAGAAGAGGTTTTTCTAATATAGTCTAGGTTGGTTACACTTTGCAATTGGGTGTCAAAATTCAATAATTCATACAAACCTCCAAAAGAAATTTTTCCTTCATCTAATAATTTAATAGGTTGAGCATAATCTACCTTGAAGGCAGCTACATTCTGACGCGAAGTCGTTCCGTACTGGTTTCTTACTGTAATATTATTGCTGAATTTATTTCCGTTAAAATCGAAGTCTGTGTCAAACTGATTGTAAGTAGCATTAAAGTCGAGTTTTTTATTTTTGTCGGCAAACTTTACTTGATAGGTAGCGCTGGCTTCCTGTCTCCAGTTTTGGCTATGCCCAAAATCATTGGTGGTGTAATTGTCCAAAGTATAAGAAGGGCTAGAGGCGGTACCGGCATTTCTTGCGGTAAAACCAGAACTCATGGTAGTGTTGTTATTATTATTATGGTTTACATCATAATTCAATAATAGACGGTCTTTACCAAGATCAAAGGTTAAGGCAGATTTTACAAAGTATCCTCTTTGGATATTTTCTGTAAAAACATTAGAAATGTCTCCAATAATAGATTCTCTGAATCCTTCACGATAGTTTTGCCCGAAGTTGAGCTGCCATCCGAAATATTTGTTTTTGGCATTTAACAATAAGGAATTGTTGGTTCTGTTTCTAAATTTATCATAGTTAGAGAAAGCATATCTTCCACTATACGTTGCAGAAAGGTATTTTTGGGCATTTTTATTGGTGATGATATTGATGATAGCGCCTCCGGAAGTAGCAGGAAATTCAGACCCTGGTTGGGTAATGACTTCCACTCGGTCTACAGAATTGGCGGGCATGCCTTCTAAATAGGCTTGCAATTGGCTTCCATTAATATTAAGTGGTCTTCCGTCCATGTACACATCCAATTGTTTTCCTTGGTACATTAATCCTGCAACATCAGACACAATAAGACCAGGCAGTTTTTTCATCCCTTCAATAAGGTTTCCGGTATTGAGGTGTGCCTGCTCAGAGAAATCAAAAATGGTACGGTCTGCCTTTTGTTCTATGGCTTTTTTGGTTTTGATAAGCGTAACGCCTTCTATCTGTTTTTCTTTTTCCGTTTTTTGGGCATTAGAAAAACCAAATACTAAAAGCGTACTTAATAAAAGTAATGTTTTGTTCATGAAAGATTGTTAGTTACCAGCATTAGACAGATTAAAAGTGGTTTTGTTACAGTGTTATGTAATATTAATATAAAAAAACCGCTCAGTATTTTTGAGCGGTTTTATATGGTCAATAAAAATGAATCTTATTTATTGGCTTCCTGAGCAATAAGGTTCAGTGCAGAACCTGCGTTGAACCATCCAATCTGCTGTTCGTTGTAGGTGTGGTTAGCAATGATAATATCTTTGCTTCCGTCAGCATGAACGAATTCCAAAGTCAATGGTTTGCCTGGAGCAAATGCATCAAGGTCTAAGAAATTGATGGTGTCTGCTTCTTGGATTTTATCATAATCATCAGGGTTGGCAAACGTTAAGCCCAACATACCTTGCTTTTTAAGATTGGTTTCGTGGATTCTCGCGAAAGATTTCACCAAAACAGCTTTTACGCCTAAGTGTCTAGGCTCCATAGCAGCATGCTCTCTAGAAGAACCTTCCCCGTAGTTTTGGTCTCCCACTACTATTGAAGGAACTCCGGCAGCTTTATAAGCTCTTGCTACTGCAGGTACTTCACCGTATTCGCCGGTCAATTGGTTTTTAACTTTATTGGTTTCTTTGTTGAAGTAGTTTACTGCACCAATTAACATGTTGTTAGAAATATTGTCTAAGTGACCTCTGAATTTCAACCAAGGGCCTGCCATAGAGATATGATCGGTAGTACATTTTCCTTCTGCTTTGATGAGAAGTTTAGCACCAGTAATGTTTTTACCATCCCAAGGTTGGAAAGGAGCCAATAGTTGCAATCTGTCTGATGTAGGGTTTACCTCTACTTTTACAGAAGAACCATCTTCTGCTGGTGCTTGGTAACCATTATCTTCTACCGCAAAACCTTTTGAAGGAAGTTCAGAACCTTTTGGCTCGTCTAGTTTTACCTGCTCACCGTTTGCATTGGTAAGAGTATCTGTAATAGGGTTGAAATCTAATCTTCCCGAAATAGCTACAGCAGCTACCATTTCCGGTGAAGCTACGAAAGCATGAGTATTAGGATTTCCGTCTGCTCTTTTCGCAAAGTTTCTGTTGAAAGAATGTACGATAGAGTTTTTCTCTCCTTTTTCAGCACCTTCTCTGTCCCATTGCCCGATACATGGCCCGCAAGCATTGGTGAAGATTCTTGCGTTTTCAAATTTTTGGAAACTGGCAATCAATCCGTCTCTTTCTGCAGTATATCTTACTTGCTCAGAACCTGGGTTGATACCCAATATAGCCTTAGGTTTTACCCCTTTGGCAAAAGCATCTTCTACAATAGAAGCAGCTCTTGATAAATCTTCGTAAGAAGAGTTGGTACAAGAACCAATTAAAGCCCATTCTACATCCAATGGCCATCCATTAGCAGTCGCTTTTTCTTTCATTTCTGCAACTGGTGTTGCCAAATCCGGAGTGAAAGGCCCATTAAGATGAGGCGTTAATTCGCTTAGATTAATTTCAATTACTTGATCAAAATATTTTGTTGGATCTGCATATACTTCCGCATCACCTGTTAAATGTTCAGCAATTTTATCTGCAGCATCTACTACTTCTTGTCTTCCTGTAGCGGCTAGGTATCTTCTCATAGAATCATCATACCCGAAAGTAGAAGTGGTAGCACCAATTTCTGCACCCATGTTACAGATGGTTCCTTTTCCGGTAGCCGACATAGAAGTAGCTCCTTCTCCAAAATATTCTACAATAGCACCTGTTCCACCTTTTACGGTAAGGATACCTGCTACTTTAAGGATAACGTCTTTAGCAGAAGTCCATCCGTTTAGTTTTCCGGTTAATTTTACCCCGATTAGTTTTGGCATTTTCAATTCCCAAGCCATACCAGCCATTACATCTACCGCATCCGCACCACCTACACCAATAGCTACCATACCCAATCCGCCAGCATTTACCGTGTGAGAATCTGTACCGATCATCATACCACCAGGGAAGGCATAGTTTTCTAATACCACTTGGTGAATGATACCAGCACCCGGTTTCCAGAAACCGATGCCATATTTGTTACAAATTGAAGAAAGGAAGTTGAAAACTTCGTTATTCTTATTAAGGGCTTCCTGTAAATCTTTGTCAGCACCTATTTTTGCTTGAATTAAGTGATCTGCATGAGCAGTAGAAGGGACCGCAACTTTAGATTTGCCGGCTTGCATAAATTGTAAAAGGGCCATCTGTGCTGTTGCGTCTTGCATAGCAACTCTATCTGGAGCGAAATCTACATAAGAATTTCCTCTTTCATACGCTTCTGTTGCATTACCTTGCCAAAGGTGAGCGTAAAGAATTTTTTCTGCAAGTGTAAGAGGTTTCCCCACTACTTTTCTTGCAGCTGCAATTCTTTCTGGGTAACGCTCGTACACTTTTTTGATCATATCAAGGTCAAAAATCATATCCTCAAAGTTTAAAAATTAGAGATTATTTTATAAGTCGTCCAAATCTACAAAATTTTCATCTATTTTTGTTAATAATTTTATTGTTTTCTCCATAAAAAAGGTAATTTAAATTTGTTATAAATGCTTTTTAGAGGTAATATAATTCGAACAATATGAAAAACAGAAAGCTTTATGGCGTTTCAATTCTTTTTCTGATAGGAGTTTTATCTTACTATTTTTTCTTGAATCCGGAGAGCGATTCTCAATATTTTTTGGGTTGTCCTTTCCAGATGGCTACAGGTTATCAATGCCCTGGTTGTGGTAGCCAAAGGGCTCTGCATGAATTGCTTCATTTTCATTTTTTGGAAGCTTTAAAGTTTAATCCGCTTTTTGTTCTTGCGATTCCTTATGTTGTTATTTTGGTTTTTACAGGTTATAAAAAAGAAAAATATCGAGGACTTAGAAAAGTTCTCCTTTCCAATAAAATTTTATTGATATTGCTTATCATTAGTATTCTTTTCGGGATTATTAGAAATTTATAAATTTTTCATATTTTTGCTAACAGAAAAAGGGGTGCTGTAATAGGCTGAGATTATACCCAAAGAACATAGAACAGGTAATGCTGTTTATGGAGACGTCTTTGATGTATTTTTCACATTTGGCATCCTTTTATTCGATTTGTTAAACTTTTTAATTAAAATCAGAATGAAAGGATTTATTATTTTGGGACTTTTCGCAAGTTCTCTTTTGTCTGCACAGACAGACACGACACAAGTAAAAGAAATTCAGGAAGTTAAATTTACCAAAAGGCTTCCCGTTTCTAAAGAAATCATTAATGTTCAGAAGGATTTGAGTGCTAAAAATTTAGGACAGGATTTGCCTATTTTGCTCAAAAACCAAATGTCGGTAGTTACTACTTCAGACGCAGGAAATGGCGTTGGTTATACCGGTTTCAGAATCAGAGGAACTGCAGGAACGGGAATTAACGTAATGCTAAACGGAGTTCCTTACAATGATTCAGAATCTCAAGGAACGTATTTTGTAGACGTGCCGGATTTGGCAAGTTCAGCCTCGCAAATTGTGATTCAAAGAGGGGTAGGGACTTCTAGCAATGGTGTGGCGAGCTTCGGGGCAAGTGTCAATATTTTGACCAAAAATCCTGAAGAGAAGGCTTATTTTTTGACCAATCAAAGTTATGGCAGTTTTAATACTCACAAACATTCTTTTGAGGTGGGAACCGGGAAGTTTTTTAACAATATGCTTTCCATTTCCGGGAGGTATTCCATTATAAATTCAGACGGATACATAGACCGTGCCTTTTCTAAACTGAATTCATACAATATCAATGCATTATTTGAAAAGGGAAATACCAAATTGAGGTTTTTGTCTTTTGGAGGTAAAGAAAAAACATATCAAGCCTGGAACGGGATAGATAGGGCTACTTATGAAGTGAATCCAAAATTCAATTATTCTGGAGCCATTTATGATGCCAATTGGAATGTGATAAAATATTACAATAATGAAACAGACAATTATTGGCAAAAACATTATCATTTGCTTTGGGAACAAAAATTTTCAAACAAATGGAATCTGGAAACAACCTTTCATTTAACCAATGGCAAGGGCTATTATGAGAACTATAAGCAAGATGCTGCTTTTGCGGATTATGGTTTGCCAGATATTGCCCAAAATGGAAATGTGATTGCCAATACAGATTTTATCAGAAAAAAATGGTTAGACAATCATTTCTATGGCATAGTTTCTAATCTTTACGGGAATCTTGAGAACCTGAATCTTAATTTTGGTGTGACCGCAAATCAGTATTTTGGAAAACATTTCGGAAATGTTTCCGGGGTAACTTATACCCAAATTTTGGAACATGAATATTATAGAAATAATGCCTTAAAAAATGAGGTTTCTGGTTTTGCCAAAGCCATTTATAAGGTTAATCAGTTGGAATTTTTTGGAGATGTGCAAATCAGAAATATTGATTACAAAACATATGTCTTACAAGAAAGCGCAGAGGATGGAGCAAATTTGAACTACAACTGGCTTTTCTTCAATCCAAAAGCGGGAATCAACTATAATATTCAAAAAGGTAAGATTTTCTTCTCTTATGCTCATGCTCACAGAGAACCAAACAGAGATGATTTAATAGCCAATGCCAATACAAAACCGGAAAAATTACACGATTTCGAATTGGGTATTGAAAAGACTTTTGGCAATGTTTCTTTCACGGCAAATGCTTATTACATGAATTATGTAAACCAATTGGTATTAAGCGGTGAGATTAACAATGTGGGTGAATTTATCAAAATTAATTCGGGGAAATCATATAGATTAGGAATAGAAGTGGGAGCTTTGGCCAAAATTTCTGAAAAACTGAATTTATCAGGAAATGTTACTTTAAGCGAAAATAAAAACAAAGGCTTCAAAATAGAAAACAATAATAATTTTGCCAATCTGGGAAATACAGATATATCTTTCTCACCAAATATTATCGCCAATGCAAAAGTGCAATATAAGCCGGTTAAAAATATTGAATTGAATGTAAGCAATCAATATGTAGGGAAACAATATTTGGATAATACCCAAATAGAAGATTTGAGGTTGAAAGATTATTTCCTGACAGATTTCAATGCTCAATATGATTTTAAAATCGGAAAAAATGCAGTGGCGCTTCAGTTCTTGCTGAATAATATTTTCAATAAGAAATATGTTAACAATGGTTTTGTTTATGAAGGACCGTATTATTATGCGCAGGCTGGCAGAAATTTTATGGTTGGTTTTTCTTGGAAAATAAATTAGTCGAAATCATATGTCTTTTTATAATGGCTGTCTTTTAAAGGCAGCCATTTTTGTATTTTAACTCAACAAAATATGCTAAATTTGCATCGATATGAATTTAGGACTCCATATTTTCAATTTATTGCAAGAAAAAGGCAAGGTAGAGTTACCGGGCTTTGGTGTATTTACCCTTCAGAAAAAATCTGCACAATTAGATCCGGAAACTTCCACTTTATTGCCTCCTGCACAAGAAATTCATTTTCAAAGCAGTAAATTAGTTTTAGGATCAGATTTATCTATATATATTGCAGAAAAAACAGGAGGGAATCTTTTTGACATTCAATCCCAAATTAAAGAAGAAGTTTTAAATTGGCATAAAGAACTTGCGGAAAATAAGAATATGCAAGTAAATGAATTGGGTGAGTTTTTAGAAAAAAATGGTGAAATATCCTTGATTTCAAAGAAAGATTTTACTCAAAATCCAAACTATTTCGGTTTAGAAGAAATTAGTTTGAAAGAAATCAAACTACAAAAATTCCCAATTCTTGAAGACGAAGAAACGGACAATCAATACGTATTCAGCCATTCTGTTTTATGGTCTTTCTTATTGATTATTCCGGTAGGTGCCATTTTATATTTGGCGCTTAATTATCAAGATCAACTTTTCGGGAAAAAATCTTTTGGTCTTACGGTGAAGACCTCCACCCATAGGATAGAGAAAACGCCCATAAAAAAGGATTCTTTGAAGAAAGATTCAGTAAAAATTGCTAAATAAATCTATGATTTCCATGAGAAAAAGTAAAAAATGCAATGAATCACTTACAGTGATGACCAATATTGTTTTGCCCAACGAAACCAATTCCCTTAAAAACATGTTTGGTGGTGAATTGTTGGCCAGAATGGACAGAGCTGCAGCCATCTCTGCTTCCAGGCATAGCCAATCTACGGTGGTTACAGCATCTGTGAACCATGTTTCCTTTAAGCATCCCATTCCCGAAGGTGGTGTAGTGGTGGTAGAAGCCAAAGTATCTCGTGCTTTTTCTACTTCTATGGAAATTTATTGTGATGTCTGGTTAGACAATCCTATCACAAAAGAAAAGATACATACCAATGAGGGCATTTATACCTTTGTGGCTGTAGATAAACAAAATAAACCGGTGGGTATTCCTGAAGTAGAGCCTGAAACAGAATTGGAAAAAGAAAGATATGATGCAGCTTTGAGAAGAAAAGAACTTTCACTCATTCTTTCCGGAAGAATGAAAGCCAAAGATTCGGTGGAATTGAAAAAACTCTTTACCGAATAATTCTAGGTAAAAATGAAAATCCTACTTCTAGACCATAATCATCCTTTAATTACAGAACAACTTTCTGCAAAAGGATTTTTGCTGGAAGAAGATTTAACATCCAGTTATGATGAGGTTTTGGAAAAAATCAATCAATATGAAGGGATAATCATCAGAAGCAGAATCCCAATGGATAGAAGGTTTCTGGAAAGTGCCCCAAATCTGAAATTTATCGCAAGAGTAGGGGCCGGGATGGAAAATATTGACATAGATGCTGCAAGACAGTTGGGTATTTCTCTGATTAATTCTCCTGAAGGAAACAGTGACTCTGTGGCAGAGCACGTTTTAGGAATGCTGCTCATTCTTATGAACAGGCTTTTTATAGCTTCTCAAGAGGTGAAAAACGGAATCTGGAAACGCGAAGAAAACCGAGGAGATGAACTTCTGGGAAAAACCTTCGGGATTATAGGGTATGGAAACATGGGGAAAGCCACAGCCAAAAGACTTTCAGGTTTTGGAGTGAAAGTAATATTCTATGATATTTTGCCCAATTTAGAAGATGAATTTGCCTTGCAGGTTTCCTTAGAAAAACTTCAACAAGAAGCAGATATCCTTAGCCTTCATATCCCTTTAGATGCTTCTACAGAATATTTAGTAGATGAAGAGTTTATCTCTAAAATGAAGAAAAATTTCTATTTTATCAATACAGCAAGAGGTAAAAATTTGAAAACAAGTGCTTTGGTGAAGGCCATTAAAGAAGGCAAAGTATTGGGGGCTGCATTGGATGTTTTGGAATACGAAAAATCTTCCTTTGAACATTTGGAATCCGAAAATGAAGACTTGGGTTTTCTTCTGAATTCCGAAAAAGTAATTGTGACACCTCATATTGCTGGATGGACTCGCCAAAGTAAAGAAAAACTGGCTCAGTTTATAGTAGATAAAATCCTAAAGCAATTTGCTGTATAAATTATGTTAAATAAATCTTAATGTTGTTCTCTCAATCTTGAGTTGCTTCAAAAAAATATTAAATTGCCGCTCCTAAAAACGATTGATAGACATGAAGCAGAAATCTCTAGCATTTTTATTCCTTATTATTTCTTTAATCTCTTGTAAAAAAGAATTCAACTTCTTTGAAAAAGAGACTTTGCCCAATTACGGAAACGTAGATTTGGAGAAGGTTTTCAGTGAAAAAGATTCCAAACTAAACAACAAGCACGAAGTGGTTTCTAATCTCAAAGCCTACTACGAAAACGTTTGGGAAAAGGGAAATTTAAGCGGAGGTTTTTTGGTGGCCAAAGGAGACAAAATTCTTTTTGAAGGGTACAGAGGATATGGCCGTGAAAACGAGCAAATGCCTATCAACAAAAACGTTCCGCTGCATGTGGCATCTATCAGCAAAACACTTACAGCAATGGCTGTCTTGAAATTGGTAGAAGCAGGTCAAATAAAACTTCACCAGAAAGTGACCGATTTTTTTCCAAAGTTTCCTTATCCTGAAGTAGAGGTTTTTCATCTTCTATCTCATAGAAGCGGATTGCCTAAATATGAGTATTTTGTAGAAAAATTAGGAGTTTCACCCAAAAAAGAATATTTCACCAATGCAGAAATTTTGAATATTCTTATTCAATATAAACCAGACTTGGCCAGAAATACCAATACCGGCTTTATGTATTGCAATACCAATTATGCATTACTGGCTCTTATTGTAGAAAATGTAACCAAAACTAAATTTCCGGAGGCCATGGACAAAATCCTCTTCAAGCCATTGGAGATGAAACATACCTTTATTTTTCAGCCAGAAAAAGATGCCTCTAAAGCGGCTCAGTCTTTTTACAATCAGGCAAACCGTCTTTATCCTTTAGATAAACTAGACGCCATTTATGGAGACAAAAACTGTTATACCACCCCAAGAGATTTGTTTAATCTTTCTAAAGCCATGTATGCTGAAAATTTCCTGAGAAAAAGCCTTAAAGATTCTATTTTTCAGCCTTATAGCAATGAAAGCAAAGGAGTAAACAATTATGGGATGGGTTTCAGAATGAAAAATTTTGACAATGGCAAAAAACTAACCTATCATAACGGTTGGTGGCATGGTACCAATTCTTCTTTTACCCATTTATTGGATTCTAAAGTAACCATTATTTCCATAGGAAATAAATATTCTAATAAAGTTTATTCTGCTCTTGCGCTTTCTTGTCTATTCGAGGATATGCCTGTAGAAAGAGAGAAGTTTAATAAGGTGATGCATCTTGATAATAATGAAGGGGAAGATTCTTCTGAGTAATTAAACGAATAATGCTTAATTTTGCTCAAAATTCATCAATGAAAAAAATATTTTTTCTCTTAAGCATCAGTTTTTTGTTCTTTTCCTGTGCCAGGGTAGGAGCACCGGTGGGAGGGGCAAAAGATACTTTGGCTCCAAAATTTTTGGGATCAAATATAGATACTACAAGGGTAAATATTTCCACTCATTTAAAAGAGCTCCGTCTTGATTTTGATGAATATGTGATGCTGAAAGATGTAAATAAGAATTTGGTGATTTCTCCTGAAATCAAAAAAATAAAGAAAATTATTCCTTCTAATCTTGCCAATAAATATGTCCTTATCCAGTGGGAAGATTCTCTAAAGGCAAATACTACCTATAATTTTAATTTTGGAAATGCTATTGCAGATAATAATGAAGGCAATATCCTTCCGTATTTCAATTTTGCATTTTCTACCGGAAATAAGCTAGACCAGCTTTTCATCAGTGGAATGGTAACTGACGGTATGGTATTTCAGAAAAAAACGGCTTCACCAAGAGAAAACAAAATGGTGGTAGGACTTTACAATGCAGAAGAAAAAACAGATTTCAAGAAAAAACCCAACTATATTACTAAGGTAGATGAAGAAAATTATTTTGAAATCAATTATCTAAAAAAAGGAGACTATTATATTTTAGCTTTTGAAGATGAAAACCAAAATTCTGTCTACGATCCTGGCAAAGAAAAAGTAGGTTTCCTAAAAGATATAATTTCTCTGGACAGCACCAGCATCAGAGGATTAAAATTGAAGATCTACCCTTCAAAAAAAACAATAAAATACAAAGAGTATAAATCGGTTAACGGCGGTTTATTGCTCACTTTTGAAGGAAATCCGGAAAATGTAGAGGTGAAATCTATCTCTGAAGAACTGAAGGATTTCCATGTTACTCATTTGCCAAAGTCAGATTCTGTAAACATTTGGTTTACCGCCGAAAAGAATAAAATAGAGAAGAATTTGTCTACTCAATTGAAGTTGAGTTTTGTAGCGGACACAAAGAGTGATACCATATCTGCAAATTATAAGACTGTTAAACAGGAGTTTATCCTTACCAATAAAGGCGGAAACCTTTTGGTTCCTGGAAATCCCTTCAGAATAATTTCTTCATTGCCAATAGAGAGTCTGAAGTCTGAAAAATGGAAACTCGAGACGGACAGTATCGAACAGAATTTTTCGGCAAAAATATCTGATAAAAATCCGTTTGAGATTTTGGTAGATTCTTCTTTTAAACCCGGAAAAAAATATGTCTTAACCATTCCTAAAGAATCTGTTTCTTCTTTTTATACCCGAAATGATAAGGCGGCTTATAGATTTGAATTTGAAGCAGACAAGCCGGAAAACTACGGAAATTTTAAAATTAAAATTCAAAATAAACCTTCTACAAAATTCTGGATAGAGCTTTTGGATGATAAGGGAGATGTGAAATATTCTCAATTTATTAATGAAGCAGAAGCCGAATTTAACAACCTTAAACCTGGGGTTTATTCAGCCAGAATAAAAGTTGATAATAACGGAAACGGTTTCTGGGATGAGGCAGATTTTGCTCAAAAAATTCTTGCAGAAGATGTCTATATTTTTGTCAAGGAAATAGAAATAAGACCTTTGTGGACGATTGAAGAAAACTGGGAAATTAAATAACATTAAAATTATGAAAAAAATATTGCTTTGGATTATTGGGATTTTTGCATTTATGCAATTTATTCCTCTTGACAGAACGAATAAGCCCATTGATGAAAAACAGAATTTTGCAGATGTTTTGCATGCTCCAAAACAAGTCCAAGAAACTTTAAAAAATGCATGTTACGATTGCCACTCCAATGAAGTGAAATACCCTAAATATGCATACGTGGCGCCTATCTCATGGTCGGTAAAACACCATATCAATGAAGGAAGAGAGAATGTAAACTTTTCGGAATGGGGCACTTATAATAAAGAACAGAAAGAACACATTATAGAAGAGGTAATAGAAACTACCGAAAGCAAAGAAATGCCTCTTAAAGGTTACGTGCCAATGCATCCAGAGGCTAATCTTACTGATGCGCAACGTAAAGTCTTTGTAGATTATTTTAAGGAAATAGAGAAAACCGGAAAATACTAAAAAACTGAAAGCTCCAATTTTGGAGCTTTTTTATTGATATTGTCTGAAAAAATTCTTTTGAGATTCAAATGCAATTTCTTCCAAATCTAATTCTGAAAGTTTTACCCAAATAATTTCAGATATTTCTTTTGTTTCCAGTTTATCTATTAAAGTTTTACTCTCTACTTCATATTCAAAAAACAGATCTAGCGTGTTGTAGTCTATGCCTTTATAAGGGTAGATGTTGGGCAGACTCTTTATAAATTTTAATTTGCTTTTGTTTATCATAAACCCTAATTCTTCATATAATTCTCTGCTACATGTTTCTTCGGCACTTTCTTCAGGATCTGTAAAACCACCGGGCAAATCTAATTTTCCCATTCCGGGATTTTGATTTCTTTTGGTTAATAAAATTTCGTCCTTATATCGTATCACTACCGCCACAGCAGCTGCACAATTATGATACATTACAAAATCGCAATTGTTACAGTAGAGTTTGTTTTTTCCATCAAATTGGAGAGTTTCTTTGCCGCATTTTGGACAAAATTTAAGGTCTGTCATCTGTTTCTTGGGTGATATTTTTGGATGGTATCATGCAATTCTTCTGTGCTGAGATGGGTGTAGATTTCTGTGGTCACAATGCTGGAATGCCCCAACATTTCTTGGATAAATCTTAAATCTGCCCCATTTTGTAACAAATGAGTTGCAAAAGAATGACGGAATGTGTGCGGAGAAATTACTTTTCTGATGCCTGCTTTTTCTGCCAGTTCTTTTATGATGATGAAAACAATAATTCTAGACATAGAGGTGCCACGGTTATTGAGGAACAGGTAGTCTTCGTATTTTTTATTGATTTTGTTGCTGTTCCTTACATTTTTGATGTATTTTTCAATAAGTTTTGCGGTATAGTCTGCAAGAGGCACATATCTTATTTTTTTTCCTTTCCCTTCTACCTTTATATAGTTTTCTTTGAAATTGATGGAAGATATTTTTAAGTCAATCAATTCAGATACACGCAAGCCGCATCCATATAGTACTTCAATCATGCAGTAGTTTCTTACTCCTAGATCTGTGCCCAGGTCTATGGCATTTATAATTTTTTCAATGTCTTCAAAACTTAGGGTGTCTGGAAGGTATAATCCTAGTTTAGGACCTTCTAATAATGCCGCAGGGTTGTCTTCTCTTAACTCTTCATCTATCATATACTTAAAAAATGACTTTATAGAAGAGATCCATCGGGCTTGTGTTCTTTCGCTTATTTTTTCTTTAGAAAGTTGAACAAGATATTCCTGAAGGTTTTCATAACTGATTTTGTCTGGTGTTACATTATTTAATTTGTCCTCCGAAAAAGATTTTAGCTTCTTAATATCCCTTATGTAAGCATCTAGTGTGTTTTCTGAAAAATTTCTCTCAAACTTCAGGAAGTGTGAGAAATTTTCAATTGTTTCATTCCAAATCATTGTGTGTTTTTTAAGTGTTTTTTAAAGTGTGCTTTTCTTCATGCAAATATTATGCAAAAATCATTTCAAATATTCATCAATAATCTGAATTATTTCAACATTTGAATTTTTTAGGAAGTTTAAGCCTTCTTCATCAGTATACTTATCTATAAAAACCAGTTTTTTTATCCCTGCCTGTAAAATAAGTTTACTGCATTCTTTACATGGTGAAAGAGTAAGGTAGAGGGTGGCGTCTTTGGCAGATTGTGTGCTGGATGCCAGTTTTAAGATGGCATTGGCTTCTGCGTGTAAAACATACCAACGTGTGTTTCCGTTTTCATCTTCGCAACAGTTTTCAGCTCCTGATGGAGTGCCATTATAGCCATCAGAAATAATCATTCTGTCTTTTACAATTAAAGCTCCCACTTTTTTTCTCTCACAATATGAAAGATTAGCCCATTCTCTTGCCATTTTAAGATATGCAATATCAAATTTATTGTGCATGTTATATGAATTGAAATGTGTAAACGTAATGGTTTACTTTTTATAATTAATGAATTTAAAAATTTGGCTTTCTTTTTTCTAAAAATGCTGTTACGCCTTCTTGCTTATCCGCCATGTCAAACAATTTCCCGAAAGATTTTATTTCCAGTTCGTATCCATCAGCGGTATCTGATGCATTAACTGCAGCAATAGCCATGGATATTCCTTGAGGCGAGTTCTTTGATATTATGCTGGCGAGTTCTTTTGCTTTTGGAAGAAGTTCTTCCTGGGAGAAAACATCATTCACCAATCCTATTTCTTTGGCTCTTGTTGCAGAAATCATTTTGGCGGAGAAAATTATTTCGTTGGCCAACCCTTTTCCTACCAATTTTGGTAGGCGCTGTGTGCCACCATATCCTGGGATAAGCCCTAAAGTAACTTCCGGCAATCCTAATTTTGCATTGTCTGAAGCATATCTTACGTGGCAGGCCATGGCCAATTCTAAACCACCTCCTAAAGCAAAGCCGTTTATGGCTGCTATTACCGGTTTTTTGAGGTTTTCAATTTTATTGAAAAGTGAATTTTGACCATTTCTTGCTAATTCTTCAGCTTTTAATTGTCCAAAATCTGAAAATTCTTTGATGTCTGCACCTGCCACAAAAGACTTTTCTCCGCTGCCAGTAATAACAATTACTCTGCAATCGTTGTCTTTTTCTAAAAGGTCTAAAGTATTGCTCAATTCAGAGATTGTTAATGCATTGAGTGCATTAAGACTTTCTGGTCTATTGATAGTGATGAAAGCGGTTTTGCCATCGTTTTCAAGAATAATATTTTGAAAATCCATAACTTCTATTGATGTATTATGTTATCCTTGCAAAATAAGCATTTTTTTGCCCTAAAAACAAAAACCAAGCGATAAATTCACTTGGTTTTATAAGAATGTAATTTTCTTAGTGAGCGTGCTGCATGGTCTGGTTATCAATATTGATATGGAGGCCTGCCGCAATCTTCATCCCCATTTCTACATTGGCCCGGAAGAAATGACATAATTGCCTATTGATGATTTCTTCTCTTTTAGGACCATCTATTTGCTGCATATGGCCAATGATATTATTAATCAAATGATTTCTGTCTTCTTGGCTCATGGCTTTGGTATACAGAAGGCCGGGTTGTGTATAATGGTCGTTATCATCTTCATTTCTGTCAAAATGGGCAACCCTGTTGCTGTCTAAATCTTCTTCGAATTTTTTGTAGGAAGGATCTGGCTTTATATCGTCAAAACTATTTGGATGGTAATTTGGGGCATCTTCATAATTTTTTGCATCTGCCATAAAACCGTCTCGCTGATAATTATGGGTCGCATAAAGACATCTGTTTACCTCTAATTGGTGAGCATTTACTCCAACTCTGTATCTGTGTGCATCCGGATAGGAAAACAGCCTGCCCTGAAGCATTTTGTCAGGAGAGAAGCTGATGCCGTCTATCAAATTGCTTGGCGAAAAAGTAGACTGCTCTACATGTGCAAAGTAATTTTTAGGAATTTCATTCAGTTCCATTTCGCCCACTTCTATTAGGGGATGTTCTTCGTGAGGCCATACTTTGGTAATGTCAAAAGGATTCCATTTAAATTCTTTGGCCTGCTCTTCCGTCATCACTTGTATATACATGGTCCATTTTGGGAAATCCCCGCTTTCTATAGCATTGCATAAATCTTCTTGAGCAAAATCAGGATTTTCACCGGACATTTTGTTAGCCTCTTCATTGGTGAAATTTTTGATTCCCTGCTTTGTTTTAAAGTGAAATTTCACCCATGTTCTTTCGTTTTCCACATTAATCATAGAAAAGGTATGAGATCCAAACCCATGCATATGCCTATAGCCATAAGGGGTTCCTCTGTCAGACATTAAGATTAGAACTTGATGAAGGCTTTCCGGGTTCAGGCTCCAAAAGTCCCACATCATGGTATGGGATTTAAGGTTGGTTTTAGGATGCCTTTTCTGGGTATGGATAAAATCCGGAAACTTCTTGGCATCCTTTATGAAAAATACCGGTGTATTGTTGCCCACCAAATCCCAATTTCCATCCTCAGTATAAAACTTGAGGGCAAAACCTCTAGGGTCTCTTGCGGTATCTGCACTACCTTTTTCTCCGCCTACGGTAGAAAACCTTGCAAACATCTTACAAGAATTTCCTATTTTAGAGAATAATTTTGCTTTTGTATATCTGGTAATATCATGGGTAATGGTAAATTTTCCATAAGCTCCGGTACCTTTTGCATGGACAATTCGCTCCGGTATTCTTTCTCTCACAAAGTGCGCTAGATTTTCTTGTAAGATAAAATCTTGCAGCAAAACCGGTCCGCGCGCACCAACCGTTTGGGAATCCTGATGCTCAAAATAAGGAATTCCTGCTGAATTTGTCAGTTTGTTGTTCATAATAGCAATATTTTGTTTCACACAAATGAAAGTATAAATTTAATCGTATTTAAGAAACTACCAAAACCACTTTAATTTATAAATTCAATTAAGAAAAGGAAATTTATTCATGATTTCTATCATAAAAAAGAATCCTCTTTATTGGTTTATGTTCTCTATATTTGTAATAGAAATCATTTATTAAAATATAAAAATGAATATCCAACAATTAGAATACCTCATAGCAGTAGATAAATACAAACATTTTGGAAAAGCAGCCCAAGCCTGTTTTATTACGCAGCCTACTTTGAGTGCTATGATTCAGAAGTTTGAAGATGAGATGGAAGTAAAAGTTTTCGACAGAACCACACATCCCATAAGAACTACAGATATAGGAGCCAGAATTATAGAACAAGCCAAAGTAGTAGTAGATTCTGTAATGGAGCTTAAAAATACAGCGAGTATTCTTAATAATATCTTAGCCGGTAAAATTAATTTGGGCATTATACCTACGGTTTCCAGTTTTATTTTGCCGACTGAAATTTTTGATTTTCTTTCGAAAAATCCTAAAATAGAACTCAATGTAAAGGAAATGACTACCGAAAATATCATCAAAGCATTAAAATCAGGAGAATTAGATGCAGGAATTATTGCTACTCCTTATTCTGATGCTGAAGAATTTTTCAGTGATTTTCTCTTTAATGAAGAACTGATGGTATATTCTGCAGATAAAATCGCAAATGCCAATCATGACGAATTTATCATGCCAGATGATATAGATGTAAACAAGGTGTGGCTTCTGGAAGAAGGAAACTGCCTTAGAACACAATTTGAGAATATCTGTAATCTTAAAGAAAATTCTTTGAAACCTAAAAATCTGGATTTTTTGGCTTCCAATATCAATACTTTGGTTCAAATGGTAGATAAGATTGGTGGGTTGACAGTGCTTCCAGAATTGGCAGTTTCTCAGCTTTCTAAAGACCAAAGCACAAAAATTCATCGATTTAAAAAGCCCTTCCCAAGTAGAGAAATCAGTTTAATTTATTATAAACCTACCTATAAGCAGAAAATTTTGGATGAATTGGTACATTCCATAAAGTCTTCTTTACAGGATAAACTGAACTATAACAAACATCCTGATGATTTTGTCAATGTAAAACCTCAATAAAGAAAAATCCCTTCAAATTTTGAAGGGATTTTTTATGGATTCAAATAGCCTTGAACAAATTTTACCCTATTTCATTTTCAAGGTTGAAATTATGTAACAACTGAATGCCCTGCTTTTATTATTTTTCATCATTGCTAAAAGAGAAGAGCTTTTGAATTGTTTGAGATAGCTTCTTTACTTAATATATGTGAAGTTTTAATTTTTGATTTAGGATCTTTTTTTATGGCGTCAGAAGCAGATGTATCAATAGTATTTGTAATGCTTTCCGGTATTTTGATATTGGTGGCTATTGTTTTTTTGTTTCTTTTTTACCGATTTGTCAAGCTAAAAAATCAAATTTTCAAAGAAAAAAAAGAGGAGAAAAATCTTGTAAATGGTGCAGAACTTTTGGCCCTTAGTGCGCAAATGAAACCACATTTTATATTTAATGCACTTAATACCATTCTTTATTTTATTCAGCAAAATGATATGGAGAAATCTGAAGAGTTTGTGTCTAAGATGTCTTTTCTGATGCGGAATTTTTTTGAATATTCCAGACAAAAAGATTTAACAGTAGCCGAAGAGCTGGAGTTTATCCATCAGTATCTTGAAATAGAAAAACTGAGGTTTGAAGAAAAATTAAATTTTGTGATCAATGTAGCGGAAACAATCGATGTAGAAATTGTAAGAATTCCTTCAATGATTTTGCAGCCGATCCTAGAAAACGCTATCAATCATGGCATTTTTCACAAATCGGGAAAAGGGAAAATTGACGTTTTTTTTTATGCCATTAAAGAAAATTCATATCAAATCATGATTTTAGATAATGGGATAGGCATCAATAAGTCTAAAGAATTTCACCAAAAAACAAATAAAGTTTTGGGGACAAGGTCTGGCAACGTTTTGGAAGAAAAATTGAAGCTATTGAAAGCGAGCCAGCATTGGAATATAGATTATAAAATAGAAGACCTTTCGGATATAGGGCATCAACATTCTGGCACCAAGGTAACATTAATAGTAGAAGCATTATGAATATTACAGCATTCATTATAGATGACGAAAGAAAAGCCATTTCTATTCTGAAAAATAAACTGGAAAGAGTAGCCCCGGAAATTTTAGTTACCGGGGAATTTCAAAATTCAGAAAAAGCATTAGAAGCATTAGAAAAAAACATTCCAGATTTGATATTTTTAGATATTTTAATGCCTCAAATAAATGGTTTCGAATTTTTAAAGCAAATTACCAAGCCGGCATTTGAGCTTATTTTTGTAACAGCATATGGAGATTATGCTATTGAAGCCATAAGGCATTGCGCCATAGGATACCTTATAAAACCTGTAAAAGAGGATGAATTGTGTATTGCTATAGAAAATGCCCAAAAAAATATTGAACAAAAAACAGCTCTTGCCAAAAATCTTCAATTGGTAGAAAATCTCGGCATAGAAATAATTCGGCATAAAAAAATAGCCATTCCCTCCTTTAAGGGATTAGATTTTATAGAAATTCAAAATATTATAAGATGCGAAGGCTCCCAAGGATATACTATTCTATATCTTAAATCGGGAGAACAATTGGTAAGTTCATACAGCATAGGGTTTTTCTATAAAATGCTCGAAAATTTAAATTTTTTTCTTACCCATAAATCTCACCTCATAAATATAGACTATATACATAAATACGATCGTAATGGTACTCTGGAATTAGAAGATCATCATACGGTACCTTTAGCCAGAAACAGAAGAGAAATATTTCTAAAAAGGATTGTTAATTTATAGCAAGTATTAATACCCCGTCATACAGATTGTTTTATTGTAATTTATTTTAATCTAATCAATACTGCCTTTCGTCGAATGGCTGTTTTTTTTCTGACCTTATTATCATAATATTAAGATAAGAAATTAAGCAAGGAAAAATTCTGAAAATCCTTATAAAAAAGTAAGACGGGAGTGCCAAAACCTGAAAAAGTAGGCAATGATAAAATTTAACAAAGATGAAAAATTTACAAAATCAGTTTATTGTATCACTAGGTGATATAGAACTTTCAGATGCCCAAAGAGTAAATATTGACAATGCTATTCAGAAAGCGGTTTTAAAAGAATTGTCAAATATTGATAACATCAATAAGCTTTTGGTAAAAAGACCAATAGGAGGAGTGGGTAAAATTCCTGACTATTTTCCTTGGGGAATCATTATTTGGAAAAATCCAAAATTGCCTTTTGACACTATATTGAAAAATTCTTTGGAGCAGTTCCAAATGAAATAAATCAACATGGAAGCTAAAGACTACAACTGTCCAAGCTATTTCCCCAGTAGAAAAGCTAGTGCAATAGGAATGGTGAATAAAAAAGGGACGGTAGATTTTTTCGAAAAACCGTTGTCTGTAGATGAAGAATTTATTCAGGAAGTCCAAACCAACAAAGATTTAGAATTGAAATTCAGGTTTTCGGGTCCATGTATCAATCAATCTTGTAAACAATGGGCCGATAATAAATGTGGATTGATAAACGAACTTGAAAAGCTACTTGAAAATATCCCCAAAAAATCTACGGTCAGTCATTGTCCTATAAATAAGGATTGCAGATGGCGTCTACAAGAAGGAGAAAAGGCTTGCTTAACGTGTGTAATGGTAAACCGAAACGGATATTACTCCGAAAAAGAAGATGTTATATAGATATTGAGCTGCTAATAAACTCTTTGATATATGAAATCAGAAATCATCTTTTTTCAGTTACAAAACAAATTATAAAAGTGATATTATGAAAAAAATACTTATCATGGCATTATTGTCACTTACTTTTTTTTCGTGTAAGAAAGACAATATAAAGAAACAGGAAAGGTGTAGTTATTATGAAGATTTTCAAAGTAAGATTAAAAAAGACCCAGAGTTTGCAAAAGAATATGCAAATTTGGTAAGAAGAGTAAACGTTGAATTACAAAACAGAGCCAGAGATCGTTTTGATTTTAGAACTTCTGTAGTAACCATACCGGTTGTGGTACATGTAGTGTACAAAAACAGTGGCGAGAATATTTCTGATGCTCAAATTCAATCCCAAATAGATGCCTTGAACAGGGATTTTCGGAGATTAAGTACAGAGTTGGCTTCAGGACCATCAGTATTCACAAGCATAGCTTCGGATACAAAATATGAATTTGTATTGGCAAAAAGAGATCCTTCATGTAATGCAACCAATGGAATTACAAGAACTTCTACTATGGTTTCTTCATTTGGACATAGCAGCACAGCTACTACGCCGACAGCGAGAAACCCAGTTAAATTTGCAAGTTCTGGAGGACATGATGCATGGCCCAATGACAAGTATTTTAATATTTGGGTGTGTGATCTCAGTGGTAGTTTATTAGGATATGGCTCATGGCCTTCTGAAGCTACTACCCGGCCTGCAGAAGACGGCCTAGTGGTAGACTATAAGGCATTTGGAACCACCGGCAGTTTATTTGCATCATATAATTTGGGCAGAACATCTACCCATGAAATTGGCCATGTTTTCGATTTGAAACATATTTGGGGAGATGATGGAGGAGCCTGCACCGGTTCGGATGGCATTGCAGATACGCCAAATCAGGGCGGTGAAAATTATACCCCACCAGCATTCCCACACATTTCTTGTTCTAATGGCCCTAATGGAGATATGTTCATGAATTTTATGGATTATACGGATGATGTAGGCATGTATATGTTTACACTCAATCAGGCAGATAAAATAGATGCCATTTTCTGGACAACCAGAGCTCCTCTCGCAGGTTCATTAGGAGCGCTTCCGCCACCTGCTTCTCCTTCTGCAGAACTATTCATTAAAGATACTGATGCAGATGAAGGTTTGGAGCCCAACAATCAGTCTTCCATTTTTTATGTAAGTGATGATATATGGGTGAGAAATTCAAATGATGGCATAACTCATCAGGAACACAAAAATCCTAATGGTGGGCAAACAAACTACGTTTATGTAAGGGTAAGGAATAAAGGATGTATGGCTTCAGGACCTTCAAATGTAAAATTGTATTGGGCTAAGGCCTCTTCTGGATTAAGTTGGCCAGATCCATGGAATGGATATATGATGGGGTCATTAAAAATGGGGAATTTAATAGGTACAAAAGCAGTAAGTTCTGTTTCGGGTAATGGTTTTACAATATTAGAATTTCCATGGGTAGCACCAGATCCTAGTGACTATGGAGTTTTTGGAGATGATAAAGCACATTTTTGTTTATTGGCAAGAATAGAAACCAGTTCCACTTCTCCTTACGGTATGGCCTTCCCGGAAACGTCAGACTTATATGCTAATGTTAAAAATAACAACAATATTGCATGGAAAAACATTTCGGTAATTGATTCTGATGGAGATGGCAGAACGTCTGTGCTTTTGTCTAATTATTCAGGAAAAGATCAAAATTATATCATTAAAATAAGGCCGTTGTATAAAAACAATATAAGGGAAGAAGGCTTGTTATATCTAGATACTAAAAGTACAGCATTAAGGCCTCTTTTGGAGAACCATTCTTTGGATAATTTGCCCAAGACTGATTTTGGTTATCAAATTCCATCTAAAGGGTATTCATTGAAAAAAATAATGTTACCAAAAGGCAAATTCTACTCATTGGTTTTTAAATTAAAACCAACTAAAAAAGAAAAATTTCTGAAAGGAGTTCATGAATTTGTGGTAGAACAATATGATGAACAAGGCAAAATTATTGGAGGACAGCTTCTGAAATTGAAGTATAATTTTACCAAAAAATAGTATTTAATAATGTTATATATTTTAATTGTAAGCGAAAAAACAATATTGTTTTTTCGCTTTTTTAATTTAATTTTTACATCAATTCAATTTTTCAAATTTTGATGAGGTATTTAAAAAGAATTTTGAAATTAGAAAAATACTCATTAATTTTGTCACTCAAATTTCGGAGGAAAAATTTGGACTGATTGCAACCTCAATAAAAAATGCTAAAACAGATAATTTCTTTTTAGTTTCAGGGTTTTCTCTCCTTATTTTTTCAGAAATAACACTTAATTTTTAACTGAAAAAAAGAAAAATATGCCTTACTTATTTACATCTGAATCCGTTTCAGAAGGACATCCAGATAAAGTTGCCGATCAAATTTCCGATGCACTTATCGATAATTTTTTAGCATATGACAAGAGCTCAAAAGTAGCTTGTGAAACTTTGGTTACCACTGGTCAGGTTGTTTTGGCCGGAGAAGTAAAGTCTGAGGCCTATCTTGATGTGCAGAGCATTGCAAGAGAAGTAATCAACGGTATTGGCTATACCAAGGGAGAATATATGTTTAATGGAGATTCTTGTGGGGTAATTTCTGCTATTCATGAGCAATCTTCGGACATCAATCAGGGAGTTGATAGAAAATCTGGAGAAACTTTTGAAGAAAAGGCTAATGCACAGGGTGCGGGAGACCAGGGAATGATGTTTGGATACGCCACCAATGAAACCGAAAACTATATGCCTCTTGCATTGGATTTGGCTCATTCTATTTTAAGGGAATTATCGGCTATCAGAAGAGAAGGTAAAGAGATTGCTTATCTTCGTCCTGATGCCAAGTCTCAGGTGACTATAGAATATTCTGATGATCATAAGCCACAGAGAATTGATGCAATTGTAGTCTCTACACAGCATGATGATTTTGCTGAAGACGATGTTATGTTGGCGAAAATCAGAAAAGATATTATAGAAATCTTGATCCCAAGAGTGAAGGCTCAGCAAAAACCTGAGATTCAGGCACTTTTCAATGATCAGATTAAATTCCATATCAATCCTACAGGTAAATTCGTAATTGGTGGTCCACACGGTGATACAGGTCTTACTGGCCGTAAAATTATCGTAGATACTTATGGTGGGAAAGGTGCCCATGGAGGAGGTGCTTTTTCAGGAAAAGATCCATCAAAAGTAGACAGAAGTGCAGCTTATGCTACAAGGCATATTGCCAAAAACCTTGTTGCAGCAGGTGTAGCGGATGAGGTTTTGGTACAGGTTTCTTATGCCATTGGTGTGGCAGAACCTTGCGGATTGTTTATTAATACCTATGGTACTTCTAAAATAGGTGTCAATGATGGTGAGTTGGCTCAAAAAGTTCAACAGATTTTTGATTTAAGACCATATGCTATAGAGCAAAATCTTAAACTAAGAAATCCTATCTATCAAGAAACTGCTGCTTATGGACATATGGGAAGAGACTACTATGTAGGCAGTAAAACATTCAATAAAGGAAAATCTAATGAGTTGACTCTTGATAATCTAGAATTCTTTACTTGGGAAAAGCTAGACCGAGTAGAAGATATAAAGAAAACATTCAACTTGTAAATTCATAACACCGTTCATCAGTTGAGCGGTTTTTTTTTGCTTTATATATTTAAACGATTTATTTATAAAATTTTGATTTTTTTGACAAAAATTTGTCTCTTTTAACAAATTTTATATATTTGTATTGTTAAATACTAAATTTCATTCGCCTATAGAATAAAACTTTACTTCATTTATTAAACTATAAAAAATAGGAAATACTAGTTTTTGTGCTGGTTTTCTTTCCTTAATAATGATGTAAAGTTATGAACACACAAAATGATAGTTTACTTATCTCTAAGTATCAAAATGGCGAAGAAGAAGCATTATCTGCTTTAATCAAAAAACACCAAAAAGATTTATTTTCATTTATCTATTATAAAATAATGGATGAAGAATTGGCAAATGATATTTTCCAGGATACTTTCATGAAGATTATCGTTTCTCTTAAAGAAGGAAAATATAATGATGATGGTAAATTTATCCTTTGGGCTAAAAGAATTGCTCATAATCTTATCATAGACCATTATAGACTGAAGTCTAAACACATCAAAGTTTCTGAAACCACTTATGATGCTGAAGATTTTTCTATTTTCGATTTAATAAGCGATTCAGAAGAGAACATAGAAGACCGCCTTATTACCAAACAGATTTATGATGATTTGATGAAAATGGTAATATATCTTCCAGAAAATCAACAAGAAGTGATTAAATTGAGGTTTTTTGATGGGCTTAGTTTTAAGGAAATTGCCGAGCAAACCAATACCAGTATCAATACAACATTGGGTAGAGTACGGTATGCCCTCATTAATATGAGGAAAATCATGGAAGAAAATCAAATTATTTTAACCCGATAAAATAATAAAGTTAAAACTGCTTCGTTCTAAAGGAAATCAGTTTTAGCCTATGAAGAAAAACTACATCTTTAAAAAAGAAGTCTCAACACCTAAAAAATCAACCATAGATTTTCTGTTGAATTTCTCGAAAAGTATTATCATTATTAGAACTCAAACCAAAAATTTTATAGTTTCTAAAAATTAATTTTTTACACTTTAATTACTTAAATTTGTGCCTTATGAAGAACATTAGGCACATTTTTTTTGATCTCGATAATACTCTTTGGGATCACCGCAAAAATGCGGTACTTACCCTGAACGAACTTTTTGAACGCAAAGAAATCCAAGAAAAACATAACATTCTTTTTGAAGAATTTCATGCTAAATATGATGAGATTAACGAGGATCTTTGGGTGAAAATTAGAGATGGAATTATTGATAAAGACTTCTTGAGAAAGCATCGTTTTTATGATACTTTTCTGCATTTCGGAGTAGATGATGAGCATCTGGCAGAGTATTTCGAAAAACATTTTTTAGATGAAATCATCAATTATAATGAATTGATAGACGGAACTGTTGAAATACTAGATTATTTGAAGGATAAAGGTTATCTTTTGCATGTGGTTTCTAATGGTTTCCATGAAGTGACCAATAGAAAGGTGGAAAAATCTGGTCTTAAAAAATATTTCGAGACGGTGGTAAGTGCCGAAGATGCCAAAGCTATGAAACCAGACGAAAGAATTTTCCAATATTCTTTGGATTTGGCCAATGCCGAAAAACATGAGTCTATGTTTATTGGAGACGATTGGGTGGCAGATGTAAAAGGAGCCCAGAATTTTGGGATGGATGTAATTTTCTTTGATGTGTTCAAGGAACATACCTCAGAAAACGGCTTGAAAGCAGTTCATCAGTTAGAGAGCATTAAAGAATTTTTATAAAAAAGAGAGCGTTTATTAACGCTCTCTTTTAATTTATAGTTTACATTCCCAGGCTTTGTCTTGTTCTTTTAAGGGTTTCTGCGGCTACCTTTCTGGTTTTTGCTGCCCCTTCCTGCAGTTTGTTTTCCAGTTCTGGAAGATTGTTCATGTAATAATCAAACTTCTCTCTTTCTGTTTTGAAATTTTCCAAAATCAGGTTCAGTAATTCTGTTTTGGCATGACCATAACCGTAATTTCCTGCCAAATATTTGGCTCTCATTTCAGCAATTTGACTCTCATTAGCCAATAATGCATAAATGGCAAACACCTTGCAAGTGTCAGGATTTTTAGGTTCTTCCAAAGGGGTAGAATCTGTTTCTATGGCCATCACCTGCTTTTTCAGTTGTTTTTCAGGTAAGAAGATATTGATAATGTTTCCTCGGGATTTAGACATTTTTTGTCCGTCTATACCGGGAACATATTTGGTGTTTTCCTGCAATTCTGCCTGTGGCAGAACGAATACTTCTCCCATTTGATGGTTGAATCTTGCCCCCACGTCCCTTGCCATTTCCAGGTGTTGCAATTGATCTTTTCCTACAGGTACCACTTCCGCATCATACAATAAAATATCAGCAGCCATCAGCATAGGGTAAGTGAAAAGTCCGGCATTAACGTCTTCTAATCTGTCCGCCTTGTCTTTAAAAGAATGAGCCAGTTGTAATCTAGAATACGGGAAGAAACAAGATAGATACCAAGACAGTTCACACACTTCTGGGATGTCACTCTGTCTGTAGAAATAGGTCTTTTCGGTGTCTAATCCACAAGCCAACCAAGCCGCTGCAATCTCATAGGTATTTTGCTTTAGCTCTTCTGCATTTTTAATTTGGGTTAAAGAATGCATATTCGCGATAAACAAAAAAGATTCGTTTCCAGATTGCTTTGATAATTCTATGGCGGGAAGTATGGCTCCCAATAGATTTCCTAAATGTGGGGTTCCTGTAGCCTGTATTCCGGTTAAAACTCTTGACATATTTTTAATTCAAAATTCAAAAATTAAAAGTCTGAAAAATATTCATTCAAACTTGGTGACGCAAAAATAAGGAAATAAAAAACTTCAGGCAATTGCATGAAGTTTAATTGTATTTAAAGGAATTAAATATTATAAAGTCAATCCATTCGGGAAGGCTTTTTTCCTAAAAAGCAATAAAAGAATGGCTCCTGTAGTAATGGCGGCATCTGCTACATTGAAGATATAACTGAAAAACTCATAATGTCTTCCCAAAGCATCAAATTCAAACAAAGGAAAATGAAACATATCTACCACGCAGCCCTTCATGAAATGAGAGTATCCTTGACCAAATGCGGTGAATTTTGAAATACCTTCATAGCCAATCCATCGGTCTATGGTTTCGTCATACACCATACCGCTGTCGAAAATCATTCCGTAAAACATTCCGTCAATAAGATTACCAATAGCGCCGGCAAAAATTAATGAAGCAGGAATCAGTAAATAATTTGAAGCACCTTCTTTAATCCATTTTGTAAAGAGATACATCATCCCGGAAATAAGAACAATCCTGATCAAGACCAAAAAGTATTTGCCTATTAATCCACCGAACTGAAGGCCATACGCCATTCCTGGATTTTCTACAAATGTGATGCGCCACCAATCTTGTCCCAAAACAGGGATGCTTTCATTGAGTCCAAAATGGGTTTTTACATATAACTTGGTAACTTGATCTATTAGTAAAACCAAAATGGTTACAAATGCTATTTTTTTCATTACAATCCTTTCTTTGGAACTTATTTTTGATTTTTATTGGGTCTATCTGCCTTTTTGGTCAAAATTTTCTTTTCTGCGAATGGGTTTTTGGTATTTCTGCCATGAAATTTTTCAAATTTTATACCCATTTCTTTCAATACGCTTTTTAGTGCGTTGAGTTCCATTTGATTTTTTGGATGTACTATGATGGATTCCATTTTTGTTTTTTAGTTTATTTCTTAGAAAGTTCTTCTAATCTTTTGCGGTCTTTTTCGCTTAAATCATCAATGCCGTTTTTGCCTATTTTGCTTAGTAGCCGGTCTATTTCTTTTTCTCTTTCCCTTTTTTCGGCATTGTATCGGTCGTCTATATTGTAGTTTTTGGTTTTGTCCGGAGCAATAGCTTCCTTTATTGTATTTCTGAAAAGAAACACAAGGACTGCCAAAATAATCATCCAAATAACAATGCCCATCAGGTTATTTTATAAACAGAAGGCTTATAAAGTGCCCTAAAACACTATATAAACCTTTGTTTTATTTTAAAAATTACAGAATTATCGCTGCATGTTTTTGGCCTCAATACTCAATGTAGCATGAGGTACTGCCATCAATCTTTCTTTTGGGATCAGTTTTCCGGTTACTCTGCAGATACCGTAAGTCTTATTCTCAATTCGGATAAGGGCATGTCTCAGATCTCGCAAGAATTTTTCTTGTCTGCCTGCCAAAATAGCATTCTGTTCTTTGCTCAGTGTTTCAGCTCCTTCTTCAAATGCTTTGAAGGTAGGAGAAGTATCATCCGTACCATTGTTTTGGTCGTTAATGAAACTTTCATTTATAAGTGCTAAGTCTTTTTCTGCTTTTGCAATTTTTTCAAGAATTAAACTTTTAAATTCCTGTAATTCAGCATCGCTGTAACGTTGTTTTTCTTCTGCCATCTTCTTATTTTTTATCGATGTTAACGTTAAATTTTACTTCGTCGATTTCTATTTCGTCAAAAATTGAGAGTGAATTTACAAATTCTATTTTATCTGACAATACTTCATCACAAATATATTGTTCATTGTTAGTAAGTTCTTCTCTGAAAGGGCAATTTTCTTCTAAATGGATTGATATTCTGTCAGTTAAATCAAAATCTTTGTCCTTTCTCAGATTCTGAACTCTATTGATGAATTCTCTTGCAATACCTTCAGCTTTCAGTTCATCAGTAATCATCAAATCCAATGCTACGGTAGTTTTTCCTTCGCTTGCCACGGTCCAACCTGGGATGTCTTTGGTGAAAATTTCTACATCGTCAGAGGTAATTTCATATCCCTGAACGTCAATTTTTCCTGCTTTTTCTAATGCTGAAATCTGCTCTGCATTGAAATTCTGAATTTCGTCAGCTACCGTCTTCATGTCTTTTCCTAATTTAGGGCCCAATGTCTTGAAATTAGGTTTAATCTGTTTTACAATCAGATGGCTGGCTTCTTCAGCATTGATCAGTTGAAGTTCTTTTACGTTAACTTCCTGCTTAATGAGTTCTGAAACCGCCAAAATCTGGTCTTCTGTTTTCTTGTCCAATACCGGAATCATTACTTTTTGCAATGGCTGACGCACTTTTACGTTTTCTTTCTTTCTTAAAGAGAATACCATAGAAGTAATAGCCTGTGCCAAATGGGTTTTCTCTACCAAGTCTGTGTCAATCTTGCTTTCGTCTGCAATAGGGAAGTCTGTTAAGTGAACAGATTCTGCTTTGTCTTTTCCGGTGGCTGCATTCAAATCTTGGTACAATTGGTCCATAAAGAATGGCGCAATAGGAGCCGAAATTTTAGCTACTGTTTCTAAACAGGTATACAACGTTTGGTAAGCCGAGATTTTATCTTCGGTATAATCTCCTTTCCAGAAACGCCTTCTACAAAGTCTTACATACCAGTTGCTCAAATTGTCATTTACGAAATTATTGATGGCTCTGGCCACTTTGGTGGGCTCATAATCTTCATAAAATTCTGTCACCTCTTTTACCAATAAATTCAGTTCAGAAAGAATCCATCGGTCTATTTCAGGACGATTTTCTACTTCTGCTTCTTCGTATTTAAAGCCGTCAACATTGGCATATAAAGAGAAGAAAGAGTAAGTGTTGTAAAGTGTTCCGAAGAATTTTCTTCTTACCTCGTCTATTCCTTCCAAGTCAAATTTCAGGTTTTCCCAAGGATTGGCGTTAGAAATCATGTACCAACGCGTAGCATCTGGTCCGTATTTCTGTAAAGTCTCAAATGGGTCAATTGCATTTCCCAGACGTTTAGACATTTTTTGTCCGTTTTTGTCTAAAACCAAGCCGTTAGAAACCACATTTTTATAGGCAATAGAATCGAAAACCGTAGTTCCGATGGCATGAAGCGTGTAGAACCAACCTCGGGTTTGGTCTACTCCTTCTGCGATGAAATCTGCAGGGAAGGCCTTGCCGCTGTTAATCATTTCCTTGTTTTCGAAAGGATAGTGCAATTGAGCATAAGGCATAGAACCACTGTCAAACCAAACGTCTATCAAATCGCTTTCGCGTTTCATTGGTTTGCCGCTTTCTGAAACCAAGATAACGGCATCTACAATGTTTTTATGAAGGTCTATTTTGGCGTAATTTTCAGCGGTCATGTTTCCGATTTCAAATCCTTTGAAAGGGTTTTCGGTCATGAAGCCTGCCGCAATAGATTTTTCGATTTCGTTGTACAATTCTTCAACGGAACCCATTACTTTTTCTTCTTTCAAATCTTCAGTTCTCCAAACCGGCAATGGGATGCCCCAATATCTTGAACGAGAAAGGTTCCAGTCGTTTACGTTTTCTAACCAATTGGCAAATCTTCCCTCACCGGTAGATTTCGGTTTCCAGTTGATTTCTTGATTTAAAGCCACCAATCTGTCTTTTACCGCAGTCATTTTTACAAACCAAGAATCCAAAGGATAGTACAACACCGGCTTGTCTGTTCTCCAACAATGGGGATATGAGTGGACATATTTTTCTACTTTGAAGGCTTTGTTTTCGGTTTTCAATAAGATAGCCAATTCCACATCCCAAGATTTTTCGGGAGCAGTGCCTTCATCGTAATATTCGTTTTTAATGTATTTTCCGCTGAACAATTCTGGAACGTTTTCGCCTTTCAGGAATCTTCCGGTAAGATCTACCAACGGAACCAAGTTGTCGTTTTCGTCTTTTACCAACATCGGTGGAATGTCATTTTCTTTCCCCACTCTGGCATCATCTGCCCCAAAAGTAGGAGAAATGTGTACGATACCCGTTCCGTCTTCTGTGGTAACGAAATCACCAATGATAACACGGAAAGCCTTATCTGCATTTTCAGCAGGCAAGAACCAAGGAATCAATTGTTCGTAGGTGGTTCCGGCTAACTCTTCACCGGTAAATTCGGCTAAAATTTGATAAGGGATGACTTTGCTTTCTGCAGTATAGTTGGCAAAATCTTCTTCTGTTCCTTCAGCATATTTTTTACCGAAATTCTTTTCTAAAAGCACTCTTGCCAAAACAATCGTTACAGGCTCGAAAGTATATTGGTTAAAAGTTTTTACCAATACGTATTCTATATCTCTACCCACTGCTAATCCTGTATTTGAAGGCAATGTCCAAGGAGTGGTTGTCCAAGCCAAAATATGTATTGGTTGACCGTTGTTGGTGGATAGTTTTTGGTTTAATTTTTCTGAAAGGTTTTTTACCTTAAACTGCGCTACCACCGTGGTATCAGAAACATCTCTATAGGTGCCCGGTTGATTAAGTTCGTGAGAAGAAAGCCCAGTTCCTGCTTTTGGAGAATACGGCTGAATGGTGTAACCTTTGTACAACAAATCTTTATTGTACAATTGCTTCAATAGCCACCAAACCGTTTCCATATATTTGGGTTCGTAGGTGATGTAAGGGTTGTCCAAATCTACCCAGTACCCAATTTTTTCGGTAAGGTCGTTCCAAACATCTGTATAACGCATTACTGCATTTCTACAGGCTTGGTTATATTCTTCTACTGTTATTTTTTTACCGATGTCTTCTTTAGTAATTCCGAGTTCTTTTTCAACGCCCAATTCCACAGGTAGGCCATGGGTGTCCCAACCGGCTTTTCTGAAAACCTGTTTTCCGTTCTGGGTTTGGAAACGACAAAATATATCCTTCAAGGCACGCGCCATCACGTGGTGAATGCCGGGCATACCATTGGCAGAAGGCGGACCTTCATAAAAAACATATTCAGGTTTTCCTTCGCGGATTTCCACAGATTTTTTGAAAGTATCATGGTCCTTCCAAAAATTGGAAATATTGTCGGCTACAGCATTTAAATTCAATTGCTTGTATTCGTTGAACTTCTTCATTATATCTCGGTTTCTACTGTTAATTTTAAGTCTGCGAATATAATGAAAAATTATGAATTAAAGTACTGAAAATGATGAGATTTGTCTCTATTTTTCCTTAGTTTGAATGGAGAGATTTTATTTCAAATTCATGACATTCAAAAAAAGTTTCTACTTTTGCAAAAATTTCGTGTATGTCAAAAAATTTGGTAATCGTAGAGTCACCGGCAAAAGCTAAGACCATTCAGAAGTATTTGGGAAAGGATTTCGAAGTGAAGTCTAGTTTCGGGCATATCCGCGATTTGCCAAAGAAAGGAATGGGCATAGACCTGAAGACTTTTACCCCGGATTACGAAGTTTCTGCCGATAAAAAGAAACTTGTAGCCGAACTTAAAACAGCGGTAAAAAATGCAGAAATGGTTTGGCTGGCTTCCGATGAAGACCGCGAGGGAGAAGCCATTGCTTGGCATTTGGCTCAAGAGCTTAAATTAAAAGAAGACAACACAAAAAGAATTGTTTTTCACGAAATTACCAAAAACGCTATTCTGAAAGCGATAGAAAATCCCAGAAAAATAGACCAGAACCTCGTGAATGCCCAGCAGGCAAGAAGAGTATTGGATAGGATTGTAGGTTTTGAGATGTCCCCAGTGCTTTGGAAAAAGGTAAAAACCGGACTTTCGGCAGGGCGTGTACAGTCTGTGGCGGTAAGATTGGTAGTGGAAAGAGAACAGGACATCAGAAATTTTAAGGCAAGCTCTACTTTCAAAGTGGAAGGGGTTTTTCAAAATGATGGCAAACAAGATATTGCTGCCAAACTGAAAAAAGATTTTGCCCAAGAAAAAGAAGCAGAAGAGTTTTTAGCGCTAGCTCAAAATACAGAATTCAAAGTACTAAATGTAGAGACAAAACCCGGAACAAGAAGTGCTTCTGCACCTTTTACGACTTCTACTTTACAGCAGGAAGCTTCTAACAGATTGGGTTATAATGTAACATCTACTATGAGAATTGCACAGCGTCTGTATGAAGAAGGTTATATTACCTATATGAGAACAGATTCAGTAAACCTTTCTCAAGATGCCATCAATGCGGCCAAAGAATTTATTGAAAAGGAATTTGGTACAGAATATTCTTCTCCAAGAAACTATACTACCAAATCTGCATCTGCACAAGAGGCTCACGAAGCCATCAGACCTACTGATTTCGGGGTAAAAACTGTGGGAGATGCACAATTGAATAAACTCTACCAACTTATTTATAAAAGAACGTTAGCTTCCCAAATGGCGAATGCCAAAATAGAAAAAACCGTTATTGAAATTGGGAATCCTTCTTTGCCAACTCACTTTGAAGCGCAAGGAGAGGTAATTGTTTTTGATGGTTTCCTAAAAGTATATGGCGTTGCAAAATCAGAAGAGGAAGAAGATGAAAGCAATGAAAAGTTGTTGCCGAAAGTAAAAGTGGGCGAGGTTTTAGGATATAAAAAAATAACTGCTATCGAAAAATTCAGCAGACCTGCAGCCAGATATACAGAGGCCGCTTTGGTAAGAAAATTAGAGGAACTGGGCATTGGCCGTCCTTCTACGTATGCACCCACCATCCAAACGATACAGAACAGAGAGTATGTAGATAAACGCGAAATTTTGCCTCAAGAAAGAGAAATTGTAAAGCTGTCTTTGGCAAAAACGGGCGTTAAGAAAGAAGTGTTGACCGAAAAATTTGGGGGAGATAAAAATAAATTCGTCCCAACTGATATTGGTGAAGTGGTGAATGAATTCTTGATGAACAATTTCCAGGAAGTGTTAGACTATGGCTTTACCGCCAAAGTGGAACAGGATTTCGATGAAATTGCCAATGGTGCCGAAAAATGGAAAGAAGTTTTACAAGATTTTTACAGTGGTTTCCATCCAAAAATAGCAGATGTAGAAGAGCATGCAGATAGAGCCACCGGTGAAAGACTACTAGGACAAGATCCTAAAACCAATAAAAATGTATATGCCAGAATCGGAAGATTTGGTCCTATGATTCAATTGGGAGAATCAGATGATGAGGTAAAACCTACTTTTGCATCGCTTTTGTCTACTCAAAATATCAATACCATTACCTTGGAGGAGGCATTAGAATTATTTAAAATTCCTTTTGATTTAAAGGATTTTGAAGGGAAAACCGTTTCTGTAGGGGTAGGAAGATACGGGCCTTATGTAAAATGGGGAGATGCCTTTATTTCTATCGGGAGAGGAACAGATCCTTTTTCAGTAACCCAAGAAGTGGCAGAAGGTTTCATCAAAGAAAAGATGGAAGCGGATGCACCAGTTGCAAGTTATAAAGGAGAACCTGTAACGAAGGGTACAGGAAGATTCGGGCCTTTTGTGAAGTACAAAGACCTGTATGTTAATGTGCCTAAGAAATATGATTTTGACAATCTTTCTCAAGGAGATATAGAGGAATTAATCTCTGCTAAATTGGAAAAAGAAGCCAATCGTTACATTCAAAATTGGGAAAAAGAAAAAATTTCCATAGAAAACGGAAGATGGGGCCCATTCATTAAACATGGAAAAGCCATGCTGAAAATCCCTAAAAAGGCAGACGGAGAAAAATACGAAGCTGAAGAACTGAAAACCGTTTCTCTGGATGAAGTGAAAAAGTGGATTGCTGCACAGAAATAATCTTTAAGATTTTAAAATATTGCCCTGTTATGGTTTCAAAGCCTAACAGGGTTTTTTATAGCCAAAATTTATTTCGTAAGTTTGTGGGAAAGGATTTTACGTCCTTAAACTTTAAACCTGAAATAAACCAATGAACATAGAAGATATCATTATTCCTCCTAGAAAAATAAATACAGAGCCATGGCAAATAGGTAGTGTTATTACCCATGAAATTCCTGAAGATGGAATTCTTCTCGTTTTTTGCAGCGATTACAGGGGCAGCAAGGGTAGATCTATTGCTAAGAATTTTGATATTGTAAGGGAAGAATTTTACAAACTTTCTAAGTTTGATTTTGAAATTCCTATCTGTGATTTGGGAGATATTATTTCCGGAAAAACACTTCAGGATACGCATTATGCTTTACAAGAAATCTTGTCTGCATGTTTATATAAAAACACCGTTCCTGTGGTGATTGGTGGAGGAAATGACCTTTCTATTGCCATGATTCATGCGCTTAATTTTCATCAGAAAAACATAAAATATACCCAGATTAACAATAAAATTGACCTTTCTAATGAAGGTGAAGAAATTTCGGAGAAAAATTTTCTGCAAAAGATTTTCAATTCCAAAACATTAAGCCTCAAAGATTATCATCATTTGGGATATCAGAAACATCTCAATGAAATTGATGCCGTAAAACTGATGAAAGAAGTAGAGTTTGATGTGGTACGTTTAGCCGAAATGATGGGTAATACAGATAGAATAGAGCCATTTTTTAGGAGAGCAGATCTGGTAACGCTGAACTGCGATGCGGTAGAAAGTTTTGCAGAACCATTTTCTGTAAATCCTCAAATTAATGGGCTGAACAGACGAGAAATCTGTGCCGTAATGAAGGAAATAGGATTGGGAGAAAATCTAAAAATGGCCGGTATTTTCAATTTTAATGCAGATGCAGAGAATACACTGAACCATCAATTACTGGCTCAAATGGTCTGGTATTTGCTGGAAGGAATCGATATTCAAAAGACCCATCCTCAAGAGAGAGACTATGATACTTTTTGGGTAATAGTAAATGATCAGGAATATGCCTTTAAGAGGGATTCCTTTTCAGGATTGTGGTATTTTGGAAATGACGAAAACATACAAAAGTGTATTCCTTGTTCACAATACGAATATGATTTGGCGAAGAATGGAAGGTTAAGCGAAAGGTTGCTGAAAACATAAAATGTAGCCTCACGAAACTGCAAATCTATAAAAACACAAAAATTGTAAAGAAAAACATTCAGAAGAAGATTGGCCATTAGAACCTTGAGTTTAGTGTCATAACTTATAATGATGTAAAAAAACAAATGATGAAAATATCAGTAATTGTTCCCGTTTACAACGTGGAAAATTATCTGGAGAAATGCCTTGATTCTCTGGTAAATCAGTCTCTTCAGGAGATTGAGATATTGCTTATTAATGATGGGAGCAAAGATGGCTCTCAAAAAATAATAGAAGAATTTTCACTTAAATTTTCAGAAAAAATAAAAGCCTTTTCCAAAGAAAATGGTGGGCTTAGTGATGCGAGAAATTATGGTATTGAAAGGGCAACTGGTGAGTTTATTGCTTTTGTAGACAGTGATGATTATGTTTCATCAACTATGCTAGAAGAAATGTACGGTTTGGCTAAAAAGCATAATGCCGAAATGGTTATTTGTAATCTCCAGAAAGTAGATGAGCATGGAAAAGTTATCCGAAAATTGACACAAATCCCTCATCTTTCTGAGAAAATAGATTTAGTAGAAAATTTTTCTGTCTTTTCGGATATTTCTTATTTTGCCTGTAATAAAATCTTTAAAAAAGAGCTTTTTGAAGGTAAGGAATTTAAGAAAGGTATGCATTTTGAAGATGTAGAGCTCATTCCTCAAATCTTATTAGAATGTAAAACCATCGCTAAAACAGATGCTTATCATTATCAATATTTAGAAAGAAAAAATTCTATCACAAAAACCCATACAGAGAAAGGGTTGGATTTATTAAGGGCTGTGGAAAATGTGGAAGATGCCTTTAAAAAATCGCCCTATTCTGACAGGCAAAAAGAGCTAAAAGGTTTTCAGATTTTGGAAGGAGTTTATACTTTTTTGGCATATCTTGCTTTTGTGAAAGACGATCAGATTTTTAATAAAATGGATAAAGAATTACATGGTTTTATGAAAAAAAGAAATATTTCTTCAAAAGAAATCCTTGCTTATAAGCGTTTTGGTAAAAATTATCTGTTATCTTTGTCCTATAAAAAAATAATCTATTATCTTTTGTATCTCTTTGGTCAGAAGACATTATTAAGATAATTATTTTATAACACAACAACACAAATGATATTTCTTCACCCTGTTTATACAGCAATATTTCTATTGTTAATGGTTTCCAGTTATCTGGAACTGTATGTATTACATAAAAAAACACCTCTTTTTTTAATTATTGTTGCCATACTACTGATTTTAGTTGGAGGGTTTAGATATTTCGTTGGGGCAGATTATCCTATTTATAAGAATTTGTTTTCTGGTTTTTCTATTTATACCAGCTATCAGGATGTGTTGGATAAGGCAGTCTTTAGGCATACTTCAGAGCAGATAGAATGGATTTATGTATTGCTGAATAAAATCATTTTTGATGCAGGATTGCCTTTTTACTTGGTTACTTTTACAATGGTTTTGATGGCTGTAACATTAAAATTCACTACCATCTACGAAAATTTGGCATTACCGGCATTAGGTGCCTTTATGTATTATATGCCTTTGTATTTTTTTGAAGATTCTGGTCAAATAAGGCAAGGCATGGGGGTGGCAATCTGTGTATTTTCATTTAGATATATTAAGGCAAGGGATCTAAAAATGTTTCTGCTGATGATGTATTTGGCATTGGGTTTTCATAAAACAGCGATAGTGTTTTTACCCGCTTACTGGATTGTGAAAATACCTATGAATAGTACCAGAATTTTGGTAGTAATTATAATTGCAATTTTATTATCCCCGTTTCAAATCTATAAGGTTTTTGGTGCCCTTACTGATTCTCTTGCTACACAAGATATATCCGAAGGCTATATGGGATACGTTTCAGACAGTCAGTTTGGGCAGTCCGTAGCATTTGGGTTAAGTGATATTATTAAAATAATATTCATTTTTATGTTGGTGAACTATAATAAAGTAGCCAGCGAAAAAATTCCATATTATGAATACATGAGAAATTTGGCGGTTTTCGGGCTGTTTCTTTTTTACATTTTAAGAGAAAATAGAATTTTTGCTATCAGATTGCCGGGGGCCTATATGTTCTTTATGAGTGTTTTTGTAATGCCTAGTATAATCTTTGCTGTAAGGGAGAATGTAAAAAGGGTATTGCATTCTGGTATTATGCTCTACTTATTTCTAATGTATTTTAATTTTTCAAGAGGAAATGGTGTTGGGGGTAATTTTACAACAAGTAAATACCAAAACATTCTTTTCAAGAAATAAAATAAAAACACAAATTGATTATGGATAAAATTGATGTCTTTTTAGAAGCGCATAATTTTTCAAGTTTTTACTTGAAGATTATTTTATCGTTTTTAACTTCTCTTTTTATCACATACTTTTCAGTTCCTACCATTATTAAAATATCCAGAAATAAAAATCTAATGGATGAACCGGGACAGAGGAGTTCGCATGAAAAGAAAATACCCAATCTGGGAGGCATAGCCTTGTTTTTTTCAATTTCGGTTACTGCTTCCATTTTTGCATATCAGCTTTTTGATTTGTATAAATTTTTATTCGCCTCTTTGGTTATCTTCCTCTATATAGGGGTAATGGATGACATTGTGGTGCTAAGGGCTTACAAAAAACTATTGGCTCAAATCATTGTTGCCGCCATGCTGGTAATAGGTTCAGATGTAAGAATAAGGAATCTCTTTGGGATTTTTGGAATTTTTGAAATAAACTATTTTGTGAGTGTTATTTTTAGCATCTTCTTTTTTATTGTACTCATCAATGCATTTAATCTGATAGACGGAATTGATGGCCTAGCAGGGAGCTATGGGATTATCTGTTTCGCTATGTTTGGGATAAGTTATTACCGCTTAGGCGAGTATAATTATCCTTTGGTAATTTTTTCTACCACAATAATTGGTGCCGTATTAGGATTTCTATATTACAATTTGTCGGATAAAAACAAGAAAATATTTATGGGAGACACAGGGTCTATGTTGGTGGGTTTTTTATTGGCATTTACAGCAATGTGCTTTTTAGATATTTTTATTGCAAAAAAGGGAATATATTATTATTTGGAAGCAGCGCCAGCAATAGCAGTTGGGATATTAATTCTACCCATTGTAGACACCTTGAATGTAATCATCATAAGATTATCAGAAAAAAGATCCCTATTTGAAGCAGATAAAAACCATATTCATCACAAGCTGCTCAAGCTTGGGCTATCACATAAAAAAGCTACTTTGTATATTATCTTATACTTTCTGTTTATTGTTGCTACAGCATATTTTCTGAGACATGTAGAAGTAAATATTCTGCTGGTAATATTAGTTACATTAGGTTTTGCAGGAGCTTATCTGCCAGACTTATTAATGAAAAAAAACAATAATATTTAAATACTCAATTTGAAAAAGAAAATTTTAACGATGAAAAAAATAAATCTACTCTTATTAGTGCTTTTCTTGGCGCTTACTTCTTGTATTAATGTGAAAGAAGTAAGATACCTGCAGCCAAACGAAAATCTTGTTTTAAGTTCAGAAGGCTTAATATCTTACGATAATATACCCAAGTATAGAATCACGAAAAACGACTTGCTAAAACTTAATATTATTACCACACCTAAAGGTGATGCGGCACAGTTTTACTCTAATCTCAATGCCTCTCAAGGAGGAATGTCTGGTGGTGTAGTTGGCGGGGGAGCAGACAGCAGTTTCTATTTCAGTGGATTGAAACTGGATGATAATGGTGAAATTTATGTTTTTGGTATTGGTAAAATAAAAGCTGAGGGAAGAACTACCGAAGAAATAGCTCTGGAAATTCAGGATAAGGTAAATGAAAATTTTCTGCCAGGGAAATCTGAGGTGAGACTTTTTTTAGAAGGCATCAGATATACTTTTTTGTATGATTTGGATGGAAGGTCTATGCAGAAAAATATTCAGGAGCCTACGATAAATATTTTGGAGGCCATTGCTCAAAACGGAGGGCTAGACAGAACGGTTGATCGAAAAAATGTAATTGTCTACAGGAAATTTCCTGAAGGAATAAAAAAAGCACAGATTGATTTAACAAGAGAAGATCTGCAGAACTCACCATATTTTTGGGTCCAAAATGGAGATTTAATAATGTTTAATACTAAGCCTAAGAGCATTTATGGATTTGGAAAAGAGCCAATGCAAACACTTACAACAGGCGTTACTATATTAACAACAGCCCTTTCTATTTACCTACTTTTTTCAAAACTCTAAACATGATACCAGAAAATAATAACAAGCAGTCCAAAAACGTGGATCAAGAAAATGTTGGAAATTTTAATTTTTTCAATATTGAGCATTTCATTAGGAACATCGTCAAAAATTGGTATTGGTTTCTTTTTTTTGGCGTAATGGGATATGTCATTGCTTATGTATATAATAAGTATTATGCTCAGAGTATGTATGCCTCCAATGCTACGATAAGTATTTCCAATAACTCATCTAGTTATTTTACTCCAAACCAATCTATCAATTTTATCTGGGGTCAAAGTTCAAACCAGGAAGGGGTATTTTTGAAAAAACTTCTTACTTCAAGGTCTCACAATGAGTTTATTGCCCAAAAATTAGAACTTTATGTAAATTACAAAACCCGAGGAAGATTAAAAAGCACCTATTTAGATAGGGACGATTCTCCTGTGTTTTTTGAAATAGATAAGAATCATCTTCAGGCAACAAATGTAGACATCACTCTTATACCAAGACCTAATGGAAAATTTGAAGTGAGATTGCCCGAAGAATTTGCAATAAACAACTTGTATGATTATAAGACGGAATCCTTCAAACGGGCAGCATCCTCTAACAGGGCTTCCAATAGATTGATTGGGATAAACCAATGGTACATAACACCTTATTTAAAATTTAAGCTGGTAAAAAATCCTAAAACTTTAGCAGTTGATTTGGATAATGTAGTGATCAACCTTAAAACCATAGATGAAACAGTAAATGACATTAAAAATACGCTTACGATTGAATTTGATGAAGAATTAAGCACCATAATGATCATTACCAAAAAAGGATATAATCTAAACAGCACGGTAAATTTTCTCAATAAAAGTATTGAAGAGCTGAAAGAAAAAAGAATAAAGGACAAAAGTATTGTTGATAAAAACACAGTAGTCTTTATTAAAGAAAATCTGGATAAGGCTAAAATAAAATTAGATTCGAGTTCTTCAAAACTGAATTCTGTAAAAATTAAAGAAAAAATAAATGATGAAAAAGGTGTAGGGCAAGATGTTCTTCAAAACATTAATAATTTAGAGGAGAAAAGAGCAGAGCTAATTACAAAAATCAATGCCTTAAATTCCATTAAAAGTTCAGTAAACCATAATATAGACAATATTATAAATCTGAATGCAGCAGGTGTAGAAGACGGCAGTTTTAATGCTTCTGTAACGGAGCTTAAAATGCTTTTTGCCAAAAGGGCAGAAATGGCAAGTATCTATACCCCGCAATCTGAACCCATGCGCGAAATCAATAGGTTGATTTCTGAAGCCAGAAGTAATTCTTACAAGCATTTGGGTCGTTATTATAATATATATGAATCTGAATTGTCATCGCTGAACCGCAAATTGGCTGATCAGGAAAGCGACCTTAGAAGCCTGCCTTTGAAACAACAAAAATATATTGACGCTCAGCGGGGTTATACCATAAATGAAACAATTTACAGCACGCTTTTAGGGAAATTATCTGAAGCGGAAATAAGATTAAAAACAAATACATCTGACATTAATGTTATTGATAAAGCTAAAAATTTAGGGCAAGCACCAATATCACCCAATAAATCCCTAATCAGAAATGCTTTAGTAGGTATAGCTTTGCTAATACCATTATTGCTTCTACTAATAATAGAATTATTAGACACTAAAATAAGAGTAGTAAAAGAAGTGGTAAAAGCAACTAAGATACCATTGTTGGGGATAATTGGCAAAAGCCATCACATCAATAACTTGAATGTTATAGAACAATCAAAATCTTCTGTTTCAGAGGCCTTTAGAGGTATAAGGGCAAATTTAAGGTTTTTGTATAATGATGATGGCAAAAGCAAAACCATCTTGGTTACTTCCTCTATCGGCGGTGAGGGCAAAACATTTGTCTCTATCAATATTGCATCTGTTTTAGGATTGAGTGGTAAAAAAACAATTCTCCTGGGAATGGATTTAAGAAAACCGAAAATTTTTGGGGACTTTAATATCAACAATAAACTGGGCATATCTAATTATCTTACTGGTGAAGTAGAATTGCATGAAATTATTAATAAAACCAAAGTGCCTAATCTTGATATTGTGACTTCTGGGCCAATACCTCCAAACCCTTCAGAATTATTGATGAATGAAAAAAATCAGAAGTTTATCGAGGAACTCAAAAAAATGTATGACTTTATCATTATAGATTCTCCGCCAATAGGTCTGGTTGCAGACTCATTTGAATTGATGAAATATAGTGATGCCAATATATATGTAGTAAGGCATGAGTATACAGAAAAATATATGTTGAAAATGATTACCGAAAAATATCAAAATTCTGAGGTGAAAAACTTAGGATTAATCTACAATGATTATGTTGCGAATAAAAATCATGGTTACGGCTATGGTTATGGCTATGGATACGGCTATGGTTATGGCTATTTTGATGAAGATGTAAATTATCAAGAGCCCACTATTATTAAAATTAGAAACGCAATAAGAAAATTTATTGGTCAGAAATAATAAAAAACCCTCATTGAACTGAGGGTTTTTTTATAATGTATACAATATTTATCCTTTATTTAGGTTTAATGACGAAAATTATTAATTTTTTATGCTTTTTACAGAATATTTAACTAAATATTAAGAGCATTCCTAATATAAAAATGTTTTATATTTGCAAATTAGTAATCAGCTGAAAGTTATAAGTAACAAACGGCATAATGAAGAAAAAAAGTATAGTATTTTTCGCGCTTTTTATCGGAAATCTTTTTGTTTATGCACAAAGACATGAAGTTGGTATTCAGCTGGGTGCCAGTAATTTGGTAGGTGATGTGGGTAAGACCAATTACATCAATCCTTTTCCATACAACTTCAATGATATCGCAAACAGCGGAATTCCTTTTTATGCTTCATTCATGTATCGTTTAAATTTCAATCCTTATCAGTCGGTTAGATTTAGTTTGGGATACAATCACGTTCAGTTTAATGACAAATATGCGCAGGAATTGTATAGGGTGAAGAGGGGCTATTATGGGGGTAATTCCATGTATGAAGCTTCAATACTATTTGATTACAATTTTTTTCCTGTAAATAATGAACAGAAGGGTCTGCTGAGCCCCTATATTTTTGGAGGACTTTCAGGGATTGTATTTTCTTCACAACAAGCAGTCTTGTATAATGATTTCATGAGGAATGCCAGCGGTATGGCTCAAGCGCCCACTTCTTCCACAGATTTTAATACTACTGTAAGCTATACTTCAAAAAAAAACAAGTTTTCAATGGCTATACCTTTTGGAGTAGGACTTAAATATAAGTTCAATTATAATTGGGCTATTTTTGGAGAATTCATGTTCCGGCCTACTTTTACAGATGGCATAGATTACAGCAATCTTGATGGCTCAGATGTTAAATTGACATACAATAAAGAAATTCCCGCATCGACAGGCAGCACAAAATCTTTACTTCAAACAGATCCCTATCTGACGGAGGCCCAAAAAAGAGCAGATAATTATAAAAATTCTACAGCAATTGGCAACATTAATTCTAAAGATTGGGTAAACACACTTTCTTTAGGCATTTCTTATTCTTTTGGTAGACCACCATGTTATTGTGATTAAAATGAAGACAGATTTATTAGAAGAAATAAAAAAAAATAGCGTTCCAAAACACGTTGCCATTATTATGGATGGTAATGGAAGGTGGGCTAAAACACGCGGTGAAGAAAGAACATATGGCCACAAAAGTGCCTTAAGTGCTGTTAGAAATGCTATATCAGGATGCAGTAAATCAGGAATAGAGTTTTTAACACTGTATACTTTCTCTACAGAAAACTGGACAAGACCTATAGATGAAGTAAACGCCCTGATGAGTCTGCTTGCGGAGACCATAATAAAAGAAACCGATGAACTTTTTACAAAAGGAGTAAGGGTGCATATTATTGGTGAAATAGAAAAGCTGCCAGATTTTGTTAAAGAACAGTTGCTTAACATAGTAGAATATACCAAAGATAATAAAGATGTGAATCTTGTTTTGGCCTTAAGCTATGGTTCTCATGCAGAGATTTTAAATGCAGTAAAAAAGATAGCACAAGAGGTGAAAGAAAATAAAATAGATATTGAAACAATAAATGAAAGCATATTTGAAAGCTACCTGTATACTAAAAATATGCCACCTGTAGACCTTCTGATAAGAACAAGCGGCGAAATAAGGATCAGTAACTTTCTATTATGGCAAATAGCCTATGCAGAACTACAGTTTCTAGATATATTTTGGCCAGACTTTACTGAAGAAGACTTCTATAAATGCATTTTTGATTTTCAGAATAAAGAAAGAAGGTTTGGTAAAACCAGCGAACAGATAATAAATTAAAAATTACACACAGAATAATATAAACAATGAGATATTTTTTAATCCCAATTTTTGTTTTTTTTGCATCACTTAATGTTGTTGCACAAGTAACTCCCAATCAACAAGAAACTGCACAGGCGCAGCAGCCTACATATTTTCTAAAAGATATTGTTGTAGATGGAGTGAAAAAATATTCTCCGGCTCAAATTCTCAGATTTACCGGATTGAGCAAAGGAGAAGCAGTAGATATTCCTGGGCAAAAGATTAGTAGTGCTATTAAAAAATTATGGGAAACAGATTCTTTTTCTGAAGTAGAGGTATATGTAGAAGATATAGATGGGCAAAATGTAGTTCTAAAATTCCACCTGCAAGATTTATTAGAATTAGGGGAGATAAAATTTGTAGGAAAAGGGGTTTCAAAATCTAAAAACGAAAAACTCATTAAAGACAATAACCTTAAGCCAGGCACCAAAATTACCAATAACCTAATATCTACACTTAAAACAAAAATCCCTCAGGATTATATTAAGAAAGGGTTTGCAGATGCCAACATCACCATAAAAGATAAGGTAAATGCCAATGACCCTAACCTTATAGATTGGACTATTGAGCTGGATAAAGGTAAAAGGGTGAAAATTGCCAAAATAGAATTTGAAGGAAATGAATTGATTTCTGATGCCAAACTCAGAAAAAAAGGATTTAAAGAAACCAAGCAAAAAAGATTTGGCATTAAAGGGGTTCTAAAGCCTTCAAAGTTCTTAAAAGAAAAATATGATGAAGACAAAAGAAACCTTATCAATTATTATAACTCATTGGGTTTCAGAGATGCCAGAATTATTTCAGATTCTGTATGGAGAAGTAAAAAAGGGTATAATATCAATGTAAAATTAAGTGAAGGAAAAAAATATTATTTAGGAAATATTTCATTTATAGGTAACACGGTATACTCTACAGAAGTTTTACAAAAATTGTTGGGATACAAAAAAGGAGAAATATATGATGCTGTAGGATTCAATAAAAAAGTAGGAGAAGATGGAGGAAAAGAAGATGATACGGATATCAAATCACTTTATCAGAACAATGGGTATCTTTTTTCTAACGTAGTTCCTATTGAAAAAGCCGTTAGAGGAGATTCTATAGATGTAGAAATTAGAATTAAAGAAGGAGAAAAAGCGAGTTGGAACAGAGTCACTTGGTCTGGAAACACAACTACCCATGACCATGTAATCCTTCGTTCACTGAGAACAAAACCAGGGGATCTTTTTTCTAAATTAGAAATAAAAAGAACGTTTTTTGATTTAGCAGGAATGCAATTTTTTGATCCACAACAAGTAGGGCAAGATATTCAACAAAATCCTCAAGAAAATACGGTTGATATTCATTGGACATTGGTGGAAAAAGGTTCTTCACAGGTTCAGTTACAGGCGGGCTATGGTGGTAACTCTTTTATTGGTACCCTTGGGCTTACCTTTAATAACTTTTCATTAAGAAACTTTTTAAAATTAAAAGATTTCAAACCTATTCCACAAGGAGATGGCCAGATGCTATCTGTTCAGGCTCAGGCTGGGCTTTATTTTAAGAATTTTAGCGTAGCTTTCACAGAACCATGGTTGTTTGGGACAAGACCTACCGCTTTATCTGTAAGCTTAAACAAATCTTTGGTAAACTATACAGATGCATATGGGGCTAGCCAAAAACTAAACATATTCTCTGCAAGTGCAGGGTTAAACAGACAATTAACCTGGCCAGATAATTATTTTTCATTATACACGGGGATTTCCTTCCAAAGCTATAATTTCAATAATTACCCATTCCAGTTTGGTTCTACTACTGTAAACAATGGTACAGCCAATAACTTCAGTTTTAATGTGGGGCTAAGTAGAAATTCTGCGGGATATGATCCTATTTTCCCAACTTTGGGTTCTAATGTTGAATTGTCAGTTAAGTTTACACCACCATATTCATTATTCCAACATAAGGATTATTCTACCATGTCTGTGGCAGATAAGTATAGATGGATGGAGTTTTTTAAAATAAAAATGAAGGCCGATACTTATAATGAAGTAATTGGTAAATTAGTTTTGAGAAGCACAGCAGAAATGGGATTCATGGATGGTTATAATAAACAGTTAGGTCCACCACCTTTTGAAAGATTCTATTTGGGTGGTACAGGTTTATTTGGTGGTAGATTTGATGGTAGAGAATTAATTCCATTAAGAGGTTATGAAAATGCTTCTACACAAGGCGGTACATCTACGGATATTACCCCATATGGAGGAGGTACTATTTACAGCAGATATTCTGCGGAGCTAAGATATCCTATTTCTATGAACCAAACAGCCAAGATTTATGCATTAACTTTTGCTGAAGCAGGTAATACTTGGAATACCTATTCTTCATTCAATCCGTTTCAGCTAAAAAGATCATTCGGTGTGGGTATAAGAGTATATATGGGAGCATTTGGATTGATTGGCTTTGATTTTGCATATGGTGTTGATAAATATTTAGGAGGTACACAACCTTCAGGATGGCAAACCCATTTCTTGATGAATCAATCATTATAACAGTTATTAAGATGAAATTTTTTAAAATTTTATTTTCAGTTTTGCTTTTTGTATGTGTTAATTCATTTACATTTGCACAAAAAATAGGGGTAGTAGATACCAACTATATTTTGAGTAAGATGCCGCAATATACTGAAGCACAAGCTAGATTAGACAATCAGATCAAAGCTTGGGAAGTAGAATTGCAAAAAATGCAGAGTGAATATGATGCCAAAAAAACATCCTTAGAAAACGAAAGAGTGCTTTTGTTTGGAGATCAATTAAAGCAAAGAGAAACAGAAGTAAAGGAGCTAGATAAGAATATTAAAAAATTTATTGAAGAAAAGTTCAGTGGTGACGGAGAAATTAATAAATTTAGAGCCAATTTGGCAAAGCCTTTTCAGGATCAAATTTGGAATGCTATCAAATCAGTAACGGAGAAAAATACTTTGGGTATAGTTCTTGATAAAAGTAATAATTTAAATGTTGTTTTTCTCGACAAGAAATATGATTATACCGACAAAGTATTGGAGCTGCTAAAAGGCAGTAAAGACGAAATCAAGAAAATTCAAAATAAAGAAACAAGGACTGGAATTAAATAAAATAACATAATAAACAACTAAATTTTTAGAAAAACATGAAAAAATTAAGCGTATTATTTGCAGCAGTGATGATAGTGATGTCGTTCGGAGTTGCAAAGGCACAGAAAATGGCAACAGTAGATGTAACTGCAATCCTTAATATGATGCCCGAAAAAATAAAAGCAGACGAACAACTTAAAGCGTTTTCTACAGCTAAACAAGCTGAATTAGAAAAATTGGCTACTGCTTTCCAAGCAGAAGTTCAAAAATATCAAGAAGGTGCTGCTAAATTAACTCCACAGCAAAAACAGGCTAAAGAAGCAGAATTAGGAAAGACTCAACAGAATATTCAGCAAATGTCTCAGGCAGCTCAAAAAGATTTATCAGAAAAATCTGATGCAGCTTATGGCCCAATCGAAAAAAGATTGAATGATGCTATTACTAGAGCCGCTAAAGCAAACGGTTGGGATTTTGTTTTTGATTCTGCAACTTCAGGATTAATCTATAAATCTGGCCCAGATGCTACATCTGCAGTGAAAAAAGAATTAGGAATGTAATTTTTTTAATAATATCAGAAACCACCTTTTTCCAGAGGTGGTTTTTTTATTTACTTTTGTATAAATTTATTTCATGGCAATAGAAACAAAGTCTCAGGTAAAAATAAGATTCATTGATTGTGATCCTATTGGGCATCTTAATAATTCTAAATATTTAGATTATATGCTTAACGCAAGAGAAGATCATGTAGAAGATAATTATGGATTTACCTATCAGGATGTCATAAGACAGACGGGTTCTACTTGGGTTACCATCCAAAACGAAATTGCCTATCTTAAAGAAATAAGATATAATGAGGTGGTAGAAATTACCAGTAAAATTATTGAAATAGGCTCTAGAACGTCTACTGTAGAAATTATCATGAAAAATCCTCAAACGGGTTTGGTAAATGCAGTGCTTTGGACCACTGTTATTTTCTTTAATCTAAAAACAAGAAAAACAGATGTATTGCCAGCTCATTTTCAAGATCTTTTTGAAAAATTCTTAATAGAAATTCCACAAAAGGATTTTAAAGATAGAGTCGCTTATTTAAGATCACAGAACAAAAACATATAGTATGCAGATAGAAGAAACTCCACTTAAAGATTGTTATATACTTAAACCTAAAATTTGGAATGACACCAGAGGCTTCTTTTTCGAAAATTATAACAAGATTACTTTCGAGAAATTAACGGGTTTAAAAACAGATTTTGTTCAGGATAATTTAGCATTTTCCAACTATGGCGCTATTAGAGGCCTTCATATGCAGTTGCCACCTTATTCACAGGCCAAATTGGTATATTGTGTTCAAGGCAGGATAATGGATGTGGCGGTAGATGTCAGAAAAAATTCCCCCACTTTTGGTAAATCTTTCGCAATAGAACTTACAGAAGAAAACAGATATCAGCTTTTTGTTCCTAAAGGTTTCCTTCATGGATATTCTGTTCTTTCGGAGACAGCATTGGTGGGATACAAATGTGATGATTTTTACAACAAAGATTCAGAAAGTGGCATCAATCCTTTAGATAAAACCCTTCAGATAGACTGGGGGATTCCAACGGAAAAACAATTGATTTCCGAAAAAGACCAAGAAGCCATTTCGTTTTTAGAACTTCCTGAAATTATATTGTAGCATGAAAAAAATTTTGGTTACCGGTGCAAACGGTCAGTTGGGACAATGTCTTCAAAAATTGGCAAAAAATTTAGAGCAGTTCGAATTTATCTTTGCCGATTCCAAAACATTAGATATTACGGATAAAGAAGCTGTTTTAGATTTCTTTTGGCAGCAAGAGCCAGATTTTTGTATCAATACTGCCGCTTATACTGCAGTAGATTTGGCTGAAACGGAAGTTGAAAAAGCTTTTTTGGTGAATGCAGATGGAGCAGAAAACCTGGCAGAAGCTTGCGCGGAATACAATTCGCAATTCATCCATGTTTCCACAGATTATGTGTTTGATGGGGAAAACAATTTAGAATACACGGAAGAAGATTTCCCGAACCCAATGGGAGTTTATGGTGCCTCAAAATTATCAGGAGAAGAATTGGTGCTCGATGCTAATCCTTGTGCAGTTATTGTAAGAACATCTTGGGTCTATTCAGAATTTGGCAAAAATTTTGTAAAAACCATGTTACAATTATTTGCCACAAAAGATGAATTGAATATTGTAGCAGACCAGTTTGGCCAGCCTACCAATGCCAATGATTTGGCCGAAGCCATCATGGAAATTGTGAAAATAGAAAGTAGGACGCCTGGTATTTTTAATTTCTCCAACCAAGGGAAAACTTCATGGTATGATTTTGCTCAAAAAATTGCTGAGCTTTCAGGTTCCAAGATAAAATTAAATGCTATCGAAACATCTCAATATCCTACACCGGCCAAAAGACCACAAAACAGCACCTTGGCGTTGGATAAAATTATAAAAAGCTACCCCATCAAAATCAAACCTTGGGAAGATAGCCTTGCGAAAACCATTCAACTTTTACAGGCATAAAATTATGATCAAAAAAATTTCACATCTATATATAATCTTGTTCAGCGGATTTTGTTTTTCACAAAATATTTTCTTGACAGAAATCAAAGCTACTAACGACAATAAAGATAAGTTTTTATACGCACTTCAGAAGCGGCCAGATTCTACTGCACAATATTTGGGGAAAATAGAGGTGTCAGGCTATTCAACTTATGATGTAGAAATATTTTCAGAAATATATAAAAAAGCTAAATCTATTGGCAGTAATACCTATATCCTTAGGACACCAGAGAATATTGATGGAGTTTCTACTTTTAATCCGAGCCATTATGAAATCTATCTATATTATATAGAGGCCGCCAAAATACCCAAAGAAGAAAATTGTGTATATCTCATCAGTTCAGATAATGAAATTCAAATAAGAATTAATAATCAGTACAAAAAATTAGAACCAAGGTCATATATCAAATACAATTTGATTGAAAAAAACATCACCGATATATCTGTAGGAAAATTTTTAGGATCTAGAATCAAGTTACAATATAAAGAGGGGCAGCCCGATCAATATTTTCAGATTTCAGGGAAAAAGATAACAGCTAATTCGCCAGCCAATCCAGGCATCAGATTCAAAACTGGAGATTTTATTAAGCTCGAAAAATCATTTGCCCAGTTTTTACTTAGTATTTATAAAGAAAATTAGAAGCCTTTTTTAGTCTTCTTTTTTTAGAAGCTATTTCCCGCTTTCGCTACTCGCTTTTTTTCTTTTTAAAAGAAAAAAGAGCTCAAACATACCGCTCAATCGGGGCTATTTTCAAATCAACTATACAAACATCTTTTCAAGGAGAAAAAACATTGAAAATTTTTCAAGCTTATTTTCAGCATCTTACAATATTACCCCGAAAAAACTTTGCATATAATTTGGAAATAAGAATAAAGTCCTTACCTTTGCACTCCCAAACGACGGGAAACTGTTGGTGAGGGGAAGCGCAGGAG
>CALJKL010000013.1 GCA_937973555.1 uncultured Flavobacteriales bacterium | reverse complement strand
GCTCTTCCGATCTCAAAATCATTTTATGGTTTTTTCATATCTCTCTATATTTTTATAATCTCTATTTTTTATAATAATTTCATAATTTCCCTTATCTAAAATTAAGAATCTTGAATTTGAAGGATTATCCAATTCTATTATATCAGCCGCAACCCCATTCTTTTCATATTCGCCTTTTCTATAAGCGAATACTAGTAATGGAAATGTTTGAATTTTTGATTTTGAAACTTTATAATATTTTCTATTTTCAATATTCATCCAATCTGGTCTGCCTTTAATGTATTTAGTAATGGGATGAATGATTTTAATATCCGTATATGATTCATCTTTTACTCCACTATATACTTTTTCATTTTCATCTTTTAAAACAACCGAATAATCATTGTTAACAATTCTCAAAAGGGGTTCATTAAATTTTGGATTGCTTTTTTCTGAATATTGAGTTTGATCAATTGTTAATGGATTAATGCCCGTTAAATCATTCAATCTTCCGGCCATTGTTTTCTCCCAAGTTTTATGATTACCTTCATATGCATGTTGATAACCACAATAGATTAAATATTTACCATCCGTATTATTTCTCATAAAATTGAAAATATTTTGAGCTTCTTCAATTTCCCTTTCTTTACCATTTTTACCAAGAGTTGCTTCGTATTTAAATAATTTGAAGCCTAAATTTAAAGCTGTTTTTATGAAGTTGCCAAATTGAGATTCAGATGAATAAAAACCACTTTCTATAGTAGCATATTTTCTAATATTTATAGAATCATCATCTAATGTTTCTATTCCTAGATATCGATAACCATTTGCATAAAGTTCTTTTAGTAGGGTAGTAGCAAAAGTTCTATGACTGGCATTATGATGGGCCTCATTTAATATAATTATTTCTTCATTTTTTGATTTTTGCAAAATATAATCTTTTGCTTTTATCATTTTATATTTTGTGTATTTTAAACTGTCTTCTTTTGAAATTTGTTTCTTCTTTTGTCCTTGTTTATCCCAGGTTTGTAAAGCTTTTAAATAAAAATTAGAAATAGAATAAGACATTGCCCCAATTTGAAATTTATAGGAATCATTTCCACTTTTATCATTATCAATTTCTTTTTCAATGTCACTTGAAAATTTATAAAAATTTTGAGCATTACCATTGAATGAAAGGAATATTAAAAATAAGATGAGTTTAGTTTTCATGTAATTTAATATGGTTATTATTAAAAAACTAAGTTAAATAAAAAAATCGATGAAAATTCTTCCACCGATTTTTTTTATTATATATCCCTAAAAATTATCTTGTCAAAATCCTTTTTACGGCTTTTACTACAGCCACAGAATCTATTTCGTATTTTTTCATCAATTCTGTAGGGGTTCCACTTTCTCCGAATGTGTCATTTACCGCAACAAATTCCTGAGGGGTAGGTCTTTTTCTGGCCAATAAACCGGCTACAGATTCTCCTAAACCTCCAAGATAATTATGCTCTTCTGCGGTAACAATTTTTCCTGTTTTTGCTACAGACTTTAGGATAATTTCTTCATCCAAAGGCTTAATGGTATGAATGTTAATCACTTCACAGGAAATGCCTTCTTTCTCTAATTCTTCAGCAGCCAAAAGTGATTCCCAAACCAAGTGACCCGTTGCTACTATCGTAACATCTGTTCCTTCTTGCAATAGAATTCCTTTACCAATTTCGAAAGGCATGTTTTCAGGAATAAAAACCGGAACTACCGGTCTTCCGAAACGTAAATATACAGGTCCTTCATATTCAGCAGCTGCCAATGTAGCTTGTTTAGTCTGGTTATAATCACAAGGGTTTATTACTACCATGCCCGGAAGCATCTTCATTTGACCTATATCTTCTAATACTTGGTGAGTAGCACCATCTTCTCCTAAAGTTAATCCTGCATGCGACGCTGCAATCTTTACATTTTTATTAGAATAAGCTATAGATTGTCTTATCTGATCTAAAACTCTAGAAGTAGCAAAGTTGGCAAAAGTTCCTGCAAAAGGAATTTTACCCGCTGTTGCCAATCCGGCTGCGATTCCCATCATGTTGGCTTCTGCAATACCGGTCTGTACAAATCTTTCAGGTGCTTTTTCTATGAATTTTTCCATTTTAAGGGAACCGATAAGGTCTGCGCAAAGGGCTACCACATTTGGGTTTTTATCTGCCAATTCCGCTAATCCGGCACCAAAGCCGCTTCTAGTATCTTTATTATCCAGGATCTGAAATTTCATTTTAAATGTTTTTTTGAAGAATTAATAATCTGAAACGGTTTCTATATACAGCTGATTAAGCGCGCTGTCTAGTTGATCGTTATTAGGCGCTTTTCCGTGCCATGCGTGGGTGCCCATCATGAAATCTACTCCATTTCCCATTTCCGTATGAAGAATGATGGCAATAGGTTTACCATTTCCTGTTTTAGATTTTGCATGCTCTAAAACTGCAATTACAGCTTCTAAATCGTTTCCATTTTTTTCTTCTAAAACTTCCCAACCGAAAGCTTCTAGTTTTGCGTGAAGATTTCCTAAAGAAAGTACGTGTTCTGTACTTCCATCTATTTGTTGGCCGTTGTAATCTATAGTTGCAATAAGATTGTCTACCTTTTTGGCAGCAGCAAACATTAATCCTTCCCATATTTGTCCTTCCTGCAGTTCTCCATCACCATGAAGCGTATATACCAAAGATGTATCACCATCTAATTTTTTTGCCAAAGCAGTACCTATTCCTACAGAAAGGCCTTGTCCCAGAGACCCTGAACTCATTCTTACTCCTTCTAAGTGTTCGTGGGTAGTAGGGTGTCCTTGTAATCTGGAATTTAATTTTCTGAAAGTAGAAAGTTCTTCTACTGGGAAAAAACCAAATCTGGCCAATGTACTATAAAATACCGGAGAAATATGCCCATTTGAAAGATAAAAAACATCTTCTCCTTTGGCTTCCATAGAAAAAGGAAATTTATAGTTCATAACCTTTCCATAAAGTGCCGTGAAATATTCTACACAGCCCAAACTGCCACCAGGATGTCCTGAATTTACGGCATGAACCATTCTCAAAATGTCTCTTCTGATTTGTGTGGTGAGTGATTTTAACTCATCTGTTGATTTGCTCATTAACTTGGATTTAGAAGTATGCAAAAATAAGATTTTTAAGCCGTAAAAATGAGTATTAAATATTAAATTTTAAAAACTAAAATGCTTCAATACAAATTATTTTTTGTCCTTTACCAACCAAAGTCCCAAAAAGGTAATCAAACCGTTCAAAATAATAAGCTCTACTCCTATTTTATAGTCAGAATAATTGGTTACCAAATTATTGATAATATAAGTAATTACAGGGGCTAAAATGGTAACAACAAGAATAGCATATTTTTTTGAAATATGATGTTTGGTGAAAATCCCGAAAGCAAACAAACCCAATAATGGTCCGTAAGTATAACCGGCAATTTCCATGATGAGATAGACAATAGATTTGTCATTCAATGCTTTGAAAATCATAATCAACACAAAGAAAATTACCGTAAAGGTAAGATGAACTCTCATTCTGAGGCTTTTCTTTTGTTTTTCGGTTTTGGTTTCATCTTCATTTAGGTTCAATAAATCTACGCAATACGAGCTTGTGACAGCAGTTAAAGCCCCATCAGCAGAAGGGAAGAGGGCAGAGGTGAGCCCAATAATGAAAATAACCGAAATGAAAATTGGGAAATATCCTTGTAAGGAAAGCGCCGGGAAAAGATCGTCTCCCATTATGTTTTTGATGTTTCCTGTAGCGTCTTTGAAGCCGAAAATATTGGTAATATTTTCTTTTCCATTTACCATATCAATCAATTGAGAATACTCTGCACCGTTTTGCATGGCAAAAAGATAAAGAAGACCTCCCAAAAATAAGAATGCCAAGTTTACCAAAAGCAGCGTCCCGGCAAAGGTGAGCATGTTCTTCTTAGAATTTTGCAGGTTGTCTACAGAGATGTTTTTCTGCATCATTTCCTGGTCCAGCCCCGTCATGGCAATGGTAATGAACATACCTCCTAAAATGGTTTTTAGAAAGAATGTTTTGGAATTAATATCAGTGTTAATAAAATGGGTATATTGTTTTGAAGAAAGCATTTGATAAGCTTCCGGAACAGAAATATGAAGATGAGACAGAATGTAGATAATGCAACCCAAAAGGCTGATAATCATAAAAGAAGTCTGTAAAGTGTCTGTAATGACAATGGTTTTTACACCGCCTTCAAAGGTGTAGAGCAATACCATGGATAAGATCACCAAAGCCGTTGCCCAAAAAGGGATTCCCAGTCCTTCCAGCAAGAAAATCTGCAATACATTTACCACTAAATATAGCCTTGCAGTAGCACCAATAGCTCTTGAAATAATGAAAAATAAAGAGCCAATTTTATGCGCTTCCACATTGAATCTTTTTCCTAAATAAGTATAAATAGAAGTGAGGTTCATGCGGTAATAAAGAGGAAGAAGAATAGCTGCCACGATGAAATACCCGATAAAGAAACCGATAACCATCATGTAATATTCAAAGCCGCCAAATGGATAATTTCCGGCAGTCATTTTGCCCACTGTTCCTGGTACAGAAATGAAGGTTACACCACTAAGACTGGTGCCTATCATCCCGAAAGCTACCAGCCACCATTTGCTTTTTTTATTTCCGATAAAGAATGATTGGTTGTCAGAATTTCTGCTGGTAAAATAAGAAATCACCAACAGTCCAATAAAATATACAAAAACAAAAATAAGCAACAATTTTGCTGAATCCATTCCTCTTAATTTTTAAGTTGCACAAACATACAGAAATTTGTGCGGTTTAAAAAAGAATTACGATTTCAGAATCTCCCATGCTTTCTCAATTTTATTTTCAGAAAGGGATTTTTGAGCCGCTTTATGTTTGGTTTCGTCTGTTGTGAAAGTTCCTTCCGGCAAATATTCTACATTGGCCAACATACCCAAATCATTTCCGGTAAAGATATTACTGTTTTTAATTTCAGAAGGTAAAAGGTCATAGCCGATGCCTTTTTTTAGCAACGGTTTAGGAACTTCAAAGAGCGTCTCTGGTGAAGTTTTTCCGTACCAGTTTCCACCCAATCGTGAAACCAGATTCAGTTTTTTCTGGTCCAAATTTCCTTCAGCATCCAGAAACTCTTCCCGAATATGAATCTTCATCACTTCACAAATCACCAGATTCCCGGCACCACCTTCTTCTCCTAATGGTTTTACCTCAATAACCTTACATTCAAAATTTACAGGAGATTCAGCAATAAGAGGTGGTTTTACCATGTCGGCAGGTTTCATGGTCAATCCTGATTTTTGAAATTCATTTACGCCTTGCTCATATTCAGTACTGGAAAGAGATATTTGTTGAACCATGTCAAAATTAACATTACCAATCACCACTTCCGGAACTTCAAAGACATTCTGAAGTGAGTGTTTGGTAGAATTGTCTCGGACTCTTCTTGCCGGAGAAAAAATAAGAATCGGCGGATTAGAACTGAAAAGATTAAAAAAACTAAAAGGCGAAAGATTAATCTCCCCATTTTTATTGATGGTAGAAGCCAAAGCAATAGGTCTTGGTGCTACTGCATGTTGCAAAACATTCTGTAATTGCATGGGAGAAAGGTCTTTTGGAAATATTTGTTTCATTTTTTATTAAACGTTAAGTTGTTATTTGGCAGGAAGAATTTTCCCGCGCACTTCTCCGAAGCCCACTCTTACGCCGTCTTTTTCTGAAAAGCCTTTCATGATGATGGTATCGTTGTCTTCTATGAATTTTCTTTCCATACCGTTAGATAATTTCAATGGTTCGGTTCCTCTCCATGTCAATTCCAGCATAGAACCGAAAGAAGATTTTTCGCTTCCGGAAATGGTGCCGCTAGCATATAGATCGCCCACTTCCACATTACAACCGTTGATGGTGTGGTGAGCCAATTGCTGGGCCATATTCCAATACATGAATTTATAATTGCTTTTGGAAATCAGGTTTTCTTCGCCGTTTTCTGGTTGTAGGTAAACTTCTAATTGGATGTCGAAATTTTTATTTCCTTCAAATTTAAGATAATCCAAAACCTCAGGTTCCTGTTTTGGGGAAGGAATGCGGAAAGGCTCTAATGCTTCCAAGGTAACTACCCAAGGAGAGATGGAGCTTCCGAAATTTTTCCCAAGGAAAGGCCCTAGTGGAACATACTCCCAGCTTTGGATGTCTCTTGCACTCCAGTCGTTGAAAAGCACCATTCCGAAAATGGCATCTTCTGCTTCGGCAGTAGAAATGCTTTCCCCTAATTCTGTGTTTTTATTGACGATAAATGCCATTTCCAATTCGAAATCCAACTGTTTAGAAGGTCCAAAAACAGGTTTGTCCACATCTGCAGGCTTCATTTGTCCTTTCGGACGGTGAATGTCTACCCCAGAAACCACAATGGATGAGGCTCTTCCATGGTATCCCACCGGCAAATGTCTCCAGTTGGGAAGCAATGCGTTGGCAGGATCGCGGAACATTTTGCCCACATTGGAGGCGTGTTCTATGCTGCTGTAAAAATCTGTGTAATTGGGAATGTGAACCGGCATTAGCATTTCCACTTCATCTTTAGAATAGAAAATTTCATCATAATTTTCTTTATCCTGTGAAAGGGTAGATCCTTCCAAAAGCAGTTCCTGAATTTTTTGTCTTACAGCATTCGTTATTGGTTTACCGAGTTCTATAAACTCATTGAGGGTGTATCCTTCAAAAACATTTTCTTCCAAGCCACGGATTTCATCAAAATAGCCATGTTCATATAAAGCAGATAAGTCGATAACCTTATCACCAATACGGGTGGCGCACGCAATGTGTTCTTGCCCAAAAACGGCTACCCCAAAAGGAATATTATAAATAGAAAAGTCTGAAGTTTCAGGATAATCAATAAAAGATTTCATTAAAATAGATTAGATTTCAAATTTACAAATTTCCTCTTTTAGCTTGTTCTCTTTCCAATGCTTCAAATAACGCCTTGAAATTTCCGGCTCCAAAACTCTGTGCGCCATGTCTTTCTATGATTTCATAGAAAAGGGT
>CALJKL010000012.1 GCA_937973555.1 uncultured Flavobacteriales bacterium | reverse complement strand
GGTAAACAACTTCTTCTACGAATCAAACAAGGCAGAGGAAAAGAAAAAGGAGGAAAGTTTTACCGATATGCAGCAATCTTTTTTAAACGGCATACAAGATTCTAAAACCATAGAGGAATTAGAAACTTTTTGGATGCAATCAAAGGGTAATTTGGTTTTAACACAGGCTTATAATAAAAGAAAAAAAGAATTAAATGGGACTTCTAAGTAATATTCGGGATGGGAATTTCACTTCTTCCGAAATAATAGCATTGCTATCTACAGTTTCACGTCCAATGACAGACGATGAGTTAAAACAGCATTTAATTGAGTTCCCAAAGAGTAAAAAGAAAAATATTGATAGTTGGCCGGGTAAGGCAGCAGTTTCTTATATTAATCAATGCAATATGGAACGCAGGTTAGGAAGATCATTGGATGGTGAACTTGATTCAAAACCTACAAATTGGGGCAAATTCGTTGAGCCATTGTTATTTTCAATGTTGGAGGAAGATTATACTTACAATTCAAATGAAACATTGGTTCATCCTGAATGCGATTACTGGTTAGGAACCCCTGACGGGTTCAAAAAGAGCCAAATTAAGACAGTTATTGATGCCAAGTGTCCATTTACACTAGAATCTTTCTGTAAGCTGGTAAATCCATTGTATGAAGGGCTGGAAGGCATCTCCGCAATGAAAGCTATAATGGAAGGGTATAAGGGTAAAAATGGGTTATTACAACCACCACATGCAGATGGGGAGAAATTTTACTGGCAACTTGTATCAAATGCATGCATTGAAGATTGCACACATGCGGAATTGATAGTTTACTGCCCTTATGAAAGCGAATTATCGGTAATCCAGTCCGCAGCAGTCCAAAGCGGTGATCCAAACGCATATTTTATAGCAAATGGTAGTAAAAAATCACTTCCTTATATACCGGATGGAGGATTTTACAAAAATATCAATATAATTTCCTTTGAGGTACCCAAATCAGACAAGGAATTATTGACAGAAACGGTAAAAAAAGCAGAAAAATATTTACAAGAATTGCCGGGGAATTAGTAATTTTATTTTGAAAACATTGTTGAAGTAGAACGCAACGATGAATGGTAACAATTAACTTCCATCCTTAGGGAATGGTTTCGGTCTAAGTGGACAAGTCGCAAGCGTCTATCCATTTACGTTCTACCCGAAGCCACTTTCTAAGGATTTTTTATGGCAAAAAATAACTTTTCAGATTTTAAAGTCTGGTGTACAGAACTTCACTCTTTATTCACTATACCGCAGGGAGCAAAACCAAAAGCTACTGAAATTAAAAAGTACGAGCGACTTGTAAATAGTGAAAAAGAAAAAACTCAAGAAGAAATTGAGTACATAAATACAGTATCAAAAAAGTTAGAGTATTTAAAAACAGAACCTCTTTCAAAGACCACAATATCAGCCCTCATGCGGCAATACGGGTGGAAAATTTACAACAAAAAAGTAGCAGCAAATGGCAGCGATCCGCTTTTGTTTCTTAAAAAAGGAACTGATATGGAAGAAGAAGCCGCTGAATTACTTTCTAAGATTGACAAAGTAAAATATACCCGGGAAGTAGAAACCCGGGAAAACACGCACATAATTGGCCGTTGTGATATATTTAACCCGGGTAAAATTATAGACACTAAAATTAGCTGGAATGTAAATGCGTTTCTTAAAGCCAGAACCACCCCACTTTCTAAAAGACATTGGTACCAAATGCAGGGATACATGGAATTGTATGATGTAAATCAGGCAGAAGTGGTTTTTTTGTTGCTAAATACGCCGCCAGAATTAATCGAAAGGGAAAAAGTTAAGCTGCAAACAAGGTTTATGATCGGTGAAATTGATAGAGATAAGTATGAATTGGACATGGAGAATATAGAATCTGCCTTTACTTATAGCAACATACCGTTAAAAAGAAGGTATTTTAAGTTCAAAGTTGCCCGAGAAAAGCAAATATTTGAAAAAATATACAAAAAAATAGACAATGCCCGGGTATGGATGGAGCAATTTGAAAAAGATATGAAAACTAATATCTTTGTGGTTCCATCAGAAAAATACCTTGAAACAGAAAAAAATAATACTGAATTTGACAGCCATGGCTCATCTGAGAACGACTCAGAATGATTCCATATTCTTCAAAATACCAAGATCAAAATTAAGACCGGAGGGGCTAAAACGGCTCCTTCGGATTGAACGTTACAACAATTACAAAATAGAGCTTCTTGCTGAAGCAAAAAGAAACCAGTTCACGCTCCCCGCTGCTGGCCTATCCGTTACCTTTTACTTCCCGATGCCAAAAACGTGGTCTAAAAAAAAGCGAAAGCAATACCATGGCACTTTCATGCAGTCACGCCCCGATCTTGATAACATATTAAAAGGCTTTTTCGACAGCTTAGTTTCAGAAGATAAACATATAGCAAATATTAATGCTACGAAGCGATGGGCTGACTTTCCTACTGGCTGGATTGAATGCAGCCTAACAGAGCAACCCAATCAGGTTGACGTACTATGCCCTTCCCCAAGGTAGATATGCCAATGTGGGTGTATTATATACGCTTAGGATTGAAATTTCAGAACTTCTTGAAAATTGAAAAGTTTGATTTCAATTTTTTGAATGCCCGATGCATTTGAGGGGTCACTTAACTGAATGGTGGTTAAAACTCCGGGTTGGCCATCAACGTAGAGGATGCGCTTTGGATCACTCGGATCGATAGTTGATGCGCTCGCACGCTCGGCAAAGACCAGCTGTCCGCCACTGTCAGCAATTGAGAGGGATCCTTGCGCCTGTTTCAGAAAGAAGTTTTTATTAACTC
>CALJKL010000011.1 GCA_937973555.1 uncultured Flavobacteriales bacterium | reverse complement strand
AACTGGGCATCCCTTATGTTTCGCCCAAAAAAGAAGCCCTAAAAATTGAAAAACAAATGAACCGGGAAAAGACTTCAGATCAAAATTGTCACTAAAAAATAAACCACCGAAAATTTCGGTGGTTCTTTATTTTATAAATCAATTTTACTTTTAACTGATCATTTCAAATCTTGCATATTCTGCAACCTTTTTAGGGAGTTTAATACCGCCTTCTACTTGGTTGTTTTCTAACAATGCGGCCATTATTCTTGGCAATGCCATGGCAGAACCATTTAGCGTATGCACCAATTGGGTTTTACCGTCGCCTTTGTATCTACACTTCAATCTGTTCGCTTGGAAGGTTTCGAAATTAGAAACCGAAGAAACTTCTAACCATTTTTCCTGTGCCGCACTCCACACCTCAAAATCATAGGTCATAGCAGACGTAAAGCCCATGTCTCCCCCACATAATCTCAAAATTCTGAAAGGCAATTCTAGGTCAATCAAAATAGATTTTACATGCTCTACCATTTCTTCCAAAGCAGCATAAGAATTTTCAGGCTTTTCTATTCTTACAATCTCTACTTTCTCAAACTGGTGAAGCCTATTGAGCCCTCTTACGTGGGCGCCATAACTTCCCGCTTCTCTTCTGTAACATTGAGAAAAAGCAGTGTTTTTAACCGGCAATTCTTTTTCTTCAAGGATAACATCTCTGTAAATATTGGTTACAGGCACTTCAGCTGTTGGAATTAAATACAAATCATCCAATCCTACATGGTACATCTGTCCTTCTTTATCCGGCAGTTGTCCTGTTCCGTAGCCAGAAGCTTCATTCACAACATGTGGAGGATTTACCTCCAGATAACCGGCATCAGTATTTTTATCTAGGAAATACTGAACCAGGGCACGTTGCAATCTTGCCCCTTTTCCTAAATAAACAGGAAAACCAGCCCCTGCAATTTTAACACCTAGTTCAAAATCAATGAGATTATATTTTTTGGCCAATTCCCAATGTGGAATCGCACCTTCTCCCAAACCATGTACTTCATGAGACTGATATACAATTTCATTGTCTTCCGCAGCAACCCCAGCCTTTACCATGTGGAAAGGAATATTAGGGATTTGGTACAATACATTCAGCAAAGAGGTTTCTATTTCCGAAAGTTTGGTGGTAAGTTCTTTGGATGATTCTTTATATTGAGCGGTTTTAGATTTGGCAGCTTCTGCTTCTTCTTTTTTTCCATCCTTCATCAAAAGACCAATTTCTTTTGAAATTTTGTTGATTTCCGACAATTGCGCATCCAATTCTTGTTGAGTCTTCTTACGGTCGTCATCCAATTTGATAGCAGCGGCTACCAGTTCCAAATTTTTGAAATTTCTTTTTTTAAGGCCTTCTAAAACGCGTTCTTTTTCATCGCGCAAAAAACTTACTTGTAACATCTAATATGATTTGAGATTTGAGATTTAAGATTTGAGATTTGAGATTTGCAAAAAACTCAATCTTTATCATCAAACGATTTTATGCAAATTTAAGGAATTATTTTACGATTTTGATGATGTTTTGCTGCCCATCTACTTTCGTAAAGACCAATTTATTGTTGTACCACAATTTCGAGACTTGAAATAAGGTTGGTGTCCAGTTGTATTCTACTTTTACGGTATCTGTATCGGTCACTACTACTTTATTTTCTGTTTTAGAAAGATTAAGATAAAAATCAGAACGATACACTTTATTAACAGGACTTATAGAATCTTTCAAAAGTCTTGTTGCCCCTGATGCATAATCAATATAGGCAATAGTGTCTTTGTCTTTTCTTACTGAAAATCCAGAGATGCTTTGCAAGGCTTTGTCAGCATCAAGATCCTGAGCTGAAACAGACGTGTAAGAACCCAAAAGATTGGTATTCAGTAAATCTTTCCCTGAAGAATTTTTAAGGTAAATATTGATGACCTGATCTATTTTTTGCACATTATTTTCGTCTTCTTTTCTGCAGGAGAAAAGAAGCATGGTGATAAAAAAAAGTAATAAGAGATTGGGTTTCATGAAACAAAGATAGAGTTTCTTACTTTAATTTCTGAAGATACTTTTTAAAAAAGTAATATGATAAAATACCTGAAAAAATCATAGAAACAAATATACTAATTCCCATGCCAAAAGTTCCTAATTTATCAATCAATAAAAAGGAAAATAAAATTAAAATAGAAAGAGACCCTATAGAAACAATAGTATTACACTTCATTTCTCCCACCGCTGAAAGCAAGTTTCCATAAAGGTTTCTCAATAAAATATTGATGAGAAATGTGGAGAGTAAAATCACAAAAACCCAATGGTCTTCGGCATACATTTTTCCAAAAAAAACTGTAAGAATTTCCTTTGAAAACAAATATCCTAAAAGAAATATTATGAGACTAAGAGGTATAAAAAATTTATAATAATTTCTGATATAATTCCTCAAAAAAGATAGGTCTTTTGATTGTTGTACAATTTTGGAAAAATCTGCCTGTAACAATGACAGCGCTAGGAACGTAAGATTAGAAGGTAAAATAATCGCTACTTTATAATGCGCCACTTCTTTTTCATTCAATAAAAATCCTAAAAGGAGAATGTCTAAAGAGAATAATAAGTCTGAGAGAAACCCAGTAAAAACGGCATGAAAGGAATAATTCCATAGATCTTTATGATATATCTTAACTTTATTGAGTCCAGATAAATTACATTTTGAATACCAAAACAAAGATAAAAATGGGCTTAACGCGATAGCAGCTAAATATCCTTTTATGCCATATAAATAAGACAATGCAACGATTAAAACAACCCCAAAAATATTGACAAAATTATTAACTGCTGAAAAGCTCTTATTATCATGATATATTCTAAAATAAGACTGTATATGATTAAAGAAATAGAAACCAATTAATCTGAAAGCAAAAAAACCAAAGAGATAGAAAATATCCTGATATTTCTGAACAAAAAAGAAACTGGAAATAAAAAATATCAAAGTTAAAATAAGTTGATAAATAAATCCTTGGTAAAAGAAGTGATCTGAAAGTTTTTGTTTCTCATTTCCATCTTCTGTGAGAGAACCAAATCGCAATAATCCTTGTGCCGAACCAAAACCATTAAAAGCAGCAAATATTGCAAAAACAGAAGCCACTATAGTCACTGTGCCAAATTCTTTTTGTGTTATAAGCCTTACAATAGCAATAGAAGATACAAAACCACAAATTTTAGCAATAAGTAGAGACATAAACACATACTGTCCATTATTTTTAAAATAATTTTTAGTAAATTCCTTTAGGCTACTCATCTAAGAAAAATAATATTTAATGATAGCAATAACATTAATAGCATTGGACTTTGAAAAGAAATTTTTTTTATGATATAAGGCCAAAATATCTTGTTTCAAATCTTTATAGCCATCAAGGTAATGAATGTTTTCTGATAAATATTGATCATAAAATTGCTGAATTTCTTTATCATTAGAAAAATAATATTGGTAGGGATACATACTGATTTTGTTTTCTTTTCCCAAGATTTTATTGTAAAAAATATTAAAACTCCTTTTATAAATATGGTCACCTATCTTGGTTTTCCATTTTGCATTGGGCTTCATCATCGTTCTTTCCCAAGTAAAATCTGCCGCTTCCGGACAGTAATGCCTTACCCAGTCCAGATAAAAATGTTGGTTATATTTCCACTCTTCCGGGAGGCTTACCGCAAAACTCATAAAATCTTTGGTCATAAATGGAGAAGTCTGGTAAGAAAACTGCTGAAAAACTTGTGCCCCCAAAACAGCCCTATTAAAGGCTATATTTCTCAAGTAAAACAATTCTTCTCTTTCGTAATTTGCCATTATTTTTTGTAAATTTCCTGAAATTTTGGGTAAAAAATAACGGTTTACTACGATTTTATTGTCTTTGGGAGATTGTCCGTATGGAACGGTATTAAAACCTCCCAATACGCCATCACCAATCTGTCCGGAATGAATGAGACCCAAATTTCTAGGCTCAACTTCCCCCATCGCATAATCCGCATGAATAGCCCCCGTATACAGTACCATGCCTTCGGACAAAGACACCAATCGGTCTATGTTTTTAAGAAATTTCCCGCCATCTAATTTTACAAATTGATAATCTAAATGATATTCTTGTGCTATTTTTCTGGAAATACGCTCATCCAAATATTTACTTTGTGAAAAACAAAAAACATTTTTAGGCTTTTGATTCAGTTTATGGGCATATAACAAGGCCATTCTGCTGTCTAGGCCACCACTTAAAAGAGAAAAATGTTCTTTTTGCAGTTCATCATCTTTTTGATATTCCAAAAGCACTGAGGCTGAAAAAACTTCATCAGTAATACTAAGAGCCGTTTTGAGATTTTTATTAAATCGGACTGTTTCTATTTCATAATATTTTTTTTCAAAAAAAGAATGATCAGAAATATTGATTTCAATAAAACAAGCATCGTTTATTTTATAAATCTTCTCTATTGGAGTCTTATTTTCTAACACATTGGTAAGTGCTAATATCTCATATATACTAGTAATATCCAAAGAGAAGGTAATATTATACTCTTTTAGTTTTTCAGTTAAGGCTTTTATTGAAGTTTCTGCCAAAAACAATTTTGGACTATGGTAATAAAATACTTTTTGGGTAGAAGTAACATTGGTAAAAACAGAGACTTTACGAGAATTCTTATCTACTAAAAATCCGGAAAATTCTCCCTCTAACAAGGCAAAAACATTTTGTTTTTCTTTTTGGTATAATAGGAGCATAAGGCTATTGAAATCTTTGCCCGCATATTCTTGCAATAATTTTTTTTTATTAAGAATAACCCCTTCCAATGCAATAAAATATTGCAAATCATCTATTACTACATTATCAAAAACACCTTCATTAAATCTGCAATTATAGACTATATTTTGGTCGTATACTTCTATTGAAAATCCTTTTCTCATTTCAAAACCAAATTATATATTTCACTAAACTTTTCTGCAATTTTCAGTTGAGAAAAATGCTCCACACAATAATTTCTAATTTCTTCAGGGTCGGCAAAAACAGTTTTACCCTCCAAAACATTTTTCATAGCCTTCAAAAGTTCCTTTTCATTTCCTTTTTCAATTAAAATGCCTCTTTCAGAATTTAAAATTTCTGATATACCCCCTACTTTTGGTGCAATAACAGGAATACCCGTAGCAAAACTTTCTAAAATGACGCAAGGTTGGTTTTCGTAATCACTAAAAAGAACAAAACAATTGGCATCCCTCATTTTTTTAGAAACCTCTTCTGATAAAATCATCCCGAAAGTTTTGATATAATCTTCAGCATTGTACTTCTTAATAAATGCTTTGAGCTTATTTACATCCCCATCACCACCAATATGCAATTCAAAATTAGGATTTGTGAGATGTATTTGAACCGCTGCATTGATAATTTTATCAGTATTTTTCAAAGGAATCAAACTCGACACATGCAAAAAAATAAATTTATCTCTGGCTTTATTTCCAATTGTAAACAAATCTTTATCTACCACATTTCCAATAATTTTCATTGACGTTGTAACCCCTAACTTTCTGATTCCAAAAGACAAATTTTCGGTTACAGGCATTATCATTACAGCAGAATTGGCTATTTTTTTGACAATCAACTTTCCTAGTTTTGATAATTTATAATGATTGATTTCCTGCAAAGCAGACCAATGCTCTGATACTACAAACGAAATCTTATATTTTCTTTTAAGGTACACTGCAAAAAGCATATTGTTATTCAAAACATTACCATGCACCAAATCAGGCTTTTGCATTCTTTTGTAACCCAGGCGATAGGCTTTCATCCTTCTTATGAAATTCAATAAAGGAATTCGGGAATTGCGATAATAAACGATTAAGGTTCTGATGCCGTTGATGATTTGATCATCAAATAAAAATCTTTTTTTCTGGTGAAAATCTCCAATGGCATGAAGAATTTCCACCTCATGAAGTAAAGCAACGGTTTCGGCATGCCTTTGCACGAAGTTGCCATTGGTGGGCTCCAGTTTGTTGGGAAACCATGATGAAATGAAAAGAATTTTATGTTTTTTTCGAGAATTCAATCGGCGTTGTTTAATACAAAAATACAGAAAATCTTTTGTGGAAGAACTGTTTGTTGATAGAATCAAAAAAGTCGGGCTATAAAACCCGACTTTTATTTATTTGATAAATCCTGCCCAACTCCTTTTGAATGGCAACAAGAAATCTGAAAGATAATTGACATAAGTGTCTTTAGAAAAATCAAAAACCTGAACGTCTTCCCCAATTTCTCCATTTCTTACGGCTGTACGGAAATCCGTCAATTTCATTGTTTTCACTTCTCCATTTTCTAAATAGCAAGCCTTCATTCTATCAAAAACTCCCAATTGGTATTCTGCTTCCAGTTCTCTCATCATGCCATTTAGCGAGTCCATAGAACAACCCGAAGCCTGTACTTTTTCTTCGTCTACCGTAATGATGATAAACTGTTTGTAATCTATCTTAAAAGAGGAGGTCAAAGATTTACCGTGGGCATTCCAAGAAGGCAAGAAATCGTATAATTTCTCAGTGATTTCTTTCACCTCTTTTGCCGTCATGGCTCTGGAAGCCGGGTAGATGATCACTTTAAAATCATCTGTTTCTACTATTGTTGATTCTTCTATTTTCATTTTCTTTTGATTTTATAAATCTTCTGCCTCTGCAATGAGTTCTACAATATCTTTAACGGCAACTTCTTCATTTTTATTGAAATGCTTCACGCCATCCGTCATCATCGTATTACAAAATGGGCAACCTGTAGCCACCACATTGGGTTTTAAGCCCAAAGCCTCTTCGGTTCTTTCTACATTGATGTCTTTATTGCCTTTTTCCGGCTCTTTAAACATCTGTGCTCCTCCGGCTCCACAACATAGACCATTGGTTTTACAACGTTTCATTTCTACCAATTCAGCATCCAATTTTTCTAACAATAATCTTGGCGCTTCATATTCATCATTGGCTCTTCCTAGATAGCAAGGATCATGAAAGGTAATTTTCTTTCCTTTGAAGGCTCCTCCTTCTATTTTAAGTCGGCCTTCTTCCATGAGTTGCTGCAAGAGTTGAGTATGGTGCATTACTTTGTAATTACCGCCTAAACTTGGATATTCATTTTTTAAGGTATTGAAACAGTGCGGACAAGCCGTTACGATTTTTTTGACTTCGTAAGCATTAAGAATTTCTATATTGGTAAGAGCCATCATCTGAAAAACAAACTCATTTCCGGCACGTTTTGCAGGATCACCTGAACAAGATTCTTCCTGTCCCAAAACTGCAAACTCTACACCCACTTTATGAAGAATTTTGGCAAATGCTTTGGTGATTTTTTTGGCTCTGTCATCAAAACTTCCTGCACAACCCACCCAAAAAAGCACTTCTGGAGATTTTCCTTCGGCAGCATATTCTGCCATTGTTTTTATTGTGAAATCCATATTATAAATTTGTTAATATGTGAATGTGATAATAAGATAATGAAAATTAAAATCTTTCAAATTACCTTATTAACAAATTATCTAATTTTCTTTAGCCCAATTAAAGCGGTCTGCTTGGTTGTATTGCCAAGGAGCTGCGTTGTTTTCGATGTTGGTCATCATCATATTCAGTTCCTGTGGTGCTGCCGATTGTTCCATCACCAAATATCTTCTCATGTCTATAATGATGGACAATGGGTCTATAAGAACCGGACAAGCCTCTACACAAGCGTTACAACTGGTACAAGCCCATAGTTCTTCTTTGGTGATATAATCGTTTAACAATTTCTTGCCGTCATCTACAAATTTTCCATTTTTGTTAATGTTTTTGCCTACTTCTTCCACACGGTCTCTGGTAGACATCATAATCTTTCTAGGAGACAGTTTTTTGCCCGTAATATTAGCTGGACAAACAGCAGTACATCTACCACATTCTGTACAGGAATAGGCATTTAACAATTGTACTTGGTTGAGATCGAAAATATCTTCTGCCCCAAATTTTGCTGGTGGTTCCGAGCCTTCAGCAGGTGCAGCATAAGGATCTGCGTTGGGATCCATCATCAGCTTTATTTCTTTGGTAACAGAATCCAGATTATTGAATTTCCCTTTCGGTTCAAGATTGGCATACCAAGTATTTGGGAATGCGAATATAATGTGAAGGTGTTTCGAGTAATAAAGGTAATTCATGAAAAATAAAATTCCCACGAAGTGAAACCACCAACTGCCTTTTTCAACAAAATGAAGAAAGCCTTCACTAAAACCTAAAGAGTTATAAATAGGTGCTATTAAATTCGATGAAATAGGAAAATTTCCATGAATTACTCCTTCTTTGGACATCAACAGATAATCTGCTGCATTCATTTTAAAGAAAGCCATCATGAGGGCAAATTCTATCAAGAGAATCCAGTTGGCATCATTTTTAGGCCATCCCTTCAAATCGATAGAACTTAATCTCGGGATTTTAATTCCATTTCTACGGATGAAAAATGCCACAACGGCAATTACCACCAAAGCCGCTAAAACTTCTAATGTGGCTGTAAAAATTCCATAAAAAGTATCTCCGAAAATCGTGGCTAAAAACCTATGGGTGCCAAAAATTCCATCAACTATTATTTCTATGAGTTCTATGTTGATGATGACAAATCCCACATAAACAAATAAGTGAAGAATGGCTGCAACAGGACGTGCCTTCATTTTGCTTTGTCCTAATGCCACTTTGGTCATGGTAGCCCATCTTTCTGAACGGCGGTCTGTACGGTTGATTTCTCTTCCGAGTTTTATGTTTCTATAAATTTCTTTCAGGCTTTTGAAAAACAGCCCGAAACCTGCAATTAATAAAACAAGGAATAAAATATTATCTAAGTATTGCATGGTAATTTTTTTCTACTCCCTCAAATTTACATTAATTCTTTCTTCCGAAAACAGAAAAATGTATGTATCGCTTAGGATTTTCTTTAATGTCTTTTATCAGGATGTTAAGATTAGAAGATGTATCGTTTAAGTTGCGGTAAAGAGCATCGTCTTTGGCTAATTTGCCCAGACTTCCTTCCCCATTTTGGATTCCAGACATCAGTACGTTCAACTTGGCAGATGCTTCAGAAAGTCCGTCTATGGTTTTGTTGAGTTTTTTTACATCTATATCTTCAGCCACTTTACCATATCTTTCAACGGCAGTATTGGCAGAAATCATGGTTTTATTGGCATTATCCAACACGTTTTCAATTCTACCTTCGTTAGAAGATAATATTTTGTTGGTTTGCTCAGAAGTAGCTCTGAATGAAGCCACCGTTTGATTGAGGTTTGCCAAAAGCAATTTAATTTCTCTTCTGTTTTGCTCGTCTACAATTTTATTGGTAGAGGCAACGGTAGAATCTAATCTTGACAAAACACTTTCTAACTTATCTTTTACCGGACCTACCTGAGAAGAAAGGCTACCCATTAAAGAAATTTGAAAGCTTCCTTTCAAAGTATCTCCATCTTTTGCAATTGCTGAATGATCATAAGCCAAATTAATTCTAGCTTGCTTTCCCGACATGAATCCTGGTTCAAAAATTTCTACCGAAGAGTTTTTAGAAAATTGAAATTCTTTATTTACCAAAATTTTAACCACAAAATGGATTGTACCGTCTTTATTGGTTTGAGGGATTATTTTATCTACCTGCCCCACTTTCATCCCATTAATAGAAACCGTATTAGAACGTTCTAAACCTTCTACATTATCGAATTTGGCGTAGTAAATATTATCTGAGGTAAAGAAACTTTTCCCTTTCATAAACTGGTAAAGAAAAATAAATCCTACTATTGCCAGAATGGCTATTAAACCTGCTTTTATTTCTTTTGAGTATTTCACTTTTTAACTAATTACAATGAGCAAATATACTATTTTTTGCGCTAATGATGGTTTCTAAATTTGGGGATAATATTATAAAAAAAACGACTTATTAAAAGTCGTTTTTTTTATCATTTATCTTTATTTGATATTATTTTGCTTTAGCTGCTTTTTCCCAAACTTCAATTCTGTAGTCTTCTATATCAGCATTATCTTGCAAGCTTTTCAATAATGACTGCCCAAACATCTGAGAACCTTGCTGCTGCATAGATTGCATAACCTGCTTCAAGTCGCCTGGCTGTTTATTGATTGTAATATTTTTTCTGCTTACCACATACACTCCAGTATTTCCTTCTACAGGAGCAGAAATTTTACCAGTTTTAACTCCAAAAGCGGCTCCTGCTACTTTAGGCTCCATAGCACCGCCAATATTTGGTGTAAAAATATTTACCTGTGCAGATTGCTTTGCCGTTCCGAACAATTTTGCAACAGCATCTAGATTTCCTGCTTTAGCCGCTGCAATCTTTTCTGATATTTTTTTCGCTAAAAGTTTACTTTTAACAATCGGTTCCAATTGCTCTCTTACAGATTCTGGATCTGCAATTCCCGCATCTTGTTTACCATTAACATATACTACTATATAATCTCCATTTCCGGTAGTAAATATCTCTACATCACCTTTATTTCTTTCTTTATTGAATGCCCAAGATAAAATTTCTTCATCTTTATCAGTTCCCAATCCTGTAATTTCTCCTTGAAATCTTAATAAGTTCTTAGGATTTTGGAAAGCAAAATTTTTCTTTTTCGCAGCATTAGAAAAATCATTAAAGCTTTTCCCTTGTACAGACTGTATAAAAGTATTGGCTTCTGTGTAAACTTTGTTTTCAGTTTCTTTAGAGGCTTTGATGTCTTTTGCCAAGTTGGCAATTTTATAAATAGGAAGTTTATTCTCGTTTACAATAATATGATACCCGAACTGTGTTTCTACAACTCCTACTGCACCTTTAGGATTAGCTTTCACCCAATCACCAAAAGGTTTTACAAATTGATTGTTGTTTGGCAATACCCATCCAAGTGTACCCCCTTGCTGAGCAGAACCTTTATCCGAAGACAATGGTAAAAACTCTTGAAATTTCATTGGATTTGCTTTAATCTGAGCCGCAATATCATCTGCTAATTTTTTAGCCTCCTCTTTGGTTCTAGTGATGGTTTTATCTTGATTCGCCACATCAGTTCCTACAAAAGAAATCAAGATATGCTTTGGCATAGTGGCTTCACTTTTGCCAATAAATTTAGTCACGTAATATTTCTCACCAGATTTGTAAGGTCCAAAAAACTGGCCAGCAGAAGCTCCTTTAATAAAAGCTTGAGCTTCCTGTGGAATCTCCTGATCAGAAACGTAAGAATATTTCACCTGAGCTTCAGAGTTCAATTCTACGAACATAGAGTCGTTTGGTGTATTTTTAAAACTTTCTAAACCATTACCATTATCTATTCCCTCATTATAAAGCTTGTTGATCTCTTTCAATGCTAAAGCATCATCTGCAGCACTTGGTTTTGCAGGAAAATAAACCACTCCAAGATTTCTACTAGCGTCTGCCTTAAATAAAACAGGATGTTTTTTGATATAATCTGCCAAATCTTGAGTTGTTACTTGAACAGGATTTTTAGCCCCAAAAGCAGCATAATCAATTTTCACAAAATCAACATCTGCCAATTGATCTCTTTGGCTCAATAATTCTGAAGCCTCCTTTTTATTGGCGGTAATACCACTGCTGATATTGGCAAAAAGCTGTCTTGCCATCATTCTGTATTCAATACCTTTTTTCGCTTTCAGCCATTCATTATATTGAGCAACATCACCGTTTTTAAGGTCTTCGATTTGTTTTTTGATCTCTGCAAGTCTGAAATTCCCTTTCTCGTCATAGTTCTGAGGATTTCTTTCCCTTGAAAACATTGGGTCAAACTGCAGCTGGTTCCAAAAGATCTCGTCAGTCAACTTTAGCCCCATTTTTTCAAACTGTTGCTTAATTAACTTTGACTGAACCAATGTTTGCCAAGCTTGTTCTTCCAAGCCTTTTTGCGGTTGCCCTTGAGATTGTTGTTGCATTAAACTTAATTGGTCATTAAATTCATCGCGGGTAATTTCTTCTCCATTTACCTTTCCTAAAACATTAGGGTTCTTCCCAAACATTTTATCCATACTATCAGGATTTACCAAAAACGCAAGCAATGCTATTGCTACCATTCCTAATAATAACCAAGGTCTTTTTCTTATTGATCCTGTAATTGACATTTTATATGTATTTTAAATCAGTTTGCGAAAATACATAATTTTCAACTAATAGAGAAATTTTCCATCCATTTTCAAACACCTAAAACAAAAAAAGGAAAATTTGTCAATCTTTTCTATTGGCACAACTATTGTGAGATATATAATATCATTTATTATCGGTAGATTTCATCATTTTACAGCCGAGTTTTAAATGTTGTATTGAGCCAAAAAATGACAATTTGTCATTTTTAAAAGAATTATGACTATGATTGAAATTGAAGACATCTCTTTCGAAAATTTTTTAGATGAAAATTTTAGTATTGTAACTGAAGATAGCCCAGAAACAAAGGCGGAAAAAGAACAAAATCTTTTTCCTATATTGCCTGTAAAGAACCTGGTAATGTTTCCCAAGGTGGTGATTCCTATTACGGCCGGAAGAGAAAAATCTATAAAATTATTGGAAGAAGCCAATAAAAATGGACAGCTGATCGGTATTTTGAGCCAAAAAATTTCAAACCTTGAAAACCCTACCGAAAAAGATCTTTACCAAATAGGCACCGTAGCCAAAATTATCAAAATCATCAAACTGCCAGATGGCAATATGTCTGCTATTACAAGAGGCTTGCAAAGATTTAAGGTAAAAAAATACCTAAAATCTGAGCCTTATTTCATGGCAGAAATAGAAAAACTGAAAGATACTTCTACCAAAAAGAAAGAAGAGTACGAAGCGTTGATAGACAACATTAAAGACCTGGCGATTAAGATTATAGAACTAGATCCTAACATTCCCGGAGCAGCCAATTTCGCTATCAGAAATATTGAAAACCAGGAAGATCTGCTGAATTTCATCTGCACTAATGCTAATTTCAGCTCTGTAGAAAAACAGAAACTTTTGGAAGAAAAATCGTTGATGAATCGTGCCAATAAATGCTATGAATTGATGCATGATGATTATAGAAAATTAGAGCTTAAAAATCAAATTCATCAAAAAACTTCCCGTGATCTAGACAAACAGCAACGAGAATATTTCCTGAATCAGCAAATCAGAACCATACAGGAAGAATTGGGAGGCGGAACAGAATCTGATGTAGAAGAACTGAAAAAAAAGGCAGAAAAAATTTCTTGGTCTGAAGAAATAGAAGAACATTTCCAAAAAGAATTGAAACGCTTGCAACGCCACAATCCCAATTCGCCAGATTATAATGTGCAGCGCAATTATCTGGATTTCTTTACCGATCTGCCTTGGAATCATTATTCCAAAGATGTTTTTGATATCCCAAGAGCTGAAAAAATTCTCAACAAAGACCATTTTGGTTTAGAAGACATCAAAAAAAGAATTTTGGAGCACATGGCTGTTCTGAAACTGAAGAACAACATGAAATCTCCTATCCTTTGTTTAGTAGGGCCTCCAGGTGTTGGTAAAACTTCCTTAGGGAAATCTATTGCCGATGCTCTGGGTAGAAAATATGTAAGGATGAGTTTGGGAGGCTTGCATGATGAATCCGAAATCCGCGGCCACCGCAAAACCTACATTGGGGCAATGGCAGGAAGGATTTTGCAATCCATCAAAAAATCTGGGACTTCCAATCCGGTTATTGTTTTAGATGAGATTGACAAAATTGGACAAGGCATTCATGGAGATCCAAGTTCGGCATTGCTAGAGGTTTTAGACCCTGAACAAAACCACAGTTTTTATGATAATTTCTTGGAGATAGGCTATGATCTGTCTAAGGTAATGTTCATTGCCACAGCCAATTCGCTTTCTACCATTCAGACGCCTTTATTAGACAGAATGGAAGTCATTCAGCTATCAGGCTATACTATAGAAGAAAAAATAGAGATTACCAAACGCCACCTCATCAAGAAACAGATGGAGGAAACGGGACTTCAGAAAGATGCTTTTAAACTGGGCAACAAAGAAATTGCACATGTGGTAGAAGCTTTTACCAGAGAAAGTGGGGTGAGAAATCTAGAAAAACAATTGGCGAAAATTGCTCGTTGGGCAGCACTTCAAATTACCATGAATAAAGAATTTGACCCTAAAATTTCTATCGATAAAATTGATGAAATTTTGGGCGTGCCGATGTCTAAAAGTTTTTCAGAAATGACCAATGTTCCCGGTGTGGTAACTGGCTTGGCATGGACTTCTGTAGGTGGTGACATTCTTTTCATTGAAAGTATCCTCAGCAAAGGAAAAGGAGCACTCACCATGACCGGAAATCTAGGAAATGTAATGAAAGAATCGGCTACTATTTCTTTGGAATATATTAAGGCAAAACATATAAATTTAGGTATTCCTTTGGAAGAAATCGAAAACAAGAACATTCACGTTCACGTTCCTGAAGGGGCAACCCCAAAAGATGGTCCTTCTGCCGGAATCGCAATGCTTACCAGCATGGTTTCTAGTTATCTCAATAAAAAAGTGAGACCTCATATAGCCATGACGGGCGAAATTACCCTTCGTGGTAAAGTCCTTCCTGTAGGCGGCATTAAAGAAAAACTATTGGCCGCCGTAAGAGCCGATATAAAAGAGGTAATCCTTTGCGAAGACAACAAAAAAGATGTAATGGAAATCAACCAAAATTATCTTAAAAAACTGAAAGTACATTATGTGAAAAGCATGAAGGAAGTGATTGCTTTGGCAATTGAAAAATAATCTTAATATAAACTTAAAGCCCCGAGATTTTTCAGGGCTTTTATTTTTCCTTAAATTTGCAATGATTTCTAAAAACTTTCTAGAAATAAGACCATTAATATTAAATTAAGAATACTATGTTGCCGAAAATTAATCCTGAAAACACCCAAGCTTGGAAAGCATTAAATGATCATTTTGCACAAAACGATTTCGAACTGAGAGATCTTTTTCATCAAAACCCAAAGCGTTTTCAGCAGTTTTCAGTAAAAAAGGAAAATTATCTTTTTGATTATTCTAAGAACCTTATCACCGAAAAAACATTGGAACTGCTTCTTCAATTGGCAGAAGAAACCCAACTAAAAGAAGCCATTAACGCTATGTTTTCGGGTGAAAAAATAAATGAAACCGAAAAAAGAGCTGTTCTTCATACTGCTTTAAGAGATTTTTCTGATAAAGAAATATTGGTAGATGGCGAAGATATAAAACCGGGAATCAAAAGAGTATTGGCCCACATGAAGGCCTTTTCCGAAAGTATTATTTCAGGTGCCCACAAAGGTTTTAGCGGAAAAGAAATTACAGACGTAGTTAACATCGGTATTGGGGGGTCAGATTTAGGTCCTGTAATGGTGGTTTCTGCACTGAAACATTTCAAAACCAGACTTAATGTTCATTTTGTTTCCAACGTAGACGGAAACCATTTGGCAGAAGTAGTGAAAAATCTCAATCCTGAAACTACACTTTTCATTGTAGCTTCCAAAACCTTCACCACGCAGGAAACCATGACGAATGCGCTTTCGGCAAAAGATTGGTTCTTAAAAGCAGGAAAAGAAGAAGATGTAGCCAAGCATTTCGTGGCTTTATCTACTAATATACAGGCGGTTAAAGCATTTGGGATTGCAGAAGAAAACATCTTCGAATTCTGGGATTGGGTAGGCGGTAGATACTCTCTTTGGAGTGCCATAGGCTTAAGCATCGTTTTGGCGGTAGGTTATGAAAACTTTGAAAACTTACTAAAAGGAGCTTACGATACAGACGTTCAATTCCAAACGGCAGATTTCAAAGAAAATGTCCCTGTATTGATGGGGCTTTTAGGCGTATGGTACAGAAACTTTTTTGACGCTAGTTCTTATGCCATTTTGCCATATTCACAATATTTAGACCGTTTTGCAGCCTATCTTCAGCAAGGAGATATGGAATCTAACGGGAAATCTGTGGACAGAAATGGAGAATATGTAACCTATGAAACCGGTCCTATCATTTGGGGAGAGCCGGGGACTAACGGACAGCATGCTTTCTACCAATTAATCCATCAAGGGACCGAGTTGATTCCGGCAGATTTTATTGCGTATGTAAAATCTTGCAATAAGGTTTCAGACCATCAAGAAAAATTATTGGCAAATTTCTTTGCTCAAACAGAAGCTTTGGCTTTCGGTAAAACCCAAGACGAGGTGAGAGCAGAATTGCAAAAAGAAGGAAAATCAAGTGAAGAAGTGGAAGCACTTGTGAATTTCAAAACCTTTATGGGAAACACCCCCACCAATTCTTTATTAATCAATGAATTAACTCCTTTTTCTTTGGGTCAATTGATTGCGATATATGAGCACAAAATCTTTGTACAAGGCGTTATTTGGAATGTATTCAGTTTTGACCAGTTTGGAGTAGAACTGGGCAAGGTTTTAGCAGGAAAAATCCTTCCAGAACTTACTGGAAATGAAGAAATAAACTCTCATGATTCTTCCACCAATGGTTTAATCAATTATTTCAAAGAAAATAAATAAATTTGATATCAATCTATAAAAAGTAAAAACAATGGCACAAATCCTAGACGGTCTTAAGGTTTCGAGAGAAATAAAGGCGGAAATCAGAACAGAGGTTGAAAAAATATTGGCAAAAGGCAAAAGGGCTCCGCATTTGGTGGCCATTTTGGTAGGTAACAACGGTGCCAGTGAAACCTATGTAAAAAGCAAAATAAAAGACTGTCAGGAAGTAGGCTTCAAATCTTCTTTGGTAAGGTTTCCCAGCACTGCTTCAGAAGCAGAGTTATTGGAAAAAATAAAAGAGCTGAATGTAGATCCGGAAGTAGATGGCTTTATCGTTCAGTTGCCTTTGCCGAAGCAAATGGACCAGGAAAAAGTGATTATGGCGATTAATTCTCATAAAGATGTAGATGGTTTCCATCCGGAAAACTTTGGAAGAATGGCTTTGGAAATGAGCACTTTTTTACCGGCTACTCCGTTTGGAATTTTGACCTTATTAGAAAGATACAATATTGAAACAAAGGGTAAAAATTGTGTAATTATTGGCAGAAGTAAAATTGTGGGTAGACCCATGTCTATTTTGATGGGGAGAAAAGATTTTCCTGGAAATGCTACGGTAACCGTCACCCACTCTTACACCCCACATATAGAAGATCACACCAAAAATGCAGATATAGTTATTACTGCATTGGGGGATCCGGAATTTTTGAAAGGAGAAATGATAAAAGAAGGTTCCGTGATAGTAGATGTGGGTATTACAAGAGTAGACGATACTTCTACTGAAAAAGGATATAGAATAGTAGGAGATGTAGATTTTGCAAGCTGTGAGAAAAAAGCAAGTTGGATTACCCCTGTACCAGGCGGCGTAGGTCCTATGACAAGAGCTATGCTTTTGAAAAACACTATTTTAGCCTATAAACATACGATTTATAAAGATTAAGACGTTGGATTTAACAAAAGAAATATTATTAAAAGAAGGTAAAATGCTCCCTGTAATGGAGCATTTTTATACTTTACAAGGAGAAGGTGCCCATACAGGTAAAGCCGCCTACTTCATCAGATTGGGAGGTTGTGATGTGGGCTGCCATTGGTGTGATGTAAAGGAAAGCTGGGATCCGGAATTGCATCCTTTGATGGATACCAAAGAAATAGCAGAGACCGCTGCCAAATATTGTAAAACCATTGTCCTTACAGGAGGTGAGCCCCTGATGTGGAATCTGGATATCCTTACAAGAAAACTTAAGGAATTGGGTTGCCAAATTCACATCGAAACTTCCGGGGCTTATGAAATGAGTGGAATTCTGGATTGGATTACCCTTTCTCCTAAAAAAACTGGCTTACCAAAAGAAGAAATATACAAACATGCTAATGAACTGAAAGTCATAGTATTTAACAATCATGATTTTACCTTCGCAGAAGAACAAGCTGCTAAAGTTTCTGAAAACTGCAAACTATATTTGCAAAGCGAATGGAGCAAAAGAGATGAAATGTATCCTAAAATTACCGATTTCATTTTAGAAAATCCTAAATGGCAGGCTTCAGTTCAGACCCATAAGTATCTTAATATTCCATAAAAATAGCTTAGTTAAAAAATATTTATTGACAATAATTACAAATAGAAGCTCAATAAAAGAAATTACAATAATTCTGTAATTATATTAATCCTAAAAAATGTACCTTCGCAAGGTTATGTTAAAGTTTTTAAGCGCAGTAGGAGAATATTTCATCCTCCTAGGCAAAATAATAAAAAAACCTCAAAAAAATAAGGTTTTTTTTAAACTCTTAATGAGAGAAATTAATGATTTGGGAGTCAATTCTTTTGGGCTCACCTTATTTACCTCTATATTTGTGGGAGCAGTAGTGGCGATACAGATGTACAATAATTTCAAAAATGCAGTTATTCCTATTCCAGCCACGTTTATTGGATATGCTACCAAAGTGGTATTGATTCTTGAATTTGCCCCAACCATTATTTCGGTTATTCTTGCAGGAAAAGTAGGCTCATACATTACCTCTAGTATTGGCACCATGAGGGTAACAGAACAAATTGATGCATTAGATATAATGGGTGTAAATTCCGCTAATTTTTTAGTACTTCCTAAAATCATTGCGAGTGTTATCTTCAATCCCTTGCTTATTGCCATCAGTATTGTTTTCGGAATTTGGGGAGGCCACCTTGCAGGAGTAGCAACAGGAAACTGGTCTCGAGCAGATTATATTACGGGGATACAAATGTATATGCCTACCTATTATATTTGGTATGCATTTTACAAAACTGCAGTTTTTGCATTTCTAATTGCTACCATTCCTGCATTTTTTGGATATAATGTAAAAGGAGGCTCACTAGAAGTGGGGAGAGCAAGTACACAAGCTGTGGTTTGGACAATCGTTGCCATTATCATCTCTAATCTAATCTTAACACAAATGTTCTTAAGCTAATGATAGAAGTACAGGAACTTAGAAAAAGCTTTGATGATGTTGAAGTTTTAAAAGGCATTACTACCTCTTTTGAAACTGGAAAAGTAAATTTGGTTATTGGCCAGTCCGGTTCCGGAAAAACGGTGTTTTTAAAATGCCTGCTCAATGTATATGAACCTACTGAAGGACACATTTTATTTGATGGAAGAGACATTGTAGGAATGGGCCGTATTGAAAAAGAAAAATTAAGATCAGAAATAGGAACCGTATTTCAGGGAAGTGCACTTTTTGATTCAATGAATGTACAAGACAATATTATGTTTCCCCTAGATATGTTTACGAATCTTACTTTTACTGAAAAAAAGAAACGCGTAAAAGAAGTAATGGGAAGAGTGCATCTGGAAAATGCAGAGAAAAAATTTCCTTCAGAAATCTCTGGTGGTATGCAAAAAAGGGTAGCTATTGCAAGGGCAATAGTAAACAATCCGAGATACCTCTTTTGTGACGAGCCAAATTCTGGCTTAGATCCTTACACCGCTAATATTATTGACGATCTGATTTCTGAAATCACTGAGGAATATAATACCACCACTATTATCAATTCTCATGATATGAATTCTGTAATGACTATTGGTGAAAAAATAGTTTACCTAAGAAAAGGAATTAAAGAATGGGAAGGCACAAAGGATATTTTAATCACGGCTGACAATAAACACCTTATAGATTTCGTTTATTCTTCAGAGCTGTTTAAAGAACTGAGAGAATATTTAATTAAAATTAACAAAACAAGTATAGATAACATTATAACAAAAGTAGAAGATGAAACAGATTAAAAAAGCAATCAGTATTTTACTTGTCTCGGCATCTATGATGTCTTTTGCACAGGTATCATTTGGGTTAAAAGCAAATATGCTTTTCCAGACAGACAATCCTACTTGGACTAATATTAAAAGTACTACTAATACTATAATAGTAGAAAAAGGTAAAAATAATACAGGTTTCAACATTGGTGTTTCAGCAAAAGTAGACACGCCATTCGGAATATTTATTCAGCCTGAATTATATTACACTACCTTTAATAATAAATACATGGATCCTAATACAGAAACCACCATTGAGGTTAAAAACAATAGAGCAGACTTACCTGTATTGGTAGGGTACAATGTCCTAGGAAAACTATTAGGAATCTATGCTGGACCTGTGGCTTCTTATAACTTATCTACTGACAACCAGTGGAAAGACTTTAAAGAAAATGCCACCAAACAATTTACTGTAGGCTATCAAATTGGGGCACAAGCCACACTTTCAAAACTTGTTTTAACTGCAAGATATGAAGGAGCATTCAGTAAGGACTCTAGGGATTTTATAAGCTCTAATGTCAGCACCCCACAAACCATCAGATATGATAACAGACAAAGTTTATTAATATTTGGTCTTGGTATAAATTTTTAAGATTTTCAATCTATTTACATCATAAAAATCCGATGAATTAATTCATCGGATTTTTTTATGATACTTTATCTGTTTCGTTTAGATGTTGCTGCGCCAATTCTGCAGCCTGCTTTTCGAGTTCTTCTTTTTCAGTTTGAAGTTGCGTAAGTTCTGTCTTCCTTTTTTTTGCTTTTACTGCAGAACCTTTGCTTACATAACCTACAATTCCACCAATAATAAGCCCTATTCCTATTCCACCAACAATCCCCATGAAATGAGAAAGCTTAATCTGCTCTACTTCAAAATTGGTAGTAAAATAGAATAGCAGTAAAGAAATAAGCAAAAGTAATATACCTATAAAGGAAAGATTTTTCATGAGTGGTTTAATTTTATAATTTGCCTCCAGCCTGTTTATAATATTCTAATGCCTTTGCCATATGTTTTTCCAGATCTGCTCTTCTGTGCTCTGGACTCGGGTGAGTAGAAAGAAACTCTGGTGGTCTTTGTGAGTTTTCAGACTGAGATTCCATTCTTTCCCAAAATGGCTGAGCCTGTCTTGGATCATATCCTGCCATTGCCATTATCCACAAACCCATCTGATCTGCTTCTAATTCTTGGTTTCTGCTATAAGACAACAATACAGCTTGAGAACCTATTGGATATGCAGTTTGAAAGATTTTTTGCATTTTTTCGCTTTTTATAAATGCTCCTGTAGCAGTTCCTAAGCCTTGTGCTAACATCGCTTGAGAAATTCTTTCGTTGCCATGTCCAGCCAAAGCATGAGAAACCTCATGTCCCATTACTACAGCTACACCTGTTTCATCTTTACAAATAGGCATTATCCCGGTATAAAAAGCAACTTTCCCACCTGGCATGCACCATGCATTCTGTTGCTTGTCATCAATAAGGTTAAATTCCCATTTGTAATTTTGCAGATCTGCTTCCCTTCCTATAGATCTATAATAATTTTCTGCTGCATTTTTTATTCTCAATCCTACATTTTTTATTTTAAGAGCATCTTTGGTATTGGAGACTACTTTAGACTTTGAAAGCGTAGACTGATATTCTTGCAAGGCCATCGCCGCAATTTCATTGTCATTGGCCAATTGAATAGACTTTCTGCCTGTAATTGGATTAGTAACACATGCGGCCAAAACAGCCAAAACAATACCCACTGAAAGCCAATGTTTTAATTTCATGTTCGGTGTGTTTATAATTTTAACAAATTTAAAAACAATTTTTATTCCAAATGAAAGTCGCTAAGAAAATATAAATGATTTTAACGTTAGTTTTTTGCATTAAATTTGTAGTATGTGTTGTAATCAATTAAAAAACAATATTATGAAAAACAGAATTTTATTGAGCTTAATTTTTCTTCTAACGCTAATATGCTCATGCTCTTCGCGCAATACATTAGATGCTAAAACAGTGGAAGAACTTATTTCTGGCAATCAGTTTACATTTATGGCCACAAGGGCTATCCCTACCAATTATGATGTCATCAATATTATGAATTCTATGCCTAATGCGGCATCATCCAGATTGCTGAATCTAGAGTATGGATATACAATAGTTCTGAAAGAAAAAGAAATAGAAGTTACTTTGCCTTATTTCGGAAGACTTTATAACCCTAGCTATGACAATGCCAAAAACAGTTTCAGATTTACAAGTAAAAATTTCAATCTTACCAAAAATCAAAGCAAAAAGGGAAACTGGGTATGTATTATTACACCAAAAGACGCAGACAATGTTAAAAGTATCTATCTAGAAGTCTATAAAAACGGTAATGCCTATGTCTCTATAGATGCCAATGACAGGCAGCCAATTTCCTATGACGGATATATCATGAAAAATGAAATAAAAAAAGACTAGATTTTCTTATTGAGCAGTTGCTCTACGAATAACTTGGCTTCAGAACTCGGATTGGATTTTAGTTCTGAAGCATTTTTTTTATGAATTTCATATTGACTTTCTAGTTCATCTGTAGATCTAGCAGCACTAACAATATATTCGTGAACCCAATATTCAAAACGTTTTGTTGCTTGTTTTTTTCTTACTTCTTCCAGCCTTCCCGTCTTGATTTTTAATTGAATAAATGCCGAAATTTTATCAAAAACCTCCTTCAGACCTTCGTTATTTAATGCAGAACCCAACAAAACGGGTACACTCCAGTCTTTTTCTTTAGGTTGCTGAAATTGCAATGCCTGTATTAATTCTGCTCTATGAAGTCTTGCAGCCTTTACGTTATTTTCATCTACTTTATTGATGAAGATAAGGTCTACCATCTCCATTAAACCTCGTTTAATGCCCTGCAATTCGTCCCCTGTACCAATTACTTTCAAAAGTAAAATAACATCAGAAATATCCGCCACCAAGACTTCACTTTGGCCTACCCCTACCGTTTCTATCAGAATGTAATCATATCTGGCCGCTTCACATACCAACATCGTTTCAAAAGTAGTGTTAGCAACACCTCCCAAAACTCCTGAACTCGGGCTGGGCCTTATGAAGGCATTTTCATCCTTAGCCAATTCCTCCATTCTGGTTTTATCTCCCAAAATAGATCCTTTATTGATTGCCGAACTAGGATCAATGGCCAAAACTGCCACTTTTTTACCCTGAGAAATGGCATATTTTCCAAAATTTTCAATAAAAGTAGATTTACCGGCTCCGGGAACTCCTGTAATGCCAATTCTGATAGATTTTCCTGTTAGCGGCAAAATTTCTTTTAACAGTTCTTCAGCCAATATTCTATGTTCAGGTTTTTTACTTTCAATTAAAGTAATTGCCTTGCCAAGAATCCGCTTATCCTGATTTTTAATGCCTTCTAAAAGTTCTTGAATAGAATATTTCATCTTAACAAAAATAAGAAAAGTCTTTATTTAATTTTCATCAAATTTATTTTATATTCTAATTAATAAAAAAACTCCAGAAATTCTGAAGCTTTTTATTAGAAAATATATTAATATGAATTGAAAAAATTATTCTATAAAACATCTTCCTCTGTCTCAGAAACATCTATATGGGCTCGTCCATATTTAATATCTTCCAAGCCACGGAGTATACATCTTTTTTGTTCTTCAGTTAAATGGCTTTCTTCATCCTGATGGAATTTGTATACTAAAAATTCTATATATTCCAATAGTTCTTCTGCAAGATAATCTGGCAAATCTTTGATTAAATTGCTGATTTTCTGAAAAGTTGAAACTTCCATTTGAAATGTTTTTTGTAGATATAAATTTACAGCATATCTCCAGAAAAATCTAAAAAAAGAGCATGATTGTTTTCATTGACATTTATTAGGTTTTGCATAAAAAAAAGGAAGCCAATGGGCTTCCTAAGTGTTTTATTTAACTACAAATTAAGTAAGTAATTTTTCCAAAATTTCTACAGCAGACTTTGGAAGATTGGTGCCAGGACCGAAGATAAAATCGGCACCATTAGCAAAAAGAAAATCATAATCCTGCTGTGGAATAACCCCTCCCACAACTATTGTGACATCATCTGCACCCATTTTTTTCAGTTCATCTACCACCTGCGGCACCAAGGTTTTGTGACCTGCCGCCAAAGAAGAGACTCCCAAAATATGGATATCATTTTCTACCGCTTGTTTGGCCACTTCTTCCGGCGTTTGGAAAAGTGGAGCCACATCTACATCAAAGCCCATATCTGCAAAGGCAGTTGCTACTACTTTTGCACCTCTGTCATGCCCGTCCTGTCCCATTTTGGCGACCATAATTCTTGGTCTTCTTCCTTCTTGGTCTTCAAATTTCTGTGTTAGATTCACTGCTTTCTCGAAATATTCGTTTTTATTGGCATTCATGGCATATACTCCTGAAATGGTTTTAATATTGGCTTTGTATCTTCCGAATTCACTCTCAAGTGCATCAGAAATCTCTCCCAAAGTGGCTCTTCTTCTTGCCGCTTCTATACTTAAAGCTAAAAGATTGTTATTCTTGTTTTGGGCAGCAGATTTTATTTGATCTAAAATTTCAGTCACCAATTCATTATTTCTCTCAGCTTTTATTTTTTCTAAACGCTCTATCTGTTTACGACGAACTTCGGTGTTGTCAATATCCAAAATTTCCAATTCCATTTGTTTTTGATTAGATTTAAAGGAATTAACCCCGATGATAAATTCTTCACCGCTGTCTATTTTCGCCTGTTTTTTAGCAGCCGCCTCCTCAATTCTCATTTTAGGGATTCCTGCTTCAATGGCTTTGGTCATACCTCCTTCATTTTCAACCTCCTCAATAAATTTCATGGCTTCATCGATCATTTGTTGCGTAAGGGCTTCCACCAGATTACTACCGCCCATAGGATCTACCACATCACAGATGCCACTTTCCTGCTGAAGGATAATTTGGGTATTTCTGGCGATTTTCGCAGAATAATCTGTAGGCAAAGCTATGGCTTCATCCAAAGCATTGGTATGCAAAGACTGTGTTCCACCTAAAGCAGAGGACAGTGCTTCAATGGTTGTTCTGGTGATATTGTTGAATGGCTCTTGCTCTGTAAGACTCCATCCAGAAGTTTGGGAATGCGTTCTTAGAGCCAAAGATTTTTGATTTTGAGGGCTGAACTGCGTCAACAAATTTGCCCAAATATATCGGGCTGCACGCATTTTGGCAATTTCCATAAAATGATTCATTCCAATGGCCCAAAAGAAAGAAAGCCTTGGCGCAAAATCATCTATATTCATGCCAGCCTGTATGCCTGTTCTCACATATTCTAACCCATCTGCAAGGGTATAAGCCATTTCCAAAACCGGCGTGGCCCCTGCTTCCTGCATGTGATATCCTGAAATGGAAATAGAATTGAATTTCGGTATATTTTGAGAAGTATATTCAAAAATATCGGCAATAATCTTCATGGAAGGAGTCGGCGGATAAATGTAAGTATTTCTCACCATGAACTCCTTCAAAATATCATTCTGAATGGTTCCTGAAAGCTGATCCTGAGATACGCCCTGCTCTTCTGCTGCAACAATATAGAATGCCAAAATTGGCAAAACAGCTCCATTCATCGTCATAGAAACCGAAATTTGATCGAGAGGAATTTCATTGAACAAAATTTTCATGTCTTCTACAGAATCTATCGCCACACCCGCTTTCCCTACATCGCCCACTACTCTTGGATGATCACTATCATACCCTCTATGTGTTGCCAAATCGAAGGCTACGGAAAGTCCTTTTTGCCCTGCTGCCAAATTTCTTTTGTAGAAGGCATTGGATTCTTCTGCTGTAGAGAAACCCGCATATTGACGGATAGTCCAAGGTTTTTGAACATACATCGTAGAATAAGGCCCACGAAGATAGGGTGCAATTCCGGCGCTGAAGTTCTTAGATTTTAATGCTTCAGAATCGTGAGATGTATAAGAGGATTTAAGCTGAAGGCCATCTTTTTCAAAATGATAATTTTCTGCATTTGAATTAAAACTAAAGTTTTGAAAATTAGGGTTTTGATTTTGGATTTTGATTCTCATTACATGAATTTTCGATGAGTAAAGTTAATGATTTTTGCCTAAAAGGAGTCGCATTTTAGCTAAAAAAATCTACAACCAGATTACAAAATAATTTAATAAAAAAGTCAGAAAAAATTCTGACTTTCCATTTAATTATTTTTTAGTGTCTTCTTTCACCTTTTTTGCCTCCTTTTCTACCGCCTCTGCCGTTTTGGAAGTAATTTCTTTCGCCTTTTCTTTAACGTCTTCGGCACCTTCTTTAATTGATTTTCCGGTTTTCTTTAAAGCAGAATCCACTTTCATAGAGGCAGAATCTAATCTTTCTTTATCAATTCCTGGAGTTACAATAGTAGTAGTATCTCCGCTAGATTTGATAATCTTGGTTTTTTCTTTGCTACAGGAAACAACTGTTAATATTGCAATTGTTCCCACCAAAAACATCTTTTTTTTCATAATTAATATTTTTTGTGTTTAAATTACAATATTAATAACTTTTTTGCCTGAAAATTATTTTTAAAGGTTAAAAAAAAATTAAATTTCTTCCTGACCTTTCATTTTTTCGGCATTTTCTGCCATGATTACCGCATCCATCATTTCCTGAATATCGCCATTCATATAGGCATCCAAGTTATAGATTGATTTATTGATTCTATGATCTGTTACCCTTCCTTGAGGATAATTGTACGTTTTTATTTTTGCCGAACGGTCTCCTGTGGACACCATGGTTTTACGCTGTGCCGCAATATCCCCTACTACTTCCTGAAGTTTGATGTCATATAATTTTGCTCTTAACATTTCCATTGCCAATTCTCGGTTGGCCAGCTGAGAACGCGCCTGCTGACAAACCACCACAATCCCTGAAGGTTTGTGGGTTAACTGCACTTTGGTTTCTACCTTGTTTACATTCTGTCCACCGGCTCCTCCTGAACGCGAAGTTTGCATTTCGATGTCTGCTGGATTGATTTCCACATCTACTTCCTCCGCTTCGGGTAAAACGGCAACCGTAATGGCAGAAGTGTGTACCCTGCCTTGAGATTCTGTTTCCGGGACACGTTGTACTCGGTGTACCCCAGACTCGAATTTCATAATTCCATAAACGCTTTCTCCCTCTACCTTCATCACCAATTCTTTGTACCCTTTTGAGGCTTCAGAAGAGTCGGTAACCTCGTGTCGCCATCCTTTGGTTTTGAAGTACATAGAATACATTCTATACATGTCTTCCACAAATATTGCTGCCTCATCACCACCGGTTCCGGCACGTAATTCTACAATGGCATTTTTATCGTCTGCCGGATCTTTCGGTATTAAAAGCACTTTCAACTCTTCTTCCAAAGCCGGAATTTTATCTATCGCTTCCTGTTTCTCCAATTTGGCCAATTCCACAAAATCTTTATCAGAACCATCTGCAATGATTTCATCAGATTCTTCTATGGTACCAAGTGCTGCCATATATTCATCAAAAACCTTCACAATTTTTCCCAAATCACTGTATTCTTTGTTTAAAGACGAATATCTTTTCTGATCTGATATCACATCTGGTTGAATGATAAGATCTGCTACCTCATTGTAGCGCTGTTTTATGGCTTGAAGTTTCGGAATTAAACTTTTTGACATGTTTTAAAATTATTTGGTTGCAAAGATAAGGATTTTAAAAGCCTAAGGCAAAACTTAAAAAAACACAACACAAATAGAAAAGAATATAAAAAATGAAAATACACAAAATGGCTTTACAATAGAAAAATATTAATTTCTGAAAATTTTATAACTAATTTTATTCTTATTTTATTTAGATTTACATTAAACACAAAATTAAATAAATTATATAGACTAATATTTTACATTTTCATCTTTTAATTGACGTATTTTTTTCATCCTCAATAAAAGAAATAGATATAAAAGTATAAATAGGAGGAAGCCGAAAATCCTTTGAAGAGTAGGCATTAACGATATAATTTACTGAACTATGAGTTATATGATCAAAGGAAATCTTTCTGCATATCTATGCAAAGATTGTTCGGAATACATTAGCCATGTAAAAATTCGAATTTATTACCCATTAGCAGAAATTAATGTAGCGGCTGCCACTGCTGCTCAAATTAAAGACACTTTTAAAGAAGTGATAGAGGAAGAAATTAAAGCCAAAGAAAAAAGACTTATTGCAGAAGTAGAAACAGATATGAACGGTAATTTTTCTGTTGAAATAACAGAAAAACAGGCCCATTCTGCACTGGAAATAGATTTTTACTGCGGATCTGTACCCCGACATCCGTTTCCTCCTAAGAAAGGAAAACCAAGACAGTTTCACATTACCACATTTGTTCCACAATGGAAAACGGCGCCAAGACAGGATGGATGGATTGCCAACTTTTCATACATTATTCCTGAAAACTGGTGGTGCCTAATAAAAGGGCGATATTTTGACGCTTGGTCTATCTGTGGAAGATTAACGGATTGCCAAACCGAAAAGCCACTGGAGGGCATTACCGTTATTGCTATGGATGCAGATTTTATAACAGATGATGAGTTGGGAAGAAGCATAACCGATAGTAATGGAAATTTTAAAATCTATTATACATCTGTTGATTTTAAAAAAACATTTCTTTCTCCAATAATTAACATAGAAACAGATGTTATTCCACCTTTTGCAAGTGGTCCTGATGTGTACTTTCAGTTGGAATACGGAGGACAGCGTTTTGCTTTAGAAACAAAAGCCAACAGACGAAACAATGTAGGGTATTGTTTGTGTGTAAAATTATGCACTAGTGAACTTGTCCCTATTGAACCAGCTACACCACCTTCTTTTACCCACTTTGGTCTTAATCAGCATATTCCAATTCAGTCCGGAATTGTTTTGGGTACCGGAAAAACATTAGGAGGCTATGCCTTTTTCTCTACCATTAATTTGGTAGGTACTATTAGTAAAAAGATTAGTTCACAGCCTATGGAATATCTTTTTGAATACCAAGAAGTATCCAATCCATCTAACTCATTAAATCCATCTGCATGGAATCCTGTTGCTCCCAATATGATCGATAAAACCACTATCGGTTATTTGTGGACTTTAACCGGAGACCCTATGAATCCTATCGCCTATGAGCCTTATTACATCAATGGAACAGGTACAGAAAAAACCATCACTTTTAATGGAAACTGGATTCAAGTTCCTCAGAATTCCAACTTTGCGCCTCATATAGATGCAGAAATCCTTAAACTCAATACCTCAAAACTCACCGGCATTACCTCTGTCGACATGAGTATGCCAACTTCAGATATAGGAACTGCAAGCATTTCGTCTTCCAGACCTCATGTTAGCAACAGATATTTTGCCATTCGTATGAAACAGAGACAAATTGGAAATTCAAGTTCAGAGGCAGTAGCAGGAACTTCTAAACCTATTGCAATTTTTAATGTATTATACAACAATGTAAACAAATATGGAAGTTGGGCACACACTACTGTAAACAATCAATACATTGCTTTATCATTAGACATTCAAGAAATTGTCTCCGGAAGTAGCGGATGTAGTAAAATAACAACAGATTTGCATGTGAAATACAATGCCAGAAACGAAAACCTTGGTGATGTAAGCTTAACGATTACCGGACCTCATAAAACAGGACAAGGCTTCGGGTTTGATCCTATTGCCATAATGCCAGAACCAGAAACATATGGCACTACGCAGTTGGTATTTACACCACCTACAGATACTGTGGCAGATTTGCTGCCTTGTGCTTATACCATTACCGTTTCTGCAACTGCCCTTCTCACAACAGGAGAAGATTACCTTAGCTCATATTATGACTTTGTATCTTTCTGTAAGGTATAAAGTTTTATTTATTTGCTGATATTTTTTTTTGCGCCATCCCTATTTGGGTGGCGTTTTTAATAGGTTACTTTTTATTTGTTTTATTAATAAAAAAATCTGTTCAATTTCTTGAACAGATTTAAAATATATTTTGTTTTGCTTTGATATTACTTTCCTCGAATTCAGGGAGGAAAGCAATGACATCAAAATTAATGATGACCTGTATGTAAGTATGGGCCGTTGCCTTTTGGTTGGTTGTAGATTACTTCTACCCCCTCTTGTTCTAGAAGTGTTTTTCTTCTGATATCTTCTGGATTAAATTTTTTGGTTTTCCCAAAGTACTCTGCCAAACCTTGTGTAAGCCACATTGGAATTACTACTCCGAAGAACATAAAAATACACCAAAATCCTACTAAGAACATTGTTAAAAAATATACAGTCCAAAGGAACTGATAAACTGGCCAAAAAGCGGATAGCATCATTTTTAAATTATTTTACGCAAAAATAAAACATTTTTTTTATAGTCAAAAGTTTTTCCTGTGAATTTTATCATTAGTGAGCTAAAGCCGCAAAGAAATCATTTCCTTTATCATCTGTAATGATAAATGCCGGGAAATCTTTCACTTCAATTTTCCGTACGGCTTCCATACCCAATTCCGGGAAATCTACCACTTCCACAGAGAGTATATTTTCCTTGGCCAAAATAGCTGCAGGCCCACCAATAGAGCCCAAATAAAAACCACCATATTTTGCACAGGCATCAGTAACGTCTTTGCTTCTGTTGCCTTTGGCCAACATAATCATGCTACCTCCATTTGCCTGAAATTCGTCTACATACACATCCATCCTACCCGCAGTAGTAGGCCCGAAACTTCCTGAAGGCATTCCATCTGGAGTTTTAGCCGGACCGGCGTAATAAACCGGATGGTTTTTGAAATATTCTGGCATTGGTTTTCCAGAATCCAACAATTCTTTTATTTTAGCATGGGCAATATCTCTTGCCACAATTAAAGTTCCATTCAGTTTCAATCTGGTTTTGATAGGATATTGAGACAATTCTGCCAAAACCTCAGACATTGGTCTGTTAAGATTTATCACCACAGGCTCTTCTAAATGCGGCGCCACAGCAGGTAAATACTGCGCAGGGTTGGTCTCTAACTGTTCTACAAAAACACCCTCTTTGGTAATTTTTCCTTTGATGTTTCTATCTGCAGAACAGGAAACACCCATCCCAACAGGACATGAAGCAGCATGTCTTGGCAATCTGATTACCCTAACATCATGTGTTAGGTATTTTCCGCCAAACTGTGCTCCAATAGCTGATTCCTGGCATATTTTCTGAATTCTGGCTTCCCATTCTAAATCTCGGAACGCCTGCCCTCCCATGTTTCCTTCTGTTGGCAGGTGATCAAAATATCCGGCAGAAGCCTTTTTAACAGCCGCCAAATTGGCTTCAGCAGAAGTACCTCCAATGACAAAAGCCAAGTGATATGGTGGACAAGCTGCAGTGCCTAAATCCATTATTTTTTCACGGATGAAAGCATCCAATGAAGCTTCATTCAATAAAGATTTTGTTTTTTGGTATAAGAACGTTTTATTGGCAGAACCTCCACCTTTTGCCAAAAATAAAAACTCGTAGGTGTTTCCTTTTTTGGCATAAATATCTATTTGTGCAGGAAGGTTAGAACCAGAATTTTTTTCGTCGAACATATTGAGAGGAACAATCTGGGAGTATCTTAAATTTCTATTCTGATAAGTATTGTAAATCCCCTTGCTAAGATATTCCCCATCTTCTGCACCAGTGTATACATTTTCACCTTTTTTGGCCATTACAATAGCTGTACCCGTATCCTGACAAGACGGTAAAGCTCCTTCTACAGCTACTGCAGCATTCTGCAAAAGATTATAGGCCACAAATCTATCATTATCCGTTGCTTCCGGATCGTCTATAATTTTCTTAAGTTTTGCCAAATGAGAAGACCTTAACATAAAAGAAACATCTGCCATTGCAGTTTCTGCAAGAATTTCCAGTGCTTTTGGATCAACCACCAAAATTTCACGGTCTCCTATTTTTTCTGTTTTTACGTAATCTGAAGTGATTTTTTTGTATTGCGTTTCGTCTTTTAGAATTGGATAAGGCTCCTGATATTGAAAGTTCATAAGATAATTTTAAGATGGGTAAATTTACAAAAAATAAGGTTTAAATAAAATTCAACCATACTTTAATTATATGAGCTAAAAAATTCTTATTTTTTCATAAAAAAAGGACAAGGCGATGAAACAGAGAATAGAAAAAGATACGTTAGGCGATGTAAAAGTTCCTGCTGAACGTTACTGGGGAGCTCAAACAGAGAGGTCTAGAAATAATTTTAAAATTGGCACTGAAGGCTCAATGCCCCATGAAATCGTTGAAGCTTTTGCCATTGTAAAAAAAGCTGCTGCCTATGCCAATTGTGATTTAGGAATTCTTTCCTCCTCAAAAAAAGAAATGATCGCCCGTGTTTGTGATGAAATTTTAGAAGGAAAACTCGACCAAGAATTCCCTTTGGTGATATGGCAAACCGGTTCCGGAACACAAACCAATATGAATATCAATGAAGTGATTGCAAACAAAGCACATGTAAACATTGGTGGAAAACTAGGAGAAAAAACAGAAATTCACCCTAACGATGATGTCAATAAGTCTCAATCTTCTAATGACACCTTCCCTACTGCCATGCACATTGCGGCTTATAAAAAGGTTGTAGAACACACGCTTCCGGCAATTGAAAAATTAAAAAAAACCTTGTCAGAAAAATCCAAAGCCTTTAAAAATGTTATCAAAATAGGAAGAACGCACCTAATGGATGCTACGCCTATTAGTTTAGGGCAAGAGTTTTCGGGATATGCTGCGCAATTAGACCATGGAATTAAGGCACTAAAAAATACTTTGCCTCATCTTTCGGAATTAGCATTGGGAGGAACCGCAGTAGGAACCGGACTTAATGCCCCAAAAGACTTTGGGACTAAATCTGCAGAATACGTTTCAAAATTTACTGGGCTTCCATTTGTAACCGCAAAAAATAAATTTGAGGCTTTGGCTGCTCATGATGCCATAGTAGAAAGCCATGGCGCTCTGAAACAATTGGCCGTTTCATTATTCAAAATTGCACAAGATATTAGGTTTTTGGCTTCAGGACCAAGAAGTGGCATAGGCGAAATCTTCATTCCTGAAAATGAACCAGGCTCGTCCATTATGCCAGGGAAAGTAAATCCCACACAAAATGAGGCATTAACTATGGTTTGCGCACAAGTTTTGGGGAATGACACTACCATTTCTTTTGCAGGAACCCAAGGAAATTTTGAATTAAATGTTTTTAAACCTGTAATGGCTTACAATTTTTTGCAATCAGCACAGCTTCTAGGTGATGCCTGTAATTCTTTTAATGAACGTTGTGCAAAAGATATAAAACCGAACGAGAAAAGAATAAAAGCATTACTAAACCAGTCATTAATGTTGGTAACCGCTCTCAACCCACACATTGGTTACGAAAACGCGGCCAAAATAACAAAAGAAGCCTATAAAAATAACACTACGCTAAAAGAGGAAGCAATAAATCTTGGGCTTCTCACCGCAGAACAGTTTGACGCCTGGGTAAACCCTGAAAATATGGTGTGAAAAATAATTATAAGACCCTATTTCATTAATTCTTTAGCCTGCTGAATAGCTGCATCTGTAATGGTAGAACCAGAAAGCAACTGAGCAATTTCTGCAAGTTTTTCTTCCTGATTGAGTGGAAGAATTTGCGTTTGGGTTTTTCCTGAAACATCAGATTTGGAAACCTTGTAATTATTATTTCCTTTCGCAGCCACCTGTGCCAAATGGGTAATCACAATCAGTTGCATATCTTTTGCCATATCCTGCATTACATTGCCCATCTCATCTGCAATTTTCCCGGAAACCCCAGTGTCTATTTCGTCTAGAATCAAGGTTGGAAGTTCTGCGTTTTCTGCCATCAGTTTTTTTATAGCCAACATCACCCTACTTCTTTCACCCCCTGAAATGGCATTCTGAATAGGCTTTAAAGCAAAACCTTGATTGGCCTGGAAAAGCAGTTGAATTTTCTCTAATCCAAATAAAACAAATTCTTTGGTGGGGGTAAGTTCTACCTCCACTTTTGCCTTTTCCAAACCTAATTTATGCAAAAGGTTTTCAATTTTTGATTTGAAAACTGGAATGGCATTTTTCCGATTATCAGAAAGAATCTTGGCTTGCATTTCTAATGAAGCAGATATTTCTTCGATATCTTTTTCTAGTTTAGAAATTTTTTCTTCTATATCTGTAAAAGAATTTTGTTCTTCTGATAATTGCTCTTTTATTTTTATCAATTCTTCTATTTCCGAAACTTTATGTTTCAAAAACAAGGCATTGATTTTATCGTTCTGGTCTTGCAATGCCAGTAAGTCTTCTTGGTTAACATCCAGTTTTTCAGACTCATCTTGCAGCTGAAAAAGAATGTCTTTAAAATCTAAATAATTTACTTCAAATCTTTGGCTGATTTCTGAGAACACATGCGAGAGCTCTGCAATTTTAGCCAACTTGTTTTTGATATCGTACAAACTATCAAAAACACCTACTTCATCTTGATCTGTTCTCGAAAAAATCTGAGAAAGCAATTCAGAAATCGCTCCTCTGTTTTCAGCCATAGAAATTTGGCTTTGAAGCCATTCGTAATTTACATTTTCTAAATTGGCTGCCTCTAGTTCTTCCAAAAGAAATTGCTTGTAATCACTTTCTTTATTCCCTTCTAAAAGTTGATTTTTCAACCTTTCGAGTTCTCTTTTTTGTTTTTGAAGATCATAAAACTTTTCCTGAAAGCCTCCAATTAAATTTTTGTTATCAGATAATCCGTCTATTATTTTAAATTGATAAGATTCGTTAAACAAATTGGAAGTTTCAAACTGAGAATGGATATCAATCAGTTTTTCTGAAAGCCCCTGTAAGACGTCTAAAGTTACAGGAACATCATTCACGAAAGCCCTAGACTTACCAGAAGGCAAAATTTCTCTTCTAATAATGGTATTTTCATCAAAATCTAAATCGTTTTCGGTAAAGAAAGTGAGATGCTCTTTAGAAATTCTAAATTCTGCTTCTACGATACTTTTCGTTTCAGCATTGGAAATACTTTTAATATCAGCACGTTCTCCCAAAATCAAACGCAATGCACCAAGAATGATAGATTTCCCTGCTCCTGTCTCACCGGTTATCACTTGCAATCCTTTGTGGAGGCTGATTTCCAACTGGTCTATCAATGCAAAATTTTGGATAAAAATTCTTGTCAGCATACGTTGCTTTTGGCTTTTGGCTGATTGCTTTCAGCTATTTTTTTTCAAAAATAAAAAAATCTGTGATAATTTTCACAGATTTATATTAATAAAACAGACAATATCTGTTACTTCCACTTATTCCATTTAGAGTCACTATCATTCGGAGCAAAAGTAGTCATCAATTGTTTCAGGTCTACCATATTGACAGCACCATTGTTGTTTGAGTTAAAAATATTGAAAATTTCTTCTTTCTTGCTGCCTATAAAAACCGCAAAAGCATAATTCAATTGAAAATTACTTTCGTAAGACTTTAGTTTTAAAATCTCATTGGCAATCAGTTGCTTCACAGACAATTGATCATTATTGGCAAGGCTATCTAGACCATTCCTGTGATATGTATAATAGAAAAATCTTAAACCACTGTTTTGTTCTGCCAAAATATTGGCTATGAGTGATCCTCTGGTACGGTTTCCTTCCACCTGAGACCACCCAGCATAATTTTGACTCTGAGAATTTTGAGCAATTTTCATGGCCATATCAAACCAAGGCGTTCCACCCTTTAACTGAAATGTATCTGCATCATAACCCAGAATAAGATAGACATAGAAACTGATAACGTCGATTAAATTTTTACCAGAAAATTGTCTTTCGTTAAACACAAGATTTTGGTTTTCAAGATATTCAAAAGCAAAATTGGTGTCGTTAATATTCAGCAATGGTGATTCATATTGGGTTCCAAATACCGGACGAACAGATTGCACCACTAATGTAGCCTTATAATTATTTCCTGTTTTTTCGGTAATAACAATGGCAAAACTGCATTTTATCTTTTCAAAATTCTGAAATTTTTTGCCCGTCCAACTTGTTTTATTGATGAAGTCTTTCAGACTTTTTTCCAGTGTTTTATAGGTTTGTATATTGCTGCCTCCTACTTGTGCATAATTAATCTGAACCTGAGCGTTCAGTTCCTGAGAAAAACCAAAATTTGAAAACAATAAAAAGGCAATTATGTAAAATATTTTATTCATTAATTTTTATTTCAAAATCTAAAACGGACTTTTAGATGTTTTATTTCTTCATTTTCTCTTCTAAAAAATCAAGAATATCTTTTGCTACTTCTTCCTTAGGCTTCAAAGAAAATTCTTTTTTTTCTGTAGGCGTTAAAATCTTAATTTTATTGGTGTCCTTCTGGAATCCGGCGCCTTCATCTCTCAAAGAATTCAGAACAATCATATCAAGATTTTTTTTCTGCAATTTCCCTTTTGCATTTTCTTCTTCATTTTGGGTTTCCAAAGCAAAACCCACCAAAAACTGATGCGTTTTTTGCTCACCCATTGCCCTCAGGATATCAGGATTTTTAAACAATTCTATGGTGAGTTCATCATCAAATTTTTTAATTTTTTCCTGAGCTACCATCTTTGGAGTATAATCTGCCACTGCTGCACTCATGATGGCAACATCTGCATTTGCATAAAAGCGAAAAACTTCGTCAAACATTTCTTTGGCAGAAGTTACCTTGTGAAGTTCAATATTTGGACAATGAATTTTCTGCGCCGTTGGCCCTGAAATCAACACTACTTTAGCCCCTCTTTTTGCGGCCTCTTCTGCCAAGGAAAAACCCATCTTCCCGGACGAATGATTGCCAATAAAACGCACAGGGTCTATGGCCTCATATGTTGGGCCGGCAGTGATAAGTACTGTTTTATCTTTTAAAGATTTGGTTTGTGAAAAAAAATCATTTAATTTTTTTAAAATGGTTTCGTTTTCTGCAAGTCTACCTTCTCCCGTCAAGCCCGAAGCCAATTCGCCAAATTCTGCCGGAATAATATGATGGCCGTATTTTTGAGCTTTTTCTAAATTATCTTTAGTGGAAGGATGTACATACATATCCAAATCCATAGCCGGTGCTATAAAAACTGGACATTTTGCCGACATATAAGTGGCCACGACCAAATTATCTGAAAGCCCATTGACCATTTTTGCCAAAGTATTGGCAGTGCAAGGGGCCACTAGCATCACATCTGCCCAAAGACCCATTTCCACGTGAGAATTCCACGTACCGTTTTCACTATAAAAATCTGACAATACAGGGTTTTTAGAAAGCGTAGAAAGGGTAACCTTAGAAACAAAATTTTCGGCAGAAGGAGTAAGAATCACTTTTACTTCTGCCCCTTTTTTTACAAAATCTCTTACCAGGCAATTCATTTTGTAGGCAGCTATTCCCCCGGAAATCGCCAATAGAATCTTCTTACCTTTTAGAGCCATATTTTATGAAATTTAAGTAAACGAATGTATTGATTTTTTTTGAATTTCATGAAATAAAAAAGTCACAGAAATTCTGTGACTTTATTTTATAGAAAACGCTGAGTGTTATGCTCTGTCGTCTGTTCTTCTGTAGTAAACTTCATCATCTAACCATTCTTTGATGGCAATAGAAGTTGGTTTTGGTAATCTTTCGTAGTTTCTTGAAATTTCAATCTGCTCTCTGTTTTCAAAAACTTCTTCCAAAGTAGAATTGTGTACTGCAAACTCATCTAGTTTTTGGTGCAATTCTGTTCTGATTTCAGCATTAATCTGCTCTGCTCTTTTCCCCATAATTACGATAGCTTCATAGATAGAACCTACTTTTTCTTCGATTACATCTCTGTCGTAAGTAATGGTGTTTGTTTCTGCTTTAGTATCTTTTACGCTCATCTTGAGTGATTTATTTTTATTAATAGTTGGCAAAGATAATTAATTTCTTCTAATCTTGAAAGTAGCAGCCGGTTCTGGAGTGTTAATTTTTGCACTGTCAATTTTAATTTTGTTGGCGGTCTGCTGATCTTTGAGCTGTTTTTTGCCCTGCTCTTTCTCCTGAAGTCTTGCTTCTTCCTGTTTTTGTTTTTCTGTATATTCTGCCTTTCTGGCTTCTACTTCTTTCTGTAATTTAGCGAATGCTTCTGCTTCTTTTTCCAGTTTTGCTCTAATTTCTATAGCATCCTTGGCGTTATCAGAATTCGGAAACTCCCTTTCTGCCTGTCTTGTAAATGCAATGGCATTGTCCAATCTTTCTTTCTTTAAATCATAAATTGAATGAATAGCCAATTCTGATTTGGATTTCAGGATGTAATTGTAAATTTTAGATTTGAGTTTTGTTGCAGGAAAATCATTCAATACATTGTCAAATGATATGGTGGCCGCTTTGTAATCTGCCATTTTATAGTACTGTCTGGCGTTTTCGTATGCTTTAAACTCTAATTTATAATTCAGCTCATCAATCAGTTCGTTGATGTTTTTAGACCTTTCAGAGTTAGGATAATTATTGAGGAAATCCTGAAGCTCATTAATAGCCGATGTGGTATTGCTTTGATCTAAATTATAATCCATGGATCCTTCATAATAACATAAAGCAGACATGTACGCTGATTCTTCTCTTCTAGGATCATTTGTAAAAGTAACTGCAAAATTCTTGAATTGGTGGGCTGCCAGTTTATAGTTTTTGTCATAATAATTGGCATAAGCCGATTTGTAAACTACTTCCGGAGCTGCATCTGTACCCGCTACCAAATTCGTTAGCCTTTCGTACAGCGCCAAGGCATCTGTCCACTTTTTCTTTTCATATTTTTTATTGGCCACCTTCATGATGAAATCTTTATCTGCAGACTTCATTGCCAAATCATATTCTTTTTTACAAGACAAAAGCACCAATGCCAATGCCAATAATGAGATAATTTTTTTCATAAATAAAATTACGGAAAACGTTGTTTGCCTATTTTCCATATTAATTTGCAAAAATAAAACTTTTTTTGTCAAAAGATTTATTTTAAGATACTTTAACGCAATAAAGATTAAATTTGATATCCTAGAAGGGCAAAAATGCAAAGATTAAGATGATTTTTAAGTTTTTTTTCTGCATTTACAAGATAATCTTCTTCATTTCCCTTTAGGTATATTTCATAGAAATTTTTGTTTCTGATGGTAAAAACTACGGTGCCGATAATTGTAGAAACTATATCTTCTGATTTTGCAGCACGTTTAAAAACTCCTGAAACAATTCCTTTTTGTACGACATTATCCAAAACATTGACACACGTCTGATAAAACTCCAAAAGCGTATCCTTTACCCTGTCGTTATGTCTCAATTCCTGTGTTACAAAGCCATGAAAATAATTATATTTCAGCAATTGTTTCACCACAAAATTGATGATTTCTTTCAATTGCATTTCTGGCTTTCCGTCTTTAATGGTTTGGGTAAATTCTGCAAAGGTTTCTCTGGTTTTTTGGACTCTGTATTGATACAGATTGACCATCATTTTTTCTTTAGAACCAAAGTAATAAGAAATCATGGCGACATTGATATTGGCCTTGGAAGAAATATCCCTTACAGAAGTCCCTTCAAAACCCTTTTGGGCAATAAGTTCTTCTGCAATATCCAAAATATGGATTTGTTTCTCAGTGAATTTCTTTTTCATTTTTACCGGGGTTGAAAGAGTAAAGATAAAAAAAAGTTTATCCTAAACAAACAATTAACACTTCAATCCTTTGTTTTTCTCATTATCCTTATCTTTGAAGATGATTTTTTTTGATTTTCATCATCATAAAAGGAATAATCCAAACGGAATCTTTAATTTAAAAATAGGAGAGACCTTACCTCACTGTTATTTTTCTATTGGTATACATCCTCAGGAAATTGATGAAAAGTGGGAAGAAAAATTTGATAAAATTAAAACAACTTCAACGCACAAAAATTGTCTTGCATTAGGAGAGTGTGGATTAGATGGACTTATCAATATAGATGAAACGCTTCAAAAAGAAGTTTTCAAGCAACATATCCTTTGGGCCAATGAAATCAATAAACCGATTATTATTCATTGTGTAAAAAGATTTTCTGATCTTATTCCTTTTCAAAAAATAGCAAAAACCCCTCTCATAATACATGGTTTTAATAAGAAAAAAATAATTGCCGAAGAAATGTTGAAGCATGGTTTTTACTTAAGTTTTGGGAAATCTGTTTTGCACAGCTTATCTTTGCAGGCGATCCTGAAGGAAATTCCAACAGAAAAAATTTTTCTGGAGACTGATGACGCGGATTTCAACATAGAAGAACTCTATCTGAAAACTGCCGAAATAAAGGGCATTACCATTGAAAATCTTCAGGAAAAAATTTTAGAAAACGGAAGCAAAATATTTGCTCAAAAATTATGGCAAGAATGACAGATTGGTTACAACGTTCTGAGTTATTAGTAAAGCCTGAAGGCCTTGAAAAACTGAAAAACGCAAATATTTTGGTGGTAGGTCTTGGTGGTGTAGGTTCTTTTGCCGCCGAATTTTTGGCAAGAGCCGGGGTTGGGAAACTAACCATTGTTGATGGTGATACGGTAGATATTACCAATGTAAACAGACAATTGCCCGCTCTGCATTCTACCATTGGAAAAAACAAGGTAGATATTGTGGCTCAAAGAATTTTGGACATTAATCCTGAAATAATTTTAATGCCTATCAACGAGTTTCTTTCACCCGAAAGAATGGATGAAATTCTGGAAGCCAACCGATATGATTATGTTTTAGACTGTATAGACAGTGTATCTCCTAAGCTTGCCTTGATTATTGCCTGCCGAAGAAGAAAAATAAAATTGGTTTCTTCTATGGGCGCTGGAGGAAAAATGGACCCGAGCAAAGTTATGGTAAGAGACCTCAGCAAAACCAACAACTGTTATCTGGCCAAACAAATAAGAAAAAGACTGAAAAAGGAAGGCATTACAAAAGGCTTCAGATGCGTTTTTTCTACGGAAATCCAAAATGAAGAGAGTTTGAAATTAACCGATGGAAGTAATTTCAAGAAGTCTTATTACGGTACCATCAGTTTTATGCCTGCTCTTTTTGGGCTTAATGCTGCAGCCGAGGTGATAAACTATCTTTTGAAAGGGCAAAATAAAAAGCTCTAAAAAACATTATTGAACTTTAAAGACCGAAGATTGAATTTTAAATATCCACAAAAAGAAAAACTGAAACAGAAAAAAGACATTTCCTTACTTTTTGAGAAAGGGAAATGGATTACTTGTGGAAATTTAAGAATCATTAACTGGAAATCCGAAGAAATTTCACAGCATAAGGTAGGAGTCTCTGTTTCAAAAAAGCATTTCAAAAAGGCGGTAGATAGAAACCGTACCAAAAGGCTTTTGCGAGAAGTTTACAGGCTTCATAAATCTGAATTTTTAGAAAAATTTGGAGAAAATTCTTTGAATATGCTTTTCTATGTTTCTTCTCAAAAACCATCTCATTTCAAAGAGGTGGAAAGAGATTTTTTAAAACTTATTGAAAAAAGCTGACGAAATAAATTTCTTATTTCTGAAAAAACAATTTTAAAGAAACAAGAAGCAACAAAACCGCCATAAATTTTCTTAAAATATCCTGCGGAAGATAAATTGCTGTTTTACTGCCTAAAAAACTCCCCAAAATGAAGCCCAAACTCAGTAAAGCTGCAATTTTAATATCCACATAGCCGTTTTTGTAATAATTCATAACGGCAAGAATACCAATTGGGGGAACCATCATGGTTAAAGTAGTACCCTGCGCTGCATATTGTGAAAAACCAAATAGAAAAACCAATGCAGGAACCAAAATAATTCCTCCACCTATTCCGATTAAACCGCTGAGATAGCCAGCCACTATACCAAGAATTAGCAATCCTATTAATAGACCCATGCTCATTTTCATATTATTTTATTTATTTGAACGCATATCTTTGATTTCTTTTATCCTTTCTTTGTATTCATCAGATTTTTCTGGGTGCTTTTTCTTTAACACTTCATATGCCTTGATGGCTTTTGAATAGAGCTTTTGCTCCACATATAATTTAGCCAATGTCTCTGTCATCAAATGAGAAATATCGTCTTTTTTCTCTTTTACTACGTATTGAGATTCTTCTTTTAATTGAGAAATTCTAGGATTGTCTTCTATAAATCTGTCTATGATTTCAGATTTTTTTTCTATTATTTTTTCTACCTGAGGCGTTTCCTCTTTCGGCTTTTCTACGCGATCTATTTTCAGCCAGCTTTGCCATGTATTTACAAAATTCGGAATATTGCTGGCCACCTCTTCTTTTATATCTTCTAGTTCTTGCTGTTCTGTCATTTCTTTTTCTTCTTCATTAACAAGCGCCAATTCTTTTTCTAATTCTATTTTTGGCTCCTTTTCTACAACCATTTCCACCAACTTATCGGCTTCTTCTTTTGGTATAGATCCCTCCGGTTTTATCTCAACAATATTTTTTTCCTGCTTTGGCGTTTCCGAATCTAGTTTTTTGATTTGAGAATCCAAAGGATTGCTCATAAAGTTCATGGGTTTCCATTCGAAAGACGTCTCAGATTCTGGAGCAATCTCTATCAGCTCAGCTTTTGCTGCAGGTTTCAATTCTTCCTTTACAACCATTGGCACATCTTCTACAGATGGCTTTTCATGTTTTACAACTTCTGAAGCAAGTTTTTCTTTTACCTCAAAAGTCTGCACAACTTCTAAATTGATTTCGGATTTTGGTTCTTCTTTTGGCTTAATTGTTTCAAGAGAAGTTTCATTCTTTACAGTTGGAACAGAGAATTTCACGTCTGGCAGAAAGCTTTCGAAACCGTTAAAACTAATATCTGAAGGTTTCACGGCAAGAGCATCCTCATCTTTATCAGAAAGGTGATCGGATTGATCTAAAATAGTTTCTTTGGTATAGTTAAGGTCTTCTTTTCTTGTCTTGAAAGGCGCATCTGAAATCTCTTCTTTTTCTATTTCAAAAGGAAGAATTTCCGGCTCCTTGTTTTCAGCAACTTGATTTTCAAATGATTGAAAAGTTTGCTTTTCTATTATTGTCTCCTTAATTTCTTCCGACTTACCAATGTCATTTTTTTGGAGTTTTGCCTCTTCATTTTTTTGTTCAATTTCTTTTCTGTTGATGAATTGATACAGTATTTTTTTATCCGTAGTGTAGGCAGCCGTTTTAGTCAATTCTTTTTGGTAATTATCGGCATCAAAATGATGTACCGCTGAAAGCTGCAAAGTTCTTAAACTCTGCATAAAAGGATATTTTGATAATTCTTTCTGCAATAAAGATATGTCTTCTGCAGAAATAGTTTCCGGGTGTTGTATCAGTTCTAAAGTTCTGGCTTCCATGTTACCAATTGGCTACTATGTCATTAAAAATCTTGGTAATAATTCTGTCATTCACAATTTTCACTTGCGAAGTTTCGATTTGATTGATATCTAAATCACTACTGAAAACGGCTTCATCAGAATAGGTTCTATCGAAACTGGCTTCAGGAAATTTTTTGTTTTCGTAATGAACTTTTACACTTATCGTCAGTTTGTTTTGTGCGGCCTGAATATTTCCTCCGGCTGTAGAAACTGGGTTAGAAATGGTAGTAGGAGAAATACTGTAATCAGTAATTTCACCTTCTACCAAAATATCTGGATTTTCGGCAGCGCCTTTTAAAGCTGTTCTTTGCAGAAATCTGTTTTGCAGAGTTACAGAAAAATCCTGACTTAAAGTAGGATTTACCAACGCAGCATTATTAGGGAAATTTTTTATCTGAATGGTTTTTTCTTCATGATTCAATGAATTTCCGGTAAAACTATAACAGGAAGTTAGAAAAAAGAGAAAAGAGAAAAGAGAAAAGACTGAAAGCCCTTTCTTATTTTGATATATAAATTTTGAATTTTGAATCTTCATCCTTAATCTTCCAAGTTATATTGCTTTATTTTTCTGTAGAGTGTTCTTTGGGAAATGCCCAATTCCTCTGCTGCTTTGTTTCTTCTTCCTCTGTGTTTTTCTAGCGCTTTTACAATTAAATCTCTTTCATTATTGATTAAAGAAAGAGAAACTTCTTTTGGCGCTTCTTCCAAATCTATGTCTTCCACATTGTCATAATCGTTCTCCTCTTCCTTATAAAAAGTAGCCTGTTGTGACTGATCCTTCCCTTCGAAATACAACAAAGAAGATGGAGCAGCCTGCTGATTTTCAGAGTTAAAAACTCTTCCTATCAAATCTTTTTCTTGATTGGAAAAATTCTGGCTTCCTCTGTTTTTAATCAGTTCCGAAGTTAAGGATTTTAAATCATTTATGTCATTCCTCATGTCAAAAAGAATTTTGTACATGATTTCTCTCTCCGAATTGAAATCTGCACCGCTGCTTCCCACTTGTCCTGGTCTTGAAATAACTGCAGGCAGTTGAGTTTGCATAGGGATGTATTCAGATAATTTGGTGGAGTTGATGTTTCTGTTTTGCTCTACCACCGTCATTTGTTCTACCAAGTTTCTCAATTGACGAATGTTTCCCGGGAAAGTATAACTTTCCAAATATTTCACACCATCTTCAGTCAATTGAAGTTCAGGCATTCTGTATTTTTCGGCAAAATCAATAGCAAATTTTCTGAACAGTAAATGGATGTCGCCTCTTCTTTCTCTCAAAGGCGGCATGTCTATTTGCACGGTATTGAGACGGTAATACAAATCTTCTCTGAACCTGCCGTCTTCTATAGCCTTCATCATATTGACATTGGTGGCTGCCACTATTCTTACATTGGTTTTCTGTACCGTGGAGGAACCCACCTTCATAAACTCGCCACTTTCCAAAACACGAAGCAAACGAACTTGTGTCTGCAAAGGCAATTCGCCTACCTCATCCAGGAAAATAGTTCCTCCATCTGCCACTTCGAAATATCCTTTTCTGGTGGTGGTGGCACCTGTAAACGCTCCTTTTTCGTGCCCAAACAATTCAGAATCGATGGTTCCTTCTGGGATAGCCCCACAATTTACTACGATATAATTCTGATGTTTTCTTTTGGATTCGCTATGTATGATTTTAGGAATATGTTCTTTTCCCACTCCGGATTCCCCGATCACCAAAACAGAAATATCGGTAGGCGCCACCTGAATGGCTTTTTCTATGGCACGGTTCAGCGCAGGAAAATTCCCGATGATGCCGAAGCGGTTCTTTATGGATTGTAAGTCTGTCATTTTGATGGTTTAGTGTTTAAAATTAAAAACGTTTTGTTTTAATGTTAGAACGTTTTCCCCAAAAGCGTGCCCTGTGTGCAGTCTTCTATAAAAACGGTCACAAAGTCACCTAATTTTTGTCCTTCCGTTTTATCAAAAACCACCACAGCATTTTGTGAAGTTCTTGCCTTCCATTGGTTTTCATTCTTTTTAGAAGTGCCTTCAATAAGCACCTCATAGCTTTTTCCAACGTACGATTGCATTCTTTTTCTTGAAAGCTCTCCTTGTAGCGCGATAATTTCTGCCAATCTTCTTTGTTTTACTTCCGCAGGAACATTATCTTCCATTTTTTTGTGAGCAGGTGTACCCGGTCTTTCTGAATAGGCAAACATATAACCGTAATCATATTCTACCTCTCTCATCAAGGAAAGGGTATCTTGGTGGTCTTCTTCTGTTTCGCCACAGAAACCAGCAATCATATCCTGAGAAAACGCCACATCTGGAACTATTTCTTTGGCTTTTTTTATCAGGGCCAAATATTCTTCGCGGGTATGCTGTCTGTTCATGGCGCGCAACATATTGTTGCTGCCGCTCTGTACCGGAAGGTGAACGTATTTGCAAACATTTTCATATTTAGCAATAACTCTGAAAACCTCTTCCGTCATTTCATGAGGATTAGAAGTGGAAAATCTTATTCTGATATTTGGAATGGCTTTCGCCACCATTTCTAATAGCTGTGCAAAATTAACTGCGGTAGCTTTTTGAATATCTGAGGCTTTGTCAAAATCTTTTTTTGCACCGCCTCCATACCAAAGATAAGAATCTACATTCTGTCCCAAAAGGGTAATTTCTTTGTATCCATTCTTCGCCAAATTTTTGCATTCATCGATGATAGAATGCGGGTCGCGGCTTCTTTCTCTTCCTCTGGTAAAGGGCACTACGCAGAAGGTACACATGTTATCACAACCACGGGTAATGGTAACAAAAGCGGTAACCCCGTTACCCCCAAGACGCACAGGATTGATATCTGCATAGGTTTCTTCTTTGGATAAAATAACATTGATGGCATCTCTACCGTCTTCAGTTTCCTTCAAAAGATTGGGTAAATCCCGATAAGCATCGGGCCCCACTACCAAGTCAACCAAATGTTCTTCCTCTAAAAATTTGGTTTTAAGACGCTCTGCCATACAACCCAATACCCCTACAGTAAGATTAGGTTTGTTCTTTTTTAAACCTTTAAAAGAAGAGAGCCTATTTCTGACGGTTTGCTCAGCTCTTTCGCGAATAGAACAGGTGTTCAGCAAAATAAGGTCTGCCTCTTCTACCTTCATAGTGGTATTATAGCCTTGCTCATTAAGAATGGAGGCTACAATTTCTGAATCAGAAAAATTCATCTGACAGCCATAACTTTCCAAGAAAAGCTTCTTGGTGTTTTCTGGCTTTTCGGCTATGGCATAAGCCTCTCCTTGCTTGGTTTCGTCTATATATTTTTCTTGCACGATATCTTATATTTAAAATAAAATTCTACATCCAAAATTGAAAAGAGTTCAACTAGAATAATGGATGGTTTTATGGGTACAAAGATAAATAAAATTGTGACAGAATGGCAGGAATTATTCAATTCTGAAAAAATAAATTTTTAAAGCCAAAATAAAAAAACCGCTCACAAGGAGCGGCATGTATTATAAAACCTCAATCTGGTTTTTCAATAAATCATCAAATTCTTCTCTTTTTCTAATAAGATGTGCTTTGCCTTCCAAGAACATTACTTCTGCGGGCTTTAAGCGGCTGTTGAAATTAGAGCTCATTTCAAAACCATAAGCCCCTGCATTTCTGAACACCAAAACATCGCCTTCCCTTACTTCGTGCAGTTTTCTGTCCCATGCAAAGGTATCCGTCTCACAGATATTACCCACTACAGTATAAATACGTTCAGGTCCTTTCGGATTAGAAAGGTTTTCTATAATGTGGTAAGAATCATAAAACATTGGTCTTATCAAATGGTTAAACCCAGAATTTACACCAACGAAAACCGTGGCAGTAGTCTGTTTGATAACATTAGATTTCACCAAGAAATGTCCTGATTTAGATACCAAATATTTCCCTGGTTCGAACCATAATTCAAAATCTTTACCGGTTTCTTTCTTGAATTTAGCCACCGCTTTTTCCACTTTTTTTCCCAAAGACTTCACATCAGTCTCCATTTCAGATTTTTGATAAGGTACCTTGAAACCGCTTCCCATATCAATGTATTTCAGGTTCGGGAAATTTTCAGACAATTCAAACATAATTTCCAAGCCCTGCAAGAAAACATCCGGATCTTTAATCTCACTTCCCGTATGCATGTGAAGCCCTTCAACATTGATGCCGGTGGTTTTCATCACGCGTTCTATATGCCGCAACTGGTGAATAGAAATTCCAAATTTAGAATCGATATGCCCTGTGGAAATCTTGTAATTTCCTCCTGCAAAAATATGCGGATTGATTCTGATAAAGATAGGATAAGAGTTACCGTATTTATTACCAAATTGCTCCAAAATAGAAATGTTGTCGATATTGATATGCACTTTATGAGACATTGCTTCTTCTATCTCAGCAAGATCTACACAGTTGGGCGTAAAAAGTATTCTTTCAGAAGAAAATCCTGCTTTCAACCCCAATCTTACTTCATTGATGGATACGCAGTCTAAATTGGCCCCCAATTTTTCAACATATTTTAGGATGTTGATATTGGTAAGCGATTTACATGCATAGAAAAACTTAGTCTGTTCGGAAAAAGAAGTTTTCAGTTTTTCATACTGTGTCTTGATGGATTCTGCATCATAAACATATACCGGCGTTCCATATTCTTGGGCAATGTTCAGTAAATCTTGGTTGGTCATACAATTACTTTTAAATTCTAAACATAAAAAAAGCAGGACTTTTCGGTGAAAGAGCCTGCTAAATATGCAATTTGACTTATTTTACAGTGTGAGCAGCCCTTCGTTTAACTCCATTTCTTAGCCTTAGGAAAATGTTTTTTTCCTTTAGCAGAAACAGATTTTATTTTAAGAATTGCTGTCATTTTTAAATTTTTTATTTAAATTTTTGCCAAAATTAAGTGATTACAATTAATTACACAATATTTTTGGCGCTATTTTTCAGGAAGTTGAAGTATTTCGTATTCTTTTTTCAACAAAGAAAGTTTCAGATCGTTTATGATATCCGGCGTCACCTGTTTCACCTCCACTTTCAATTTATTGATTTTTGATTTAGATTGAATCTGATGAAACAACTCATAATACCCAAAAGACGTCAGTTTTCCTTCTTCCAACACCAAAAAAGATTTCTCTCCCAGCATTCTTCCTTTCCCCACCCAAAGTTCGTTTCGGTTTTTAAGCGAAACAGTTTCCTTCAGATTTTTATGGTCTCTCAAAAGGTCATCATTCATGATATAATTTTTCACCTTGCTGGCTTGTGAAAAATTTTTGAACTTCAATAATGGTTTTTGGGGATGTTTGGAGTTTTTAACTACCACATATTTTCCGTCTATAAAAAAAAGACCAAATGGCAAAAACACTTTTCTTCCTTTATCCCGGTTATTCAGAATAAGCCTTGCAATGGTATCCGTTCCAGTCAATTCATAATTAATCTGGGCAACCTCATCTTGAATGCTTTGCCATCGTAACGATTTAGAATTGAATATTTTTTTGGAAACTTTATATAAATCATCCACAAAATCTTCAAAAATGATAGCCCCAGAAGCATTCTGAAAATACAAGAATCCTTTTTCTGAAGGCAGATCGTGGGTAAGTTCCTTTATTTTGTTGATGTAATTATTGGCGTTGCTTTCTTCGTGATGCTGCTGAATTATTTCGTGACTATTATCCTTGGTTTTTAAAAGCTTGAAAAGCTCCAAAGTAGCCCTTGCGTCACCACTCGCCCTGTGTTCATCTATCAAAGGGATGCCAATAGATTTGCACAACTTCCCTAAGGAGTATGTTTTTTCATCCGGAATCAATTTCTTGGCTAAAGGAATCGTATCTAAAGTATTGATTTTGAAATCGTAACCTAATTTTTTAAAACTTTGGCGGAGCATTCGGTAGTCGAAATCAATATTGTGACCCACCAAAGTGGTATTTTCGGTAATTTCTACAATCCTTTTGGCGATTTCATGAAACTTTGGTGCTGTTTTCACCATTTTCGGAGTGATTTTGGTTAGTTTCTGCACAAAAGGAGTAATGTCGTCTTCGGGATTTACCAAAGAAATAAACTGGTCCGTAATAGTATGCCCATCATATCTGAAAATAGCAACCTCTATAATGCTTTCTTTTCTAAATGGCCCTCCGTTGCCCTCTATGTCTATAATGGAATACAAAATCTAAAAATAAATATCCCACAAATTTACATTTTAAATTTGTGGGACTTATAAAAAAATATCTTTTTTTACCTTCTCATCTTCAGTCCAAACATTCCCAAAACAAATTTCGCACCTTCTCTGGCTAAAGTTGTGGTAAATGTTTTGCCTGCTCTAGACTGTAATACCTGCTCGAACATTCCCGGTTCTTCTTTTATGGGTCTTGAGGTAGAATTTTTCTGTTCTGCTTGTTGTTCTGACAAGACCGCCTGCTCCATTCTTTTCGCTAAAATCTCATACGCAGATTCTTTATTGATATTTTGATTGTATTTTTTGGCCAGATCTGATGCGTTTACCAAATCATCTATCTCAACTGGAGAAAGAACATCCATTCTGGATTCCGGAGAAATAAGGTAAGTCTGCACCAATGGGGTAGGAATTCCTTTTTCGTCTAAAGCTGTTACAAAAGCCTCTCCAATTCCTAAATTCTGGATAAGATTGGCGGCGTTATAATATTCAGTAATGGGATAGTTTTCTACCGCTTTGTTTATCTCATTTCTGTCTTTTGCAGTAAAACCTCTTAAAGCATGCTGAATTTTAATCCCCAATTGCGCCAAAACATTTTCCGGCACATCACCTGGAATCTGGGTAATGAAATAAATGCCCACTCCTTTGGAGCGGATCAACTTTACCATGGTTTCTATTTGAGAAAGCAAAGCTTTGCTGGCCTCTTTGAAAATAAGATGCGCCTCGTCTATGAAAAGCACTAATTTTGGTTTTCCACTGTCGCCTTCTTCGGGAAACGTCATGTAGATTTCTGCAAAAAGAGAAAGCATAAAAGTAGAAAACAACTGTGGCTGATTTTGGATATCATTTACCCTTAATACATTTACCACACCTTTTCCTCCTCTGGTTTGCAACAGATCCTGCACATCAAAACTGGGTTCACCGAAAAAACTCGTAGCACCTTGCTGCTCTAAAGCAACAATAGCTCTTAAAATAGTTCCTAAAGAGGCAGGAGAAATGGCTCCATAATTATCTGCCAAGTCTTTTTTCCCTTCCGGATTGTCGGTTACATATTGCAATACTTTTTTCAGGTCTTCCAAATCAATAAGCGGCAAACCCTTGTCATCACAATATTTGAATACAATAGACATAATGCTGGCTTGCGTATCGTTTAACCCTAATATTTTGGAGAGCAATACCGGCCCGAATTCCGTTACCGTAGCTCTTAGTTTTAATCCTTTTTCTGCAGAAATGGTCATCAATTCTACAGGAAAAGCTTGCGGCTGGTATGGCAATTGGGTTTTGGCATAACGTTCATTAATCTTGTCATTCTGTTCGCCTTCTACGGCAATTCCAGATAGATCTCCTTTGATGTCCATCACCAAAGTAGGGATGCCCTTATGGGACAACTGCTCTACAAAGACTTGTAAAGTTTTAGTTTTTCCGGTTCCAGTAGCACCGGCAATAAGGCCATGTCTGTTTACAGTTTTCAGCGGAATGGTAACATCTACTTCTGGTATTACATTGCCATCCAACATTGCTTTTCCAAGGGTAATGAAATCTCCTTTGGACTGATATCTGGAATTTAATTCCTCAATGAATTTTGCTTTCTCTGCCATTATTTAATTATTTTTCAATCTTGAGTGTTTATTTTTTGTTGAATTTACCTTCGAATGAAGTTTACAAAAACTTCTGCATTTTGCCGTGGCTGAATACTGTTTTTGCAGGGCTCTAAGGTTTTGATTTCAAATTTATCTTCAAAAAGCAATTTGTATTCTTCGGCATTTCCACCAAATGGAGGAAAAGGGTTTCCAAAATCTTTATTGAACATTACTCCGGTTATCTTTCCACCTTCACCCAACAATTCATGCATTTTTTCCACATATTTTTTTCTGAGTTCGGGATCCAAAGCACAGAAAAAGGTTTGCTCTACAATGATGTCATATTTCCCTTGATGCTCAAAAAAGTCTTCGCAAACCACTTCTACTTCATGATGAGAAAATTTTTGAGCAATCAACTCACAAGCCTTGGGTGAAATATCGAGTAAGGTAATGTTTTTAAAACCTTCTTGCAGCAATAATTCTGCCTCGTGGGCATTGCCACAACCGGGAATCAGAATTTTCAAATCTTTATTTTCTACCTGCAGAAAATAATCTGAAATAGGCGAAGATGCTTCACCAATATCCCAACCCGTTTCTCCATTTTGCCAACGGGTTTCCCAATATTCCTGATTTAAAATTTCTTCTGTTTTCATGAAAATGATTTGCTTTGACAAATAAAATCAGTTGTCGGCACTTTTTCTGTTTTCTTAATTCCATTAAAGCCTCCTTCTACTTCTGTAAAATTCCTAAAACCTCTTGCCTGCAAAATACTTGCCGCAATCATACTTCTATACCCTCCTGCACAATGAAGGAAAAAATGCTCATTGGCATCTATGCCATTCATCCACTCATTAATATAATCCAAAGGTTTATTATAAGCATCTGCCACATGCTCTGCCGAATATTCAGAAATCTTTCTCACATCAATTACCTTTGCTTTATCATTAAATTCTTTTGCGAATTCATCCGGAGAAATTCTATGAACAGCGTCTGTTTCTTTTCCTGTGGCTTTCCAAGCTTCAAAACTTCCTTCCAAATATCCCAATACATTATCAAAACCTACTCTTGAAAGCCTTGTGATGACCTCTTCTTCTGTTCCTGCATCAGAAACCAATAAAATAGGCTGCTGTACATCTACAATCATGGCACCTACCCAAGGGGCAAAATCTCCTTTCAAACCTATATTGACTGACTGAGGAATAAAACCTCTATGAAAATCTGCTGCGCTTCTGGTATCCAAAATTAGAGCTCCTGTTTCTTCGGCAATCGTTTCAAAATCTTTTACCGAAAGCGGATGATTTCCTTTTTTCATCACCTCATCAAAACTGGCATAGCCCCCTTTGTTCATGGCGACATTCATTCCGAAATATTTCGGTGGTGCCGTAAGACCATCTAAAACTGCTGCCACAAAATTTTCTTTAGAACTTTGTTTCAAGGCATAATTGGTCTGTTTTTGATTGCCTAAAGAATCTACCGTTTCTTTTTGCATGTTTTTCCCACAAGCCGAACCTGCTCCATGGGCAGGGTATACTGTAATATCATCTGCCAATGGCAATATTTTATTATAAATAGAATCATACAACATACCGGCTAATTCTTCTTGAGTAAGGTTGGCTGCTTTCTGTGCCAAATCTGGTCTTCCTACATCTCCCAAAAACAAAGTATCACCAGAGAAAATAGCGTGATCCTTCCCGTTTTCGTCCATCAAAAGAAAAGTAGAACTTTCCATGGTATGACCGGGAGTATGCAACACTTTGATTTTGATTTTCCCAATTTCAAAAACCTGATTGTCTTCTGCCACTATAGACTCAAATGAAGGCTGCGCAGTAGGACCATAGACAATAGGGGCACCTGTCTTTTTAGCCAGGTCTAAATGTCCTGAGACAAAATCTGCATGAAAATGGGTCTCAAAAATATATTTTAAACTTACTCCATCTTTATTCAATCTGTCCAAATAAGGCTGAACCTCTCTTAGAGGATCAATAATTGCTGCTTCTCCTTCAGAAACAATATAGTAGGCACCTTGTGCTAAACATCCTGTATAAATTTGTTCTATCTTCATAATTATTGAATTTTATTTGTGTTACTAATTTACATTAAATTTATGGCTTTGATGGCTTAAAAAAATTTCATATCAATGGAAAAAAACTTCTTTTACCATCATATAAATTCCCATTGTTAAAACAAACCATCCAAATATGGGGCGCAATTTTTTACTGTCTATTTTTTTGCCTATCTGGATTCCAAAAAACATACCTAAAATAGAAATTCCGGTAAAAGCAATTAAAAAACCCCAATGAATTTCAGAAATTTTTGGAGAGCTGATGAATCCCAAAAGTGAATTGAAAGAAATGATGAGCATAGATGTACCTATGGCTCTTTTCATGTCTATATTCAAGAGCATTACCAAGGCCGGAATAATTAGAAAACCACCACCGGCACCAATCATCCCTGTAATTACTCCCACTCCAATACCTTGAGTGGACAATAAAAGATATTGGGGAGAAACTGTTTTAGCCTCCATTTTTTTATTCCCCAAAATCATTTTAATAGAAGAAAGCAGCATTAATACCGCAAACATCACTAAAATAAAAACATTTTTGGCAACATGTAAATTTCCAATATTGATGAGGCTTTCCGGCAAATGCGGCAATACGATTTTCCTCATAAAAATAACGGAAAAAACAGAGGGTATTCCGAAGAACAAAGCTGTTTTGAAATCTACATTACCCTGTCTAGCATTACCAAAAGCACCAAAAGCACTGGTAACCCCTACCACAAAAAGCGAAATTGTAGTGGCAGATATGGCATCCATCCCAAAAAGATATACAAAAATGGGAACTCCCAAAATACTGCCTCCTCCCCCAATTAAACCCATCAGAAGGCCTATGAGAAGCGCAAAAACATATCCAAAGATTTCCATTTTTGAGTTTTTACAAAGTTTAGATTTTCAAAAATAAATAACTGCAACCAAAGTTGCATTTATTTTATAGAAGTTCTATTTTGTTCCTTCCAAGTTTTAGCCTGCCCTCTTCTTCTAAAGACTTTAGCAATCTGGAAACCACCACTCTTGCCGTGCCCAATTCATTGGCCAATTGTTCGTGAGTGGTGTGGATTATTGTAGAATTATTAAGTTCAGATTTCTTATTAAGCAGAGAAAGCAATCTTTCGTCTACTTTTTTGAAGGTTACTTCGTTTACCATTTCCAGCAATTCTTCAAATCTTTTATGATAAAGTTTAAAGATATAATCTAACCATTCTGGATGAGTTTTGATAAGGGAAGTCACCTTTTCAGTAGGCAAAAAAAGAATTTCTGCATCTTCTTCTACTTCTGCTTTTACCTTAGAGGTCTCGCCATGTAAGCCACCTAAAAAAGACATCACGCAGCTTTCGCCGGCTTTAATGTAATACAGCAAAATTTCTCTTCCATCTTCCTCGGTTCTTAATACTTTTATGCTTCCTTTGGTAACGATTGGAATAGAGCGAATTCTGGCATTTTCATCTAGAATAACATCTCCTGTATCATAATTTTTGATGACGCTGTATTCATAAAGCTGTGAAAGCAATTCTGGTGTTGCGCTAAATTCTGTGGTTTTAGACATCTAATTGATCTGTTTGATTTCAAATTTATTTTTTCCGATTTCAAAGATATCACCAATTTTTTTATTTTTTACACTTTTGAATATAGGAGCATCCTCGGAAAATGAAATTACTTCCTTATCTCCCAGTTTAAAGACTGGAACAGAAACCCCAATAAAAAGATAATTTTTATCGGTTTCTATGAGGGCTCCTATTTCAGCTTTTTCTTTACCGTCTGTTTTAGCATCTTCTAAAAATTTTAGATTTTGCTGGGCCTGGCTTAGCATTTTTTCAAAGCGCAGCTGCATGTCCTTAGCCTCATTCTGTCTCGCATAGTCATCGGGATCCAACGTATTGTCTTCATCTATATCAGAATCTCGCTTATAGTGGTCTACAGAAGATTTTAAATTAGCGACCATTTTTTGATATTCATCTATAATTTTAGATAAAATGAATGTTTTATCCATAATATTAATTTTAATTGGGTGTCTAACAAATTTAAGCAAAATATAAAGATAAAACCGGTGAAACCAAAATGAGGTTTGTCATTATATTTCAAATAATTTTAAAAAGTATACCCCAATCCAAAATTGAAACTTCTTCCCACTGCTAGAATTCTCTGGGTTTTATTGTCGGAATATGCTCTGCTTAAATGTTCGGAATATGCCCTGTTGAACAAATTGGTTACATTAAAGGTAAAAACTGTGGTTTTGTGAAACTTGTATCTTGCATTGAAATCAAAAACCGAAAAATCTTTTGTTTTCAATTCTCCAAAATTGGGATTAATTCTATTTTGGACAGCAGAAAATCTGTATTTAATTCCAAGATTAATTTTAGAATACTCTGCAATAATGCTCCATCTAAAATCTAACGGCGCTATCTCTGGCAATGGGTTATTGGTTTTCAAATCTTCCGCATAGGTGTATGCTGCGGCCAGTTCTGTTCTGTAGTTTGGTGAAAATTTCCAATTAAATCTAGATTCTACACCGATCTTAAAGGATTTGTCAATGTTTTGAAACTGTCTAGTTCCGGGAGAAGACATAGAGTATGGTTTTATGGGGACTATTATGCCAGAAATATAATCTTGTAAATAAGAATAAAAAATATCTGTTTGAAAAAATACATTTTCTTTTTTATAGGTATAAATTACATCAATCTGATTATTGGTTTCTGGTTTTATTTTTGGGTTTCCTATTAATTCATATGCATCTATTCCTACTACAAACCTATTGATAAACCTCTCCGTCAAACTTCCGCTTCGCTGAGCTCTACCTGCCCAAATCCCCAATTGAGAATATTTGGTTAAGTTTTTATTATAGCCCAAACTAAAATTGTGGTTAAAATCATTAGATTTTCCATTCCCATAAAGGATTTTGAATAAATTAGAAAGATCTTTTGCATTGGCCTCATTCCAATCCAATCTCCATGAAAATACCAATCTGGATTTGGGAAACGCAAATTGAAATTCATTAAACCAACCCATTTGACTGATGTATGAATTTTGCCAAGAAGTACCATCACGCATAGGCATTGTTACCGGCATTATCATGCTTATATTTTCTGCCCCTTCGTGTTTAAAATCAAAACCAGAATAAAAAATATTTTTGTTCCAAGCAAATTTGGCTTCTGCTCTTGCTCCATAGGTTGCAGATTTTACGTCAGAAATCATTTTTCTATCTGGAGTACCCATAGAATGGTCTACTTCTGTGAGATAAGAATTAAAATCTATTTGCTGTATTTGCTTATGATTGAATTTTGCCGAATGTTTCAGCTGATACATCCAAGTCTTGTCATAAATCAGATCCATATTTAACGCTGCGAATTCTACATCTCTTCCCTGATTGGTATTCATTTGAAAGGTGGTAATATGATTGTCATTCCATTTAAAATTACCTTTTGTGCCAATATTATATCTTAAAAAAGCAGACCGCACCTCGTTGCCGTTTCCATCCTTATAACGCTCTCCTTTTTGATGAGATCCGAAAAAATCCCAAACCATTTTGGATGAAGAAAATTGCGTAAAAGCTTCATTTCTTATAATCTTTCCATTGGTTTCATAACCTGTAGAAATCCTGCCTCCAAATTTCTTTTTATCTGTAAATATTGGAGAAATGGTTACAAAATTAATAGTTCCTCCAAAAGAATTTCCATTTCGGAAATAGTAAGGTCCTTTATAAACTTCTGCTTCCTGCACCGTATTGAGATTAACCTGAGAGACAGCGGGGTCCATCCTGCTGGGACATGCATTTATGGCAGCTGCCGCGCCGTCTATAACAACATTAAGCTGCTCGTACTTAAATCCTCTCAAAACAGGGTCTGTGGCATAATTCCCGGCCTTTTTAATACCATTGATTTCAGGTAAAGAATTTAAAAATTTACCTGCATCATGATTAAGAAAATCCGTCTGTTGGGTTTCAATATTTTGTTTATGCTGAGATTTAGCATTATACTTTGTGATTTTAACAACCTGTATGTTTTTGTAAAGGCTGTCTTGCACTTCTTGTGCAAAAAAGATTGATGATGAAGCAAAAACGAATGCTCCAACCATAAAAAATTTAATTTTCATAAATAAAATTCAGATTAAAGATCATAAATAATTCACTTCATAACTTGTATGAAGCTTAAAAATTCTAAAAAAGATCTAACCTAAATTTTGGGGAGGATGGGGTAAAACTAGAAAGTAGCCCTCCAAAGTGAATTTGTTGTCTATCAAAACCATTTTTTGGGGAGATATACCCTCGAATGGTCTTTGAAATGCTATATCTAAAGATTTTGTTGGAAGAATGTTGAGCTCAAAAGCACTTTTAATCTCCGAGATAGGAGAATTCTCTTTTTCCGATTCCTTTTTTATCTGGCACTTCCCATTACAGTTAAATTCCGGCTTTTGTTTATTGATACAGATCGATTGATAATACGCCGTGTTCAGTTGGTAATCCACATAGAAAAGCGAATTCTGAAAACTTGCCAGAAAAATGATCAGGGTTAAAAGTAAAGAAACCATGCTTCTCATGAGTTATGCAAAGATATAAGATTTATTTTGCATAAGTATTGAAACTGAATTAAGAATTTTAAATTTTAAATTCTGTATTTTTGCAGCAATATTTACTTTAAATGAGTCCACTAAAAAGAATATTGCATCTTGCAAAACCTCATCAAAAATATCTTTTTCTTAGTATATTTTTTAATCTATTGTATTCGTTTTTCCAAATCTTTTCGGTGCTGGTGATGCTTCCGGTTCTGGAAATGATATTTAATGTGAAGGCAGAAAAGATAGAAAAGCCTCTTTTTTCGGGAAGCTTAATTGATTATTTTGGATATCTCAAAAATCTAGCTTTATATACCATACAAGAAAAAATATCAGAATATGGCTCTATAAAAGTATTGGCAATTCTATGCGTGGTAACAGCCACTGCTTTTTTACTGAGAAATACATCAAGATATTTGGGCGCATTTTCATTGGTAAATTACCGCGTAGGGGTAACAAGAGATTTAAGAAGTAATGTTTATCATAAATTTCTAAAATTGCCTGTTTCATTTTTTACAGAACAAAGAAAAGGTGACATGATGAGCCGAATTTCTAATGATATTGGCAATGTAGAAGGCTCTATTATGAACAGCTTGGTAGACGTTATCAACGCACCATTTATGATTATCGCTTCACTTATCACCCTTTTTATGCTTTCGCCAAGTTTAACCTTGTTTTCATTATTGGTATTTCCAGTAATGGGGGGCATTATTTCTTGGGTAGGAAAAAGCCTGAAAAGACATTCTATGAAAGCTCAGGAAGAGCTGGGAACGCTCTTTTCTTTGGTAGATGAGACTTTGAAATCCTCTAAAATCATTAAGATTTTCAATGCAGACACCATCTTAAAATCTAGATTTGAAAAGACCACCAACAAGTGGCAAGATTATTCCATTGCCATGAGCAGAAGAAGAGAACTGGCATCTCCAAGCTCTGAGTTTTTGGGCTCTGTCACTATTTTGTTGATTACTTGGTTTGCCGGCATCCAAATTTTGGAAAAACACTCCATGAGTGCCGTTACCTTCATTGGGTTTATCGCTATTTTCTTCCAAATTCTAGAACCTGCCAAAAGGCTTTCTGCCGCCATTTCTAACATCCAAGGTGGAATACCTGCGGTGCAAAGGGTTTTGGAAGTTTTAGATTATGATTTAAAGGTAGAGGAAATAGAAAATCCAATTTCCATTTCTACACTTGCCCATCAAATAGAATTCAAGAATATTTCTTTTTATTACGACAAAGACAATCAAATCCTGAAGAATTTTAGCCTAACAATTCCTAAAGGGAAAACCATAGCACTGGTAGGACAATCGGGTAGCGGAAAGACAACTATTGCCAATCTTTTGGCAAGATTTTATGATGTAACAGAAGGCGAAATTCTGATTGATGGCACCAATATTAAAGACCTGAAGCTTAATGAATACAGAAAACTTTTGGGAATGGTTACCCAAGAATCTGTTTTATTTAATGATTCTGTTTACAATAATATCCTAATGGGCAAAACAGATGCTTCTGAAGAGGAAGTGATGAACGCTTCTAAAATTGCCAATGCACACCAATTCATTGGAAATCTTCCTGAAGGCTATCACACCAATATCGGTGATGACGGCAACAAACTTTCTGGCGGACAAAAACAGCGTCTTTCTATTGCAAGAGCAGTCCTGAAAAATCCTCCAATCATGATTCTAGATGAAGCGACTTCTGCCCTCGACACCGAATCTGAAAGACTGGTACAGGATGCATTAGACCATATGATGGAGAACAGAACTTCTATAGTGATTGCCCACAGGCTTTCTACCATTCAAAAGGCAGATCACATAGTGGTGATGGAACGCGGTAAGATTGTAGAACAAGGTACACACCAAGAACTGATTTCCAACAATAATATTTACAAAAAACTGGTAGAGTTACAGAATTTTGGATAGAGATTTCTCGAAATAAACTAAAGAAAAAACGCAAAGACTTTAAAGTCTTTGCGTTTTTTTATCTTTTTAAAAAAATGTATTAATTCTTTATTCCTTCATCTTTGCTATTACATCTATACCTCCTTTGGTTTTGTCTCCTATTTTGCACGTAATTTCCGTATCTAAAGGCAAGAAAACATCCATTCTGGATCCAAACTTAATAAAACCAAATTCATGGCCGGCTTTAGAAGTATCGCCTTCATTACAATAGAAAACAATTCTACGGGCTACATAACCAGCTATCTGACGGAAAACCACTTTATGATTGGTTAAACTTTCTACAGCTACGGTAGTTCTTTCATTCTCAGTAGAAGATTTTTCGTGCCAAGCCACCAAATATTTTCCAGGATGGTATTTTTTGTAAATCACCTTTCCAGAAACCGGATAACGACATATATGCACATTAAGCGGTGACATAAAGATAGAAACCTGTATGACTTTTTCTTTTAAGAATTCATCTTCGAAAACTTCTTTTATCATCACCACTTTTCCGTCTACCGGAGCAATGACGTTTTCTTTATGATCTACAATATCTCTGTTTGGCACTCTGAAAAACCAGAAAACCAATGCATATAAAACCAACAAAGGAACAACGATAATTAAAGACCAAATCTTTAAAAAATAAACCGCTAAAAAACCTAGAACAGCAACAGCTAGCGTTGCCACAATAATTGTTCCTTTACCTTCTTTATGTAATTTCATGCTCAAATTTTCAATTAAAATGTTTTAGAAAATATTTTCTAAAATAAAATACAAATATACAACAGGTGCTGCTATTATGAAACTATCTAGCCTATCTAGTACCCCACCATGTCCGGGTATAATATTCCCGCTATCCTTCACCCCGAAAGTTCTTTTCAGTTGGCTTTCTACCAGATCTCCCAAAGGAGCAAAGACAGAAACCAAAAGCCCTACAACAATCCAGTTACCCCTTAGTTCCGGAAATTGTTGCTCTATGAAATACCCTAAAATCAAGGTGAAGAAAACTCCTCCGGCAAAACCCTCCCAAGTCTTTTTAGGAGAGATTTTGGGTGCCATTTTATGTTTTCCGAAAAGTCTTCCGGTAAAATAGGCGAAAGAATCACTACTCCAGATCAGTACAAAAAGCAGAAATACCTCCCAAGTGAAATTATTATCATTCAAGAAAAACATAGGTAAGCCTAACGCAAAGCCAAAAGGCAAAGCCGTATAGATAACCGTAAATATAAGTTTGCCCTCATCATAATACAGTTCATTAGGAAACCTAAAAAGAGTGATGCATATAATAAGAATAAGCGAAAGTGCTAGAATTTCCGACAAATTAAAGTTGAAATAAAATCCAGAATTGAAATATCTAACCGTGAACATTTTATAATACACCAATGCTACCAAAGGCAAAACCAACCATTTGTAAAGGCTGCTGTTAAACTTCATGATTCTTACACATTCATAAGTGCCTACCGCCATAAAAAATGTCATTAATCCGTAAAAAAGCAGATGTGGTTTTACTAGATCTGGTGAGATTTTATTAATGAATATGGCTCCATATTCTGTGGTACACAAAAAAATAAGCAATCCATAAATTGCTCCAGAACCAATACGTTGAATGAGATTTTTATCCAATTTTTGCTGATTTTAATTGAAGTAAGATTGTTTTAATCTTCCAGCAAAAGTAAGAAAAGTTTTGAATTATCTTGAGTAGGAGCGTCTAATTTTGACTGTCTGCCACTAATTGAAGTAAGGTTTCTTACGTTTCCTCTTCTTTTAATTTTCATCATGGCTTCACTAAGGTTGCTTACGATTTGAGAAACATTGGCCATAATAATAATTTTTTCTGGCAATCTAGAGGAGTGATAATGAAGAATATTATTATAAGAAAGCATAATTCTGCCATCAAATGCGATAAGGAATTCGCAGGTAATAAAGGCAGCATCATTGTTAATATCTAAAGTTTGTGTAAAGTTGGTTTTGGTAACATTTAGAAAGTTCTGTAAATCCTCATCACAACAGAAAACATTTTTAATACCTTCAATTTTTACAATTTGGTTGAGTGTTTGCAATGCTTCGGCCTCGTCTCCACAATAATTGAAGAACCCCCCAGATGCCGTAAAAAGTTGTGCAAATTTATAATCAAGGTCAGCATTTTTCAACTGATCTGCTAGCCTAGTAACATTAGGCTCTTCAGTTTGCTCCTCCTGATTAAGAATTTTACCTACAATTTTCTTTAAAAAACTCAACTTTTTTTGATTTTTAAAATTTTGCCAACAACAAAAATATAAAATTATTTAGAAAACCACCACTTATGAGGCATATAAATAAAAAAGTTCCTTATATTTTTTTAATTTAATATCAGGAACTTTTTCTAAAAACAATAATTAAACCTTTAATTATGGGCTTCTTGAGACTTTTCTTCGTCTAGACTTTCTGTAGGATTTTCAGATACTGATTGAGTTACAGGTTGTTCTGTAAGTTCTGGATCCCAAGCTCTTTGCCCAAAAACTTCTTCTAAATCTTCTCTGAAGATAACCTCTTTTTCTAACAATTTATTGGCAAGCGCATCCAATTTGTCTCTGTTTTCAGTTAAAATTTTTACCGCTCTTTTGTATTGGTTTTCAATAATATTACTGATTTCTATGTCTATTTTCTTTGCAGTTTCTTCAGAATATGGTTTTCCAAAACTATATTCCTGTTGACCTGAACTGTCATAGTAAGAAATATTACCGATATTTTCGCTTAATCCATAAATGGTAACCATTGCCTGAGCCTGTTTTGTAACTCTTTCCAAGTCTGAAAGTGCTCCGGTAGAAATATTGCCAAAAACAACTTCTTCTGCCGCCCTACCGCCAAGCGTAGCACACATTTCGTCTAGCATTTGCTCGGTAGTGGTCAGTTGTCTTTCTTCCGGTAAATACCATGCTGCACCCAAGCTTCTACCCCTCGGCACAATAGTTACTTTTAATAATGGCGAAGCATGCTCTACCAACCAAGATATAGTAGCATGCCCTGCTTCGTGGGAAGCTACGCGTTTTTTCTCAGATGGCTTAATCGCTTTATTTTTCTTTTCGAGACCACCAATAATTCTATCAACAGCATCCAAAAAGTCTTGTTTGGTTACATCTTGATGGTTATTTCTCGCTGCAATAAGAGCCGCTTCATTACATACATTAGCAATATCTGCACCAGAAAATCCCGGAGTCTGTTTTGCCAAGAAGTCTCTATCTACATCTGCCGCCAATTTAATTTTGCCCAAGTGAACGTCAAAAATTTCTCTTCTTTCATGCAGCTCGGGTAGGTCTACATAAATAGAACGGTCGAATCGGCCAGCTCTCATCAAGGCTTTATCCAAAATGTCTGCCCTATTGGTAGCCGCCATTACTATTACATTGGTATCTGTACCAAAACCATCCATCTCGGTAAGCAATTGGTTTAGCGTGTTTTCTCTTTCATCATTTCCTCCTTGGAAGCCCCCTTTTCCTCTAGCTCTACCTATTGCGTCTATTTCGTCGATGAAAATAATAGCCGGTGATTTTGCTTTTGCTTGAGCAAATAAATCCCTTACTCTGGAAGCACCAACCCCTACAAACATTTCCACAAAATCTGAACCTGAAAGCGAGAAGAAAGGCACTTTTGCCTCACCAGCTACCGCTTTTGCCAATAAAGTTTTACCAGTTCCTGGAGGGCCTACCAAAAGTACTCCTTTCGGGATTTTACCACCAAGTCTTGTGTATTTTTCAGAATTTTTAAGGAAATCTACTACTTCCTGTACTTCTTCTTTTGCTCCTTCTAAACCTGCTACATCTTTGAAGGTAACTTGCACTTTGTCATTTTCGTCAAAAAGTTTGGCTCTGGATTTCCCGATGCTGAATATCTGTCCACCAGGTCCTCCGCCCGCTCCCATTTTTCTAAAAAGGAAATAATATACAAGACCAAAAATCCCAAACCAAATTAGGGCATTGATTAATAAATCTTGCATCGGCGAACCCGCCTGTTCATTTCTTACATTTACATTTATAGAAGGGTATTCTTTTTTCAGATTGTCTAATTTCTGTTGGAAATACTGCAAATCACCATAATTATAATCATAATCAGCCTTTGCTTCTACTGCTGGCAATAAGTTGTTGTCTGTTTTAGTCTTATCCACAGAAGCAGCTTTTGCCTCCTTTGTAAGGAACAACTCTGCTTTAGGCGTATCGGTATAAACAATTACTTTTTCAACCTTATTCGCTTTCAGCAAATTGAAGAAACTGTTTTCATCAATTGTTTTAGTGCGGTTTATATTAAGTAATGGATAAATGGTGATGGCCAATATTACAAACACCACCAGATAGAACCAATTAAAATTACTTTTTTCTTTCATATTTATATATATTAAAATGGCTGATGAGTTTTGAAATTCACCAGATTAATAGGTTATTAATTCTCTACGGAAATTACTTTGGCATCTCCCCAAAGTTCTTCAATATCATAATACTCTCTAATATGTTTTTGGAAAACGTGAACCACTACAGAAATATAGTCTACCAAAATCCACATGGCGTTTTCGCTTCCTTCTACATGCCAAGGTCTGTCTTTGAGTTCATTTCTTACCTTTTTTTCCACATTTCCTGCAATAGAAGCTACCTGTGTATTAGAGTTTCCACTGCATATTACAAAGTAGTCTGCTACAGAGTTTTCTATTTTGGTAAGGTCCAGAATTTTTATATCTTCTCCTTTTGTATCTTGAATTGCCTCTACAATTTTAGCAATTAATGCTTCTTTTTCTTTATTTTTACTCATTCAAAAGTTTTATGTTAATCTGCAAATTTATTGTTTTTTCTTTAGTTTTTGGTGATGAATGTTACTTAAAGTTTTGTTAAATGAATAGCCTAATTTACTTCGACAACTGTTCTTCAACCCAAGATGAAATCATTGATTTTATCAATACCCGTCATTTTACAGAAGGCTTTTTGGCGGTATATACCTACAACCAAACAAAAGGACGAGGGCAGTATGGAAACACCTGGGAAATTTTTCCCAATGAGAATCTTGCCTTTTCTTTTGCTATTAAAACCAAAAATATTTCTGTCTCTAATATTCTCTTCAATTATTATACCGCAATCTTAATCAGGGATTTTATTGCCAATTTGACCAAAACGAATGTCAAAATTAAATGGCCAAACGATTTAATTCTCAAAAACAAAAAAATATGCGGCATGCTTTTCGAAAAAAAAGGAGATTATCTGATAGCCGGAATCGGGATCAACATCCTTCAAGAAAATTTCAAAAATCTGCCCAAAGCAGGTTCTATAATTACCCAAACAGGGCTGGAATTTGACCTGAAAACCTTTGCGGAAAGCCTTCACACTTATGTTTTCGAAAAATTAATTCAGAATCAATTACCTGAAAACATTTTAGAGATTTACAATGTCCATCTCTTTAAAAGGAATGAAGTATCTGTTTTCCAGAAAGACCATTCAAGACAAAATGGCATAATACAATATGCTGATGAAAGCGGCAATCTCTGGATTGAATTGGAAAAGGATGGTTTGAAAAAATTCTTTCACAAAGAGATAGAACTGCTTTACTGATTAGCTCTTTTCATGTAAAGGTAATATGCCAAGGCCCCAAAGGCAATATTCGGCAACCACATGGCAACAAAAGGAGGAATGGAATTGTTTTCGGAAGCTACAATTTTCAAGACTTCAAAAGAAAAAACGAAAATGAAAGCCAAAGAAATCCCAAGTGCCAGATTCATCCCTAGCCCCCCTCTTTTCTTTTGTGAAGATAAAGATAACGCCAAAAAAGTAAGGATAATAATAGAAACAGGCATTGCAGTACGCTGATGCAATTCGTTTAGATAACTATTGATATTGCTGTTTCCTTTTTCCTTTTCTCGAGCAATGAATTTAATAAGATCTGGAGTGGTTTTGTTCTGCCCAAGCAATTCGTTAGGGAATAACTCTTCTGGAGGGTGCTTGAAATCTTGTGTTTTAGTGTCTCCATTGTTTAAAATTTCTTCATCATTTTTCCCGATCCTTTTTTCCAGGTAATTGCTGATTACAAATTTTTTTGCTTTTTCGTCCCAATAAATTTCCAGGGCATTGATTTGATGAAGGAGTTTTTTGTTCTTGTCAAATTTTTGATAAATATATCCCGAGCCTCTATTGGTCTGTCTATTATAGCTGTTAATGAAAACATATTCCTGAGGATTGAGCTGTGCGGAAATCTGCGCATTGGCCGTAAATTTTTCACGGTTGGTAGTATTCATGGTATAGATTTCCAGTTTATTTTTTTTGATGTTAGACCAAGGCAAAATAAAATGGTTAACCATTAAAATAGCCGCTGCAATGATGAGCGCCGAAATAAGATAAGGCTTTGCAAACCTATGAAAACTTGCTCCACTGCTGATATAGGCTACAATTTCCGTATTATTGGCTATCCTTGAAGTAAAATAAATTACAGAAATAAATACCAAAATAGAGAAGAAGGTAATAAGATAATACAACATTAAATACGGATAGAAATTAATAAGGAAATAGCCTACCGTAAAGCCATTGCTTTCTATTCTTGGCGATTTACTCTGCACATCTATCACCACGATAATAATAGAGAGCAACACCAGCATAAAGCCCAGTGTCCCTAAATATTTTTTAATGATGTATTGATCTAATATTTTCATTCTTCTGAAACCATAAAGGTTCTTAATTACAAATTTACAGCCTTTGTTTTAACTGAGGAATAATCTGTTCTTTCCACTCATAAAAATCTCCTGCTAAGATATGTTCTCTTGCCACTTTTACCAAATCTAAGTAAAATGCCAAATTATGTATAGAAGCAATTTGCTTGGCCAAATATTCTTTTGCCACAAATAAATGGCGAACATAGGCTTTGCTGTAATCTCGGTCTACATAGCTCGTCCCGAATTCATCTAATGGAGAAAAATCTCTTTCCCATTTCTTGTTTTTCATATTCATAACACCTTGCCAAGTAAAGAGCATGGCGTTTCTTGCATTTCGGGTAGGCATTACGCAATCCATCATATCTATCCCAAGGCCAATGCTTTCTATAATATTCCAAGGCGTGCCTACTCCCATCAAGTAACGTGGTTTTTCTTTCGGAAGAATATCGGTTACTTCATTGGTAATTCTATACATTTCTTCCTCTGGTTCCCCTACAGAAAGTCCTCCAATAGCATTTCCTACGGCTCCTGCTTCAGAAATTACTTCTGCAGAAATTTTTCTTAAATCAGAATAGGTAGATCCTTGAACAATAGGAAACAAATGCTGTTTGTGCCCATAGATTTCTTTATTTTCTTTCGTCCAGTCTATGCAGCGCTTTAGCCAACGGTGAGTAAGCTCCATTGACAATTTAGCCTGATTGTATTCGCAAGGATATGGTGTACATTCGTCAAAAGCCATGAAAATATCTGCCCCTATCTGACGCTGAATTTCCATAGATTTTTCTGGAGAAATAAAATGATAGCTTCCATCAATATGTGATTTAAATTTCACCCCTTCTTCTGTCATTTTTCTGCTAGAAGAAAGCGAAAAAACCTGATATCCTCCGGAATCCGTAAGAATAGGTTTTTCCCATCCCATAAAATGGTGAAGCCCACCCGCCGCCTGCATAATTTCCATTCCGGGCCTTAGATACAGGTGATAGGTATTTCCTAAAATAATTTGCGCCTTTATATCTTCCCTCAGTTCATGCTGATGTACTGTCTTTACTGAAGCCACCGTGCCCACAGGCATAAAAATGGGCGTTTGTATTTCGCCATGGTCTGTGGTTATTTTTCCGGCTCTGGCTTTCCCGGAAGTCGTTTTTTCAACTTCAAAAAATTTCTGCATTATTAATAAAAGTAGTTTCTAAATTTCTCTGAAAAATTATTTCACAAAGTTCGGAACACCTGGATTTTCTTTCTTTTTCTTTTCCATGTACTCTTCCAGCTTTGGATCTTTTTTTAAAATAATTTTTTTGGCATCTTCCAAAATATCTTGCATGTCTTTAGGATCAGACAAATAATAGGAGTAGCTGTCTCGGTATATTTTAGCGTTTGTATGGTTCTTTATCAGTACATATCTGCTTGAAAGCTCCATGTTTACATCTGGTTTTACAGCAAAAGCCTGATCATAAATGGCAAAATCTGCTATAATGATGGACATTTTTTCTTTAGACAAAAGATTTTTTGGCGCGTCTACCATTTTGGTACACGCAGAAAGAAAAACCACCACAAAAACAGGTATCAGTTTTTTCATAATTTTCCAAAAATGGATTTAATTTTCATGTCTATCACCCCAAAAACGGCTTCTTTTATGATGCCACCGTTCATTTTGCTTTCACCTTGGGTTCTGTCTGTAAAAATAATCGGCACTTCTACGATTTTGAATCCTTTTCTGAATGCTCTATATTTCATTTCTACCTGAAAACCATAGCCTGTCATTTTTATTTCATCTAGGTTGATGCTTTCTAATACTTTTTTAGAAAAACAGACAAAACCTGCCGTGGTATCAAATACTGGAATTCCTAAAATAAACCTTACATATTTAGAAGCAAAATAAGAAAGTAAAATTCTAGACATAGGCCAGTTTACAACATTTACGCCTTTGCAATATCTAGAGCCCACGCTCATATCACCTTGCAATGCTGCTTCATAAAGCTTTGGCAAATCATTGGGATTGTGAGAAAAATCTGCATCCATCTCAAAAATATAATCATATCCATTTTGCAGTGCCCATTTGAAGCCATGTATATATGCTTTTCCCAAACCGTCTTTGGTCTTTCTGATGGTAAGATGCAGATCGGAATGCTCTTTTCTGAGCTCTCTTACAATATCTGCGGTGCCATCAGGAGAAGAATCGTCTACAACCAAAACACTAAAATCCTGCTTCATTGCAAAAACAGCATTAATGATGTTTTCTATGTTTTCTTTTTCGTTGTAGGTGGGTATAATGATTAACTTTCTCATAACATTTCAATCCACAAAGATAATCTTTTTAAAAGTTTTTCCTCAAAATTTTAATGGCAGAATTGTTCTCCCCTAATTCTTAAAATGCTATTTTTGCAAAAATTATAAGAATTGATCAGAATTGTAGAACAGCACGATTGGGTAATCTATTGTATAGTAGGCATCATTATGTCTTATCTTATTTTATTCAAAACGCTTCACCGAAACATTTCTTTGGCAGAATTTATCATGCAGCCTTATGAAAACACCAATAACAATGTATTGAGTTGGTTTTTTACAACCATATTGTTTTCTTTGAGTTTTTCGGTGCTCTTTTCTCAATACATTCCTGTAGTGCCTAAATTCGTTGCTGAAAACTTTTCCTTACTCGGAGTTCAATTCAATAAATTTGGATTTCTTTTGACCTCCCTACTGTTATTTTATATTGTAAAAAACATTATTATTTATCTTTTTTATGGAAGCATTCAGGAATTAAAAAAATTCGGAAAATATTCATTCGTTGCCCAAAAATACTATTTAATATATTCTTTTGTCATCCTGGCTCTTTCCATTATTCACTACTATTTGTCAATCAACAAACATAAAATGTTTATTTTTTATGTTTTTGTGATAATATTTGCTTTTTTGCTAAAATTATCCATTTATCTATTTCATAATCAGAGAATTTTGCCAAAAGAATGGTATTATAAAATTTTGTATATTTGCACTCTCCAAATTTTACCAGCGTTGTTGATTTGGAAATTTTGGTTTTTATAAAATATTCACACAAATTTTTAGAATGAAAATTAGATCTATTTTGGTTTCACAGCCTTCCCCACAAGGCGATTCGTCTCCTTATTTGGAAATTGCCAAAAAAGAAAAGATAAAGATCGATTTCAGGCCTTTTATTCATGTAGAAGGAGTGGATGCGAAAGAACTTAGAACGCAGAAGATAGACCTATCTCACTATACCGGTATTATTTTTACCAGTAAAAATGCTATTGACCATTATTTTAGATTAGCAGAAGAAATGCGTTTTGCTGTACCAGATACCATGAGGTACATCTGCCAATCAGAAGCCATTGCCAATTATCTTCAGAAGCATATCGTTTACAGAAAAAGAAAAATTTCTTTTGGCGAAAAATCCATGAGTGATTTGTTGCCGCTCTTCAAAAAACATCACGAAGAAAAATACCTTCTTCCATGCTCTGATGTGGTTACTGAAGAAACCACAAAAGTACTAGACTCCGCCGGTATAGATTGGACCAGAGCAGTAATGTACAGAACTGTTGCCAGCGATCTTTCAGACATCAATATAGACGACTACGACATGTTAGCCTTCTTTTCTCATCCTGGGATAAAATCTCTTTTTCAGAATTTCCCGGATTTTAAACAAGGAGATAAAAAAATTGCGGTCTTTGGGGCTACCACGCAACATGCCGCAGAAGAAGCTGGCCTTAGAATAGATGTGATGGCGCCTTCTAAAGAAACCCCTTCTATGACTATGGCCATAGAAAAGTTCATCAGAAACAATCAAAAATAGAAAAATTTGTTTATATTTGAGTCGTATTGAATAAATAAATACATCAAAAACTCAAATTATGACAAAAAAAAATAAAATCAATTTTCTGGTTTTGTTGGGATTTTTATTTCTAATATTTTCCTGCAGGACAGATGAAATCACCAATTCTCAAGAAAGGCTAGCAAGAGAAAAAATTGGAGCATTCGTAAATTTTGAGAAAAATTTACAAAGCGCAAAAAACTTTAGAACATCACAAAAATCCTATTCTTATCCCTTTGCGGAATTAATTTATAATTTCTTAGAAAAAAATAAGGATTTTGAAAACGACCTATCTCAAAAGTATGGAGATATAGACCTTAATGTTGCCTCACAAACTTTTGGCGATGACGAAAAAGCAGTTGTCTTTCCTATTTTAAAGAATGGAAAAGTTATAGAAGCAATAGCTTGTCATGTGAATGAGGAAAGAGATTATGTAAAGTTTCGCATCATTAATGACAAAGACATGAAAGCAACTTTTGTACTTACATTTCAAAACTATTACAACAAGAAAAAACAGCCAAAGAAGCTCCTCAAAGAGACATAACAGAGGTTGTTATCTCCTATGTTAAACCTATATCTTCTACAGGATCTTGGTGGATAGATACGAGCAGTATGTTTGCCAGTGGCAGTTACACGGGTACAATGGATGGTGGCTCTGATGTGCATGGCACCCCGGGCAGCCAAATATATACTCCACAAACTAATGATCCATGCTCTAAAATAAAAGCACAAAATTTAGATCCAAAATTTAAAACTAAAGTAGATAGTTTAACCACTAATAAGGTTTTGAATTATGACCATGAAATGGGCTATGCATCATCCTATCCTCCTCCTGGAACAGGCATTACCGACACACAATATCAATCAATGGATAATAAAATAGGTACTAATTCTGTAAGATTACCAGAAGGCAATCGTTTTTTTGGATTTTTGCACACCCATAACAATGCAGATGGGGTTGTAAAAATATTTTCTCCGGCTGACGTAATGACTTTCCTTACAAGCTGCATTAGTAATGCCAGTACAAGTGGAAACATCGGGGACGCCTATGCTATGGTAATTACCTCCGAAGGAAGTTATATGTTAAGATATACCGGGAGTACTTCTAATTTCAGCAATCTTTCAGGTTCTCTAGGCAATTGGAATAAACAATATATGGATTTGTTTAAAAATGCCTTAGAAAACAATGATGGTTATTTAAACCAATCTACAGTTGAAAGCATTTTTTTACAGTTTTTGAAAAACACCGTAAATGTTAACGGGCTAGATCTTTATAAAGTAGATGGCACTAATTCGAATAAATTATCATTGAACGCAAATAATACTGTTAACTACACACAATGTCCATAAATTTTAAAGCTATGAAAAACACATTTTATTTTATATTAATAATTATTAGTTCTTTATCTTGTAAGGCACAGACCTATCCTTTAAGAACATACACTCAATTATCTGAAGGCTCATATCTTAGAGATACCAACAATGAACTTCCCGAATATGAAGGAACATGGAAGGCAGTATGGGACGGGAAAATTATTTATTTGAAAATTAAAAAAATAAATTACAATTATAATGAAACTTTAAAATTTTATGCAGATATTCTGATTATAAAATTCAAAGTTACGGATACAAATGGTAATATTTTATTTGACAATACAAATTTAGATGATGATTTGGCAAAAATTAAGGGAGGCAAATTTAAAAAATCAAATCAAAAATACTCTTTAAGCTATGTGGACAATGACATTTGTGGATTAAATGGTTTTATAGAGATTGATTTTACCGATGCATCTAAAACTAAGCTAAATTGGAAATTTAACGAAGGAAGCAACCTCATTACAAAAGACTGTCCATATTATAATGCGGCTGTTTTTCCACAACCTTTGCCTAAAGAAGTTATATTAACTAAACAATAAAACCAAAAACTTCACTCTAAAATTGGGGTGAAGTTTTTATTAAAAATGAAAAATATATTTTTAATAACAGCAGTTCTATTATATGGATTTGTGTATTCTCAATTGGACACGCTTAATTATCTGAAACAGTTTGAAGCAAATAAGGTTAAATACATAGGAAAACCCTTCTCGGTTCTGCTGAATGACATGACTCAAATCCAGCCTAAAACTAATTTTAGTTTTAGTGCTTTTAATAATAAAAATAAAAGAATTTATACTGACTTTAATTTTGTTAATAAAGATTATATTAGATTAAACTCTATTACCTTATCCATTTATTGGCAAACCCCAATCCCTTCTAATGACATTAAATCTTATCAAAATAAAAACAAATGTGTTTTCACTGATGATGAAAAGAGTTTTTATGGCAATAAAATCATAAAAGACATAAAGGTATATAGATAATGTTAAAATTTAGAATTTTAGGCTTTTTAATTTTCACTGTTTTTACATGTGATGCCCAAATAGACACCCTTAATTATCTGAAACAGTTTGAAGAAAATAAGATAAAATACATTGGAAAGCCCTTCTCGGTTCTGCTGAATGACATGACTCAAATCCAGCCTAAAACATATTGGTCTTTTCCTAGTGGAATGAAAAAAAATATTTCTTATGACACAACATTTTACTTTGGTGATAATAAAATGATAATAGTTTGGCAAAATCCTATTCCAAGAGATCAAACTTACTATTATGAACAAAAAAATAAACGATTATTTACAATAGAAGAAAAAAACTTTTATGGATTTAAAATCATAAAAAATATTATTGTTTACAGAAAAATATTATAGCGTAATGTATCATACTACAATAAAAACTGTATTTTGCTTTATTGGGTTATTTATTATCACCAATATAAGCGCCCAAATAGACACCCTTAATTATCTGAAACAGTTTGAAGCAAATAAAGTGAATTACATAGGAAAACCCTTCTCGGTTCTGCTGAATGATATAAACCTATTCTAACATAAACTTTATGTTAAATTAAACATCGCTGATGAAAATATCTAAATTCACCATCTTTTCTATAGAAGAGATGGTTTTTTATTTTACTAAATTTGCCCTTAAATTTTTTAATGAATGAACGCTCCAAAAGCAAAAAAAATAGATAAAACCTTAGAAATACATGGCGACACCAGAATAGACCCCTATTTCTGGCTCAATGAAAGGGAAAATCCCGAGGTAATAAAATACCTAGAAGAAGAAAACGCATATTGCGATTTTGTAATGAAGGATACCGAAGAACTTCAGGAGCAACTTTACCAAGAAATGAAGGCCCGTTATAAAGAAGATGATGAGAGCTTGCCTTATTTTTTCAACAAATATTGGTATGTAGTAAAATACCAAAAAGGGAAAGAGTATCCACTTTTCTATAGGCACCACCTTGCTCTAGACAATCCGGAAGAATTGATGTTGGATGTCAATCAATTGGCTGAGGGAAAAGATTTTTATGATGTAGGGAGTTTTTCGGTATCGGTAGACAATACATTGGCCGCTTTTTCAGAAGACATTTTGGGCAGAAGGATTTATACCATTTTGGTTAAAAATCTTCAAACGGGTGAGTTTCTAGAAGACCGCATAGAAAACACTACCGGAAAAACCGTCTGGGCCAATGATAACCAACACTTTTTCTATATTAGAAAAGATGAAACCTTGCGTGCCTTCCAAATTTACCGACACCAAATAGGGACAAAACAAGAAGAGGACGTTTTGGTGTTCCATGAAGAAGACGAGACGTTTGATGTAAGCGTTTTCAAATCCAAGTCTTTAGAATTCATTTTTATTGCAAGCTCTTCTACCATTTCAGATGAGCATTGGTATATCCCAGCAGATGATGTTTTTGCAGAATGGAAAGTCATCCAAAAACGTGAAGACGATTTGGAATATGCAGTAGAGCATTATGAAAATGATTTCTACATCATCACCAACGAAGGCGGCGCCACCAATTTCAAAATCGTAAAAACGCCGGTGAACAAACCGTCAAAAGAAAACTGGACAGAGCTTATCCCTCACCGTGAAGAAACACTACTAGAAGGATTTGAGATTTTCAAAGATTTTTTCGTGATAGAAGAACGAACCGAAGGATTGCTACAACTCAAAATCATGAACAACCAAAAGGAAATTGCCCATTACCTGCCTTTTAGCGAACCTACCTATACGGCATACGTGAGCATCAATTTGGATTTTGATACCGAAGTACTTCGCTATGGCTATACTTCCCTTACTCAGCCAAGTTCTACATTTGAATACAACATGAAAACCGGAGAAACCAAATTGCTAAAGCAACAAGAAGTTTTGGGCGGGAATTTCAGTTCGGAAAACTATATTTCCGAAAGAATTTGGGCTCCCTCAAGAGACGGAAAAGTAAAAATTCCGGTGTCTTTGGTGTATCACAAAGACACCCCGAAATCTGCCGAAACACCTTTGCTATTGTATGGATACGGGAGTTACGGACACACCATAGATGCTAGTTTTTCTAATGTAAGACTTTCCATTTTAGACAGAGGTTTCATCTATGCCATTGCTCACATCCGAGGTGGAGAATATTTAGGAAGAGAATGGTATGATAACGGCAAAATGCTCCAAAAGAAAAATACCTTTTTTGATTTTATAGATGCAGGAAAATATTTGGTTTCAGAAAACTTCACTTCACCAAAACATCTTTATGCGATGGGAGGTTCTGCCGGAGGTCTTTTGATGGGGGCGGTCATGAATTTTGAACCATCCATTTTCAATGGTATTGTGGCTCAAGTGCCTTTTGTAGATGTAGTGACTACGATGTTAGATGAAACCATTCCATTAACCACAGGAGAATTTGACGAATGGGGAAATCCTAAAAAGAAAAAATATTACGACTACATGAAATCTTATTCTCCCTATGATAACATAGTGGCGAAGGATTACCCCAACACCCTTATTACCACAGGTTTACACGATTCTCAAGTACAATATTGGGAGCCTGCCAAATGGACGGCAAAATTAAGAGACTTGAAAACCGATCAAAATATTCTTATCTTTAAAACCGATATGAAATCTGGGCATGGAGGCGCCTCTGGAAGATTTGAAAGCCTGAAAGAAGATGCTTTGGAATATGCATTTTTACTAAAATTGGAAGAACATGGAAGAAATTAATGAAATAGAAATCTGGAAAAAAATAGAAGCTTTTTTCGAAGAACATTTCGGAACGGAAAAAAACCCACCGGTAGAAAGCCTTCTTTTTTTAATCGGTGTACAAGAATTGGGAAGTGGCAGTCAAAAATATTCTAAAGACGACAAAGTAAACTTAATCCATATTGCGGTTTGCCGATTATTAGAACCTTTTGGCTATTACAAATTTGAAGATTATGATGATGATGGATGGCCTATCTTTCAACAATTGGAAGAGCTTCCAGAATTGAAACCCAACGAACAGCAACTGTTAATGAAAAAGGCCATTATACAGTATTTTATAGACGAAAATTTGTTAGAGAATTCTTAAAAACAACTTTCATATTGTGATAAAATTCACAATAATTTGTTAAAATTGATGTTTTTAAGAAAAATCATGCAATTTTTATTGGTATTTTTTGTTTAATTTGTGTTAAATTAATTGCTTACGCAAGTTTTTCTATCAAAAAAATGAACAATAAATTTATCCCAATAATATCTGTATTTATGACGATTTCTCTCGTGGTTTTCGTCTCTATGCAATTTTATTGGCTTAAAGAATATTATACCGCATTAGACCAGGAATTCGAAAACAAAGTTTATCTGGCTATGGAAAGTTCTACCAAAAAAATTGGAGAAATAGAGGTCAATAAATATTACGAAAAATTTAAAAATTTCGACAAAAACATTACCTCAAATGATAAGAATCCTACCCTTTTCCAAATCCAACAGGTACAGGATTCGCTAAGCAAAACTACCGTTTCTTTTGGCAAAACCATTATTGAGAAACAAAATATTCCACTTTCTACAAATGGCGACAGCCTAACCAAAATAAAGCTCTACAAAGACGAGGGGCTTTACAGTATTAAAAAGGCACAGAATTCGCCTAAAGTGATTTCATCTGTACAAAGCCAGGATATCAGCAGTGGACAATTTACCCTTACTGAGTTTGCAAAATTCAACGCCAGCAATCTTCCTGTAAACCAAAGAGTTAATTCTAAAACTTTGGATTCTGTATTGACGAGAGAATTGAAAGAAAACGGTATCGATTCTAAATTTGGTTATGGAATATTGGACAAAAAGAATAAACTGACAGGTTTATCCAACAGTATATATCTGGAGCAAAAAGACAAGAAAAGTTATACGGCGCCTCTCTTTACTGACAACAAAGACAGAACGCTCTACACACTTTCCCTTGTTTTCCCGAGAAAGGATGCCTCTCTCATCAAGAACAATCTACCGATGCTTTTGGGCACCTTCATGTCTTTGCTTACGATTTTGGGAATTTATATCATTTCCATTAATTACATGATGAAACAGAAGAAAATTTCGGAAGTAAAAACCGATTTCATCAATAACATGTCTCATGAATTCAAGACGCCTTTAGCTACTATTTCTGTTGCTACAGACGCCTTGTCTAATGATAAAATTTCTACCAATCCTGAAAAAGTAAAATATTATTCCGGGCTCATCAAACAGGAAAACCTAAGGATGAAAAAGCAGGTAGAAAACGTGCTGAATATGTCTAAACTGGAAAGAAACGAAGTAAAACTGTTTCTGAAGGAAACCAATGTAAGAGAACTGATAAAAGACATCACCAAATCCTTTAGACTGATTGTAGAAGAAAGAAAAGGCACATTAAAAGAAGAATTTAAGGCAGAGAAATATTTGATAAAAGTAGATGAGTTTCATCTTTCCAATGCTTTGATTAATCTTTTGGACAATGCGAACAAATATTCTCCCAACACCCCGGAAATTAAAATCTCCACCAGAAACGAAGGAAATTGGTATGTGATTGAAATCTCTGACAAAGGCATGGGAATGGAGCAGCACAACAAAACCAAGATTTTTGAAAAATTCTTCCGAGAAGAAACTGGAAACATACACAATGTAAAAGGACAAGGGCTTGGATTGTCTTATGTAAAAAAAATCATCGAACTACACCAAGGGCAGGTGATTGTAGATTCTGAAAAGGACAAAGGAAGCACCTTTACCCTAAAACTACCCATGTAAAATATAATAAAACAGTAAAAATAAAAACACCACATTATGAGTAATAGAATATTATTAGTAGAAGACGACCAAAGCTTTGGTGCAGTACTGAAAGATTACTTAACCATCAATAATTTTGAGGTTACTCTTGCCACTGATGGCGAGATGGGATTAAAGGAATTTACCGAAAAGGAATTCGATATTTGCATTTTTGATGTCATGATGCCTAAAAAAGATGGATTTTCTTTGGCAGAAGACGTGAGAAAAATTGACAAAAACACTCCTATTATTTTCTTAACAGCAAGAAACCAAAGAGAAGATGTGCTGAAAGGCTACCAAATTGGTGCAGACGACTATATCACTAAACCTTTTGACACAGAATTGCTTTTATACAAAATCAAGGCTATCCTACAGAGAAGTGCTGTGGTAGAAGATGAAGAACAAGAACAGTTCAAAATCAGCAATATTTTCTTTGATTCTGTACTGAGACAATTAAGGGTGGGCGATAACGAATACAAACTTTCACCTAAAGAAAATGAACTCTTGAAATTGCTTTGTATACACCGAAATGATTTTATGCCAAGAGATCTTGCGCTGAGAAAAATCTGGAAAAAAGAAAATTACTTTACCGCAAGAAGTATGGATGTATACATTGCCAAGCTTAGAAAACTTCTGAAAGATGATGATGGTTTAGAAATCATCAACGTTCATGGAGAAGGATTCAGGCTTTTGGTGAAAAACTAAAACATAAAAAAACCTCAGATATCTCTGAGGTTTTTATTTTTATAAGGTCAAAACTTATTTGGCTTCTACACAAAAAACTCTGTACTGAATAGAAACTGCAGCCGGAAAAAGTGCTTTTATCCTAGAAAGGTCTACACTGGCAGATTGTTTCGTAAGATAACTTCCCACCAATATTTTATAGTTTGGCCTTAGGGAAGCATCAGTTTCCGCCTTTATATTAGGGAATTTAGAGCGAAAATAAGCTTTCACATTATTGGCTTCTTCATTGCTTTTCACAACAGCAACCTGTATTTTATATCCTAAAATTCTTGGATTATCTCTGCAAATTTCGGCATTGCTTTTGGGTTTAGCCGGTACCTCTATCTTAGCAACCAATTTATTATCGGCATCCGTCTCTTTGACTTTGCATTTTTCTTCCAAATCATTTAGCAGATTGTTTACTTTAGCGTCCATAGAAACGGTAAGCTCGGTTCCGTTCATTGTATCTTTTTTCACAACTTGCTGTGCTTCAACTGTATAAAATCCCAAAAAGGAAAAAAGAAATATTGCCTTGATTATATTTTTCATTTAGAATATTTTCAGCAAAATTACTATAAATTAAAAACATTTCAAGCCTTCTTATTTAGAATTGTTATAAATTATAGAAAAATGAGAAATTACAGGATTTCCTTCTGTTAATTTTGTGTTAAAGTGTTATTTTTGCGCAATTGAATGTAAACTCAATATTATTAACCCAAGATTATTTAAATGATTAGTTGGAGAAAGCATTACAACAGAGTGTTGTTAGCATTTAGTTTGCTATTAACAACCAGTGCTTCTATTTACGCTCAGGATCTAAAAGGCGATGCCAAAAAAGGAGAAACCCTTTTTAAAGCCAATTGTACAGCATGTCACGCATTAGACAAACAAGTGGTGGGCCCTGCTTTAGGAGGCGTAGTAGAAAGATTAAAAAAGGAACAAAATTTAGGTGTAGATTGGTTCCAAAAATGGATTAAGGACAATAAAGCATTAAGAGCCAGTGGCGATAAATATGCGAATGAAGTCTTTAACAAGTTCAATAAAGTGGAAATGCAAGTATTCCCGAATCTTACAGATCAGGACATTGCAGATATTCTAGAATACACCACAAACCCACCAAAAGAAGTCGTTGCTGAAGAAACTGACATCAATTCCCCAGAAGCCTTAAAAGCTGCAAAAGATGAAAAAGATCGTTTTACTGCACTTTTAATTTCTTTGGCTGCTATCGCGGGATTACTTATTTGGTTGCTTTTCAGATTAACTCAACTTGTAAATTTACAGAGAAAATCAGGAGAAATTTCTGCGTTAGACGCTACCAGAATTCACACTTTTGGAGAATTCTACCAAAAATACAATACCCTTGGTAAAGTATTTATGGGATTATTGGCAGTTTTAACGTTCTATGGAATTTGGAACTGGTTGATGTGGATTGGTGTTTATAAAGGCTACCAGCCAGAACAACCAATTTATTTCTCTCACAAAATTCACGCAGGAGAAAATAAAATCAACTGTCAACTTTGTCACTCTGGTGCTAAATATGGAAAAATGTCAGAAATACCTTCTGTTAATGTATGTATGAACTGCCACAAAGGTATTCCAGAATATAAAGGCAAATACATAGAAGAAGGAAAAGACAGAGCTTTCTATACAGGAGAAATCAAAAAAATCTACGCAGCTGCCGGTTGGGATGAAGCCAAAGGTGCATACACCGGTAATACAAAACCAATAGAATGGGTGAGAATCCACAATATGCCAGATTTTGTATACTTCAACCACTCTCAACACGTGGTAGCTGGTGAGCAAACCATCATGAAGGCTAAAAAAGTAGATGTGGTATGTAAAGCATGTCATGGCCAAGTTCAGGAAATGGACAAGTTACAGATGGCCAACAACTTTACAATGGGTTGGTGTATAGAATGTCACAGAACTACAGAAGTAGACATGACAAACAATTATAACAAAGAGTACTACCAAAAATTACACGAAAAACTGAAAAAGCAGTACGGCGGTGATGTAAAAATGACCGTAGACGCAATTGGTGGTCTAGAGTGTGGTAAATGTCATTATTAATCATAGAAAATTAGAAGTATAAATGGCTTCAAATAAAATACAATTCAGAAGTATTCACGAACTGAAAGACCAATCGCTAAATGCAAGATTGGCTCAAAAAGAATTTCAAAATGAAATTCCTGTGGATGAATTCTTGGGCGATGCAGACAAGATGAACAATTCTAGTACTTCCAGAAGAGACTTCCTGAAACTTTTAGGATTCTCTACTGCAGCCGTTACATTGGCTGCCTGCGAAGCTCCGGTAATTAAAACCATTCCTTATGTGGTAAAACCACATAGCATTATCCCAAGTATCCCTAACTATTATGCATCTACTTATTTTGATGGATTTGATTTTGCTAGTGTTTTGGTAAAAACAAGAGAAGGAAGACCTATCAAAATAGAACCGAATCCTGCTGCTAAGGGTTTGGGTAGAACCAACGCAAGAGCACAGGCTACTGTTTTATCGCTTTATGACAACGATAAATTAAAGCAACCAAAAGTAAACGGAAACGATGCTACTTTTGATGAAGCTGATACTGTAGTTTTGAAAGCATTGGCTGATGCACAGGCTGCAAACAAAAAAATTGTAGTTCTTTCTCATTCCTACGCGTCTCCTACATTCAAAAAATTGTTCGGAGATTTCAAAGCAAAATATGCTAATGCAGAATTGGTAACGTATGACGCTTATCCATATGCTGCTGCATTAGATGCTGCACAAGAGGTTTTAGGGAACAGAGCTTTGCCGGTTTATGATTTGTCAACATCAGAATTGGTGGTTTCTTTTCAGGCAGATTTCTTAGGAGATTACAACGCTAACAGTTTAGAAACTTCTTATGCTGCAGCTAGAAAACCAGGAGAAAACATGTTGAGACACATCCAAGTAGAATCTAACATGTCTCTTACAGGTGCTAATGCAGATACAAGAATCATTAAAAAACCTTCTGCTGTAAACAAAACTTTAGTAGAAGTATACAACGCTATAGTAGGTGGAGGAACTTCAGACAAAGAAGCTTCAGCTATTGCAAAAGAATTGCAGGCAAAAGGCAGCAAAGCTGTAGTTTTTGCTGATGGTTCTAAAGCGGCTTACGTTTTAGCACATTTAATCAACCAAAAATTAGGTTCTGTAGCTTTCACAGGTAAAGCAAATCTATTAAAAGAATATGACGGAGCAAGATTCAACGAGTTTATGGCTTGGTTGAACGGCGGACAAGTTGGAGTATTAATCACCAACAATGTAAACCCAATCTATTCTCACGCTAAAGGTGCAGAATTCCAAAAAGCGCTTTCTAAAGTTTCTACTTTAGTGGCTGTTTCAGACAAAAAGAACGAAATAGCACAAGCGGCTAAAGTAGTAATTCCTGCAGCACATTGGCTAGAATCTTGGGGAGATTTGGCTCCACAAACTGGTGCTTACTCTTTAATGCAGCCAACTATCCAAAAAATCTACAAATCAAGACAGATTGAAGAATCTTTATTGACTTGGATCAACGGAAAAGGAAGCACTGCTAACTATTATGAATACCTAAAAGCAAATGCGGTAACCTTATTGGGTGGAACTTCTTTCAACCAAGCATTATACAATGGTTTCAACGCAGCTAACATTACAGCTAGCCTTTCTTACGCTGGTGGTGGCGATGCTTCTAAAGCAGTTGCTGAACTAAACGGGTTCAAAGCTTCTGACTTGGAGCTTGTTTTATATACTAAAACTTCATTAGGAGATGGTACACAAGCCAACAACCCTTGGCTTCAAGAGTTACCAGACCCAATCACCAGATTGTCTTGGGATAACTACTTAACCATTTCTCCTAAAGATGCAGAAAAACTAGGTTTAGAAAACAACCTAAACGCAAGAATGCAGCTAGACGGATCTGTTGTTACTCTGAAAGTAAATGGAGTTACTTTAGAAAACGTTCCTGTGTTTATTCAGCCAGGACAGGCAGAAGGATCTGTAGGTTTGGCGTTAGGATATGGTAAAAAAGATTCTGGTAAAGTAGCCGAAACAGGAGTAAACGCTTATCCATTATTTGATGGATATAACACTGTAGTTTCTGGTGTAACTTTGGAAAAAACTGATGCTGATGACCACGAATTCGCGGGAATGCAGCTTCAAAATACTTTAATGGGTCGTTATGAAATCGCGAAAGAGGTTTCTTTAGATACTTACTTGAAAGGTGATGTAAACGAATGGAATGCTCCATTGAAAATGGAAACATTGCAAGGAGAATTACCAATGGGTAAAGTAGATCTTTGGGATGCTTTTGACGACACAGACGGACCTCACTTCAATCTTTCCGTAGACCTTAACTCATGTATCGGTTGTGGATCTTGTATCGTGGCTTGTCAGGCAGAGAACAACGTTCCTGTAGTAGGTAAAGACGAGATCAGAATGTCCAGAGATATGTATTGGTTAAGAATAGACCGTTACTATTCTGCTAAAGAAAAAATTGAAGTTAAAGAAGGTTTAGACAAAGGATTAGATGTTCCTAATCTTTATGATATATTAATTGAACCAAGTGAAAGCCCGGATGTTATCTTCCAGCCGGTAATGTGTCAGCACTGTAACCACGCACCTTGTGAAACAGTATGTCCAGTGGCAGCAACTTCACACGGTAAGCAAGGTCAAAACCAAATGGCTTACAACAGATGTATCGGTACCAGATATTGTGCAAACAACTGTCCATACAAAGTAAGAAGATTCAACTGGTTCAATTACAACTTGAATGATAAGTTCGATTTCAACATGAACAACGATTTAGGAAGAATGGTTCTAAATCCTGACGTGGTGGTGAGAACTAGAGGGGTAATGGAAAAATGTTCTATGTGTATCCAAAGAACTCAAGCTACTATTCTTGAAGCCAAAAAAGAAGGCAGAAGAATTGAAGATGGCGAGTTGAAAACAGCTTGTTCTCAGGCTTGTTCTACAGGTGCATTGAAGTTCGGAGATATGAATGACAAATCTTCTGAAGTAAGAGCATTGTTCAATGACAAGAGAAAATATGTATTGTTAGAAGAAATTGGTACTAAGCCAAACGTATTCTACCATACGAAAGTGAGAAACAGAAAAGAAAACAACGTTTAAATAATAATTAAATAGGTAAAAAATGTCAGGACATTACGAAGCCCCTATTAGGGAACCGCTAATTATTGGTCACAAGACTTATCACGATATCACTGAAGATATTGCAAGACCTATAGAAGAAAGAGCCGGAAAACTCTGGTGGATTTCTTTCTGGGCAGCCTTAGTTCTATTTGTTTACGGTTTTGGCTGTATTGCTTACACCATCGGAACAGGTATTGGAGCTTGGGGACTTAACAGAACCATCAACTGGGGTTGGGACATCACCAACTTTGTATGGTGGGTAGGTATTGGTCACGCAGGAACCTTAATCTCTGCAGTATTGTTATTATTTAGACAAAGATGGAGAATGTCTGTAAACCGTTCTGCGGAGGCCATGACAATCTTCGCTGTTGTACAAGCCGCTATCTTCCCGGTAATCCACATGGGTAGAGTATGGGTAGGATACTGGGTATTCCCATTGCCAAACCAATTCGGTTCTCTTTGGACTAACTTTAACTCTCCACTCCTTTGGGACGTATTTGCGATCTCTACATATTTCTCAGTATCTACCGTATTCTGGTTTATGGGATTAATCCCAGACTTTGCGATGATTAGAGATAGAGCAAAAACCCCTTGGACGAGAAAAATCTATACATTCTTAGCATTCGGCTGGGGTGGTAAAGCAAAACACTGGCAAAGATTCGAAGAATTATCTTTGGTTTTGGCAGGTTTAGCAACACCATTGGTATTCTCAGTACACACCACCGTATCCTTTGACTTTGCCACATCGGTAATTAAAGGATGGCACTCTACCATCTATCCACCTTACTTCGTTGCCGGAGCAATTTTCTCAGGATTTGCAATGGTACAGACGTTATTGTTAGTGGCTAGAAAAGTAGCACACTTAGAAGATTACATTACCATGTACCACATCGAAATTATGAACATCGTAATCATCGTAACAGGAGGTATGGTAACTGTGGCATATGCGGTAGAATATTTCATCGGTTGGTATTCTGGAAGTAGATTTGAAGACTTCACATACCTTTCTCCGGGTGCTGCAACTGGTCCTTACTGGTGGGCATTCTGGGCATTGATTATCTGCAACTTGGTAGTTCCTGCTTCATTCTGGTTTAAGAAACTAAGAACAAACATTATCTGGACTTTCATCGTTGCATTGATCATCAACATCGGGATGTGGTTCGAACGTTTTGATATTATCGTTATCAACCTTTCTAGAGACTACTTACCAGGAGCTTGGACCATGTTTAAGCCTACCATTATAGACGTAGGAGTATATTTAGGAACAATAGGGTTCTTCTCTGTGTTATTCCTTTTATACGCTAGAACATTCCCTGTAATTGCACAGGCAGAATTGAAAACTATTTTGAAAATTTCAGGTGAAACTTATAAAGCAAAAGAAGGAGATGAGCACCACTAAAAGAATATACGGACTTTACGGCGATGACGATGATTTGATGCACGGCGTAAAAGCATTTAGAGAAAAAGGCATTGAAATTGCCGAAGTTTATACTCCATTTCCGGTTCACGGGCTTGATAAAGCTCTTGGCCTAAAGAAAACCAGAATTTCTGATGCAGCATTTATATATGCTTGCTACGGGGTTTCTATAGGAGCTACAGCTACCTGGTATATGATGAATCACGATTGGCCTCAAAACATTGGAGGTAAACCTGCTTTCTGGTGGGCTCATAACATGCCTGCCTTTGTGGTTCCAATGTTTGAATTGATGGTGTTCTGTGCTGCTCACATGATGTCCCTTACTTTCTTGGTAAGAAATAAAATGTATCCGGGTGCTAAAGCTCAAAACCCAGATCCTAGAACTACAGATGATAAATTCTTAATGGAATTTGTTTCTGAAGATGTGGAAACCATCAAACAGATGCTAATTGAAACAGGAGTGGAAGAAATAACTGTAAAAGATGCGTAAAATGAAAAATATTATAAAAATAGCAACCATTTTAGGAGTTTCAGTTATAGCGCTGAATTCTTGTGGTCCAAAAGAGAACACCCCTTTGGTATATTTTCCAGATATGTACTTTCCAGTAGCTTATGATCCTCTTTTGAAAGTTCAAAGCAAGGAAGATGGACACTACAATGATAAGGAAAATGAAATCCCATTATTTATTGCAAATGGTGGAGCCACTTCGCTTTCGCCTGTAGAAGGCACAGTTCCTCAAAACAAAGAAGGATTGCTTCCTGAAGAAAAATATCCTAAAACTCCGGATGAATATACTGCATTGTATGACGCCTCTAAAGCAGTTACTGTTTCCCCTCTAGATCCTGCCAATAAAGCTAAAGATATAGAGAGAGGAAAGAAAATGTATGAATTGACTTGTGCAGCTTGTCATGGTGTTAATGGAGACGGACAAGGTGACATTGTACAAAGTGGAGCCTATTCTGGAGTTCCTGCTTATAAAGACAGAGCTATTACGGTAGGGTCTGTACATTATGTACTTACCAATGGTAGAAACTTAATGGGATCTTACGCAGGGCAACTTACCGCTGGAGACAGATGGAGAGTGGCCATGTATGTAATGAGTGCTTTCAAGGCTGATGCAGCTACTGCTGCGGCTCCCGCTCAAACCAATACTAAATAATTAAAAAAAGAAAAAGATGTATAGTTTTTCACCAAAATTAAAATTGTATTCTATTATACTGATAGTTGTTGGATTGGTACTTTTCGGTATTGGTTTCATGCTAAACAATGGATTGGATAGCGCAAAAATTGAAACCATGATGACAGCTGTTCACCACGGTTCTGAACACCAAATTCCTACCAATTCTGCTGAATTAGTGGGTCCTCAGGATCAGGCGGCACATTTAGAACATGCAACACATCAAATTCACAATACACCTTATGCTGCTTTATTAACAGCATCTATGTTATTCTTCGGAATCAGTGCCTGTGCCTTATTCTTCTTATCTATTCAGCATGCTGCTCACGCGGGTTGGTCTATGATTGTAACAAGAGTAATGGAAGCAGTAGCTTCTTATCTACCGGTAGGAGGTATTATTATGTTAATTCTTACATTCCTAAACGTAGGAGGTGTAGCACATTTATACCACTGGATGGACCCAGAATTGACCAATCCAGATTCTCCTCACTTTGATGTAGTTCTTTATGAAAAATCTAAGTTTCTTAATATCCCTTTCTATGTTGCAAGAATCTTTATTTATGTAGTGGGTACTTCTTTCTTTGTATGGAAAATCAAGAACTTATCTAAAAAATTGGATCAAACAAAAGAGAGAAAAGATTACCAAAAATTATATAATTTCAGTGTAGGTTATATTGCATTCTTCGGATTTGCATCTGCAGCTTGGGCTTGGGATTTCATCATGACTATAGATCCTCACTGGTACTCTACCCTATATATTTGGTATTCTATGGTAAGTACTTTATCTAGTGCTGTAGCGGTAATTATCTTAGTGGCTGTTCACTTAAAGAGAAAAGGAGTATTGCCTCAATTTAATGACAATCACTTACACGATTTAGCTAAATTCTTATTTGCTACAAGCTTATTGTGGACATATCTTTGGTTTGACCAGTTCATGCTGTATTGGTATGCTAACATCCCTGAAGAGGTAAGATATTTCTTTGACAGATTTGCTTACTATAAATATACCTTCTTACCTATGTTGATCATTAACTTCTTATTGCCATTATTGGTATTGGTAAGTTCTAGCATTAAGAGAAACTATAAAGTGGTAACTACAATGGCCGTATTGGTTATTCTAGGTCACTGGTTAGATTTCTTCAATATGATTATGCCTGGTACAGTAGGTCCTTTTTGGACGAATGCTTATACTGCATTATTGGTTTTCGGTGCGTTTTTCTTCTTCGTTGGTTTATTTATCTTCGTGGTGATGACAGCACTTACAAAACTAAAACTAATCCCTACAGGAAACCCTTTATTACACGAATCAGAGATTTACGAATATCCTTTCTAATTCATGTAATTAACATACTAAAAATCCCAACCGTTTGGTTGGGATTTTTTATTTGATTATATTTTATTTCAATGCTTTTCTGAAATGGGATTATCTGAATATAATGTAAAATACAACAATAAAATCTCCAAAAAGACACGGGCTCAATCTATAAAGATTATTCAAAATAGAATTCTAATGATATCTATTAACTACAAAATAGCTATCATTGAAAAAAGTAATGTTATAATGAAATAACTCCTATGACTTATTTAGTTGTATTTAGAGATTTATTCTTCACCCAAAAACTAGTGCTTTGGTACGCTGAAATCGTTTGGTTTATCAAATCTTTATTTTGATTTTCAAGGATAGGGTTTTCGGTATAGTAAATATTAAAATATTGGTTTATGTCTACGTTAGCTTTTTGTAAAAGCTGGTACTGCTTAATATTTTTCGTTGGGGAGATTACAGTAAGATAATCATCCTTCACAAAACCTAAATCCTGATAGGTAGCGATATAGGCTCTTGGCACATAGTTTTTAGAAAAAACGTCTTGACCTAAAAATTTAGATGTATAATTGAAATGTAGTAATCCTAAAAGAGTAGGCATCACATCTATTTGAGACGTTAAGCCATGGAACTCCTGAGGCTGAACAAAGCCAGGCGAATAGATCATCGCCGGGATTCGGTATTTATCCATCGGAAGCTCTGTTTTCCCTGCACTGGAAGCACAATGGTCTGCCACAATAACAAAAACGGTATTCTTAAACCATGCTTGTTTTTCTGCCATATCAAAGAATTTCTTAATGGCATAGTCGGTGTATTTCACACCTCCATTTCTGGATTTGGAAGTTCCAGAAATGTCTATCTTCCCTTCGGGATAAGTAAATGGTCTGTGATTAGAAACCGTCATCCAATGATAAAAGAATGGTTTTCCTTTTTTAGCATCGTTATTCATCTCAGAAACAGCCTTTTTGGCCATATCTTCATCACAAACACCCCAAACATTAGCAAATGAAATTTCTTCAGGTTTAAAGTTGTCTCTGTCTACAATTTCATATCCATTTCCTCCAAAAAAATCTTTCATGTTATCAAAATAGCTATAGCCTCCATATAGAAACTTAACGGTATATCCTTTTGATTTAAAAACACTTCCTGTGGTAAATTTATCTTTATTTTCCTTTTCTCTTTTAATGATACTTTCTCCTGCAGTTGGCGGGATACAAAGCGTGAGCGCTTCCAGACCACGAACCGTTCTGTTACCGGTAGCATAGATGTTGGTAAAAAGCAAGCTGTTTTGTGCCAATTGATCTAGATAAGGCGTAATTTCGTCCTTATTCCCATAGCTTTTCATAAAATCTGCAGAAAGGCTTTCAATGGAAATCAACACTACATTTTTGTAATTCTCTTCTCCATTCTCAGAAACTATATTTCTCTTTAAGGTAGAAGTTCCCAAAGCAGAAAGCATATTTCGCTCAGCCTTTTTTTCATCTATCGTAGGGTAAAATGTGAAGAAATCTAATGTATTGTTGGTAAAGGCCTCATAAAATTTCACCATACCATTCGCAGCAATTTCTTTTTGAAAGGTATTGCCTTTGTTTAATGAAATTTTGGGTGCAATGAAAACACTTACACTCACCATTACCATAAAAACACCCAGTAAAACTCCTTTTTGAGAAAGATTCGGTAAATTCAATAATGAACTTTTTGTTTTATTGAAAATCAACCATGTTATCAGTACTGCAATTAGTATGATTACCGTAAACAATGGAACAATAGGATAACTTTCCATGATATTACCTATGACTTCATTGGTGTAAATAAGATAATCTACGGCAATGAAGTTATAACGAACCCCAAATTCATTATAGAAAAAATATTCTGATACGGCATTAAAAACAATCAATAAAACATATAGAAATATACTGAAGAAATAAAGGTAATTTCTAATCCTTATTCTTTGTTTCGGAAGGAAAAGCAACAACGCAAAAAGCAATGCCTTAAGCCCTAAAAAGCCTAGAACAATTTCTACAATACTTCCTCCATATTGTTTGAAAATATTATTGGGGGTGAGCAAAATATACAAAATTGCTGCTACAAAAACTCCAAGAATAATAGATCCATAGGGTTTTTGATATTTTGCATTGGATAAGAACAAAAAATAAATGGCCAAAAAACTGCTGGCTATTGTAAAAACAAAGATATCTGTCACTAATCCAAGAGAACAAACCTTCAAAACCTCAACCAATGAAAAATTAGCAGTTGTAATAGGGTGAAATACAAATATAAGTCTCAATAAAAATGAGACGATGAGATAGAAAATTCCTAAATACAGGAAAGGTTTTATTTTTTGAAGATACATCTCTTTTATAGTTTGAGATTATAGATTTTTGGATTGTAGATTATAAATGGAAGATTTGATTTTTATTTCAAATTTCTTTTAAAATCAATCATTCTAAGGGCTGTAACTGCAGCTTCTACTCCCTTATTGCCAAGGTTACCACCACTTCTTGCCACAGACTGCTCTTTGGTGTCATCTGTCAAAACACAAAAGATTACTGGAGTATCCGTCATTACATTGCAGTCTTTTATGCCTTGGGCCACAGCACTGCAAACAAAATCAAAATGAGGCGTTTCACCTCTAATAACACAGCCAATAGCAATTACGGCATCGTGGTTTTCAGCGGCACACAATTGCATAGAAGCATAACTCAGTTCAAATGCACCAGGAACTGAATAAATATCGATATTTTCTTTTTTTACGCCTTCCTTTTCAAGAATTTGTATGGCTGCATCGCGAAGATTATAGGTTACAAAATCATTCCAATCCGAAACAACAATGCCGATTCTAAAAGAATCAGCATTTGAAATTTTCAATGGTTTGTAATCTGAGAGATTTACAGTTGCCATTTTAATATTTTAAAAGTTTTTTACCATTTCTATGTAAGCATCAGAAGCACCTCCGTCATAATCTAGATATTTTTCTTCAATAGCTATAAAATACTTTTTGGCTTCATCATTTTTCTTCATTGCCAGAGCCATAATACCTGCCTTTCTTACAAAATAATAACTTGTATATGGGTCTTCTGAAGCAGTAGATGCCTTATCAAACATGGCCAATGCGTCTTCATTTTTATTTTGATTGGCAAGGGCATCTGCCATAGCTCCATATTTAAGAGCCATTAAAATTTTATTTCCTGAGCTGAATTTATCTAATAAATCGTAAGCTTCCTGATATTTTCCTTCTTTAAATTTCAATAAACCTGCGTTGTAAACTGAAAGCTGACCAGCATCAGTACCAGAAAATTGATCGTACGTCCCTTTAAAACCAGGATTAGCTGCAGATTTGCCACCAAGAGCCAAATCGTCTTTGCCTTCTGCTAAATTCTTTTGTGCAGAAAGATAGCTTAAAGTAGCTTCTTCATTTTTGGGATTGGCAATGAATTGCTGATAGGCAAAGTATCCTAAAACAGACAATAGAATTGCACCGAAAATTATACCGATTTGTTTCGCGTATTTTTCAATGAACATCTCTGTTTTTAGAGCCGTTTGGTCTAGATCCTGAAAAATCTCTACTGTTTCTTTACCTTCGTTTTCCAGTTCTTTTTTGCTTTTATGTTTATCTGTCATAATCTTAAAATTGAAATGCAAAAATAATAGTTTCTTGTGTGATATACAATATTTATTTTCAGGCCTTTTAAGAATGGGAAATTAGTTCTGAGGAAACATATTCTGCAGTGATTCTATTTGCTGTGGCTGGCCTAGCGCAAATATACAGCTGTTGGGCTCTATTATTTTGGTTTCATCTGGGTTGATGATGTATTTTCCATGATCATCCTTGTAGCCAACAATTTTACATCCTGTTTTGGGGAAAATCTGTAAGTCTTCAATTTTTTTGCCAATAAAACCTTTGGGAAGTTTGTTGGTATAAATTTCCAGAACATTTATCTTACGCGTACCCTCTAGGACAATGCTATCTACAAATTCCACCAAATCTGGAGTGATAAGAAGAGAGGCCATGTGTTCTCCCCCGATTTTATCCGGCATAATTACATTTTCTGCACCTGCCGTTTTGAGTTTGTTGATGGTATTGCTATTAGAAGCTCTACTGATCACTTTAATTTTAGGATTAAGTTCTTTAGCCGAGATTACAATAAAAAGGTTATCTGCATCTGATGGAAGAGATGCAATGATGCCATATGCATTTTCTATACCCGCATGTTTCAAAACATCATCTTCTATAGCATCTCCATGAATGAAAATGGTATCATGAAACTCATCATCTCTGTTTTCCAAAGGTTTTTTGTCTATGATGACAAATTGTTTCTTGTGAAGGATAAGTTTCCTGGCAGCTTGCCTTCCATTTCTTCCAAATCCACAAATGATGATGTGATTTTTTAAATTTTTCATTCTTCTTTTGGTTACATTTTGTTTGTATTCTTTTGCAAAATTTCCGTTAAAAAACTCCAGTGAAAGTGCCGTTAAGCCATATAAAACAGAGCCCACGCCGAAAAGCATTAAAAATATGGTGATTGTTTTTCCAAGATCAGAAAAGTTATCTGGCACTCCAAATCCCACGGTTGTAAGAGTCATTATACTATACCAAATGGCATCAAGCGGCCTCATATTCTCTGAATACATAAAACCCATCATGCCAAAAAATATAAATATAAATATGGCAAACATGAGAATGATAATTCTCCTATATAGTTCAGAAAATCTATTCATAATAAAATCCGTGTCATAAAATTACAAAAAAACTCTTTAAGGCAAACATGATTTTTATGTTATGTTAAATAAAAAAGCACCATAATTGGTGCTTTTCAATATTGTATTTTGAGTCTATTAATAATTAAGAATGCTGTATACTTCAGCATTAAATTTATCCAATCTTTTTTCTCCCATTAGATCTTTTAACGCAATTAGAAAACTGAACTGAGATGCTTCCGCTCCTTGTTTCTCCACAAGTCTAGCTGCAGCTTCTGTAGTGCCACCTGTTGCCAAAAGATCATCATGTATCAATACCCTTTGCCCTGGCAGAATTTGGTTGGTTCGCATTTCTATTTCAGCGCTTCCGTATTCCAAATCATATTTTTCTGAAACAAATGGGGGCGGCAATTTTCCTTTTTTTCTAATCAAAACAAAGGGAACCTCCAAAGCAACGGCTATGGCAATGCCAAAAAGATACCCCCTGCTTTCAATACCACATACCACATCTATTTTTCCTTTGCTAAAGTTTACCAAATCTGCAATTACATCTTCATATAATTTAGGATTTAAGAAAATAGGCGTAATGTCTTTAAATTGGATTCCTTCTATGGGAAAATCAGGAATATTCAGTATGGTTTGCTCTAATCTGGTAACTAAGTCTTGGGATGCCATTTTTATTATATGAATTTACTTTTTCTGGGATGAATTTATTCTGTAACTGGTTATTTTCCAGCCTGTTTCTGTAGCCTTCAAGCCATAAGAAACATCCAGATCGGTAGCATTTCCGGATTTGTCTGTTACAGTATAGGTCGCGTTTACGCTTGCCGTATTGTTGCTATTGGACTTAGTGTTTATGCTGTTTACATTTACACTTTTTACAGCACCAAAACCAGAGGTGGGATTGGCGAAACTTTCATAAGACCCCCAATTCGGATTATCTGCCTGGTTGTATGCCGCCTTAAGGTTTTGACCATTCAAGCTGCTGAGGAAACTTATAACCGTATTTTTAGGATCACCTATTACTTTCGGAGAATCAGTTCCCGGAGCTGTTTCTTCTGGAGTATTGACAGCCAATTCATCAGGATTTACCGAATCCATCAATGCATTAGGGTTTACAGAAACTCCCATTTTGGTCATTTGAAGTGTTTTTTTAGATGTTTTTACAATTACTTTTAGGTCTATTATATCATCTATAATTTTGTCTTTCGGCAAAGAAGCGTATTTTAGGTAAAACCCTTTAAAGTTATTATTCTGCATCAAGTTTTTGGCCGTCAAGATTTTTTCGCCTTGGCTAAAAACCTCCAAAATCGTTTCTAATGCTGCATTTTCAAATTCTATTTCATTTCCCGAAGCGTCTAATAATCTTGGCACTACCATCATGGCTTGCGCACCCACCAAGCTATCTACTGACGCTTGCTTAGTAGTTATTTGTAAAGAACTTGCCACAATATCATTAGGATCTTTTTCCGATGGTGAAATATTCTGAAAAATGTTCATTTCTCCCAAAGAAGGCGGTGCATTACTCGCCCAGTTCACGCCATTTTTCTTGGCTACTTCATCTGCCAAGGCAAAGATTTCCGGCACTTTTTTACCTTCAAGAAGTTTTGCAAGTGCTTTCAGTTCTGCAATATCTCCATCTGCTTCTACCCCAAAGGTTTTCAGAATATATAAGGCTTCGTTGAATTTTATCTGCTTGATAGTGGGTAAGGAAGAGGTCATATCATTGATGCTCTCCTGAAAAGCCATGGTACTGCTTCCATCTACTGCATCTTTTTTGCAGCCGATGAAAAGCAACGCGGAAATTATGGTAAGAATTAAGAAACGTTTCATATTAAAATTTTAATATCACAAAAGTAAAAAAAAGTCATCATATAGTTTGCTTTTTTTCTTGTAACGGCAAATTAATTTCTTACCATTTCTGTATGTGGTATGTCGTCTTCCAGATATTTTTTTCCGGTGTCTGCAAAACCAAATTCACCGTAAAATTTCAGCAGATAATCTTGTGCCGAAATCCTGCAGGATTTTGTATTAAACCTTGTTTCAATTGTATCTAAGGCAAATTTTATGAGACTTTTTCCGAGTTTCAAATTTCTGAAATCAGGATGCGTAAGCACCCTTCCTATTGATGTTTCAGAATATTTTATTCCTTGAGAAAAAATTCTGCAATAAGCCACTATTCTACCTTCCTTTTCTGCCCAAAGATGAAGCGCTTTTTCATCATATCCATCCGCATCAAGATAATAGCAGGTTTGTTCTACTACAAAAACCTCTTGCCTTACCTTCAAAATCTCATAAAGTTCTGAAGTGGTAATGTCTGCAAATGATTTTATTTTCCAAACAATATCCGTCATGAAAACTTCACTTTATTTTTAATGAGATAAGCATTTGTTTTTTCAATAAACTTCAAAATATCTTCTCCCCCTGTTTTCTTTTCTGCAGAGGTAATATAGATATCTGGGAGCTCTTCCCAAGTTTCAAGAAGTTTTGCCTTATATACTTCTACATTTCTTTCAGCTGCACCAGGCTTAAGTTTATCTTGCTTAGTGAAAATAATGGAAAAAGGCACTCCGTTTTCACCACACCATTCCATAAATTCCAGATCTATTTTTTGTGGCGTATGCCTTATATCTACCAACACGAAAAGGTTCACTAGATTTTTTCGGTTCAGGATATAATTGGTAATCAATTTTTCGAAATCTCTCCTCAGGCTTTTAGATACTTTGGCATACCCATATCCGGGCAAATCGGTAAGATACCATTCTTCATTCACCAAAAAATGATTAATCAACTGAGTTTTCCCTGGTGTTTGAGATGTTTTTGCCAAATCCTTATGGTTCATAATGGCATTAATAAGGGAAGATTTGCCCACATTACTTCTTCCAATGAAAGCGTATTCAGGAAGGTTTGGCTCTGGGCATTCTTGCCATTTGCCACTGCTTTTTATAAAAGTTACATTTTTAATAACCATATTCAAAAAATGGAAGCCTTTCAACTTCCATATTTATTTTTATTTAAAATTTTATGCTTTGTCTTTCAGCCAATTATATAGAATTTCGTTAAACTCGTCAGGCTTTTCCATCATTGCTGCATGCCCACATTCATCCAGCCAATACAAATCAGAATTTGGGATTTGCTTATCCATTTCTATGGCTACATCTGGCGGTGTTACATTGTCTTGCTTACCCCAAATGATACAGGTAGGTTGCTTTATTTTTGGCAAATCATGAAGCATATTATGTTTTATGGCGCTTTTAGCTAGAAGCACGGTTTTAATGCCTTTCATTCTATCATTCACTACATCAAAAACATCATTTACCAATTCTTCCGTAGCCACATTCGGATTGAAAAAAACTTCTTCAGTTTTCTTTTTGATGTATTCTCTATCTCCTCTTCTTGGGAAGGTCTCACCAAAACTTCTTTCATACAAACCAGAACTTCCGGTAAGTACCAAAGAATGCACCAAGTCTGGGTTAGAAAGCGTAAGGATAAGGCCGATATGTCCGCCCATAGAATTTCCAACCACAGTAACAGGCTGACCAATTTTAGCCTTTATAAATTTTGCAACATATTTTGCAATACTTGTCAAGTTGGTATTCAGAACAGGTAAATCATAAATAGGAAGCTGGGGAACATATACTTTAAATCCTTTTGCAGAAAAATACGTTACCATTTTATCAAAATTACTCAATCCACCCATTAATCCATGAAGAAGAATCAAAGGATGACCTTCTCCGCTTTCAATAAATGTGTAATTTTTCTCTTTTTTAGTTTTAAAAATCATATAATGATAGATATGCCTCGCAAAAATACAAAAAATAAGCAAAAAAACGGGGTTATTTTTAAGTATTATTTTAAAATGACTAATCGGCTCATTAATATTTTACAGCCACATTTTTTCTTAAACATTCTTCTTCACAACATTCATTAAATCAATAAATTAACTTTATCATAAGCCGAAATTCAAAAAGTTATTAACATTGAGATAAAAAGTGGGAAAAAGTGGGAAATTTTAAAAAATATTAAATAAATTTGCTCCAAATGATTCATTTCTACGAAACATATGAATGTAAGATTGATGACAAGGGTAGGCTAAAACTCCCTTCGGCATTGATAAGGCTATTGCAAAGTTCTGGAAACAAGAACTTTGTGATAAAACGTTCTGTGTTTCAAAATTGCTTGGAGGTATATCCTATGCAGCCATGGGAAAAACTGATGAACAAAATAAACGGGCTCAATCGTTTCGTGAAGAAGAACGCAGATTTCATCAGAATGTTTACCGCCGGAGTAAAAAATGTAGAATTGGATTCATCTGAAAGAATTCTGATCCCGAAAGATTTAAAACAATTCGCAAATCTTCAAAAAGAAATTGTGATTTCCGGAGCTGGCGAACTGTTTGAAATTTGGGACAAAGACTTCTATGAAAAAACAATCGCCATCAGTGAAACCGATTTTGGCAAGCTGACGGAAGAAGTAATGGGGGATTTAAATTTTAACGAAGAAAATTAATCCTACAAGATGTACCACAACCCAGTTTTATTAAAAGAAAGTATAGATGCTCTCATCACAAATCCAGATGGGGTTTATGTAGATGTTACTTTTGGTGGTGGCGGGCATTCTAGAGAGATATTAAAAAGACTATCCCCAAAAGGAAAATTATACAGTTTCGACCAAGATTTAGATGCGTTGAACAATACAATAGAGGATGAAAGATTTACTTTGATCAATCAAAATTTCAGGTTTTTAGAAAACTCACTCCTACTATATGGAGTTTCTTCTGTAGATGGAATTTTGGGTGATCTAGGAGTTTCATCACATCAGTTTGACGCTGCAGAACGTGGTTTTTCTACTAGAAGCGATGCGCCGCTAGACATGAGAATGAATGTAATGCAGCATCTTGATGCCAAAAAAGTGGTGAATGATTATGAAGAAGAACATTTGGCGGATATATTTTATTACTACGGCGAATTGAGAGAAGCAAGAAAGCTGGCAAGAGAAATTGTTCATGCCAGAAAAAACAAAAAGATAAAAACCACCGAAGACCTTAAAAAGATTTTCAGCTATATACCGCCGCACAAAAGCAATAAGTTTTTTGCACAAGTATTTCAGGCGATCAGAATAGAGGTAAACCAGGAGTTGGAAGTATTAAAGGAAATGCTGCTTCAGTCTTATAAAATCCTGAAAAAAGAAGGAAGATTGGTGGTTATTTCTTACCACTCTCTGGAAGACAGACTGGTAAAGAGATTCTTGAAAAACGGCATGTTTGAAGGAGAGCCAGAACGCGACATTTATGGCAATTATGCCAAGGCTTTTGATTTGTTGCAAAGCAAAGCCATCATTCCTTCAGAGGAAGAAATAGAAGAAAACTCTAGAGCAAGAAGTGCAAAAATGCGAGTGGGAATAAAATTATAAAGAAGTGGCAAAAACAACTTACAATAAAAAACCCAAGAAGCTTACTTTCATAGACATTATGAAAGGAAATTTCCTGAACCGTGATGAAGTAAAAGTTCATTACAAGTATTTTATTTTGATTTTTGCTTTGATGATGATTATGATTTACAGCAACCACTTGGTGAACAAAAAAATAGAAACTGTAAATCAATTGAAAGAACAGGCAGAAGAATACAAATCTAGAAACGCCTATGCACAAAGCCGCCTGATAAAGGTAAGGATGGAATCTGAATTGAGCAAGGAAATGGAAGGAGACTCCTTAATGTCTCTGGAAAACCACCCTCATAAACTCTTAATAAAATTAGACAGTTTAAAGGATGAATAAACAAAACGAATACGAAAACAAACGTTCTAAAACGTTAAGATGGGGCTACCTTTTTGCAGGGGGAGCTTTCCTCGTATTTGTAATGTTTCTGTTAAGAATTATTGTTCTTCAACATACCAATGTTCAGGAATTTGAAAAAGATTACATCAACAAAAACTACAGAGAAGCAGATCTGAAAGCTGCCAGAGGAAATCTTTTTGCGGCAGATGGGTCCATATTGGCCACTACCATTATGAGATATGATGTATATGTAGATTTCAAAACCATCAAAGATACTGTTTACGATCATCATATCGGTGCGCTTACCGATTCTCTAAGCCTTATGTTTGGAAAGCCGAGAGCTTATTACAGAGAAATATTTGATGCCAAGAAAAAAGAACAAAATCAATATTATTCTTTGGTGAGAGGCTTAGATTTTGATCAGTATGAAAGAGTAAAAAGGTTTCCTATTTTCAGCAAATATGATAAAAAAACAGGGAAATTCAAGAAAAACAGATGTTTGATTATCGACCGAAAATTCCGAAGAGAACTAGCGACTTCACAAATTGGCTCTGGTACTATCGGTATGGACAACGAAATTGGGAAATCTGGTCTAGAAGGAGCTTTTTCTAAATACTTAAGCGGTATTGACGGAAAAAGATTAGAACAAAGAATCAACAATTCACAATGGAAACCAATCGATTATTGGAAGGTAAAAGAACCCGTAGATGGTGATGATGTCTATACTACCATTGATTTAAGAATACAGGATATCGCTCATTCTGCATTAATAAAACAATTGGTGAAGTTTAATGCGGATCATGGCAGTATAATTGTCATGGAAACCAATACTGGAAAAATACGTGCCCTTGTAAATCTTAGAAAAAGAAGCAAGGAAGATGGCAAAACCCAAACAGAAGAAGAAAAAGAAACTCAAACAAAACAGAAGACTGACGCAACTGAAGAAGATTATGTAGATGCTTACAACTATGCCATAAAAGATGCTACAGAACCAGGATCTACATTTAAAACTGTTTCGCTTTTGGCTGCCATGGACGATGGGTTTATTAATGAAAGTACTACTGTAAATGTAGGAAACGGAAAATGGTCATATTTCGGACAGCCGGTTACAGATTCTCACGTGAAGGGAAATGGCGTGTATGACATCAGTGATGTTTTGGCGGAATCAAGTAACGTAGGAGCTGGAAAATTGATTACCAAATTTTATGGTAATGACCCGAATGTTTTTATCAACCATTTAAAAAAATGGAAACTGTTCGAGAAAATGGACATCCAGCTTCCGGGAATTACCAAGCCTTTCATTGTGACTCCAGAAAACCCAAGATGGAGTAAAGGGGCTTTGGCATCATTGGCCTTTGGATATGCATCAAGATTCAGCATTTTGCAGTTGATGACTTTCTACAATGGGATTGCCAACAAAGGAAAAATGGTAAAACCTATTTTCATTGACAAAATAATGAAAGACGGAAAACTCATTTACGAAGCAGAACCTGAAACATTGGTAGACAAGATGGCCTCAACAGAAGCCATTCAATTGATGACTAAAATGTTGACCAAAACCGTAGAAAAAGGAACAGCAAAAAGTATCTTCACCCCAAATCTAAAAATGGCAGGAAAAACAGGTACCGCAAGATTCGAATACTGGAAGAGTTCAGGAAAATATCAGGCTGCTTTTGCTGGATTTTTTCCGGCAGACAACCCGAAATATACTTGCTATGTAATGGTAAACCAGCCCGATGTAAGCAAAGGATACAGTGGAGCAACGGTCTCAGCACCAGCCTTTAAAGAAATTGCAGGTAAGATATTTTTAAAAACACCTTTGAACGTAGAAAAGGAAATTCTTCAGGAAAAGAAAGTAGACCTCAGAAAAATGTTGGTGCCAAATGTAAAGGTCATTGTACAAGGTGGAAGACTGCCTAATCTGAAAGGACTGATGGGCAAAAGCACGATCCCGCAATTGGAAAATCAAGGATTTAGAGTTGATTATAAAGGTGTTGGCAAAATCACCAATCAGTTTCCTGCAGCAGGAACGGTAATCAATAAAAATCAAAGAATATATTTAGAATTAGCGAATTAAAATTGAATTAAAATCTGTCACCCTGAGCTTGTCGAAGGGAATAAAATAAAAAATGATCTTAACAGAATTGTTACATAAAATTCCGGTTTTGGAAACTTTTGGAAGTTTACATTCAGAAGTTTCAGAAATTGTATTCGATAGCAGAAAGGCTACCGAAGGATCTTTATATGCAGCAATTAAAGGATCTGTTTCAGATGGACATTCTTTCATCAATTCAGCAATTGAAAAGGGTGCAAAAACCATCATTTGTGAAGTTTTGCCAGAAAATTTGGATAAAAACATCACTTATGTCCAGGTAAAGAATTCTTCTAAAACCCTTGGGCAATTGGCTTCCAATTTTTACGGAAATCCATCAGAAAAACTAAAACTGATTGGCATTACAGGAACCAACGGTAAAACCACGGCTTCCACCTTGCTTTATGATATTTTTAAAAACTTAGGCTATCAGACGGCGCTTATTTCTACAGTGGAATATAGAATTGGCGACGAAGTAATTCCTTCTACCCATACCACACCTGATGTAATTCGCATCAACCAAATGTTGGCAAAAGCGGTGGAAACCGGTTGTGAATTTGCCTTTATGGAAGTTTCTTCTCATGGCATTCACCAGGATAGAATTGAAGGACTTCATTTTGCCGTGGCAGGATTTACCAATCTTACGCATGATCATTTAGATTATCATAAAACCTTCGAAGAATATCTTAAAACCAAAAAGAGATTCTTCGACGAATTGCCGGAAACGGCTGTTGCCATAACCAATGCCGACGACAAAAACGGAAGGGTAATGCTTCAAAACTGCAAAGCAAAGCAGAAAGATTATGCTTTGAAGACACTGGCAGACTTCCATGGGAAAATTTTGGAGGCAGACTTCAACGGCATGTTGTTAAATTTCAATGGAAAAGAATTTTGGACGACCCTTACCGGGAAATTCAATGTCTATAATTTATTGTTAGCTTATGGAATTGCCATAGAATTGGGATTTGGTGAAGAGGAAGTGTTACAGGCGATTTCTACTTTAAAAAGAGTAAAAGGAAGATTCGAGACGTTGAAATCAAACGGCGGAATTTTCTTTGTGGTTGATTATGCTCATACACCAGATGCCTTGGAGAACGTTTTGGACAGCATCAATGAAATCCGCACCAAAAACGAAAGGCTAATTACGGTTTTCGGTTGTGGTGGAGACCGCGATCATGACAAGCGTCCTGAAATGGGGAAAATCGCTACCAGAAAGTCTACGTTGGTGATTATCACCACAGACAACCCAAGAACGGAAGACCCTAACGCAATTATTAAAGAAATAGAAGCCGGGGTAGAACCGCAGAATTTTAGCAAATACACTTCAATTCCGGATAGAAAAGAAGCGATAAAAATGGCCATAAAATTTGCCGAACCAAAAGACATAGTACTGGTTGCAGGAAAAGGACATGAAAACTATCAAGAAATCAATGGGGTAAAGCACCATTTTGATGATAAAGAAACAATTGTGGAATTAGCACAATTGATGAGTAAATAAAAATAAACCAAAACCGAAGAAGAATGTTATACTACCTATACGAATACCTTACCAGCCACGGAATAGACATTCCGGGACTGAATTTGTTGAAATACATTTCCTTCAGAGCTGCATTTGCGGTTTTGTTGTCATTGGTTATTGCATTAATTTATGGAAAAAAGATTATCAGTTTTCTTCGCAACAAACAAATGGGAGAATTGGTAAGGGATTTGGGCCTAGAAGGTCAGAAGCAAAAAGAAGGCACACCTACTATGGGCGGCGTCATCATCATTTTTGCCACCATCATTCCGGTTTTCCTATTTACAAAATTAAATGTATACATCGTACTCTTGGTAGTATCTATGCTTTGGATGGGTGCAATAGGATTTATAGACGATTATCTCAAAAAAATAAAGAAAAATAAGGATGGTCTAAGCGGGATATTCAAGATTATTGGTCAGGTAGGTCTTGGTTTAATCGTAGGAATTACAATGTATTTCCATCCGGATATCACCATCAAAAGAAAATATGTAGACGCCCATATTGTAAACAGAAATAATGTGGCTCAAAACTTTGCACCAGCAGAAAGAGAAACCATTTCTACCGTTCCGTTCATGAAGAACAATGAGTTCGATTACAGCAAACTTCTTTTCTGGATGGACGAACCTGCACAGGAAGAATGGGCATGGATTATTTTTATCCCAATCGTCATTTTTATTGTAACTGCCGTTTCTAATGGCGCCAATATCACAGACGGAATTGATGGGCTTGCTTCGGGAACCAGCGTCGTCATTCTGGCAACCTTGGCATTGTTCGCGTACCTTTCCGGGAACATCATTTTCGCGGATTATCTTAATATTATGTTTTTACCGGATATGGGTGAAACTACCATTTTTACTCTTGCTTTAATCGGTGCCACTATAGGTTTCTTCTGGTACAATACCTATCCTGCACAGGTTTTCATGGGCGACACGGGTAGCCTTATGCTAGGGGGAGTTATTGCTGTTTTGGCGATTATTTTGAGAAAAGAATTGCTTATTCCTATTCTTTGTGGAATCTTTCTTGTGGAAAATCTTTCAGTAGTGCTTCAGGTAGCAGTATTTAAATACAGGAAAAAGAAATACGGCTTAGAATATGCCCAAAACAACAGATTGTTCAAGATGTCTCCGCTGCATCATCACTATCAGAAAAGTGGTTTCCACGAAAGTAAAATCGTAAACAGAATGATCATCATCGGCGTTATGCTGGCTATTATTTGTCTAATTACGTTAAAAGTAAGATAAAAATAAATCTCCATAAAGGAAAAATGAAAAAATGCGAAAGCATTGATTAAAATGAAAAATGAAAAAATGAATATTGTAATTCTCGGTGGCGGCGAAAGTGGCGTAGGCGCGGCAATTTTGGCAAAGACCAAAGGGCTGGGCGTTTTCCTTTCGGACAAAGGAGAGATAAAAGAGCATTACAAAAAAATCTTGACTGAAAACGGGATTGAATTCGAAGAAAAAAGCCACGATGAGGATAGAATTTTAGCAGCAGATTGGGTGATAAAGTCTCCCGGCATTCCTAAAAAGGCGGAAATCATTCAGAAAATTAAAGCCAAAGGGATTCGTGTTTCTTCAGAAATTGAATTTGGCGCAGAGTTTACCGATGCTAAAATCATCGCCATCACCGGCAGTAATGGCAAGACCACTACCACTTCGTTGATTTATCATATTCTGAAAAACAATAACCTCAATGTAGGACTTGGCGGTAACATTGGAAAGAGTTTTGCTTTGCAGGTTGCACAAGAACATTATGATTATTATGTGTTAGAAGTGAGCAGCTTTCAACTAGATGACATTCAGCATTTTAGACCCTACATTTCTTTATTGTTGAATTTAAGTCCGGATCATTTGGATCAATACAATTACAACTACGAAGAATATGCCTTAGCAAAATTCAGAATTGCTGAAAACCAAGAAAACGATAATTATTTTATCTACAACAAAGATGATGAAATGAGCCAAAAGCTCCTTCAAGAATTGGACTTAAGGGTAAAACAAATTCCTTTTTCTGTAAAAGAAGATGTAGACGAAGGAGGATATACGGAAGATGAGAAATTGGTAGTAAAACTGCATGATGAGTTTTCTATGAAAATAGAAGATTTGTCTTTGGTGGGTTCTCATAATGTAGCCAATAGCCTTGCAGCATCTATTGCCGGCAAACTATTGAATATCAGCAATGAAAGCATTAGAAACTCTTTAATGACATTCAAAGCGGTAGAGCACAGATTAGAAAATTTTGCTGAAATAGATGGTGTAAAATACATCAATGATTCTAAAGCTACCAATGTTAATGCTACTTATTTTGCTTTAGAAAGCATGAAACAACCTACTGTTTGGATTGTAGGAGGAACAGATAAGGGGAATGACTATACCGAAATTGAAGAATTGGTAAAAAGAAAGGTAAAAGCCATCGTATGCCTGGGCTTAGACAATTCTAAAATCATCAATTTTTTCAAAGACAAAAAAGATATTATTGTAGACACTTCTAGTATGGAAGAAGCCGTAAAGACTGCTAAGTCTTTGGCTGAAAAAGGAGATGCGGTATTGCTTTCTCCTTGCTGTGCAAGTTTTGATTTATTCAACAATTACGAACATAGAGGCCAACTTTTTAAAGAAGAGGTTTTGAAAAAATAAAATGGAAGAAAAAGAAAACAAAGTAGAACTTTTAAAAGGCGACAAAGTGCTTTGGATGGTGATTATATTAATCTCCTTCTTCTCTGTGTTTCCTGTTTACTCCGCGAGTTCCAATTTGGAATACATCGTACAAAACGGCACTACCACTACTCACCTTATCAAACACATGTTCTTTGTTTTTCTTGGGCTTGGCATTATGAGAGGAATAGGAACCTTTAAATATGAATACATTGGTAAGCTCAGCAGCATATTATTAGGTTTCATGGTAATATTGCTCGTAGTCACCATGTTTACGGGCCAAAAGATAGACGGAGCCTCTGCTTCTCGTTGGTTGAAGATTCCGGGGACACCTATTTCTTTTCAGCCATCCAGTTTTGCCTATTTGTTATTGATTATTTATCTGTGCAGATACCTTACCAAAAAAATCACCAGAGAGAGGCTTCCCATAGAAAATATCTTATATATTTTCGGGCCGGTGCTTATTGTTTTTGGGTTGGTAGCAAAAGATAATGGTTCTACGGCTTTAATGATATTGATGGTTTCATTAGCAGTAATGATTGTAGGGCAATTGTCTTCTAAATATATTTTTGGATTTCTAGGAATCTCTGGCATTGCAGTAGGTATATTCTTGTTTTTAGCATTAAAGACAGATTTAATAGGTAGCAATCGTGTTCATACATGGATGAGCCGTATAGAAACTTTTACCAATGCCAAGAAAAACGCCAATGTAGAAGATGAAACGGTAAAGGCAAAAAACTATCAGGTAAACCAAGCCAAAGCAGCCATTGTACATGGTGGACTTACCGGAATGGGGCCGGGAAAAAGTGCATTGAAACAGATGCTACCACAGTCTGCTTCAGATTTTATTTTTGCCATTATTGTGGAAGAATATGGCCTTATAGGGGCTGGTATTCTCATCATACTATATATGATTATGATGATTAGGATTGTGATGATAGCCAGCAAGATGCCCGCCTTTTTCGGCAGTCTCTTGGTACTGAGTCTAGGGATTATGATTTTTATTCAGTTGGCGGTTAACATTGCAGTGGCAGTCAATTTAATTCCGGTAACGGGGCAGCCTTTGCCTTTGATCAGTTATGGAGGTACCTCTATGTTGGTTACCTACCTTCAATTGGGGATTATTCTGAATGTAAGTTCTAGAATTTTAACCTTCGAAGAAGAAGGAATGGGCAAAAAGCAAAACATTGCGGAGATTAATGATATCGCGTAAAAAATAGAAAAATGAACAAAAAATTAAAAGTTTTGATGAGTGGTGGCGGAACCGGAGGACATATCTTCCCGGCAGTTGCCATTGCACAGGAAATCCAAAAGCGTTTTCCTGAAGCAGAATTTTTGTTCATTGGGGCGAATGGGAAAATGGAAATGGAAAAAGTGCCGCAAGCAGGGTTCAAAATTGAAGGTTTGAACATTGCCGGATTCGACAGAGGAAACCTTTTGGCCAATTTCAAATTGCCATTCAAAATCATTTCCAGCCTATTGAAAGCCAGAAAAGTCATCAAAGCTTTCAATCCAGATTTTGCTATTGGGACAGGAGGCTTTGCCAGCGGACCAGCATTGTTTATTGCTGCGAGAATGGGAATCCCTACTTTCATTCAGGAGCAGAATTCTTTACCCGGAAAAACCAATGTTTTCAATGGTAAAAAGGCAAAAGCAGTCTTCACGGCATATCCTGAGATGGAAAAATATTTCCCACAATCTAAGGTGTATTTTTTAGGAAACCCTATTCGCGAAAATATCATCACCGATTTGGAAGAAACTGCTTCTGCCAAAGAAAAATTAGGATTAGAAAAAGATAAATTAACGATTCTTTCTGTGGGCGGATCTCTAGGTTCCAGAACCTTAAACAATGGCTGGAAAGACAATTTAGACCAACTGAAAGAAAAAGGATATCAATTGATTTGGCAAACTGGTAAAACCGATTTTAAAGACATTGTTGATGGTTATCAGTTGTCAGTTGATGGAAAAGAAAAATCTGACAACCAACAACCAATAACCAACAACCATATTCAAATCAAAGAGTTTATTGCAGATATGGCCACGGCTTATTCTGCAGCAGACGTCATTGTATCTAGAGCAGGTGCTATTGCTATTTCAGAATTGGCGATGGCAAAAAAACCGGTATTACTGGTGCCTTTCCCTTTTGCGGCAGAAGACCATCAAACCAAAAATGCACAAACGTTGGTAGATAAAAATGCAGCAAGAATGGTGAAGGATACAGAAATGAAAGATAAATTCTGGAAGACCCTTTCAGAAATCTGCGAAAACGAAAAAGTAAGAAAAGAAATGGCTCACAATTTAGAATTCTTTGCCAAACCAAAGGCTACGGAAGAAATTGTGGATGAAATCTTAAAAAATATAAATGCCTAAACAGAAAAGATGAAAGCATACAACAACTTTTATTTTGTAGGAATCGGTGGAATTGGGATGTCTGCTTTGGCGAGATATTTCCATGCTGCCGGCAAAACTGTTTGGGGCTACGATAAAACGGAAACCAAACTCACCGCAGAACTTCAGAAGGAAGGCATTGCCATTTCTTTCGAAGACAGGATTGACGAAAAGGTTTCGGCATTGAAAAAAGAAGACACTTTGGTGATTTACACCCCTGCTATAAAAGTATTAGGGATTTTAGATTACTTTAATGAAAACAGATTTGAAGTACTGAAACGTGCCAAAGTATTGGGTATGATTACCGAAGACACAGAATGTATAGCAGTGGCAGGCACCCATGGCAAAACCACCACTTCTAGTTTGGTAGCACACCTTTGCAAAGTGGCCAATCTTCCTTTCTCTGGATTTTTGGGAGGAATTGCAGAAAATTATAAATCGAATTTCATCTACAACGGAACAGAAATGTCTGTTTTGGAAGCTGATGAATACGACAGAAGTTTCTTGAACCTTTCTCCGGATTGGGCCATTATTACTTCCATTGATGCAGACCATTTAGATATTTATGGCGATACGGAAACCATAGAGAAAGGCTTTAAGGATTTTGCAGATTTGGTGCCGGAAAACGACCAGCTTTTTGTAAGAAAAGGCATACATATCGGCAGACCTTGTAAAACCTATGCGGTAAATGAAGAAGCAGATTATTATTCGGACAATCTGCATATTGTAGACGATTGGATGTTGTTCGACTTTCATGCGGGAGACCAAACGATAGAATTTGCATGGCAGATTCCGGGAATTCACAATGTAGAAAATGCTACGGCTGCTATTGCGGTATTGCATAATTTGGGGGCAGATTTTACGGCCATTCAAGAAGGTATTTCCAGTTTCAAAGGCATTAAAAGACGCTATACCAAGCATACTTTTGAAAACGGAAAGATCTATGTAGACGATTATGCCCACCATCCTACCGAACTGAACGCAGTAATAGGGTCAATAAAAACCTTCAACCCAGGCAAAAAACTGTTGGTGGCCTTTCAGCCGCATTTATTCAGCAGAACCCGAGATTTTGCTGACGGTTTTGCTGAAAGCCTAGCTCAGGCAGATGAATTGTTATTGTTGGATATTTATCCTGCAAGGGAATTACAGAAAGATTTTGAAGGCGTTACCTCAGCATGGCTTTCAGAAAAAGTGAAATTAAATAAAAAAGAAGTTTGTGCATTAAGCGAAGCTTTTAACAAGATAAAAGAAAAAGAATTTGACATTCTACTCACGGTAGGTGCAGGAAACATAGATACTCTGTATGATGAAATTGTAGAATGGCTAGCTCAAAAATAAGATGAAAAACAAGTGGAGAATTCTTAAAATATTGGTAACTGTAGTGGTCTTTGGATTCCTATTGAGTTTCTCTTTGAAGAGGTTCAATGAAAAGCCTATGGACAAAATTTCGGTGAATATGTCTAAGGAATCTCCGGTATATTTTATTGATGAGAAGGACATCAGAACTTTAGTGGAAAGATACAATACCACCAAAAAAGTGGGTGATATTGACATCCCGAGTTTAGAGAAAAAGCTCAATGAGTTGCCCGCTATAGATAGCGCCAATGTTTATCTGAACCTTAACGGAAAACTGAACCTGGACATTAAACAGAGAGTTCCGATTTTTAGACTAAGCAATGGCGGAAAAGGGTTTTATGTAGACAATAAAGGAGTAGAATTTCCTATTTCCAAAAATTACTCCCATCCATGCATGTTGGTAGCAGGAGATGTAAAGAAAAGTGAATACAAAAAATTGGTAGAGCTTATTCATAAAATAGACAAAGATCCTTTCAGTAGAAATTTTTTTGTAGGAATTACCAAAGAAAACGGCAATTATAATCTCATCACCAATGATGGGCATTATAAAGTAGAAATAGGAGATCTGGACAGAATAGATTTTAAGGTAAAAGGATTCAAAACTTTTGTAGAGAAATATCTGGTTTTTCAGGACCCTGTAAAATATTCTAAAATTTCTGTAAAGTATGATAATCAGATTATTACTACTTTAAATCCGGGATTTAAGCCCGATGACAGCATGGTTTTAGAGACGCCAAAATCGGAAGTACCGAAAATAATAACACCAACACCGGAGGTAAAAAAAACTAATTAAAAAAAGAGAACAGCAATATATGGAAACAAATAACTATTCAGTAGGCTTAGATATTGGTACCACCAAGATTGTAGCCATTGTCGGGAGAAAAAACGCCCATGGAAAAATTGAAGTTTTAGGCGTTGGAAAAAGTAAAAGTTTAGGGGTTCACAAAGGAATCGTGAACAATATTTCCCAAACCATCAGTTCAATAAAAGCCGCCGTTTCGGAAGCAGAAAAATCGGCTGGCGTTACCATTAAAAATGTAACAGTTGGCATTGCAGGAAAACACATCCGCAGTTTGCAACATTCTGATTACATCATGCGCGAAAATCCAGACAAATATATTACAGAAGATGATATTGAAGCGTTGAAAGACCAAGTGAAAAAACTGGTGATGCTTCCCGGTGAAGAAATCATCCATGTGCTTCCTCAAGAATATAAAGTAGACTCTGAGGGCGAAATCCAAGAGCCGATAGGTATGCACGGAAAACGTCTGGAAGCTAATTTCCATGTAGTAGTGGGCCAAATGGGCAGCATCAGAAATATCGCTAGATGTGTAAAGGAAGCTGGTCTTGAAATGGAAGCCCTTACTTTAGAACCTCTTGCTTCTTCTGAGGCTGTTCTTACCAAAGAAGAAAAAGAAGCAGGCGTAGCCATCATCGATATCGGTGGGGGGACTACAGACATCGCTATTTTCAAAGACAACATCATTCGCCACACCTGCGTAATCCCTTATGGCGGAGGCATTATTACCGATGATATTAAGGAAGGCTGTTCCATCATCGAAAAACATGCAGAACAACTGAAAGTAAAATTTGGGTCTGCCGTACCAGAATTGGAAAAGGATTCTACATTTGTTACCATACCCGGTTTACACGGAAGATCAGACAAAGAAATTTCCCTTAAATCTTTGGCCAGCATCATCAATGCAAGGGTAGAAGAAATATTGGAAATGGTAAATACAGAATTGAAGGCATATGGAGCCTATGAACAGAAAAGAAAACTGATTGCTGGAGTAGTATTAACAGGTGGAGGCTCTAATCTTAAAAACCTTCGTCAGTTGGCCAACTTCATCACCGGCTTCGACAGCAGAATTGGTTTTGCCAATGAATATATTGCTAATGACAAAAACCAATACCTGAAGTCGCCAGAGTTTGCAACCTCTATCGGTTTATTGATGGAAAGTTTAAAAATAAACGATAGAAGATTTACTGATGAAGAAGTAATAGAAGAACCAAAAGTTCAAAATGTTGCCGAAACTGAAACAAAAGCCGAGGAACAAAGCATTATTGTGGAAAACACAACGCCAAAAACCGAGGAAATTAAGAACGCAAAGCCTACCTTTGGGCAATCTATTCTCGAAAAAGTAAAAAAATTCTTTGAAGAGGTAGAATAACTCTAAATTAAAACTATCAATAACATAAAACTACATCAAAATAAATATGGACAATACATTGAACACAGGATTTTCATTTGATCTGCCAAAAGGAAATTCTTCAATTATTAAAGTAATCGGCGTTGGTGGCGGTGGCAACAATGCATTGAAGCACATGTACGAAAAAGGAATTCATGGTGTTGATTTCATCATTTGTAACACAGATTCCCAAACGCTAGACAACAACCCTATTTCTACTAAAGTACAGTTGGGCGCAGCCATTACAGAAGGATTGGGCGCTGGTGCAGATCCGGAAGTTGGTGAAAAAGCGGCATTAGAAAGTATCGATGAGATAAAAGCTGTTTTATCTCACAATACCAAAATGGTATTTGTAACTGCCGGAATGGGTGGTGGTACTGGTACCGGAGCGGCCCCTGTTATTGCCAAAACCGCAAAAGACATGGGCATCCTTACCATAGGTATTGTTACCGTACCTTTTAGTTTTGAAGGAAAAAGAAGACTAGACCAAGCAGAAAATGGTTTAGAAAAACTTAGAAATAATGTAGATTCATTGATTGTAATCAATAACGATAAACTTCGTCAGCAATTTGGCAACTTAGGTTTCAAATCAGGTTTTTCAAAAGCAGATGAAGTGTTAGCCAATGCTGCAAAAGGTATGGCGGAAGTAATCACTGGTTATTTTGATGTAAATATAGACTTTAGAGATGCACGTTCTGTATTACAAAATTCAGGAACTGCACTAATGTCTACCGGAACCGCTACCGGCGAAAACAAAGCAGAAGAAGCGGTAAGAAAGGCATTGGATTCTCCATTATTAAATGATAATAAAATTACTGGTGCTAAAAACGTTCTCCTTCTTATTAGAAGTGGAAACGAAGAAGCTACCATGGACGAAATCGGCACTATTAACGATCACATCCAACGTGAAGCAGGCAATACCGCAGACATTATTTTCGGGGTGGGAACAGATCCAGAATTGGGAGATGCCATCAGCGTTTTGGTGATTGCCACAGGTTTTGCTGCGGAAGATCAAAAATATGCTGGTCATCCAGAAAAAATAAGATTATCTCTTGACGACGCTCCTGCAGCGCCAAAGACCCAAAGAGAGTCTCCTTTTGGAAACTCTTCAACTCAGGAAAGAACCACTGAAAATTCGATTCAAAACGAAGCAAAAAGCTTGTTTTTTCTAGATGATGCTCCTGAAACAGATTTTCCCGTAAATTCTACTCAACTTTTTGCTGAAGAAGCTCCTGTAGCTGTTTTGGAAGAAGAAATAGAAGAAATTATTTATTTTAAGGAAGAAGAAAATCTTAGCATAGAGCAAAGTCATCATGCATTGGAAGTTCCTCAACAAGAAGAAAGCCTTTTGGATCTTTTTACTTTTGAAGAAGAAGAGGTCATAGAATCTCAATCTTTCAGCTTTGAAACAGAAGAACAAAAGATTGAAACACCGGTTGCTGAAGAAAACTCTTTTTTCATTGAAGAAAATGCAGAAGAAGTAAGCTTTCTTGTTGAAGAGAAAATTGAAGAGGTAAATTTTGTTGCTGAAGAAAACACTGAAGAGCCATTAGCTACTATAGCAGAAACGAAAGGTTTCGTTGAAGACAGACCGATAGAGTTCACATTCTCTTTTTCTAAAGAGGCAGATAGCATTAAGCCGTCTTTTCAGGGAAGAGTAGATGAGCTAATAGAGACTGAAAAACCTGAAGCTGAAACTTCTATCGAAAGAAAAGTAGAAACAACTGAAGATTTTAGAATTATCGAAAAACCTCAGGTAACGGATAAAGTTCAGGAAAGAAGAAACAAACTTCAGGAATTCAACTCTCGTTATCAGACAATAGAAAACGAAAACGAGTTTGAAACCATTCCTGCTTTCAAGAGAAAAAACATTAATATTAATAATGAAAATGCTTCACAACAGCAGATTTCTAATTTTCTTTCTGAAAACAACGGAAGAATGTTTCTAAGAGAAAACAAATTTTTAAATAAAGACGTAGATTAGCATTTGTCTTGCTGAGCTTGTCGAAGCATATTTAAATTAAATTATGTCATTAGAACAAACCATCAATACTGCTATTGTAACGGCCATGAAAGAGAAGGACAAGGTAGCCTTGGATGCTCTTCGTGCAGTGAAGTCACAGATTCTTTTGGCCAAAACCGAAAGCAAAGGTGCTGATGTTTCTGCCGAACAGGAAATGGCCATTCTGCAAAAAATGATTAAGCAGCGTAAAGATTCTTATGAACAGTTTGTAGCTCAAAACAGAACTGATTTGGCAGAAGTGGAAGTGGCTCAGATGAAAGTGATTGAAAAATATTTGCCGGCTCAGCTTTCTGCTGAAGAACTAGAGGCAGAAATTGCGAAAATCATTGCTGAAATAGGTGCTGAATCGCTTAAAGATTTGGGAAAAGTGATGGGAATTGCTTCTAAAACACTTGCAGGGAAATCTGACGGCAAATCTATTGCTGAAACAGTGAAAAGGCTTTTGTCATAATTTAGGAGTCTTTTGGTCTTCATAAGTTTTTGACATGATTTTTATAAGTTTTTTCAATAGAATTATTTAAAATTTATGCCTTAAATTTGCAATAAGTTTTGAACCAGATATCAAAACTTTGAACATTAACTTTTAAACAAAAAAATTATGTATCCAGCAGAATTGGTAATGCCGATGAAGGCAGAACTCACAGATAAAGGTTTTCAAGACCTTACCACTCCGGAAGAAGTAAATGAAGCATTAAAACAATCCGGAACTACCCTTGTTATGGTAAACTCGGTATGCGGATGTGCGGCAGGTGCTGCAAGACCAGGGGTGATTTTCTCTTTAACGGGAGACAAAAAACCAGACCATTTAACCACTGTATTTGCAGGGTTTGACACCGAGGCTGTAGCAGAAGCAAGAAGACATTTTGCACCATTTCCTCCTAGTTCCCCTTGCGTGGCACTTTTCAAAGATGGCGAATTGGTACACATGCTAGAAAGACATCACATAGAAGGAAATCCTGCTGGCGCTATTGCTGCCAATTTGCAGGCCGCATACGAAGAGTTTTGCTAATCTCTTTCTAAAAGTATAAATACTAAATCCGTTCCTTCTTGGAACGGATTTTTTTATGTTTCAATCACTATCATTCAAAATAATTGTTAAATTTGAAGAATGGCAACAATGGCGCTTTTCAATATGGCTGTTAATTGGTTTATCCGTCAAAGGATAGATCAGATTCAGAATTTTATGAAACATCCTATTGAAACCCAAAACGGCGTTCTTTTCTCCCAAATATTCATGGCAGATGACACTGAATATGGAAGAAAATACGGCTTTAAAGACATTTCCTCTTATCAAGATTTTCAGCAGCAGGTGCCCATCGTCAACTATGAAGAATTCGAGCCTTATATAGAAAAAGCAAGACAGGGACAGCGAGATGTTTCTTGGCCGGGCATCATTCGTCAGTTTGCCAAATCTTCTGGCACTACTAATGCCAAAAGTAAATTCATCCCCATTTCTGCTGAAAGTTTAGAAGACTGTCATTACAAAGCTGGCAAAGATTTAATTTCTATTTATGCCAATAACCATCCTGAAAATCAATTGTTCCTCAACAAAAATTTAAGACTGGGCGGAAGTGCAGAACTGTACCAGGATTTCAACACAAAATTTGGTGACCTTTCTGCTATTTTAATAGAAAACCTTCCCTTTTGGGTAGAAATTACAACTGTTCCCAGCAAGAAAACCTCTCTATTATCGGAATGGGAAACCAAACTGAAAGCCATTGTTTCAGAAGTTAAAAACCAAGATGTGGGTAGTCTTACCGGAGTGCCAAGTTGGATGATGGTTTTGCTGCAAAGAATTCTTGTAGAAACCGGAAAAGGCAATATTTCTAAGGTGTTTCCAAATCTAGAAGTGTTTTTCCATGGAGGCATCAGTTTCAAACCTTACCGCGAACAATATAAAAACCTCATCGGAAAAGACATCAACTATTACGAAATATACAACGCCTCTGAAGGATTTTTTGGCATACAAGATAGAAGTGGCAGTGACGAAATGTTGCTGATGCTGGATTACGGTATCTTTTACGAGTTTATCCCAATGGATAAATTTGACCGCAACAACCTACAAGCCATTCCGCTGGAAGAGGTAGAATTGGGTAAAAATTATGCCGTTGTGATTTCCACCAATGGTGGATTATGGCGTTATTTGATTGGGGACACCGTAAGATTTACTTCTCTGGCCCCTCATAGAATTCAGATTTCTGGTAGAACAAAACATTACATTAATGCCTTTGGCGAAGAGCTGATGATAGACAACGTAGAAACCGCCCTTAAAAAGGCTTGCGATGCCACCAATGCTCATGTTACAGATTATACTGGGGCACCTGTCTATATGCGTGAAGGAAAATCTGGTGCGCATGAATGGTTGATAGAATTTTCTCAACATCCGGATAATTTTGAAGTATTTTCAAACATATTTGATGAAACTCTAAAAACTGTAAATTCTGATTACGAAGCCAAGCGCTATCAAAACATAACTTTGAATCCTCCCGTTATTCATGCTGCAAAACCTCAACTTTTCTACCGTTGGCTGGAATCTCGAGGTAAATTGGGCGGACAAAACAAGGTGCCGCGTCTTAGCAATGATAGAGAATACATAGATCCTCTACTGCTTCTTAATCAAAAATCTTAACATATATCAATGACATTCGTTGATGAAACTTCGTAAATTCGCGTTAAAAATAAATTTATATGGAATTATTAAATAAATTACAGTGGAGATATGCCGCAAAGGCAATGAACGGAAAAAAAGTAGAACAGGAAAAAATCGACAGAATTTTGGAGGCTGCAAGATTGGCACCAACTTCAAGCGGATTACAGCCTTTTGAAATTTTTGTGGTTACCAATCAAGAAACTAAAGAAAAGTTGAAAGAAGCAGCTAGCAATCAGCCTCAAGTGGCAGATTGTTCTCACCTTTTGGTATTTGCGGCTTGGGATACTTACACTACAGAAAGAATCAACTACATGTTCGATTTAACCAATGAATTAAGAGGGGGCACCAATGAAGGTTGGGAAAACTACAGACAATTCTTGTTAAATTCTTATGTAAACAGACCTGCTGATGAGAACTTCGTTCACACTGCAAAACAAGCTTACATTGCATTTGGTGCTGCGATTATTGCTGCTGCTTTCGAAGGCGTAGATGCAACCCCAATGGAAGGATTCAACCCATCAAAGGTAGATGAAATTCTTGGTCTTAACGAAAAAGGATTGAAGAGTGTGCTAATCTTACCTATCGGCTATAGAGATTCTGAAAAAGATTGGTTAGAAAACCTGGTTAAAGTAAGAAAACCAAAAGATAAATTCATCACTGAAATCAAATAACAAAAAACGCTTCAGAAATTCTGAAGCGTTTTTTTTATGCTTTATAATCTACTACGGCTTGGATGAAGGCCGCTGCATTTTCTACTGGAATGTTTGGCAAAATACCATGCCCCAAGTTGGCGATGTATCGGTCTTTCCCGAAACGGTCTATCATTTCATGTACCATTTTTCTGATGACTTCTGGTGAAGAATGTAATCTAGCAGGGTCAAAGTTTCCTTGCAAAGTAATGGCGTTATTCGTGAATTTTCTCGCCAATTCTGGAGTGATGGTCCAGTCAACCCCCAAAGCGGAAGCCTTAGATTTTGTCATATCTTCCAAAGCAAACCAACAACCTTTGGCAAAAACTACTACCGGAGCTTTCGGAGCCAAGGCTTCTACAATCTGATTGATGTATTGCCAAGAAAAATCTTGGTAATCTTGTGGAGAAAGCATTCCGCCCCAAGAATCAAATATCTGAACGGCAGATACTCCACTTTTTACTTTTCTCTTAAGATATGCTATAGTAACGTCAGTAATTTTTTGTAACAATAGATGCGCTGCATGCGGCTGTTGAAAACAGAAAGATTTGGCAATATCAAAAGACTTGCTTCCTTTCCCTTCTACTGCGTAGCATAATAACGTCCAAGGAGAACCTGCAAAACCAATCAATGGAATTTCATTTTCTAATTTCTGCAGCGTGATATCAATGGCATCATATACATATTGAAGATTTTCTTCTGCGCCCAAAACTTGAAGGTTTTCTACTTGTTCCAAAGTACGGATGGGCGTATCTAACCACGGCCCTACCGACTCTTTCATTTTGAAATCGATGCCCATTGCCTGAGGCACCACCAAAATATCCGAAAATAAAATAGCAGCATCCAAAGGAAACCTTCTGATGGGTTGCACCGTAATTTCGGCGGCCAGTTCCGGGGTTTGGCAACGGGTAAAGAAATCGTATTGGTCTCTCAGTGCAATGAATTCCGGAAGGTATCTTCCTGCCTGTCTCATCATCCACACCGGTGGCCTTTCTATGGTTTCACCGCGTAATGCCTTTAAATATAAATCGTTTTTAATCATGTTTCTGCTGTTTGCTTCTGGCTTTTATAGGTCAGCTTTCTGCTTTATGATATGTAATAAATCTTCTAAATTGTTTTCTTGGCTTACGAAAACATTACTTTGGGTATATTTTCCAAACTCTTTTTCTGTCGTTTGTCCGATGGCAAAAAGTGCCTTTCCGTATAGCGAATTAAACTTTGCAAAACTACGAACTCCACTCGGACTAAAAAAGACTATGGCGTCATAATTTTCAGAAATTTCCGGGTAAAGCAATTGGGTTTGGTAAACCGTTATTTTTTGATAAGACAAATGTTCATCATTCAAGGCCTTTTCTAAAATATCTAAAGTTAAATTTCCACAAAAATGAAGGAAATTTTCCTTAATGGTTTCTTGAACGATGAATTGAGAAAGTTCTCTGATGTTTTTAAATATTTTGATAGAATTAAATCCAAACTCTATTAGCGCTTCTTCCGTCTTTTTGCCTACCGCATAAATTTTGTTGTGATCAGCATTCGGGAGAAAACCATTTTCAAAAAAAGCCTTTACAGCATTGGCACTGCTAAAAATCAATGATTGATTTTGCAAAGAAAAAGGCTGCGTTTCGATATTTTCAATTCTGATGACATCCTTGAAATCACAGGTGAAATCAGTCCCCAAATGTTTGGAAACCTCTTTTTCTATGCCGGTTTTGGTGAAAAGGATTTTCATGGTTTACGGTTTACTCTTTACATTCAAATCTTTAATCAATGTGCGCACCTTTTGCATAAACTCTTTTCCGGGATCCTCTTTTCCGGTGAAGTATTTGGCATTGGTTTCTTTCCAAAGGTCAGAATTCTTAAACACCCCATATTCAGAATGTCCAATGACATATTCTATTGCATATTTTTTTGATAAATACCTAATGAGTTTAGCATTGGCCTCTACCTGTTTTCCGGTCAATGGTTGCGCCTTACTTCCAATGTTTTCAATCCCAATCGCACAATAATTAAGCCCTATGGTATGTCTTGCAAATTGGTTGGGTTCCTGCAATTGATAGATTTTTCCATCTCTATCTATGATAAAATGAGAAGAGACATTCAGAGTGCTTTCATTTTTCAGATAACTTCTTTTGTCCTCTAAATACGGCTTATTGAAATACTGAAAGTTACTTTCCACAGTACCTCCAGCGGTATAATGAAGCACTATTATTTTCGGATTGATTATAGGGCTTTGCTGCTCTATATTATAATGCTCCTTCATATATTCAAGGCTCAATTGAGTTCTTATGGAAGAATGATCCAAGGGTTTTTGAATGATTTGAATGTCATCTTGTGCATTCATTTTCAGAGCAATAAACAAGAATAAAAAAAAACATTTAACCCAATTCATGAATGATATATATATTGATTAAGGTAAAGAAGCCTTAATTTCATTCATCAATTCTTTGCCTCCATTTTCAAGAACGACATAGGCAAATGCTTCACCTAAGTTTTTCGTTTCATCCCATTCTACTTCTTCTGAAATACTAATGGTTTTCGTTCCGTCGAGAGCATTCAGTTTTCCAGAAAAAGATATTTTTCCTTCTTTAAATTTCGCAAGCGCACCAATGGGCGCAGTACAGCCGCCTTCTAAGGTCCTAAGAAACTGGCGCTCTATTTCTACACAAATCTGTGTTTCCTGATGATTTATTTTTTGCAAAAGTGCTTTGGTCTCCACATCATCCTTTCTGCTGGCAATGGCTACTACTCCTTGGCTAGGTGCCGAAATCATGAAATCTAAAAATTCATATTCCAGATTCATTTCCATGCGTTGTATTCCTGCCAAGGAAAAAATAGTGGCATCAAAATCTCCTTCTTCCAGTTTTTTCAAACGCGTCTGCACATTTCCTCTGATATCAGAAAATTCTGTATTTGGAAATTCCTCTAACCAGAAAGCACGCCTTCTGAGACTGCTTGTTGCGATTTTTAAATCCGATAAATGTTTCTCTTTAGAAGTAGATTTTCTCACCAAAACATCCTGCGGGAAATCTCTTTCCAAAACGGCAGAAATCTCAATATTTTGAGGCAAAATGGTGGGAACATCTTTCAGGGAATGTACGGCAATGTCAATCTCATTGTTCAAAAGGGCAATGTCTAAATCTTTGGTAAAAACCCCCGTAATGCCCAAAGCATACAAAGGCTGATTCAGGTTTTTGTCCCCAGAAGAAACCACAGGCACCAAAACGGTTTCGTAGCCCAAATTTTTCAGTTTTTGTTCTACTTCCTGCGCTTGCCACATAGCCAATGGCGAATTTCGGGTGCCTATTCTAATCATGTGCGGTTTTTATTTTTTGAATTTAAATTCAGATAAACGGCTATTGAGCGTGTTTTTTGTTAAATTCTTCTTTGGGTTGTTCTACCAAAATTTCATGCATCAGTTTGGTAACCTCTTCTGCACGTTGAGGATTTTCGATGATATATTTAGCAAATCTGTTCGTGATTTTCTGAATCAATTTTTCACTCAGTTCCATGTCTTCTATGTCCACATATTTGTGTTTTCTGTGGAAGTTATGCATTTCATGGTTTTCCATTTCCTTTAATGCCGCTTTGAACTGATGAATATTCGGCGCAAATCTTCTTTTTTTCTCCCAAGCCAAAAATTCCTTTGTCATCTCTTTGATGATTTGCTCGGCCTTAGGGATTTCTTTTTTGCGTTGCTCTATGGTTTCTTGGATGTGTTTAGACAATTCGTCTACATCCACCAATTTCACCGCTTTATTTTCAGCCACTTTTTTGTCTACATTATTCGGAATGGATAAATCAATCACCAAAGTTTCTTTTCCGTTCGGAAAATGTTTTTCATTAACGATAGGGTGAGAAGCTCCTGTAGCCACAATAAGGATGTCGGTAGATTTCAGCTCACTTTCAAACTCTTCAAAGGCAATTTGAGGAATTTTATATTTCTCGGCAATTTTTTCTGCCTTTTCAAAAGAGCGGTTGGCGATTTTTACTTTTGGCTGATAAACATGCTTTACGAGATTTTCTACTGTATTTTGACCAATTTCCCCAACCCCAAGAAGCAAAATGTTTTTATCAGAAATCTGTTTTTGAGTTTTCAGGATATAGTGCACTGCAGCGTAAGATACAGAAGCCGCACCATTAGAAATTCCGGTTTCATTTTTGATTCTTTTCGAAATCTGTATCGCCGAATTGATAGCTCTTTCTAAATAAGGATTGCTAAATTTTTTGTGTTTTTTGAAATGGTGATAAGCACTTTTAATCTGCCCAATAATCTCAAAATCTCCCAAAATCTGACTCTCCAAACCTGCTGAAACCCTGAAAAGGTGTTCCAACGCTTCTTCGCTTTTCATTACGTTTACGAATTGCATAAAATCCATCAGGCTTACATCTACAGCCTTGCAATACATTTCTGCAATAGACATATAGTTGGGCGTGGTGGTATAGATTTCGGTTCTGTTACAGGTAGAAACAATAAAGGCGTCTCCGAGCTTTTTTTGATGAATATCGTTAACAAATTCCTTCACATGCTCATCAAAGAAAGCAAATTTCCCTCTGATTTCCGCATTCGCTTTTTCAAAACTGACGCTTAAAACAGTGAAATTCTGTGTGTTATATGTTTTTGCAAAAGAATCCATTCGAGGAGGCAAATTTAATCAATAATCTGTTAATTTCCCTTTTATTTTATGCAAATTCAATTGATATTATAAATCAAAATATTTTGTCATGAGATAATGGAATCCTATAGGCTTTATCATAAATATTTCTCCTTCTGTATGATATCCCAATTTTTCATAAAAAGGAACAGCCGTTTCGCGTGCATTCATCCAGATTTTCCTTACATTCTTTTCGGTTAAAATTTCTTCTGCAGCCAATACCAATTTTCTGCCTATACCTTTCCCTTGATGATTTTCATCTACCGCCATGCCTCTCAGTTGAGCTATATCTCCACTCGACATCAATGTCACAATTCCCAAAAGATTATTTTCTTCAAAATAACCCAAATGAAAGGTGTTTTCATCAAAATCTCCATTAAACTCATGCGGTTCATTGGGCATATTCTTTCTTAAAACAGATCTTCTTAAGGGAAATGTCTCCTCTGGAGCAATGATTTTAACCATTTGATTTGCAAATATTTAACTTGTTTTAATTAGAATTATTCCTGGTTTTTTTATTCTTTAAAAATAATTTTTGAATAACAGACTTTAAATTTACAACAAGCATCTAGAAATTAACAAAATTTTATTGAAATTTTTTGTTTTTCACTATTTTTTAATGGGCTGAAATTTATATCTTTGTTAACTGAAAATTTATATACACAAAATGGGGTTATTTGATATGTTTACGCAAGAAATTGCGATAGATTTAGGCACGGCTAACACACTTATCATACACAATAATAAAATTGTGATTGACCAACCGTCAATCGTAGCGTTAGAACGTTCTTCCGGAAAAGCCATTGCGGTGGGAGAACAGGCAAAACACATGCAAGGAAAAACACACGAAGACATTAAAACGATTCGTCCGTTGAAAGATGGAGTAATTGCAGATTTTGCCGCTTCTGAACACATGATAAAGGAATTCATTAAGCAAATTCCGAGCATTAAAGGCAAATTGTTTCAGCCGTCTTTAAGAATTGTAATCTGTATTCCTTCCGGGATTACAGAAGTAGAAAAACGTGCGGTAAGAGACTCGGCACAGAAAGTAAACGCGAAAGAGGTAAGGTTAATTTATGAACCAATGGCTGCTGCAATAGGGGTGGGTATTGACGTTCAAAAACCTGAAGGAAATATGATCATCGACATAGGTGGTGGAACTACTGAAATTGCTGTAGTAGCTTTGGGAGGTATCGTTTGTGACAAATCTGTGAAGATTGCAGGTGACGTATTTACCAATGATATAGCCTATTATTTAAGAACTCATCATAATTTATATATTGGAGAAAGAACTGCCGAAAGAGTAAAAATAGAGGTTGGTTCTGCTGTAGAAGATTTAGATGTAGAGGTGGAAGATATTCCGGTACAAGGTAGAGACCTTATCACAGGTAAGCCAAAGGAAATTATGGTAGGTTACAAAGAAATTGCAAGAGCATTAGACAAATCTATCATCAGAATAGAAGATGCCGTAATGGAAACGCTCTCTCTTACTCCGCCGGAATTGGCTGCTGATATCTACAAAACAGGTATTTATCTTGCAGGAGGTGGTGCTTTATTGAGAGGCCTTGCAGACAGACTTCACAAAAAGACAGGTTTACCTGTTTTCGTTGCAGAAGACCCATTGAGAGCGGTAGTTCGTGGTACAGGAATTGCGCTTAAAAATATGGACAAATTCAATTTCCTAATAAAATAATTAAGAACCTGCTGTAAGAAATGGGGTTTTTGATAAGATTGTTTAGTAAGAACGGATTATTTCTGTTCTTTCTTTTCTTACAGTTTATCGCAGTAACATTGATTTTCAGTCGAAATTCAATGCAGCAATCTTTTGTAGCTGCACAGACTACGGCGTTCAATGCTTGGGTTTCCGGATATATAGACGAGGGAACAACTTATCTTAAGCTCAAACAGATTAATGAGGATTTGGTAGCTCAAAACAAGGCTTTGATGATGCAGGTTTATGGCACTGACAAATCTCAAAATCCTAAATTCATAAAAGTACAAGATACTCTTGGCGGTGGACAGATTTATACTTTCGTAGATGGTGAAATTGTAAACAACAGCATCACCAGAAACGACAATTATTTTACGATCAACCGTGGAAAAAACCACGGCGTATTTCCAAAAATGGGTGTTATTGCTCCTCAAGGAATTGCCGGTATAGTAATAAACACCACTAAAAACTATGCTTTAGTACAATCTGTTTTGAGTGTCAATAAAATTAAAATTAATGCTTCATTAAAAAACTCTGGTTATTTTGGAACATTAACCTGGCGCGGAGACAACTCCAGAACAATGCATCTCTCTGATATACCCAAATATGTACCACTAAAAGTAGGAGATACTGTAGAAACTGATGGCAAATCTGCCATTTTCCCTCAAGGCATCATGATAGGAAGGGTAGCGGGATATGAAATAGATCCCAAAACCGGATATTGGGACATATCCGTAGAACTGAGCCAAAAAATGGGACAACTACAGAAAATTTATGTAGTGAAAAATTTAAAGAAATTAGAATTAAAACAAATTCAAGATACTCTTGATGCAGCAATAAGCAATGATCAGTAGAAATATTTTCACCGATTTTATAATGATTGTGGTGCTGGTGGTGCTGCAAATATTTTTATTCAACAGAATAGATATCGCCGGAAAATTCACTCCCGTTATCTACACCATTTTTGTTTTATTCTACCCTTTTTACCGAAATAAATATATTTTTCTAGCTTCTAGTTTTTTTCTGGGACTTACGATAGATGCCTTTTTGGGCACATGGGGCATTAACGCATTTGCCACAACGCTTATTGCCTATTTTAGAACCTTGATTTTCAAGACCTCTACTGAAGTTTCATCAGACATTTTTTCTTTTCAAAATCTTCAGTGGTCTCAATTTCTTTTTTATATTTTTTCAAGTATTTTTGTGCATCAGTTTTTAGTTCAAAGTATAGAGTTTTTTAAATTCAGCAGATTTATTGAAGTCATTTTCAATATTTTGATGGCTTCCGTTATTTCTATAGTTTTTGTTCTAATCTATACATTAGCATTTAAAATCAAAGAAAAAGTTTGAAAAACGCATATTTTAAAATTATATTCTTTCTTTCCGTCATTGCCGCAATATTTGTGGCGAGGTTGGTCTATTTACAACTCATCACGGACAGATATGCACTCAATGCAGCCAATACTTCTATAAAAATAGACTATGTAATCCCACAAAGAGGAGTTATTTTTGACCGTAATGGAAGAATCCTGGTGGGCAATCAGCCATCCTACGAAATCTCTTTTACTCAAAGCCAAATGTCTGCTGATTTTGATACCATCGGCTTTTGTAATTTGGTGAATATTTCTAAACAAGATTTTATCAAAAAAATCTCTGACATCAAAAAAGAAAAATATTATTCTAAACTCACTCCTATGACGTTTATGAGTGATATGAGCCGTGAAGAAATTGCCAGAATTCAGGAAATTATTTTTAAATACCCTGCATTTAGTATTGTATCCCGTCCTCAGAGGAAATATGAAATTTCTACTTCAGGAAATCTTTTGGGATATACCAATCAAGTGAACGAAGCCTACATCAAAAAAGATTCCCTATATTATTTACCTGGCGATATTGCCGGAATTTCTGGTATAGAAAGAGCCTATGAGAAGGAATTAAGAGGAGAAAAAGGAATGCATTACATTCAGAAAGACATCAAGCTGAGAAATGTAGGCCCTTATAAAGACGGCGCATTGGATAAGGAGGTGGTCTCTGGGAAAGACCTTACTTTGACTATTGATTATGATTTGCAGAAAATGGCAGAAGAAATGCTGGTCAACAAGCATGGCGCCGTAGTAGCTATAGACCCTAATAATGGTGAAATTCTTTGCCTCGCTACAGGACCGGATATTGATCCAAATCTGTTTACGGGACCAAATAAGAAGAAGAATATTTATAGGCTTTCAAAAGATACTCTTTTTGAAAACAAACCCACTTTCGATAGAGCACTTCAGGCTAATTATCCACCAGGATCTACCTTTAAGCTTTTAACGGCTTTGGCGGCTTTGCAAATGGGGGTTATTAACGAAAGAACCATTTTCCCTTGTGGAAGAGGCTTTTATTATAGAGGATTGAGCATTAAAGGTCATGGAGGCGCAGATCCATTAATTCCTGCTATACAGATTTCCAGCAACTGTTATTTTTCTTATGCCTTCATTTCCATCATGAATAAATATCGTGGAAACCCTTCAAGAGGGGTGAATGAATGGAAAGCTATTATGGAAAGTTTCGGCCTTAATAAATACATGAATAATGACCTTGCTGTAGGAGCTAAAGGACATATTCCTAGTGGTGAATTTTATGAAAAGGCCAGCAAAAAGAAAGATTGGAGCCCGCTCTACACTCAAAATGGATCAATCTATAATGGCATGGGGCAAGGAGCTGTTTCCGTAACACCGCTTCAATTGGCTAATTACACTGCGGCTATTGCCAACAAAGGGTGGTATATTACTCCGCACATCGTTAAGTCTATAGACAGCAAACCAAACCCAGACCCGCGTTTCAAAAAAATACATAAAACACTGGTACAAAATCCTAAGTATTATGATCTTGTGATGAAGGGTATGGAGGCCGTAATGCTGAGAGGAACGGGTGCAGGATTGAAATCTAATGATTTTACACAATTGGCCAAAACAGGTACCGCACAAGTTCCTCAAGGAAAAGACAATTCTATCTTTACTCTTATTGCCCCAGCAAAAAAACCAAAGATTGTAGTAGTCGCGGTAATGGAACATGCCGGATTTGGCGCGACCTGGGCGGGTCCAACATGTACTGTTATTGCCGAAAAATATATAACAGGAACCGTAAAAAGAGAGCATCTTTATAAAAGGATGATTTCTGCAAGTTTTATGGCAGAATACAAAAGACAATGGTATAAAGAACACGGAGGCGCTCCAAAGACTGATGACGATTCCATTAAATTGAAAAAACTAAAAGATAGCTTAAAGTTATTAAATCAAAAAAATTTAAAGAAGGACAATCAACCCAAAAAGAATAAAACATGAAATGGGCAGAAGGAATAGATAAAATCGGAATCTTTTTATATCTCGCCATTTCAGCTTTTGCAGTGGCAAATATTTACAGTGTAGACAGCAGCTTAGGCAAAAAGCAACTTATATTTTTTGGAGTTTCTTTATTTGTTGGGTTCATCATTTTTATGATGAGAACAAAATTTTTTGAAAATTTTGCTGTTATTTTCTATGCTTTAGGGGTATTACTGCTGATTGGTTTATTCCCATTTGGTAAAGAAATTTTGGGACAAAAGAACTGGTATAAAATAGGTAGTTTTACCATGCAGCCCGTAGAATTTGCTAAAATAGGCACTTCACTGATGTTGGCGGCCTATATTTCTGGTCCCGATTTTAATTTAAAAATAAGAAAATCATTATTAACTTCTTTGGCAATAATTGGCATTCCTGCCGTGGTGGTTTTGGCCATACCAGATGTTGGTTCTTTGTTGGTCTTCACAGCATACGTTATTGCACTATACCGGGAAGGATTAAGCGGCTGGCTGTTTGTAGCCGGGTTTATTTTAGCAGCAATATTTCTGCTATCTATTGCCATAAATCCTTTATATATTGTTGGAGCATTGGTGTTGTCTGTAGCATTATTTTTATTGTTCAACTTCAACAAAATCAGTTGGAGTTTACCAACAATAGTTACTCTAGTTGGTTCACTAGGGCTTTTGACAGCAATTAGTTTTGGGACTCCCAAAATCATGGAAAAACTTCCGAAACATCAACGCGAAAGGATAGAGGTTTTATTTAAAGGAGAAAAAGCATTTAGAGATACTTCGGGCTATAATTTATTGTATTCTAAAACGGCTATTGGCTCTGGAGGGTTTTTCGGAAAAGGATACAAGCAAGGATCGGTAACACAAGGAAAATTTGTACCTGAACAGGAAACAGATTACATATTCTGTACCGTAGGTGAAGAATGGGGATTCTTGGGAAGCTTCCTTTTAGTGTTGTTTTATGCCGTATACATTGGAAGAATCTATTATTTGGCAGAAAATCAAAAAACCATATTTAATAGGGTATTTGGGTATTGTTTTGCAGGAATCCTGTTGATGCATTTTGCCATCAATCTAGGAATGGTGATGGGGTTATTTCCTACAGTAGGGATTCCTCTGCCTTATTTCAGTTATGGAGGAAGTTCCTTTTTAGCATTCTCTATCATGACGGCAATTTTCTTTAAACTCAATTATGCCGATAAAAACTCTTTGGTATAAAAAAATAACCTCCAAACCAATAAAGTTTGGAGGTTATTTTAGAAATCAATTATTGATACTTTTTATTTAATTATTCTTTTAGCAAATCTGTATTTAGGTGCCCAATATGAATCACTGAGAGAAGAAATGGTAACCCCTTTGGATGTAGCTGCATGAATAAACATAATATCTCCATCAGCCGTTACTTCTTGTACAATTCCTACGTGAGATATTCCCCATCCATGAGAAAAGAAAATCAAATCTCCTTTTTGAAGCTCCTGCCTTTCTACACCTTCTCCTAATTCCGCTTGTTCTGATGCCACTCTAGGGAGTTCTAAGCCCACAGCTTCTCCAAATACATTCAATACAAATGCAGAACAGTCTATTCCACTTCTTGTAGAGCCGCCATATCTGTATGGTGTACCTAGATAAGTAGAAGCTTCGTTTAATATACTGTCTATGGTCTGTTCATGATTAATGGCGTCTGATATAGCAGCAGCCATCACAGATTTTTCAGCGTTTGCAAAATTTGCACTATTACCTCTATACCCCCCTTTGTTAGATGCATTGAGGCTCTTAGCATTCATTCTGCCCAAATTGGCATTTGATTTGTATTTTGTAGGACTAGAAACCACATAGTTCGAAACACAAGATTGCAAAGAGAAGACGGAAATTATTGCAATCAGATACGGCAAAACTCTTTTCTTCATATATATTTGATTATCCGTGTTAATTTTTTTAGCGAGACAAATGTAGCATTTATGTATTTTTTACCTATTGATATTTGTCAGCCCAAAAAGATTTTTAACACTTTTTAACATTCAAAAAACAAATGTTAAAAAAAAAATTCCGCAAGCATCCTATTTTGGAAAAGCTGCGGATTTTTTGTTTTAAGAAATTTTAACTTACGTAAAACGGTTGCCTTTTTAAGACTCATAATTAAAAAGACTGGAAGAGATTTATATTATTTTTATTAATTTTGAACCCATAAAAACCATTAGCTCAAATGAAAATAAATTTATTAAACATTTTTGATGAAATCTCCAAACAACTTTATTAAAAAGAACCTTAGTCTTTTTATTCTCTTTCCTCTTTTTTTAAAAAAATCATTTCTTTTTTTTATTGATCCAAGAATTTGGGCGGAAGAAGGTTCCATTTATTTTACCTCTGCGGTAAAATATGGGGCATTATCAATATTTAAATTACAACAAGGTTATTTTTCAATCATTCCTAACTTCACTTTGTATTTGGCCTCGTTAGTAGATTATAAATTTGTGCCTTTGTTCACTTTCGCCATCTCTTTTATTTTTTGGATTTTACCTTTCTGGTTAATTAACAATATCAATTCTGATGAACTGAAGGATGATGATCTTACAAAATTTTTAATGGGAATTTCTCTTTTTGTATTATTGAATAATTATCAAGAGATTTTTTTAAATACGATTAATCTGCAATTTATAACACCTATTATCTTATTTATTGTTCTTTTATATGATTTCAAAAAACTCAGTTTAATAAAACAGATTTTATTTTATATTTTAATTATAATATGCCTTACAAATGGGGTTTTGTCTTTTCCTCTAGTTCCTTTTTTGATTTATAAAATGATTTCAGAAAAAAAATATGAAATAGCGTTGGCGTTTTCTATCGCGTTTATTATTCCAATATTGTCAATATTCGATAATGCCACAAGTAATTCCTCAAGTATTTCAAACCGTTTTTTACTTAATTTGAACTACAAAATTGAAGTGTTTAAGAAACACGATTTAATAGATTTATTAAACAATAATTATTATTGGATCTTGCTTTTTATTTCCCTCCGCTTTTTATATTTAAAAAAATATGCACTCTCCTATTTTTTAGCGGCTGCTTTAGCGTTATTTGTTTTTGTAGATTTTGCTAAGCTTCTGCATCCAGATGATATAAGTGTTATTCCGGCAAGATATAAAGCACTCCTTTTTAGTTTCCTTACAATAATTTTTTTTGTTTTTGTAAAGAGGCCCATTTTGAAATATCTAACGGCTTTGGTCTTGGTAATTGTTTTTGGAAGAAATTTTTTTAAGCACGATTTTAGCCATAATCAAAATGCAAAAAAATGGTCTCAGGAATATAAAAATTTATATCAAAAAAAATCTGCAGAAATTCATCCTGTTGGATGGAAAATTAAATTAAAATAATTTTTTGACAAATAAAAAATCCCTCTCCAAGGAGAGGGATAAAAATTATCTTGTAAATAACATTTCTCTGTATTTTGTTAACGGCCAAAGCTCATCATCTACTAACATTTCTAAAGCATCTGCAGCTTCTCTGATGTTATCAAACAATGGCTTTACATTGTTGCAATATACCTCAGCTTGCTTTTGACTTCCGACTGTGTTTTTCGCTTTTTCCTTAGCGGCTAATAATTCATCAACCCCTACTTTAATAGTAGAAACATGTCCGGAAATTAGAGCAATAAGATCTAGTTGTTCTTTTGCTAAAACTTTGTATTCTTTGTCTGAGAATATTTCCTTAAGACCTTTTACGTTTTCGATTAATCTGTTTTGATATTTTAAAGCAGCAGGCACTATATGGTTTCTCGCAATATCAGCAATTACTCTGGCTTCGATGTCAATATTGGTAGAATATTTCTCTAATTTGATTTCATTTCTGGCTTCAAATTCTCTGTGAGAATAGATTCCCAATTCTTCATAAAGAGAAACAAATTTTTTGTCTAACTCTCTCTTTAAAGCTTCTGGGGTAGTTTTTAAATTGCTAAGGCCTCTTTTTTTAGCCTCTTTAGCCCACTCTTCAGAATATCCATCTCCTTCAAACAAGATGTTTTTGCTTAATTTGATGTATTCTCTTAAAACATTGAAAATAGCTTCATCCTTTTTCAATCCTTTTTTCTCAATCAATGCGTCTACTTCTCCTTTGAAAGTTTTCAACTGTTTTGCAACCATCGCGTTTAGAACAGTCATTGGTTCAGCACAGTTGGCCAAAGAACCTACCGCTCTTAATTCAAACTTATTTCCGGTGAAAGCAAATGGTGAAGTTCTGTTTCTATCTGTATTGTCTAATAAGATTTCAGGAATTTTTCCTACCACATTCAGTTTCAATTCAGTTTTTTCTTCAGGAGACAGTTTACCATCTGTTACTTTTTCTAGCTCATTAAGCACAGAGAAAAGTTGAGAACCAATAAATGCTGAAATAATAGCCGGTGGCGCTTCATTCGCTCCTAATCTATGGTCGTTACTTGCAGAGGCTATACTTGCTCTCAAAAGATCTGCATAATCATGCAATGCCTTGATGGTATTTACAAAGAACGTAAGGAACTGAAGGTTCTTTTTAGGATTTTTACCCGGGCTTAAAAGGTTTTCGCCAGTATCTGTTCCTAAAGACCAGTTGTTATGTTTACCACTACCATTTACGCCGGCAAAAGGTTTTTCGTGGAATAAGATTTTGAAGTGGTGCTTATTGGCAATTTTCCCCATTACATCCATCAGCAAAGAATTGTGGTCTACTGCTACGTTTGCTTCTTCGAACATTGGAGCCAATTCAAACTGGTTAGGCGCTACTTCATTGTGACGAGTCGTTACTGGAATTCCTAACTTCATACATTCAATTTCCAACTCTTTCATGAAATTTAATGTTCTGGTAGGAATGGACCCGAAATAGTGATCGTCTAGCTGCTGTCCTTTTGCAGGAGCATGACCTAAAAGGGTTCTTCCGGTAAGGATTAAATCCGGACGAGATTGGTGCAACGCAGAATCAATTAAGAAATACTCTTGCTCCCAACCTAGAGTAGGAACTACTTTTTCTACATTTTTATCAAAATAAGATTTCATTACATCTGTAGCCGCTTCGTCTACTGCATGTAAAGATCTTAACAATGGTGTTTTATAATCTAAAGTCTCTCCTGTGTAAGAAATAAAGATAGAAGGAATACACAAAGTGGTTCCCATAATAAATGCAGGAGAAGTAGGATCCCAAGCGGTATAACCTCTTGCTTCAAAGGTATTTCTGATACCACCATTAGGGAAAGAAGAAGCGTCTGGTTCTTGCTGAATCAACATGCTGCCATTAAATCTTTCAATTGCTCTCCCTCCTTCTATAGGAGTAAAAAATGAATCATGCTTTTCTGCAGTAGAGCCCGTTAATGGTTGAAACCAGTGTGTATAATGCGTTACTCCTTTAGATAGAGCCCAGTCTTTCATAGCAACAGCAACCTGATCTGCGATATGCCTTTGGATTTTAGTCCCTTTTTTAATGGCATCAATAATGGAGCTGAATGCTTCTTTGGTTAAATACCCTCTCATCGTTTCTTCGGAGAATACATTCTCACAAAAAAGCTCAGAAAGTTTTGCAGGTACTACTACGTCGTTTTCTTTTCTGTAATTCTTGAATGGAAGCGTTTCTAACGCCTTAAATCTTAATGTTGACATCTTGGTGTTGTATTTTGAAGCAAATGTAGAAATTTTTTTGGTTAAAAAAAATTATAACCCCTGTTTTTGAAGGGGGTATATTGAATGTTTTTTATTTTTATCTATCAAAAGCCCTCTTGTTTATCGGGATTATCAATAAACCAATCTCCAATATTAAATTTTGATGAACTTTAATGGCAACGAAACAATAATGGAATATTTTTACATTAAACCCTTCTAAACTAAAAAAACACGCAAAAAGACACGGATTAATAAAATATTTTTTGTATCTTCGCTAACTTTTATCTAAAAAATACAACAAATATGGGAAATTCTAGAGCGAGAGAAACTACCGAAGCCATCGAAAGGCTTTACATCTCAATGAGGCATTTATTCTATAGAGGCTTTTTCAAACCATCGGGAATTTCAGGCGAAAGCATCAGAAGTTTACTCAAAATCATTAACCCGGAAATCTACGGAACCATGAGCGTTCCGAACAAGGTAGAGCTAGACGGTTTATTATATGTATTAGACAGGCTTCCTGAAGGCATAGAAGAATGTGCCTTTATTCACCTTACCTCAGACGAGGGATTTGATAAAGGAAGTTTTGATCCTATTGTTCCTAAAAAACGTAGAAGAAACTGCTATAGGATAGACGAACATCAAATGAATATTGAAGTTCTATTGGGCCGTTCTGAAATCTATGATATTCTTACCCACCTTACCTTCTTATACATAGAAGCTGATAAGATTAGAGACATTGCCTTCCTGATGGATGAAGACGGCGAACCGAAGCGTTCTTGGAAAATCATTGAAGAAGTGGCAAAAGGCGAAAAGAAATTTAGTAGAAAAGAAAAAGAAGTGGCTCTTATCCATTTGTCTTCACTTTTGGGAAGAACTTTCGAAGAAACTTTAGCAGCTTATAATAATTTTGGAGACGACCAGAATCCGGACCGATTATTCAAAATCATTTATCACCTTGGAAAGGTAAGTTTAGATGATGTAAAATTGGTAAGGGAAAGAGAAGTTCACTTCAGTGCTATTCTTAAAGAAAGGGTGGGACACCATTATTTTGGTGAAAAATGGGCCAATCACGTGAAAAAGATTTTAGGAGACAACAACCTATTAGACAGACCTTTGCACATCATATCTGCCAACATGCACAGTGTAAAAAACATGCTCTATGCCAATGATGCATTGAAGAAAAAGGCAACCAAAGAAGCAGATTACACTTTATATGAAGAAATTTCTGGCAAGAAAGAACTGAGAGACAAAGTATTGGATTATGCTGTTAACAAAGGCATGATCTATATTGACGACAACAGTGGAAGCAATATAGACGTACAGTTGATAGACCTTTCTAAAGTAGATTTAAAAAATACTTCTTTTGCAGACTTCAATCACAAAAAAGACGATGTTTTGATGGTTTTTGATTACGCATTTGGAGAACAGGCCTTCGAAGTGATGGATGAACTTTTAAGACCTTTCGAATATGAAAACCAAACCTTTACGATGAATGTGAAATCTGTTTCCATCATGGGAAAAGCAGGTATCTTGACCGGAGAAAAAGGAGACATCATGATTCCAACTTCTCATATTTTCGAAGGAACGGCCGATAATTATCCGTTTGAAAACGCTTTGAAATTAGAAGATTTCAATGATGATGAACTGAAGGCTTTTGAAGGAAGCATGATTACGGTTTTGGGAACCTCTTTACAGAACAAAGACATTCTTACTTATTTCATGACCACTTCTTGGAAATCTATCGGTCTTGAAATGGAAGGGGCACATTATCAAAAGGCTATTCAGGTGGCTTCTAAAATCAGAAAACATATCTCAGAAGACCTTTTTGTTTGCTATGCGTATTATGCATCAGACAACCCATTGGAAACTGGAAGCACGCTTTCCTCTGGCGGCCTTGGCTTAACGGGAGTAAAACCAACTTACTTGATTACTTTAAGGATTTTGGAAAAGATTTTACACTCTTCACAAACTCTAAAAGCAAAAAAATAAACCCATATAATTTCTATATAAAAATCTTTCCAGAGTAACTCTTTGGAAGGATTTTTTATTTTGAGTAAATGCCAAAATTGATATCTTTGAAAAAAATTAAACAATGAAGAAACTCCTTTTCAACATTTTTATCCTGGTTTTCGGATGCAGTTTTGCTCAACAAAACGCTTATTATCAACAGTATGCCAAATACAAAATGGACATCGACGTAGACGCTGCCCATTTTTCTTATCACGGCAAACAAGAAATACAATACACCAACAATTCTCCGGATGAACTTTCTGTAGTGTATTTTCATTTATACTGGAATGCCTTCAGAAAAGGTTCTATGATGGATCAAAGGGTACAAAACCAAGGGAAAAATGCCGATGGAAGATTAGCCATCAACGGAGTTTCCAGATTGGCAGACATTCCTGACCAGGAAGAAGGAAGCCAAGTCGTTCATTGGATTAAACAAAACGGAAAAGAGGTAAAATTTGAAGTTCAGGAAACGATTTTGAAGGTTTATCTCAACGAAAAAATAAAACCAAATTCTACCACTACTTTCACCATGGATTGGGATTCTGTGGTGCCAAAACAGATCAGAAGAAGTGGTAGAAACAACAGAGAAGGAGTAGACATGACCATGACCCAATGGTATCCTAAAATTGCAGAATACGATTATGACGGATGGGCCACTTTTGATTATGTGGGAAGAGAATTCCATGCGCCTTTTGCTGATTTTGACGTCAATATTAAAATAGACCCTGAATATGTTATCGGTGCGGGAGGAATTTTGGAAAACCCAAATGAAGTGAAGGGCTACACAGAAAACCCAAATATAAAAACCGACAGCAACAACAAAGCAACTTGGCATTTTACTGCTAAAAACATGCTCGATTTTGCGTGGGCAGCAGACAAAGATTATTATGTAGAAAGCTTCGTAGTTCCTGATGGGCCAAAAGTTTTTTTCGTATATCAAAAATCAGAAAAAACAAAATATTGGGCAGAAGCACAGCCTTATATCACCAAATATTATCAATTGATGAATGCCTCCTTCGGCAGATATGTTTATCCTACCTACAGTTTTATACAAGGTGGAGACGGCGGAATGGAATACGGCATGTGTACCATGATTTTGGGTGAAGCTAGAACTTTGGAAGGTTTGCTCGGATTGATGATTCATGAAGGCAGCCACTCTTGGTATCAACAGATGTTTGCTACCAACGAAAGTGTAAGACCTTGGATGGATGAGGGCTTCACTAGTTATGCTGAAGACTATGTGATGAATGTTCTTTTTCCTCCAAAAGATAAAACTGCTAATCCATTTGTGGGAGCCATAAAAGGATATGCCAACTTTACAAAATCAGGAAAAGAAGAGCCCGCGGTTTGGCTGGCAGACCATCATGATAATGGGACCGCGTATAGCGTAGCCTCTTATACTAAAGGGGAACTGTTTTTGGTAGAGCTGGGCTATATAGTAGGAGAAGAAAATTTATCTAAAATCTTAAAGAAATATTATCAAGATTGGCATTTGAAGCATCCTACAGAAAGAGACCTTATGCATATTGCTCAGTTGGTTTCTGGCATGGATTTGAAGTGGTTTTACCATTATTGGATCAACACCACTAAAACCATAGATTATGCCATAAAAGACGTGAAATATGATGCCGAAAGCACTACTATTACATTGGCCAACAATAGTGATATCCCTATGCCGATAGATTTCAGCGTTTTGACGAAAGATCAAAAAACAATGACTTTCCATATTCCATTAAACATGATGAGAACGCCTAAAACGAAAGACTTTTTTGGCGATTTCACTACATTGAACTATTGGAACTGGACGGCTAAAGAATATACCTTCACCATTCCTTATAAAAAAGAAGATTTAATGGTTTTAGGAATTGATTTCAGCCAAAGATTGGCAGATGTAAACCTTGACAATAATTTCCTTCAAGTAAAGTAAATTTATAAGCATTTAATGACCACAATTGTTATCAATATTGGTAATACCAACATTAGGTTTGGGCATTTCGTAAATGACGAATGCACCATCACCTGGATCATCAATACAAAACCATATGGAACCCGAGACGAGCTTTTTGCCCAATTTACCATGTTTTACAACACCTACAATATTGATGTAGAAAAGGTAGATAAAATCATTATTGGCTCTGTGGTGCCACAACTCACCCACCTCATCAGCAGTGCCATGTATAAAATACATGGGATAGACGCTATTGTAGTGGACCGAAAAACACCTTCACCGGTGCATCATAAGTCCAACCAAATGGGAACAGATATCTACGCCAATTTGGTGGCTGCTCATTTTCTGTATCCGGGGAAAAAGAAAATTATCTTGGATTTTGGAACCGCTCTTACCACAAGCTGCATTGCGGAAGATGGCGAAGTATTGGGCGTAATTATTGCCCCAGGCATCATCACCTCCCTCAATTCATTGGTAAAACAAACGGCTCAACTCCCGGAAATTGAACTCACCAAGCCCAAAACTGTTTTGGGTCACGATACCGTTTCATGTATGACATCAGGAATGGTATATGGTTTTTTGGGAATGGTAGAAGGTTTTGTAGACCGCATCAATAAAGAAGTAGAAGACGAATGTTTCGTGATTGCTACTGGTGGGGTAAGCCATGTGTATGACCCACTAACTTCTAAGATTAACATTACGGACAAACTTCATACCTTAAAAGGACTTTATTTCCTTGGAAAAGACAAATAAAAAAGGTGGCCAATGGTCACCTTTTTTCTTTAAAAAATTCTTTTACTATGGCAGAGCATTCATTTTCCAGAATGCCTGTTATGATTTCTGTTTTGGGATGAAGCTCTATGTTTTTATTGATAAACCCTCGGTTTTCATCTCTGGCTCCTATAACCAATTTCGAAATTTGCGCCCATGTTAATGCCCCAGCGCACATAACACAAGGCTCTAGGGTAATATAGACCGTACAGTCTTTCAGGTATTTTCCGCCTAGAAAATTGGATGCAGAAGTAATGGCTTGCATTTCTGCATGAGCCGTCACATCATTCAATTGTTCGGTGAGGTTGTGTGCTCTGGCAATAATTCTGTCTTTGAGAACAACAATACATCCTACTGGAATTTCGTCTTTCTCCTTTGCGGTTTCAGCTTCCAGAAGCGCCTGCTTCATAAAATATTCGTGGGTAAACATACTCATTGCTTGAAGGAATAAAGATATTGATATTTCTAAAAATAAAAAAATCTCACATCGCTGTGAGATTTTGTTTTTAAAAGTGGGTCCTGAGGGATTCGAACCCCCGACCCTCTGGGTGTAAACCAGATGCTCTGAACCAACTGAGCTAAGAACCCTTTTTGATTTTTTGGTGATGCAAAGATAAGGCTTTTTTCTAAATCTCCAAATTTTTTTCTAAAAATTCTCCCACCACAAAGTTGCTTCCTCCAATGAATATCATCTCTTCTGAACTGCAATTATTTTTAGCTGCCTGAAAACCAAGCGCTACCGAATCAAAAATTTGAAAATCTATTTGGGAAGAAATAAGTAGATTTTTATAATCATCCGGATGTCTTCCTCTATTGATAACAGGTTTTACGAAATAATATTTTGCATTTTGGGGTAAAATTTTCAAAACCTCTTCTATTTTTTTGTCCTGAACAAAACCTAATACAATATGCTTTTCCTTTGAAATCCCATTTAATTGATGAAAAACAGACTCTAGTCCTGCTTGATTGTGTGCCGTGTCACAAATAATAAAAGGTTTTTCTGAAAACTGAAACCACCTGCCGATAAAACCTGTATTTTGATGTACACACAAAAGACCTTTTTCTATTGCAGCATTTGAGATTTCTATATGCTGCTTTTTCAATTCCTCAACCAAACCTAAAACTACTCTGATATTTTTCTGCTGATAATTTCCCTTCAAATCTGTCTGTAATGAAGTACTGATTGAGGTAGCGTCAATAAAATTGGCATTATTTTCTTGAGCCTTTTCCCTAAAGATATTTTTAATCACCTCTCTTTCTTCTCCAGAAACAACGGGCACATTAGCCTTAATGATTCCTGCTTTTTCCCTGGCAATTTCTTCCAAGGTATTTCCTAAAATATCCTGATGGTCTAAATCTATATTGGTAATTGCCGAAACCAAAGGGTCGATGATATTGGTAGAGTCTAACCTGCCGCCCAACCCGACTTCTATAATCGCAAAATCTACCTTTTGTTGATAAAAATATTCAAAGGCCATGATGGTGGTAAATTCAAAGAAAGAAGGTTTTATATCTTCCGGTAGATTTTTAAGTTTCTGAATAAAACCAAAAACAAATTCTTTATCACAGTTTATGCCGCTAACCTTTATCCTTTCGGTGAAGTCTATAAGGTGCGGCGAATTATACAGCCCTATTTTATAGCCTTGTTGCTGTAAAACGGAAGACAGCATATTGCTGGTAGAGCCTTTCCCGTTGGTGCCGCCGATATGGATAGTTCTGATTTTTTGCTGAGGATTACCAAAAAAATCGCAGAGCTTGATGATATTTTCCAAACCCGGTTTATACGCCTTTTTGCCGTCTGCCTGATAATTAGGCATCTGCACAAAAAGCCATTCAACTGCCTCTAGATATGCTTCATTAGAAAATTGGATTTCCCTATTCACTTTTATATTTTTATTCTACCTTTTCTTTTGGCTTATTAGATTTTTTGGTGGTCTTGTCGTTAGATTTCTCTTTGGGCTTTGCATCTTTAGTACTTTTTTTAGTTTCGGTCGTTATTGTAGGTTTTGAAGCGGTAGACTTGGTGTCCTTGGTGGTTTTTGAGCTGGATGAAGTAATGGTTTTAGATTCTTTAGTTTCTATTTTGGCGTCAGTTTTTTTGGAAGATTTCGTGGTTGTAGTTTTCGGCTCTTGACTTTTTTTTGTTGATTTTTGAGATTCCGATTTCTTTTCAACAGAGGATTTTGCAACTGTCGGTTTTTCTTCTTTTACCACCTTTTTTTTATGGTGCTTCTTAGGCTGCTCGGCAGACAATTTTTGTTCAGTCTTTACCACTGGCGCTGTCACGGTTTCATCTGTTGGTGTAGGACTCGACACCTCTTCCGGAATATAAATATCCTGTTTCAAGATACTGTCTATAGGAGTGCCAGCATCTTGTGATATCATTTCGTCTTCTGTTTTTTCGGAAGAAACATTAGTCAATTTTGCATTTTCTTTTCTAGGAACTTCTATTTCAAGACTGAAATAGTGGATGAACAGAAAAAAGAATGCTGTAATAAGTACTGTAAAAAAAACGCTTTTAAGTTGATCTGCTCTTTGTTTGATATTTTTATCTGAAGTTTTCAAGATTTATACTTTTAGGTTAAATTTTTCGTTTTGGAATTAGATTCTTCAATTGAATAAGTTACAATGGTTTATTCAATGAATCTAAAAAGTCATTTTCATGAAGTTGAATTCTCAGCATCAATTGTTCTACTTTCGTCGTCAAAAAATAATATAAAAAATAGGTCGGAATGCTTATTGCCAAACCCACTGTTACTGGAGGCAAAGCATTATAGATTCCGGAAATTACATAGTTTGAAGGCAGCTCACCTATTGCATTAATAGATTTAAAGAATACCATAATCATAGATATTATGGTGCCTAAAAGCCCCAACATAGCTGTTAAAACAGCGGTTAAAAGCAAGAATTTTAGTTTTTTCTTAAAATTGAAGAGTTCTACTTGACCTTGGTTTTGCATCGCTAAAGAAATATCCGAAATAGGTCTGCCTATTCTCAATAACCCTTTTTCCGTCATCCTAGCCTCTGGAGAATCTGTTTCTTTACAAAGGTCAATCGCAGTTTCTATTCTCGCTTCATGAATGCAGTCTTTAATATTTTCAAGTAAGTTGGAGTTTTCCATAGAAGCTCTTTTGATGAAAAAGTACTTTTCGAAAAAAACATAAAGTGCCAAAATTCCCATCAAGAAAATAGTAATCAAAATAATATTTCCAATAATTCCTCCACTGAAGAGCATTTCCCAAATTGAAAAAGTCTGTTTTCCTATACTTTTTGTACTCATAGTTGTAATCCCTGCCTGTAAAAACATTTCTTATCTGTTTATTTTTGAATTAAGATTTATAAATTTACTAAAAAAAATAGCACATTTTATTTTATTCTAAAAGCATTTTTGTTATAAAATCCTTTTCCTGATTTCCACGTGCTGGAGAATATTCTCTACCGTAGAAAATAATCTGAAGATGAAGCTTGTTCCAGGTTTTCTCAGGAAAAATTAATTTGGCATCGTTTTCAGTCTGTGTCACATTTTTTCCTTCCGTTAATTGCCATTGCTTCATCAGTCTGTGAATATGGGTATCCACCGGAAATGCCGGAACCCCAAATGCCTGACTCATCACCACACTTGCGGTTTTATGGCCTACTCCAGCCAGGTCTTCCAGGTCTTCAAAAGTATTTGGCACCTGCCCCAAATGTCTTTCGAGGAGCTGCACCGCCATGGTTTTCAGATTTTTTGCTTTAGAATTTGCCAAACCAATCTCTTTAATGAGTTCTTTGATTTCGGAAATTTCCAAAGCAGCCATTTTTTCCGGAGTGCCAGCCACAGAAAATAATTTCGGAGTAATCTGATTCACCTTCTTATCGGTAGATTGAGCAGAAAGAGCTACAGCAACCAATAATTCATATGGATTGCGGTGATCCAAAGGAATTGGAACCTCCGGATAGATTTTTTCTAATTCCGTCATTACAATTTTTGCTCTTTCTTCTTTGGTCATTTTCATAAATTTGTACAAAAATAAACATTATGTTAACAATAGACGATAAACTTCCAGAATTTCAATTGCAAAATCAAGATGGGAAAACCATAAAATCTTCTGATTTTAAGGGCAAAAAATTAGTTGTTTTCTTTTATCCGAAAGCCAATACTCCGGGATGTACGGCTGAAGCCTGTAACTTGAATGAAAACATTGCCCACCTTACCAAACAAGGGTTTACCATTTTGGGGATTAGCGCAGATTCTGTGAAGCTACAGAAAAAATTTCATGAAAAATTCGGTTTCAACTATGATTTATTGGCCGACGAAAACCATGAAGTTTGCGAGAAGTTTGGTGTTTGGCAACTCAAAAAATTTATGGGTAGAGAATTTATGGGAATCGTGAGAACTACTTTTTTATTTGATGAAAATGGCATTTGCACCGAAGTGATAGAAAAGGTAGACACTAAGAATCACGCAGAGCAGATTCTGAAATAATTACATTTCCCATTCATAATACATTAATTCTTCTTGGTCTCCCTCCATGAAGAATTTTTTTTGGAATTTAAGCCCCAATTTTTCTAATAATTTTCTAGAAGAAAGGTTGCCTTCCAATGTAATTCCGCTGATCTTGGTCAGTCCAAATTTTTCGATGGCTATTTCTTTCACCTTAGATGCTGCTTCATAGGCAAATCCTTTTCCTTCAAAATCTGGTAAAAATGCAAAACCAATATCCGGAACCTCTAAATAATCCCTTCCATAGATGCCACAACTCCCCATTTTATTTTGGGTTTGTTTATTGATTACTAAATAGTTGTAATAACCTTTTTCATATTGAGGATACATTCTTTCTTTAATGTAGTTTTCGGCGGCTTTTATATCTTTTACATTTCTGTCTCCAATAAATTTCAACCATTTCTCAGTATTTACGAGCTCCATAAAAAATTCTGCATCTTCTATAGTCATTGGTCTTAGGGTAAGCCTTTCGGTTTCGTATGTATTCATAATTTCTTTTAAATTCCTTTTTTGCCTGCCAATATCATCTCTATCATTTTCACTTTTCTGGCTTCTCGGGTTTCGATTTTTTTGGCATCTGTAATCCAGCGCATATATTCTTTGCGGTGAGTATAGCTCATCTTTTGATAAAGTTCAAAGGCTTTTTCATTTTTTTGAAAGACTTCCAAAACATCCTCCGGAATCTCTACCACTCGTTCTTCTTTGTCTTCCCACAACTCTACCGAAACCTTTTCCCCGAAAGATTTGTTCAATTCATTTCTTACTTCCTGCGTCAACAAAAGAAAATGACGTTCTGCTTTCATTTTAGAAAGGCTTCCACGGTAAGACACTTTATCATCAAACAAAACCTTCACTTTTACCTGACCTTTTTTTCCAAAAAGCTTTTCTGTACTGAAGGGAAACTCCACAAAACCAGCATTCATGTTGCCATGTTGCTTAATAATCGCTTCAAAAGAAATGCGGTCTTGTTTCATTTTTTAAAATTTGCATTTATAAAAATAAAAAAATCTCCGAAGTAAATTCGGAGATTCTTATAAAAATATATCAAGGATGTTTATTTCCTGATGGTCATTTCATTCAAAAGGTAACCTGCACCGTGGTATTTGTCCATAATCCAAAGTAAGAATCTTACATCTAGGTTGATGGTTTTTTGCCATTGTTTTTCGAAAACGATGTCTCCTGAAAGGGCTTCAGAATTACCATCGAAAGCCAAACCAATCAATTCACCATTTCCATTCATGATTGGCGAACCTGAGTTACCTCCAGTGATATCGTTATCTGAAAGGAAGTTCACCGGCATGTATCCTTTTTTATCTTTGTACTGACCGAAATCTTTACTCTTATACAAATCTAAAAGTCTTTGAGGCAAATCAAATTCTGCATCGCCTTTTTTGTATTTGGCTACCATACCCGTCATATCAGTATAGAAATTATCCTTTACACCATAGTATTGTCTGTCTTTTCTGATAGGCAATCTGTCTACTTTACCAAAAGTCACTCTCATCGTAGAGTTGGCATCTGGGTAATATTGTTTGTCTGGGTTCGATTTTCTTAAACCGTCAAAATATAATCTTGTATTTTTCGCAAACTGATCATCTGCTTTCACATACTTATCTCCAAACATCATCGCTTCAGAAACCATTACGCCTGAAAATTTATACAATGGATCGTTTTCTAAAGCTGCAGCATTAGGATTGCTTAGAAACTTCAACACAGATTCTTTAGTACTGAAAATAGAAGTAGCTGTTTGAGAAGCTAACTCAGAAGCATTGGCAAATTTTAAAGCTGGCAATTGATAGTCTGCAGGAACTTTGGTTTTGTAAAGAGAAAGCAATGTCTGCAACATATCTTTTTCTACATCTGCATGGAAACCGTCATAAGCAGACTCTATTCCTGCAGTTAATTTTGCTTTCATTGCAGCTCTCCCTGCCTCATTTTGCTCTGCATAAGACTTAAGAGCTGACCCTAATCTGTATGGAAGAGAAGCGTATTTTGCATTTCTTTGGAACTGTGCAAAATAGTTTCTTTCTAAGTTTCTATCGGCAATAAGCTTATAATAGGCTTCAATTTCTGAAAGCACTTTTCCATAAGTTGCCACATTTTCTGGTTTGTTGGCCCATTCCTGGAAAGTAACCTCTACTTTTTGCTTATCAGCCACAGTTCCGTTTTTGTTTACAGATTCTATAGTACCTGCTCTATTTTTCCAATAGTTGGCCACAGAAGCATATTGAGAAGCATAATCTAATCTTGTTCCGGTGTCCTTGTCCATATACTTCTTCATAACATCCATCGCTGTTTTAGAAGCGTCTACCCAACCCACATAATCTTTGGTTACCAATTGGTTGATTCCAAAAGAAGTAAGATAACGGTTGGTTCTTCCTGGATATCCTACAATCATGGTAAAATCTCCAGGCTTCACTCCTTTCACAGAAACAGGAAGGTGATATTTTGGTTTTAACGGAACATTGTTTAATGAATATTCTGCAGGATTACCATTGGCATCAGCATAAATTCTGAATACAGAAAAATCTCCGGTGTGTCTAGGCCACTCCCAGTTATCTGTATCACCCCCAAATTTACCTATAGATTCTGTAGGCGTTCCTACCAATCTAACATCTTTATAATCTTGATATACAAAATAATAGAACTCATTTCCGCTAAAGAAATCCTTAACAACAACGGTATATTTACCATTTTCAGAATTTTCTTTCATGATGGCTTTGTATTCTGCATCGATGATGGCTTTTCTTTCATCAGCAGACATATTGTTGTTCAATTTGCTGTTGATTCTGTCTGTTGCATCACCCATTCTTACCAAAAATCTCACATAAAGATTTTTCGCTGGAAGTTCTTCTTTGTTGTTTTTAGCAAAAAACCCGTCGTGGAGGTAATTTCTTTCCGGAGTAGAAAGCGTTGCAATGGCATCATAACCACAGTGGTGGTTGGTAAAAAGCAAACCTTCTTTAGAAACTACTTCTGCAGTACAACCACCATTAAACTGTACAATGGCATCTTTAAGGCTAGAATGGTTAACAGAATAAATTTCTTCCGGAGTTAAATGTAAACCTTGTTTTTGAAGGTCGGTGCCGTTTAATCTTTTTACGAGCATCATCAGCCACATTCCTTCGTCTGCACGCATTTGCGCAAAACTCAATAAGAATGTGAAAAGTAGAAATAATCTTTTCATAAAAGTAAGTATTTGTTTTTATACGGTCTTATGTAATCGCCATAATGACGATTTCATAGATTTTAAAAATATTTAATTGGGTAAATTTATAAATTAAAAGTGATTCAAAGAAATTGGTATGAATTTGGGATAAATCGTTACAAAAAGCCCTTATGAAACCGAAATTTTTAATCATCAGTCTCTTCTCTTTTTTATTTTTCATGACAAATTCTTCCTTTCAGCAAACTAATGTCGGTTTAAAGAAAAAATGGTTATTGATTGAATTTCAGAAATTTACAAAGTCAGAACTCACACAAAAAAAGGCCTATATGGATTTGAAGAGGATTGAAAAAGGCGGAACCTCCAAAATGGGCTGCAACACTATTTTTTTTGATGTTAAACCGAAGAAAAACAAAAAAATAGTATTTTCAGGATTGGGAAGCACTATGATGTATTGCGATGGAAACATGATTTTAGAGCAGGAATTCAGTGCTTTTTTACCTTCAGTCAATCAATATCAAATAAATGAGCATTTTTTAATACTAAAAAACAGCAAAGGCGAAACCATGAAGTTTATTGCGGAAGATTGGGATTGAAATAATGAATGATGGGTGGGTGATGAATGATAAATGATTTGTAAATTTGCCAACAACAATCATTAATTATAACCCCAATATGGTTTTCAACCCCGAAATTCTAGGCTTAGTAGCAGGAACCCTTTCTTGTATTACTTTTGTGCCTCAAATTTTTAAAACTTGGCAATCAAAATCTGTAAAAGACATCTCTGTTATGTCTTTCACCATAGTTGTAGTAAGCACCATTATATGGTTGGCTTATGGCATCATTAAAAATCTTCCCTCTGTTATTCTTACCAATGTAATTGTCTGTATATCAGCCATTATAATGTTGGTTTTAAAATGGAGATATTCTAAAAAATAAGAAAAGCAACCATGCTAGAAAAAAAGGAACACCTCTATGAAAAGGCGGTTTTAGTAGGATTAATTACCCAAAACCAAAATGAAGAAAAACTCACCGAATATTTAGATGAGTTAGAATTTCTGGCGTATACCGCAGGGGCTACTGTAGAAAAAAGATTTACCCAAAAACTCACTCAGCCGGATTCCAAAACTTTTGTAGGAAGCGGTAAGGCATTGGAAATCAAAGAATATGTAAAAGAAAACGAAATAGGCACTGTTATTTTTGATGATGAATTATCTCCGTCTCAATTGAAAAATCTAGAGCGAGAAATGGAGGTGAAAATTCTGGACAGAACCAACCTCATTCTTGATATTTTTGCACAAAGAGCCCAAACTTCATATGCAAGAACACAAGTAGAACTCGCTCAATATCAATACCTTTTGCCTCGTTTAACCAGAATGTGGACCCACCTTGAGCGACAAAAAGGGGGAATCGGGATGCGTGGACCGGGGGAAACAGAAATTGAAACCGATAGACGTATCATCCGAGATCGAATTACGTTACTGAAAGACAAACTGAAAACCATTGATAGACAAATGGCCACCCAAAGAGCCAACCGCGGAAAGGTGGTTCGTGCTGCATTGGTGGGATATACTAACGTGGGTAAATCTACGCTCATGAACGCTCTTTCTAAATCTGAAGTATTTGCCGAAAATAAATTGTTTGCAACGCTGGATACTACCGTAAGAAAAGTGGTAATTGGCAACCTGCCTTTTTTATTGACTGACACCGTAGGATTTATCAGAAAACTGCCTACCCAGCTGGTGGAAAGTTTTAAATCTACTTTGGATGAAGTGCGCGAAGCAGATTTGCTCATTCATGTGGTAGATATTTCCCATGAAAGTTTCGAAGACCACATTGCTTCTGTGAACCAAATTCTTCAGGAAATTGATGCGCACCAAAAACCGATGGTGATGGTTTTCAACAAAATAGATGCTTTTGCTTACGAAAAAAAGGAAGAAGACGATTTGACGCCTTCTACGCGTAAAAACATTTCCCTGGAAGAATGGAAAAAGACTTGGATGGCGAAATCTAAATACCCAACGGTTTTTATTTCAGCATTAACCAAAGAAAACTTCCCGGAGATGAAAAAGATGATTTACGAAGAAGTTCACAAAATCCATATTTCGAGGTTCCCTTACAATGACTTCTTGTTTGAATATTTTGACAATGAAGAAAACTAAACGGTAAATGAGTCTTCACAACCAAATTCTTGAAGCCCTACAATTCCTTTCCACTCCAGAAAAAGCGGAATTTCTTCCGTATTTCTTTAAAACCGGAAAAGGACAATATGCCGAAGGAGATAAATTTATAGGGGTGGTAGTGCCAGATGCCAGAAAACTCGTTAAAGAATATTGGCAAAAAGCCTCATTGGAAGACGTTCAAGAAATCTTGCAGTCTGAATTTCACGAAATGCGATTGGTGGCTCTCTTGATGCTCGTTACGAAATTCGAGAAAACAAAAGACAAGTCAGAACAAAAAGAACTCATTGACTTTTACTTAAGAAATACTCAACATGTTAACAATTGGGATTTAGTAGACCAGTCTTGTTATAAACTTTTGGGCAAGTATTGTTTTGAAAATCACACCCCGGACATTCTCAGAAAGTTTTCTTCTTCAGAAAATATGTGGGAAAAGCGTATCGCTGTGGTTGGAACCATGTATTATGTAAAAAGAGGAAGTTATGACTTAACCATAGAATTTGTTTTGAATAATCTGAAACATCCTCATGATTTGATGCATAAGGCAAACGGCTGGTTGCTTCGCGAAATTGGGAATAAAAACGAAGAATTTTTGGTGGAGTTCCTTACCAAATATTATCAAGAAATGCCCAGAACTTCACTTCGCTATGCCATAGAAAAACTGGATGAGGACTTGAGGCAGGATTTTTTGAAAGGCAGAATATAAATATGAATCTAGTTGAGCTAAAAGTTTTTACCCACTATTTCTTGCACTTGGTCTTCCCAGTGGCTATTGCTTGGTTTTTTTTCAGGGCTCAATGGAAGAAGGCTTACCTATTAATGTTGACTACGATGTTGGTAGATGTAGATCATCTGTTGGCAAATCCTGTTTTTGATGCCCATCGTTGCAGCGTCGGGTTTCATCCCTTGCACAGCTATCCTGCCATTTTGGTGTATTTATTAGGGGGTGTTTTTTTGAAAGGAAATTACAGAATGATTGCAGTTGGTTTACTGTTTCATATGTTAACGGACTTTCAAGATTTCTATCTTTGGAATTACATTTTCCATTTTTAACTTAATCTTCTGTCCATTTCCATTTTGTAAGCCATTAAACTGGCAATGTTTTCGGCTTTATTTTTAGCACTTGCGGCTATTTCACCGGAAAAAAGCTCATCTACGGTTTGCTTCCAAAGTTTCAACCAGGTTTCGAAATGATGTTTTTCCATGGCTGCCTTTTGGTTAATCGGGAAATGCGCCCCCATAGGATTGCCTTCAAATTTTACATCCGCAAAAAGAACACTTTGCCAAAAAATATACATCTTGGGTAAATGTTTTTCCCAATTGACGGCGGCAATTTCATTGAAGAAAAAACCAATTTCGGAAGTTTTTACCTTATCATAAAAAGTATTGACCAGCAATTGAATGTCTTGTGTAGAAGCAATGTCTTTCATTTGGCTAAAATAAGACAAAAACAATCTTAAATTAGATTTACATCCCACTTTATTTAGTATTTATGATTTATATCAAATCTTTACCTTTGCACCATGGATTTGGATTTTTACAAAAACCTGGCTCTTCAAAAACAAAAAGAGCATAAAAAATTCTTGGAAAACCTCAAGAAAAAGCCACCAAAAAATTTGGATTATGTGGTACAGGAAATTCATGAAGAGGTTTTTGAGGAAACAGATTGTTTGCAATGTGCCAATTGCTGCAAAACTACGGGGCCACTTTATACTGAAAAAGACATTGAAAGAATTGCCAAGCACTTGCGCTTGAAATCGGCAGATTTTGAGGCTAAATTCTTAAGAATTGACGAAGACAATGACAAGGTATTGCAATCTCTGCCTTGTTGGTTTCTGAACGAAGACAATACGTGCAGCATCTACGAAGTAAGGCCGAAAGCCTGCAGAGAATACCCACATACAGACCGAAAGAAAATTTACCAAATCAACAATCTCATGTTGAAAAATACAGTAATTTGTCCTGCGGCTTACACTTTTGTAGAAAAAATGCTGGAAAAAATTCAAAAATAAAAAAGCCACAGATCATCTCTGTGGCTCCTTCCCGAATCAATTTCGGGTATATGAAAAAATCATTTTTTACACTACTCCTTGCGCCAACATCGCTTCGGCTACTTTTACGAAACCTGCAATATTAGCCCCTTTTACATAGTTTACATATCCATCTTCTTCTCTTCCGTACTTCATACAGGCGTTGTGGATTCCGATCATAATTTCTTTCAGACGGGCATCTACTTCTTCTGAACTCCAGTTTAATCTGATAGAGTTTTGCGTCATTTCCAAACCTGAAGTAGCAACCCCACCTGCATTAGAAGCCTTACCTGGCGAAAACAACACATGGTTTTCTAGGAAGTAATTGATGGCATCTAATGTAGAAGGCATATTAGCCGCTTCTACCACACACATACAACCATTTTCCACCAATCTTTTAGCATCATCCAAATCCAATTCATTTTGAGTTGCTGAAGGAATGGCTACATCGCATTTTACTTCCCAAGGTCTCTTCCCTGCGTGGAATTCTGCTGAAGGATACTTCTTCACATAGTCTTCTGCTCTGTTGTTTCCAGAAGCTCTTAACTCTAGCAAGAAATCAATTTTTTCTCCGCTAATACCTTCTTTATCGTAGATATACCCATCTGGCCCTGAAATGGTAACAACTTTACCACCAAGTTCTTCTATTTTTTTAATCACACCCCAAGCAACGTTTCCAAAGCCTGAAACAGTAACTGTTTTATTTTTGAAAGTTTCTCCTTTGGTTTTAAGCATTTGCTCACCAAAATAAACTACTCCATATCCAGTAGCCTCTGGCCTGATTAATGATCCTCCATATGCTAAACCTTTACCAGTAAGTACCCCAGTAAATTCGTTTCTGATTCTTTTGTATTGACCAAAAAGATATCCGATTTCTCTGGCACCTACCCCAATGTCTCCCGCAGGAACGTCTGTTTCCGGACCAATATGCTTGCACATTTCCGTCATGAAAGACTGGCAAAAACGCATTACCTCCATGTCAGATTTACCGGTTGGGTCAAAATCCGAACCTCCTTTTCCTCCACCCATTGGCAAAGTAGTCAACGAGTTTTTGAAAACCTGTTCAAAGGCTAAAAACTTCAAAACCGAGAGATTTACAGTAGGATGGAATCTGATTCCCCCTTTATACGGACCAATAGCAGAGTTCATTTGGATTCTGAAACCTCTGTTTACTTGTATTTCTCCTTTATCATCTACCCATGGAACTCTGAAGATGATTACTCTTTCTGGTTCTGCCATTCTTTCCAACAGTTTCATGCCTCTGTATTCTTCTTTGGTCACGATAAAAGGAATTACGGTAACCGCAACTTCTTTTACAGCCTGAAGGAATTCTGGCTCATTAGGGTTTTTTGCTTCTATTTTTGCAATAAATTCTTCAATTTTTTGCTCTACATTATATTGTCCCATAGATGTTATGAATTATTACAGACAAATTTAATTTTTTTTTCTATTCTCACAAGATATATTTTGACTTTAATAAATATTTT
>CALJKL010000010.1 GCA_937973555.1 uncultured Flavobacteriales bacterium | reverse complement strand
AATTTTTTTTAATATAATTTTAACAATTATAGATAAAATAATTTTATATTTGGCTCAATAATTATCAATTAACATGAAAAGAATTTTAATCACAACTGCTTTATTAGCCGGAATTATGACTTATGCCGGTGGATTTAGAGTTTCTTTGCAAGGGGTAAAACAACTTGCAATGGCACACACAAGTGCCCATACAGAAGACGCCAGTGTTGCTTTCTTCAATCCTGCGGGTATTTCTTTCATTCCTAACAAACTGAGTGTTGCGTTGGGTGCGTTCGGCGCAAAATCAGAAGTAGAGTATCAAAGTTTACAGACTTTGCAATCGTATAAAACAGATAATCCTTTAGGAACGCCTCTTTATGCAGCTATTGCTTACAAAGTGTCTAATGACTTATCTGTAGGTCTTAGTGTTACTACTCCATTTGGAAGTACTGTAAAATGGGCAGACGACTGGACTGGCAGAGAAATCGTTCAGAAATTAGAGTTGAAGAGTTTCTTCTTCCAACCTATGGTTTCTTACAAATTCAATAATTGGGCTGCAATTGGGGTAAGCTACATTTATGCAAAAGGGGAGGTAAGCTGGGATAAAGCCATTACCAACCTTGGCGGTACATTAAACATTGCTGATAAAAAAGCTTCTGGATCTGGTTTTGGATTCGGGTTTTATCTTAAGCCAACCGACAATTTGGATGTGAGTATTGCATACCGTTCTCCTGTAGACATGAAAGCTAAAAATGGTGTAGCTACTTTCAGCGGAGTGCGTACAGCAATCCTTACTTCACCTTCATTAAACGTGGGTGCTACTGGACAAGATGGCTTCAAAGCTACATTGCCTTTAGTAGAAGAATATACTATTGGTTTAACATATAAAGTAACTCCAAAATGGTTGGTATCTGCAGATTTCAACTATCACGGTTGGGAAAGATATGCTAAGTTAACACTAGACTTCGACAATGCATTGGTAGGAAACCAAACCGACAAAACTATTTTATCGAGTCCTAAAAACTTCCATAATACTAAAACGTATAGAATTGGTACACAATATATGATCTCTGATAAACTTGCAGGTAGATTAGGATATTATTATGATGAGTCTCCTTACACTGACGACAACTTCATTCCAGAAACACCATCTTTTGATGCAAGTGTAATTACAGGAGGTTTTGGCTATAAATTCGGAAAATTAGGTGTTGATTTAGCTGCGGCTTTCTCATTCCCTAAAGCAAGACAGGTTAATAATACTTACCTTAATTTCTTAGGACAGGCCAAAGCTAAAGCCATGTATTTTGGTTTAGGATTTACTTATAACGCATTTTAATTTTAAAAGATCATGAAAAAAATAATATTATCCTCTGTAGCTGTTTCTGCATTATTATTGGCAGTAAGCTGTAAAACAGAATTTGATACAGATGTAAAAGATATAAAGGTAATCAGCGGAACAGCTGATTTTACAAAATATGTTTCTTTAGGAAATTCTCTTACTTCAGGATACAGAGATGGTGCTCTATATTTAGATGGGCAAACTGAATCTTATCCTTCTATGATTGCTAAGCAAATGACTTTAGCCGGAGGAGGGAGTTTCTCTCAGCCCCTTATGCCAAACAATGTAGGCGGTTTTACCAACCTTGGTGTTGCTGGAAAACTTATCCTTTCTCCATCTCTTTCTCCTACGCCTTCTACGGCTGCAGGAAATTTAGACATTATTGGTGGCGCTGGTAAGTACTTCAATAACATGGGGGTTCCGGGTGCGAAATCTTTCCACTTGATAGCAGCAGGTTATGGAAACCCAGCTTATCTTTCTATTGGTAAGGCAAACCCTTACTATGTAAGATTTGCTACTTCTGCTACTACTTCTGTTTTAGCAGATGCTATGGCACAAAAACCTACATTCTTCTCTCTATGGATAGGAAACAACGATGTTCTTTCTTATGCTACAAGTGGCGGTATGGGTGTAGATCAAAAAGGAAATTTAGATCCATCTACTTATGGTTCTAATGATATTACAGACCCTACAGTATATGCGGGAGTAATTAAAGGAATATTAGACGGTCTTAAATCTGTAGGCTCTACAAAAGGGGTAATTGCTAACATTCCTAATGTTACTTCTATTCCATATTTCACAACAGTACCTTACAACCCTTTAACTCCTACTTTATTAGGCGCTAACCTTGCTACATTAAATGCAAGTTTGTACGGTCCGCTTAAACAAGCTCTTACTGCTTTCGGCGCTGGAGATAGAATTAATTTGCTTTCTTCTACTTCTTCTAACCCACTATTAATTAAAGACACCTCTTTAACTAATTTATCTGCTCAGCTTACTGCAGCTTTAACTCCTGCTTTAGGAGCTCCTACTGCTGCTGCTTTCGGTCAGATTTATGGACAGGCAAGACAAGCTACTGCTAATGATTACATACTTCTTCCTACAAGTTCTGTAATAGGAACTGCGGCTGCAGGTGCGCCATCTAGCATTAATGTATATGGAATTTCTTATCCGTTAGAAAACCAACATGTATTAACCAGCACTGAAGCTGCCAATGTAAAAGCTGCTGTTACCGCATATAACACTTCGCTTAGCAGCCTAGCAAGTGCATATGGCTTAGCTTTAGTTGATGCAAATACAAAAATGAATGTATTGAACAGCAGTTCTGGTATTTTATACAATGGAGTAAGATATACCACTTCTTTTGTAACGGGAGGCTCTTTCTCTTTAGACGGAGTACACCCTACAGGTAGAGGTTATGCTATTTTAGCCAATGCTTTTATAGACGCTATTAACAGTAAGTATGGTTCTAACCTGCCGCAAGTGGATGTTAATTCTTATTCTGGAATTAGTTTCTAATCAAAAAAATTACATATAATATGTTAATAAAAAACCATCTGTATTCATGCAGATGGTTTTATTTTTTTTAAATTTGCAACACTAAAAAAGTGAAAATGGCTGATCAACCCACCTATTTATTTTGTACAAGAACAAGCAAAGATTTAGCAGAAAAAATTGCTTCTTATTATGGCCAAGAATTAGGAAAAATTAATTTCCAGGAATTTAGTGACGGAGAATTCGAACCTGTTCTCGATCAATCGGTAAGAGGAGGAAGAGTTTTTTTAATAGGATCTACGTTCCCGCCAGCAGATAATCTTTTAGAGCTACTATTAATGATAGACGCAGCAAAAAGAGCTTCTGCTAAAAGCATCACGGTAGTGATTCCTTATTATGGATTGGCAAGACAAGACCGCAAAGACAAACCTAGGGCGCCTATCGGAGCAAAATTAGTGGCTAATCTTTTGACGGCTGCAGGAGCAACAAGAGTAATGACAATGGATCTGCACGCAGACCAAATCCAAGGATTCTTCGAGATTCCTGTAGACCACCTTTATGCTTCTACTATTTTTGTAGACTATATCAAATCGCTTAATCTTGAAAATCTTACCATTGCCTCTCCAGATATGGGAGGAGCAAAAAGAGCGAAAAACTACGCCAGCCATATCGGCGCAGAAGTAGTAATTGCCTATAAAGAGAGAAAGAAGGCGAATGTAGTAGAAGAAATGTTCTTAATTGGTGATGTAAAAGACCGAAACGTAATCCTTATTGATGACATGATTGATACGGCCGGCACACTGTGTAAAGCCGCAGAAATTTTAGTTAAAAACGGCGCAAAATCTGTGAGAGCTATGGCTACACATGCTGTTTTCTCGGGTAAGGCTTATGAAAATATAGAAAAATCTCACATCAGCGAGGTGATTGTAACCGATACTATTCCGGTGAAAAATGAGCTTTCTTCAAAAATTAAAGTACTAAGCTGTGCCAAACTTTTTGCGGATGTAATGAAGATGGTGCACGAGCATAAGTCCATCAGCGACAAATTTATTATTTAAAAATAATTCTTATATTTGCAGCCTGAAAAAATCAGAAAAACTTATTTAAAATTTTTTATAAAATGAAATCTATTACAATTCAAGGTACAAAAAGAGAAAGCGTGGGCAAAAAGTCTACTCAAGCTCTACGTGATGCTGAATTAGTTCCTTGTGTTGTTTATGGAGGAGACCAACCTTTGCATTTCTCTACTGCTGAGAAATCTTTCAAAAACTTGGTTTATACTCCTGAAGCGCACACGGTAGTAATTGAGCTAGATGGTAAAAAAATTGATGCTGTTTTACAAGACATCCAATTTCACCCAATTACAGACAAAATTTTACACGTTGACTTCTATCAACTAAGCGCTGATAAGCCAGTAGTAATGGAAGTTCCTGTAAGAATTACCGGTCGTGCAAAAGGTGTTGTTGCCGGTGGTGTTCTGAGACAGTCTTTCAGAAAACTAAGATTAAAGGCTATTCCTTCTAACTTGCCAGATGAAATCGTGGTAGATGTTACTCCATTAAGAATTGGTAACAAACTTTATGTAGGAGACATCAAAACCAGTGCATACACTTTCTTACACCCAGACAATGCGGTAATCGTAGCTGTGAAGATGTCTAGAAATGCTATGAAAGCAGGTGCTGCAGCGATGGATGAAGAAGATGAAGAAGAAGTGGCTCCTTCTGAAGAGGCAGCTGCTCCAGAAGCAGAAGCTCCAGCAGCAGAATAATCAAAAATTATTCATATTATATATAAACCACCGAAAATTTCGGTGGTTTTTTTGTTTTCAAAAATTTAAATTATTTTTTTTAATTTTATTTTTAACCTTTCTATCAAAATTCAATCCAAAAAACGAAAATCAGATTAATGAGGCTTAAGGACGATGAAATTATAATGCTGCTGTCGCAGCCCAATTCTTCGGAAAAGGGATTGCGTGCTATGATGGACGCATACCAAAGTCGCCTTTATTGGCATATAAGGAGATTGATTGTTCGGCATGATGTGGCTCAGGACGTTTTACAAGATACCTTTATAAAAGCCTACAATAACTTTAGCCAATTTAAAAAAGACAGCCAATTATTTACCTGGCTATACAGAATTGCTACCAATGAGGCATTGCAACAATTGGCGAAAGTAAAAAAGATGAAAAAGGCATGGGAAGACGTAGAATACTATATGCAAAATTTAGTAGCAGAAAACGCGGATCATGATGCGGAAGAAATTCAGATTTTACTGCAAAAAGCCATTCAGATTTTGCCCGAAAAACAAAAATTGGTATTCAACATCAGGTATTATGACGAATTGCCTTTTGAAGAGATAAGCATCATTTTGGATATGAGCGTAAGTACTTGCAAAACCAACTATCATTACGCGAAACAAAAAATAGAAAATTATATACGAGAAAATCACGAAATATAAAAAAGTACCTTTTAAGAAATGGAAAATTTTGATTTAGATCAACTTCAGAAAAAATCACCTTATAGGGTTCCTGAAAATTTTTTCGGGGACATGCAGGAAAACGTTCTGAAAAAAACACGAAAACAAGGACATAAACAGCCCAAAATTTTCAAAATAAATTTCTCAACGATTACCTCCGTTGCAGCAGCTTTGGCTTTAATTTTTGGGGTTGCTTTCTTATGGAAGACCAATCAGACAGAAATTACAAAGCCTTCTAAAATCCTGAAAGACACACTTATAGAAAATGTTTCAAAAAAAGATGACTCTGTTTTGGATTTAACACAGAAAGTTGAAATTCAAAAAGAAGAAAATGAAGAGAGGCTTTCTTTACCAGAAAACAAACCGCTTGCAAAGAACGATATCATTGGAGGAAATGACAATAATTATGAACAATTGCTCAATTCTTTAACAGACGATGATATTACAGAATTATCCAAAAATTCAGACCAAGACATTTATTTAGAACTTTATAATTAAAAAGATGAAAAACCTATTAACACTATTCGCTCTACTTTTCTGCATAGCCATTTTTAGGGCACAGGAAACCACAAAACCCGATTTCAGAAATATGACACCTGAACAGCGTAGAGAATATGTAAAACAAATGACACCAGATCAACGTAAAAAATTTATGGAAGATGCGGTGGCTATTATGACCATTAGAAACCTAATGGTTCCCGAAGAAAAGCAGGAAGCCTTCAAAAAATTATTGAAAGAATACCATGAAAGTCAAAAGGCCATTAAAGATAGATTCAAACCTGATTTTTCTAAAGACAACTTAACAGATGCTGAGGCCAAAAAAACACTTGAACAGAGTTTTGAATTGGGGCAACAGCTTTTGGATAACAGAAAACTTTATGCTGATAAATTCACGAAAATATTAACACCTCAGCAAGTGCTGAAACTCTTTAACCAAGAAAGAAAAATGCGTGAAAAATTTATGGAACGACGCAAACAAATGGGACCTCCTAGAGGCAGGGGACCAGGTTCAGAAGATTAATTCAGCTATAAATGTACTCCGGAGTTTTCCGGAGTTTTTTATTACCCGAAAATTCCTGCAAAATCAATATCTTTGCACATCATTGAAAAATCAGAATGAAGAACATTAGAAATTTTTGTATCATTGCCCATATCGACCACGGGAAATCTACCTTGGCAGACAGGCTTTTGGAGTATACCAACACCGTTACCCAAAGGGAACTGCAGGCGCAGACGCTGGATGATATGGATTTGGAAAAAGAACGTGGGATTACCATTAAGTCTCACGCCATCCAAATGGATTATGAATACAAAGGAGAAAAATATATTTTAAACCTTATTGACACCCCGGGACACGTAGACTTTTCTTACGAAGTTTCCCGTTCTATTGCTGCTTGTGAAGGGGCTTTGCTGATTGTAGATGCTGCACAAAGCATTCAGGCACAGACCATTTCTAACTTATATTTGGCCTTAGAAAACGATTTAGAAATCATCCCTATTCTTAATAAAATAGACCTTCCTTCAGCCAATCCTGAAGAAGTAACCGATGAAATTGTAAACCTTCTAGGGTGTAAACCAGAGGATGTTTTGCGCGTTTCGGGTAAAACCGGCGCCGGTGTTCATGAGCTATTAGAACAGATTGTGGAAAGAATTCCTGCCCCTAAAGGTGATGAAAATGGTCCGCTTCAGGCATTGATATTTGATTCTGTTTACAATCCTTTTAGAGGAATTGAGGCTTATTTTAAAGTCGTAAACGGAAGCATCAAGAAAGGCCAGAAAGTAAAATTTATGGCTACGGATAAAACCTATGATGCTGATGAAGTAGGAACGCTGAAACTAAAACAAGCGCCAAAGCAAGAAATAAAATGTGGTGATGTAGGGTACATTATTTCTGGGATTAAAGACGCCCGCGAAGTAAAAGTGGGGGACACCATTACATCAGTAGAAAACCCTGCTTCTAATGCCATTGACGGATTTGAAGATGTAAAACCGATGGTTTTCGCAGGAATTTATCCTATAGAGTCAGAAGATTTTGAAGAATTGAGATTCTCTCTAGAAAAATTGAGACTGAATGATGCTTCTTTGGTTTTCGAACCAGAAAGTTCTGCTGCATTAGGATTTGGGTTCCGTTGCGGTTTCTTGGGAATGCTGCACATGGAAATTGTACAAGAGCGTCTGGATAGAGAATTCAATATGAACGTTATTACTACCGTTCCCAACGTTTCTTATCTTGGATACACCAAGAAGGAACCAGAAAAAGCCATTCTCATCAATAACCCATCTGAATTGCCAGACCCTGCCGGATTAGACCGCGTAGAAGAACCTTATATTAAAGCTTCTATCATTACCAAATCTGATTTTGTGGGCGCCGTAATGACGCTTTGTATCGAAAAACGTGGCGAGATTGTCAACCAATCTTATCTGACTTCAGACCGTGTAGAATTGGTGTTCAATATGCCTTTATCTGAGGTGGTTTTTGATTTTTATGATAGATTAAAATCTATTTCTAAAGGATATGCCTCTTTTGATTATCACCCTATTGGCTTTAGAGAATCTAAATTGGTGAAAATGGACATTCTTATTAATGGTGACATGGTAGATGCCCTTTCTTCATTAATCCACGACAGTAATGCCTATTACATCGGGAAAAGAATGTGCGAAAAATTACGTGAACTAATTCCTAGACAGCAGTTTGACATTGCCATCCAAGCGGCACTTGGTGCAAAAGTAATTGCCCGTGAAAACGTAAAAGCCTTAAGAAAAGACGTTACCGCGAAGTGTTACGGTGGAGACATCTCCAGAAAGCGTAAGCTTCTAGAAAAGCAGAAAGAAGGGAAAAAGAAGATGAAACAAATTGGCCGTGTAGAAGTGCCACAATCTGCATTTATGGCGGTTTTGAAACTGAACGATTAAGCATCTTTGATGCTTTTCTATATAAATCCACAGAATTGTCTGTGGATTTTTTTTATTTTCGTAAAAAATTTTCATGAAAAAACTCTCACTTCTCTTTATCCTTCAATCCGTATTTTTATTTTCTCAAGACTTCAAAACGCCTTTCGAAAAAGGCAATGGAAACCAATCTACTACTTATGAAGAAATGGTGAAATTTTATGATGACCTTGATAAAAAATTCGAAAGTATTTCGGTTATTCAAAAAGGAAAAGATGATAACGGAGATCCTATAAGAATAGTAATTTTTAATGCCTCAAAGGATAAAAAGGCTCCCGTAGTCTTTATCAATAATGGCATTCACCCCGGGGAATCAGACGGCATAGACGCCACCATGATGCTGATGCGTGATTTGGCTTTTGGGAAAATAAAAGTTCCTCAAAATACCAAAGTAGCAGCTATAGAATGTTACAATATTTCCGGGATGATGAGAAGAGGAAAATACAGCAGAACCAATCAAAATGGCCCGGAAGAACATGGCTTTAGAGGAAACGCCAGAAATTATGACCTCAACCGTGATTTCATCAAAAACGACACCGAAAATGCCAAAAGTTTCCAAGAAATTCTGCATTGGCTAAAACCCATTTTCTTTATTGACAACCACGTGAGCAATGGGGCAGATTATCAATATCTGTTCACTTATATTTCTACCAATAAAGAGCGTTTGGGAAAAACTTTGGGAGATTATTTTCACCAAGAAATGCAGCCCAAACTCATCGAAAATGTAGAAAAAAGTAAAATTCTTAGCACGCCTTATGTCAACATCCATGGGGATACTCCGGATGAAGGCTTTCCTGCTTTTATGGATACACCACGCTATGCTACGGGCTACACCACTTTATTCAATATACCTGGGACGGTGGCAGAAACTCACATGCTGAAGCCTTATAAAGACCGCGTAAAGGCGACTTATGAATACATGCAGCATTCCATCAATTATGTTGATGAAAATTTCATGAAAATTTCGGGGAAAATTTCGGAAGAGCTTGCTCGTTATCAGCCTAAATCAAAATATGCCCTCAAATGGAAATTAGACAGCACGCAATATGCTTACATTGATTTTAAAGGTTATGAAGCTGGTAAAAAACCAAGTGAAATTTCTGGGAAACCAAGGTTGTTTTATGATAGAAACCAACCTTTTACCAGAAAAGTAAAATTCTTCAACACATACATCCCAGAAAAGGAAATCATTATCCCTAGTTATTATGTGTTGCCAAAATCTGAAGGCAAAATCATTGAAAACCTAAAACGCAACCAAATCAGCATGAAAGAGTTGAAAAAAGACACTTTGATGGCTGTTGAATCTTATAAGATTTCAGATTTCAAGACTGGAAAAAACCCTTACGAAGGGCATTATCTTCATTATGACACTCAGGTTGCCTCTAAACAAGAAACGTTATTGTTCAAAAAAGGAGATTACTTGGTTTCTACCAAACAAGAAGGAGTGAAATTTTTGTTGGAAACCCTAGAGCCAGAAGCGGTGGACTCTTATTTCAACTGGAATTTTTTTGATGGAATTTTGAGTCAAAAAGAATATTTTTCGGACTATGTTTTTGAGGATACTGCTGCTGATTTGCTTAAAAATAATAAAGCTTTGAAAACAGCTTTCGAAATGAAAAAAGCTACAGATATTAAGTTTGCCAATGATGGAGCCGCACAACTGGACTGGGTGTACAAAAACTCTGAATATTACGAAGGCACGGTGAATCTATATCCTGTTTACAGAATTCCTTAACTTGTATTAAAAACCCCGTCAACGTTTGAACGCTGACGGGGTTCTCATCAATTATTTAAAAATTAAGAACAACCGCAATCTTTATCGCAGTTTGTCCTTTTGCTGTCGAATTTTTTTGGCGAAAAATTCTTTTTAAAAAGGTTAAAAATAAAATATAACGCTGCCAAAACTACCGCAAAAATAAAAATATATTGAAGAATTAAGCCATTCATTATTTGAAGATTTGATATACTAACATAGACACAAAATATGCCAAACCAGACATCGCAAATAACTGTATTGCCGTCCATTTCCAGGATTTAGTCTCCCGGTATACTACCGCAATGGTAGAAATACACTGCATGGCAAATGCGTAAAAAATAAGAATAGAAAGTCCGGTTGCAAAACTGAAAAACTTTTCTCCATTTGGTTTTACGTCATTTCTCATTTTTTCGATAACGCTTTTTTCAGGCGCTTTATCATCCAGGCTATATAGCGTAGACATAGTGCCTACAAATACTTCTCTCGCAGCAAAACTTGAAAGAATTCCTACTCCCATTTTCCAGTCATAACCTAGTGGTGCTATTACTGGTTCCATCGTTTTCCCGATTTTCGCCAAGTAAGAGTTTTCTAATTTCACATCGCTTTTATGCTTCAGCAAATGAAAATCGTCTTTCGGCCCGAAATAACTTAGAAACCAAAGGATAACGCTCACCGCCAAAATAATTTTGCCAGCACCTGTAATAAATTCCCAAACCTTGCCTAAAACCAATTTGAAATCGTATTTCCAAAGTGGCATTTTATAGGTAGGCAAGTCCATTACTAAGAAGGTTTTACCTTTATTTTTGATAAAATGTTTTAATACAAAAGCGGCAATAAGAGAAGTTATAAATCCTAGTACATACATGCCCAAAAGCGCAATAGCCTTATATTTTATACCTAAAAATGTGCCGTCTGTGAAGATCAACGCAATGATGATACTATACACCGGAAGCCTTGCAGAGCAGGTCATAAATGGTGTGATGAGAATCGTTATTAATCTTTCTTTTACGTTTTCTATGTTTCGGGTACTCATAATGGCTGGGATAGCACAAGCCGTTCCCGAAACCAACGGAACAATGCTTTTCCCATTAAGCCCGAAAGGACGAAGAAACCTATCCATGAGGAAGATTACCCTTGCCATATAACCCGAGTCTTCTAATAAATATAGAAAATAGAGCAAAATTCCAATTTGTGGCGCAAAAATAACAATACCCCCAATACCTGGAATGATACCTCTTGAAATCAAAGAATTAATTGGGCCGTCAGGAAGCAATGAATTGGCTTCGGCTGAAAGCCAAGAAAAAGCAGAATCAATCCAGTTCATTGGATATTCTGCAATGAAAAATACCCCTTGGAAAATCGTCAAAAGGATAATTCCGAAAACAATATATCCCCAAATAGGATGCACCAAAACTTTATCCATTTTCTCGGTAAGAAGTTCCTTAAACTGGGGTTTTTTGGAAATAACCTGAGAAATATATCCATCAATCTGTTGATATCTTCTTATGGTTTCTTGCACCTGCAATCTTTTAGGAACCATGCATTTGCGGTCTTCTTGGTTGAGTTGCTTTTTTACACTTTCCAATTTCCCAAGATAGGTGTCAGCGGCAATTAAGGTCCAAACTTTGTAGAAGTTTTTTTCTTCAATCTGTCTTGAAATTTTAAACACCAACCCTAAATTTTCTGATGGAATATCAAAGAACTGTTTTTCGGAAACAGAAAATTCATTATTGAATATGGCTTCTTTTATTTCTTGGATGCCAATATTTTTTTTGGCGTTCGTTTCCAATATTCTGTTTTCAACAAGCTCACTAAGTTTTTCAGAATCTAAAAAAAGGCCTCTTTTTTCAGCCAAATCGATCTGATTGATGACCATCAAGACCGGCACTCCCAAATCCCGAATCTGTTGAAAAAGAAGAATACTCCTTTTAAGGTTCAATGCATCTGCTATATAAAGAACGCCTGTATATTTTTCTCTTTCTTCTATTAAATATTTGGTAAAAATGGCCTCGTCTTCAGAAGACGGATAAATGCTGTAAGAGCCCGGAAGGTCTACAATTTCTACTTCTTCATCACCATAAATATAGGTGCCTTCATGAGACGCTACGGTAACACCGGCATAATTTCCGGTTTTTTGGTCTTTATTACAAAGCAGATTAAAAATGGTAGATTTGCCCACATTAGGGTTACCCACCAAAAGAATATGTTTCTGTTTTTTTGCTGAATGAGGCATATTGTGCTCCAAATTTCTTACAGAAATCTGGCTTAGTTTTCGGGTTCTACGAAAATAAATCTTGCCTCTTCTTCCCGTAATGCCACGCGTGTTTTTTCTTCTCCATACTCTATATATAGCGGCCCCTTGAAAGGCGCTTGATGAAGGATGACAAATGACGTTTCTGGCAAAAGCCCCATTTCTATAATTTTATTGGGCATCAGCAGATGGTCATTGTCATAACCACAAATTTTCCCCTTTATTTTCTTAGGGAAACAGCATAATTTATTTGAGATTTCAGTCTGCAAGATTTTCAAAATTATTGACGAGCAAATATACTTTATTTATTTTAATTCTAAATAAGATTTTTTCTAACTTTTGTCATATCCAAATAATTCTTTACTAAATTTGTTGAAAAGAAAGATTCAATGAAAACTTTATACACCAAATCCTTCGAAACTCCCCTTGGCAAAATGGTGGGTTTTGCCAATCAGGAAGCATTGCTGATGCTTGATTTTGAGGACAGCAAATATTACGAGAAGCATTTAGAAGAAATTTCTTCGGAATATGGCGTCATAAAAACTACAGGAAATAAGGTTTTGAATCTTTTGGAAAAAGAACTTGGACAATATTTTAGCGGCAAGTTCAAGAAATTCTCTGTTCCGGTAGCGTTTTCGGGGACCGATTTTCAGAAAAAAGTTTGGCAGGAACTGCAAAACATCGGTTTTGGAGAATACAGAACCTACAAATCTCAGGCCGATGCTATGAAACGCCCGAAGTCCGTTCGCGCTGTGGCCAATGCCAATTCCCGAAATAAATTGTGCATAGTGGTGCCATGCCATAGAGTCATCGGTAAAAACCTTTCCCTAACTGGTTATGCAGGGGGCATAGAACGCAAAGCGGCTCTTTTGAAATTAGAGGGTGTTGAATTAGAGTTTTAGCATTCCGCTACATTCACTGCCACAGCAAGTCCTCCTTCTGAGGTTTCTTTGTATTTGGAATTCATGTCCAAGGCGGTTTCCCACATGGTTTTAATTACACTATCCAAAGAAACTTTCGCTTTCTCAGGATCACTTTCCATAGCAATATGTGCTGCCGTAATAGCTTTGATGGCTCCCATGGAATTTCTTTCAATGCAAGGAATCTGAACCAAACCACCAATAGGATCACAGGTAAGGCCAAGATGATGTTCCATGGCAATTTCTGCTGCCATCAACACTTGTGAAGGTGTGCCTCCAGAAATTTCTGTAAGGCCTGCCGCTGCCATTGCAGAAGAAACGCCAATTTCTGCCTGACAACCTCCCATCGCTGCAGAAATAGTAGCATTTTTTTTGAAAAGCGTCCCTATTTCTCCTGCCACCAAAATAAATCTTACAATATCTTCTTCGGTATTAAATTTTGTAAACAACTGAGAATACATCAACACTGCAGGGATTACACCGCTTGCCCCATTGGTAGGCGCTGTAATGATTCTGCCAAAGCTTGCATTTTCTTCATTAACCGCCAATGCAAAACAGGAAATCCAACGGGTAATCTGACTGAAGTTTTTCGGGGAATTTTTAGCTGCTTCCAGCCATTCGCTTATGTTAGAATAAGTAGTGTCTTCTAATAATTTCCTGTTAAAATCCGCCGCACGTCGAGAAACATTCAGACCTCCTGGCAAAATTCCGTCTTTAGAAATCCCTTTAAAAATACATTCTTTAATCTGCTGCCAAATATAGAGTGCTTCTTTTCTAGTTTCTTCTTGGGAGCGCCAAGACTCTTCATTAAGATATACCAAATCAGACATTTTATCAAAGCCTAATTGCTGACAATATTTCTCCACGTCTTCTCCTTTGTGGCATGGATATGGAGTTCTTACGCAAAAATTTTCAATAAAATTTTCTTCCTGCGTCGCCACAAAACCTCCTCCCACTGAATAATAATCTTTCTCTAAAATTTCACCATTTTCGAAAATGGCTTTGAAAATCATTCCGTTTGGATGAAAATCCAAAGACTTTTCTTTATTCAGGATAAGATTTTTACCATAGATAAAAGGCAAAAGTTTTTCACCCCCCAAATTAATAGTCTCTGAAGATTTAATGTGGTCTATTTTTTCGTCAATAGAATTGGTATCTATTTCCTTGAAATCTTCTCCGGAAAGACCAAGCATTCCGGCAATATCTGTTCCGTGCCCAACACCAGTTTTAGCTAACGAACCAAAAAATTCAACATAAATTTCCCTTACCTCTTGCAGGTTATGGTTTCTTTTGATTTCATCCAAAAACATTTCTGCAGCGTTCCAAGGTCCCATGGTGTGGGATGAGGAAGGCCCAATGCCTACTTTTATAATTTCAAAAACAGATATCGACTTCATTTTAATTTTAACTAATGCTGAATGCCGCAAATATAAAATTATTATACAAACTTGAAGCCATTAACAAAAAACTTCCTCTAAAATTCTAGACACTTCTTTTCCTTTGGTAACGGGAAAAAGGTGTGTTCCGCCATAGACAATGTAATTGGGTTTTGAGTTTTTTGAAGGGAAAATAATATCTCTATCTGCCAAAATTTGAACTACTTCCGGGTTTTCTTCAGACTCCCATTCCAAAATCTTATTGATACTCCATTTCAGATAGCTAGGCGTTTTTATGGTAAAATAATGCCAAAGTTTAGGATGAAAGACTTTTCTTATAAATTCTAATGACTTGAGTTTTTCTTCATTAAAATAACTTTCTGAAACCTTTTCGAAAATTTTTGACTTTCTTGCCAACTGAAAGGCTATTGATTTTTCTTTATGAGATTTTATGCTTCCTAAAATCACTATTTTCTTTGCCGGTTTCAGTTTATGAATTTCCTGTACCACAATGCCGCCAAAAGAATACCCTAAAAGGCAAAACGCTTCTGTTTCATCTATTGAAGCAGCCATTCTCTCCACATAATGCCCTAAGGATTCTTCTTGGTGGGGCATCAGCCAATCTATGAAAATGATTTCAGAAAATTTTCCCGGGAAAATAATATTCTCGAAAACCTTTCTATCTGCTCCTAATCCACTAATAATATAGAGTTTCATGAAATGATTTATGCAAATATAAAATTACAAAATTTTGAAAACAAAAAACCCTAAAGAATTTCTTCTTTAGGGCACCAGTCTAAGACTTTTTATTATTATTTAGCAGTTACTTTTACCACTAAATCTATATCGTCTTTTACCACTACATCTTGCATTGTAGATTTGTATGCAATATCCCATTTTTGTCTGTCAATAGTGAATTTATCAGAAACCAAAGACACTGTTCCGTTGCTTACTGTAATTGTTGCAGGGAAAGAAACAGCATTAGTTTTGCCTTTTGCTGTAAGCGTTCCTGAAACTGTACTTTTTCCGTTAGCTCCTTTTTTAACAGAAGTAATTTTGAAAGTCGCTGTTGGGAATTTTTCAACTTCAAAGAAATCACCTGTTTTAAGGTGTCCGTTTAATTTTTGTTGATATTCACCTTGCAAATCTGTTGAGTTGATAGAGGTCATATCCAAAACGAAAGTACCACCTACCAATTGGTTGTTTTTAAGCGCAACAACCCCTGATTTTACATTTACAGTTCCGTCATGAGAAGATGCCTCAGATTTTACAACCTTATATCCCCACCAATGAACGTCTGATGAAACCACCTTTTTTGATTGACCAAAAGCCAAACCAGCTACTAAAACTAAAGATAATGATAATTTTTTTAACATAATATTATTTTTTTAATGAGACAAATGTACTCTTATTCTCAATATGATTTCATTGATGTATGTTAAGAAAAATATAATTGTTGATTTAAAAGAAAAACCTCGCCCAGGAATTCCCAAACGAAGCCTAACATAAAAACTTAAAATTATGAAAATAATTATATATTTTCGAAAGTGTAAAATTAAGAATTAAAGGGCTTATAAGCATTCTTGAATTATATGATATTTATCAAAAAAAGCCCTTGAATAAATAGGGATATTCAAGGGCAAAATAATTAAATAATTGAGAAAACCGAATATTTTTTTTAAAAAGGGCCTGCTAAATCATTTCTTTCATTTTTCAATTAACCTTATTTCTAAGAAGTCAAAAAACTTCAGAAACTCAAAACTTATCCTTTTACAAGAAATAAACTTTACTAGATTTAAACAGACCCGAATCTCATGAAATAATATATTTATAACTATTTTCTATTATTAGTTTTGCTGGGGGATTAATTAAATCATTATTTCTAATTCAAAGTTGCTATTAATTTTAATTTTATGTTTTATAAAATTTTTCTTTTTTTTTGTAGAATTCTAACACATCTTTTACCAGCATCAAATTCTATTACAAAATTGCGTAAAAGAAAAGCGAAAACAATTACAGAATTTCTAATTTTTTTTATAGTATTTTATAAAAAAAGCTGTTTCAAAATTATTGAAACAGCTTTCTATATTTGTATTTAAATCTTAACTAAGCCCAGTTATCTTTCCGAACAGATCTATATCCATTCCTTCTGCTGCTGGCACACTTGGCAAGCCTGGCATCCGCATCATATCTCCTAAAATAGGGATAATGAAGCCCGCCCCCGCAGCAAATTCAAATTCGCGAACCGTTACTTTGAAATTGACAGGTCTTCCTATTTTTTTCTCATCATCGCTTAAAGATTTTTGTGTTTTGGCCATACAAACCGGCATTTTATCTAGTCCTAATTCATAGATTGATTTCAACTGATTTTTGGCTTTTTGAGAAAACACTACAGCATCTGCTCCATACACTTCTTTGGCAATGGTTTCTATTTTCTGCTCCACAGGATCTTCTATTTTATATAAAGGCTGAAAATTATTTCCGCAATTGGCTGCGCAATGCACCACCTCTTCTGCTAAAGCCTTCATCCCCTCGCCTCCTTTTACAAATTCTTCGGCAAGAATAGCCTTCACATTCAGATTTTCGCATTCCTGTATTACAAAATCTATTTCTTCTTGAGAATCTGTAGCAAAATGATTGATGGCGATAATTGGTTTTAACCCAAATTTAAAGCTGTTTTCGATATGTTTTTTCAGGTTTTCTATCCCAATTTTTACAAACTCCAAATTTGGAATTTCGTATTGCCCTTTTTTGGCACCTCCATGATATCGCAGCGCTCTTATCGTAGCCACAATAACATAAGCATCCGGTTTCAACCCAGAATAATGCCCTTTGATGTGCATGAATTTTTCTGCACCTAAATCTGCACCAAATCCGGCTTCCGTCACCACATAATCCGCCAAAGAAAGCCCCGCTTTGGTGGCAATAATGGTATTGGTTCCTTGTGCAATATTGGCAAAAGGGCCTCCGTGGAGAATAGCAGGATTGCCTTCTAATGTCTGTACCAAATTTGGGCGAATGGCATCTTTCAGCAAAATGGCCATGGCGCCTTGAGCGTTCAGGTCTCGGGCATAAATTGGTTTTTTATCAAAAGTGTAGCCCACAAAAATATTTCCTAGTCGGTTTTTAAGATCTTCGAAATCTTTGGAAAGACAAAGAATGGCCATCACCTCTGAAGCCGGCGTAATATTGAAGCCTTCTTCACGAGTAATTCCATTATTAGATCCTCCCAAGCCCACCACAATTTGGCGAAGACTTCGGTCGTTCATGTCCATTACCCTTTTCCAAACGATGGTGCGTGGATCTATATTTAAACTTCTATTTTTATCTTGTAAATTATTGTCAATCAGCGCAGAAAGTAAGTTGTTTGATTTTTCTATGGCTGCAAAATCACCCGTAAAATGCAAGTTGATGTCTACCATAGGAATCACTTGGGCATATCCGCCGCCTGCGGCACCGCCTTTAATCCCAAAAACTGGACCCAAACTGGGTTCACGCAATACCGCTATGGCTTTCTTCCCAATCTTATTCAGCCCATCACATAGCCCTACAGAAACCGTGGTTTTGCCTTCTCCCGCGGGGGTAGGATTGATGGCAGAAACCAAAATCAGTTTAGATTGCTTTATCTTTTCTTCGTTGATATAGCTCAAAGGAATTTTGGCTTTGTATTTTCCGTAATATTCTAAATCTTCTCTGTCGATACCAATTTTTTCGGCGATTTCTCGGATATGTTTTATTTCGGCTGCTTGGGCAATTTCTAAATCGGTAGGAAAACTCATAGTATTCAATTTGTTATTCTCAAATGTACAAGAATTTGAGCATTTCTTAAAAATTTTGGATTTGAGATTTATCATCAATTCGAAATAAAATAATACGCTTATCAATTCGTCAAATTTTCTTCAATTATCTTTTGAAAAAAAATTTTACATTTATAAAAAATTAAAAGATGCGCATAGAATACGAAATAAAATTGGGGTTCAAGGATGTTATGTTTCGCCCAAAACGTTCTACTCTTAAATCCCGTTCGCAGGTAAGCCTTGAAAGAGAATTTACTTTCAGGAATTCTAAAAAAACTTGGTTTGGTGTTCCTATTATTGCTGCCAACATGGATACTGTTGGCACTTTTGAAATGGCAAAAGCCTTGGCAGAAGAAAAAATCATCACGGCTATTCACAAACATTATTCAATAGAAGAATGGAGTACTTTTCTGGAAAACTCTCCGGAAAGTATTTACCAATATATTGCCATCAGTTCTGGCACCGGAAGCCAGGATGAAGAAAAAACCAAAGAAATTATCGGCAAATTTCCTCAGATTAATTTCATCTGTATAGATGTGGCGAATGGTTATTCTGAGCACTTTGTTCATTTTGTAAAAAAAACGAGACAAAACTTTCCCGACAAAACCATCATTGCAGGAAACGTGGTGACAGGGGAAATGGTAGAAGAATTGATTTTGGCGGGTGCAGACATCATCAAAGTGGGCATTGGGCCCGGTTCGGTATGTACTACAAGAGTAAAAACCGGGGTGGGCTATCCTCAACTATCTGCCATCATTGAATGTGCCGATGCTGCGCATGGATTGGGAGGACATATTATTGGGGATGGCGGCTGCAAGGTTCCTGGAGATGTAGCGAAGGCCTTTGGTGGTGGTGCCGATTTTGTGATGTTGGGTGGAATGTTTGCCGGTCATGATGAAAGCGGTGGCGAACTGGTAGAAGAAAACGGTAAAAAATACAGACTTTTTTATGGCATGAGTTCTAAAACGGCCATGGACAAACACAGTGGCGGCGTGGCAGAATATAGAGCTTCTGAGGGTAAAACCGTAAAAGTAAAATACAAAGGTCCTGTATCCGAAACAGTAAAAGACATTTTAGGCGGTGTGCGCTCTACCTGCACTTATGTGGGAGCATCTCAGCTGAAAGAACTTTCAAAAAGAACAACTTTCATCCGTGTTCAGGAGCAGCACAATGAGGTTTTTGGAAACGAATAATTAATCTGATCATATTAACCAAAAAAACTCCGGAAAATTCCGGAGTTTTAATTTTACATATTTTGTTCGTCTGCAGTAGGGCCATAACTTCCCGGAAGTGGAATGTTCAGCATTCTGTAGTAAACCCCCAACTGAGCGCGATGATGCGTCGCCTGATTCAAGGCATGCCGAATGGCTTCGTATTTATTCCAATCGGCCAAAACCTGTTCACCCATTTTCATCTGCCACCGTTCATCTAATTTTTCTTCCGAAATTTCATCCAATATTTTCTTGCTGGATTGATAGTCGTCGTCTAACTTTTTAAGCAACTGTTCTTTGTTTTCTAAAACGGCAGGCTTGTAATCTCCTGCTGAAAAGTCTAAAACAGAAGAATTAACAACAAAACCCGGCCATCCGAAAACCTCCGAAACGTGTGTAGCAAGAGGCATTAGTTTCATGCTTTTTTCATGAGGTCGGTAATCATTTTTTCCCTCCGGAAATCTTTCTAGAAATTTTTTGGTGGTTTCATACTCTTGTTTGAGTTCTTGTTTGAGTTGTTTTAATGTGTCCATAATTTATGTTTTTAAGAAATTCTAATTTACACCTAATATCCGGCCATTCTATCTTTGAAATATTAAAATTTTCTTAAAGTTGTAACAATTAAAAAAAACACCTACTAATCATTAAAATTTAAGAAATGAAATTACATAAACTTTTAAGTTTGACAATGATGTTTTTTGTGGTTTTGCTTAGTGCACAAACTACAGCAAACAGATTTTTTTATGAATTGAACTATAAACCCAAAAAAGGCATTGACTCTTTGCAAAAGACCGTAATGATTTTGGACATTACAGATAAAAAATCAATTTACAGAGATTATCTTACAGTGTCACAAGATTCTGTTTTAAAAATTGAGGTAGAAAAAATGCAAAAGGCGGGAATGTTTAAAGATTTATCCAAATCTATTCAAATGCCAAAATTTGCCTATAAAGTCATCAAAGAATATCCTTCCATGAAGGTTACTTTTGCAGAAAGAATGCTAAATTCTGTTTTTGCTTATAACGAAGAGCCAAAATTTGACTGGAAAATCTCTAATGACAAACAAAAAATAGGAGACTACGAAGTTCAAAAAGCTACTACAGAATTTGGGGGCAGAAAATGGACCGCTTGGTTTACAGAGTCTATTCCTTTTCCTGATGGGCCCTATAAATTTTCTGGTCTTCCTGGTTTAATTGTAAAAATAGAAGATGCTGATAAAAACTTTTCTTGGACCCTTACGGCCAACAAAAAACTGAATGACTTTAGTGAGCTTTCATATAGCGAAAAACTTCAATCCCAATTCGGTGGAAGAAGCGAGCCTACGGTAATTTCTAAAGAAAAATTTGACAGTTCTTTTGAAACCTATAAAAAAGACCCTTTCGCTTCTATCAGAGGTCAAATTCCTCAAGACAGGCTAAGCATGAAATTGCCTGGCAACGACAAAACAATTGGCGAAATGATGAGCGAACAAGAAAAAATGATTAAGGATTTCTACAAAGCCAGTGATAATACCGTAGAAATTTCAGCTTCAGAAAAAACAAGAAAATAACATTCAACTCATATCAAACTTTCAAACGAAAAACCCGAAGAAAATAATTTCTTCGGGTTTTTTTGTTATTTTATTTCTACACAGCCTATTCTGCCTCCAGCATTTCCTGTAGGCTGGGTCATAAAATCATCGGCGCTTTTATGGATAATAATTCCCTTGCCAATAATGTTTTTCATATCATCTTTACAGGTAAGACACCAGCGGTCTGTTTTAAAGGTTAAAGAAGCCTTTCCATTTTCGTCGGCCACCAAATTGCCAATATCCCCATTGTGAAATTCTCCATGCCCCCATTTTCCATGCATTTCTTTCATAGGGTTCCAGTGTCCTCCTGCTGAGGAAGCGTCGGCAGCAGAGCAATCTCCTTTTTCATGAATATGTATCGCGTGTACCCCCGGTGTAAGGTTTTCTGCAGAAATTTTCATGGTTACCGATCCTCCTTTTTCTGTGAAAACTATATTCCCAGAAGTATTGCTTCCGCTTTTGGCATTAATGGTATACGTTTTAGTAGTTCCACAAGAAACAAGTGCTACCGCTGTAGTTATTAAAAGAATGTATTTTTTCATGATGCAATTATTTGATGTAAAATTATTAAACATCTAGGGAAAAATCACCATAATTCTCTATTTTTAAAATCTATCTTTGTATAAAATTAGCCTTATGGAATTCAAAAACAACATTGA
>CALJKL010000009.1 GCA_937973555.1 uncultured Flavobacteriales bacterium | reverse complement strand
TCCAGTTTAGTCGTATCGCACTGCCCATAACACTTTCCAAAGGTAAAAATAAATACGGTTATAATCAGTTTTTTCATATTACTCAAAATACAAATAGCCCCCGTAAATTGTAGTCAATGGATTTGTAGCCCATGTAGGCTGAACCCCCTTTATTTCTATGTAATCGCCAGCATTAAGGGATATGTTTAGCCCTGTATTGCTGAATATTCTTTCGCTTGCACTGGCACTAACGGTAGCTATCAAATTATCTGTTGTGTTATTTACCCGTACATAAAGGCTCCAAGATTCATTTGTTCCCGCCGTACCTGAAAAACAATAAATTTCCGCTATTTTAAGGGTACATGATTTTCGGATATAAATTTTTGAAGTAGCGGCGGCTGTTACCGGGGCTTTGGGTAATGTACCAAAATAAACTGTTGCGCCGTCTGCGGGGCTGCTGGTAAGGGCCTGAACGTTTATGCTATAACCAGTATAATTGGTTATTTTTGAAGTAGCGATACTACCAGCCAACATAGAATTTGTTACAGAAGATGCTCCAAGAATATCTTGTTTTGTGTCTATTGCTCCCCTTAAATTAGTTGCAGTATCATTTAATGCAGACTGAGAAACACCTCCACCGCCTGTTATTTCACTTCCATTATTAAGAAGTTTACCAACCATGTTTATTGTATCTGCTGTTACTACATATTTTTTACCGCTTTCTAAAAAGGTATTAAGGGAATTGGGAGAAGTATATATCTGGCCTATGTTGGTGAAGTTGTCGTAAAATTTTACAACCCCGGATTTATTATTACTTCCAACAATCATTCCTGAATAAGTTGGGTAAGTGGAATAGCCATCTATGTAACTATCCATATCCCCTGCATAAAGCCAGCTTGATGAAATTCCCTTTTCACCAATAAACGGGGATTTTGTTTTTATCTTCCCAAGATTAGCGTATAGTGTAGTAGATGCTATGTTCCTTGTTAAAAAGGAACTATTTATGTTTAAATTGTTTTGGTCAATATATCCGGGGGCTTGGTCGCTTTCTACATAGTTACCCATTATTGTTCCATATTGATTGCTTCCTTCGAGTATAATACTTCCTACTGCATAATAGGTTTTTGTTGCATCATAGGTTTGAACAGAGTTGTAAGCAATCCATGAATTATTAACGACTTGCCAGTATGCTGCGTTGGGTGGGGTTATATTTTTTGTTGTGTCCTTTATGCAGGCATAAACAACACCATCTTTTTTTACCAGTCCTCTTTGTGTTGTAAGTTCAGGGGAGCCATTGCTTGCAATATGATTATAGGAATAGTGGTTGCCTAAAAATGATTTATCGTAAATTCCTACACCCCCGTTTCCAACAATATCACAATTAGTAAATGTCATTGCGTTTACGTCACCCCCTTGTATATAAATACCATGAAGTAAATTGTAATAGGAGTGGCATAAATTAAATACTGATGTACTTGCGTTTCCGGGGTTTGCTCCGTTCAGGTCATTCACTATGTATATGCCGCATCCATCAAATCCGTTAACCCATATATTTGAAAAATATACAGGGGATTTTACAATAATTCCATGCTTACTGCTATCCCATGTATTTGATGGGCTTTCTGAACTTGAAGTGCTGGCAATATAAATATCTCTTAGTATTGAATAGTGGGTATTTGGGTAGGTAAATACAAAGCCTTTTTTATGTTGAGCGAATTTCAATTTGCTTTCATGTCCATCCCCGAATATTTCAACGTAGCTATCAATGGCTACACTATCTGAAAAGTAGTAGTAACTATTATCTTCCGTTTGCGGGAACTTAATTTTTACAGAAGCCATGTTTGCTTTCGCCGAATTTATAGCGGCTATAAAAGCATCCCTTGTATCACTTCCATCTGATTTTGCTCCAAACCATCTTATATCAAGATAGTCAGATGATACCTGTCTTAGCCATTTCCCCCCTGTCGCATCCGAAAATATCATCCCATTATCTACTGCCATATTACCCGAATACTTTACAAAGGTTCCTCCTCTTACGCTATCGGTAACAACAACTGTATTTGTTTTAAAAGTAGAGCAGGTGGCAAATGAATCAACTTTTGATATATATAGAGTTGACCAAGTAAAACCGGAATTTGAATAAACAAATGACTGCCCCGGTTGCTGTTGACAAAAACAAGTTAGTGGAACAAGCAGGATAACCAATAATTTCATTAAAGCCTTTTTAATTTTTTAACTTCTTTTTTCAAATCATCTATTTCTTTTTGTTGGGAATCGTTTAAGTCTTTAAGTTCTTTTATGCTATTGGTAAGGGCTGCAAGTATAGCCCTGTCTTGTATAGATTTATAACCATCCCTGTTAATGCCAACCGCATTTTCACCAAGAGCATATTCAATATTTTGAGCAGAGAACCCTATATAACTATTTAGCGAATCTAATTTTGTTTCGGGCTTCCATTTATAAACAATAGGATTTATCTTATACACTTGAGATAACCCTACACCGTATCCGCCTTCAATATTCTTTAATCTTTCGTCTGAAACACTTGTAATATTACCCGAAGCATCGGCTGTTAATGCACCTGCTCCAAGATAACCTAATCTTAATGCGCCTGCCGAACTAAATTGCAGGGCAGGGGCCGTAAAACTATTATTAACATAGAAAACAATACCCTTGCTTACATCGGTGAAGAAATTGAAATTACTTGCATCGGTATAAAACTCTCCTATCCTTGAATTATTGTCCACAAAGTCCAGTACAGCATGGGTTGTTATACCCCCAAGTACCGCCCCCGTATATCCTGTATATGTATTGTATTTATCGCCGCCATACAAATATGTTCCAGCAGCAACGGAAGATGTAGCATAAAATGCCCCTCCTAATGTTAACGCCCCGGATGTTTGGGTTAAAGTAGTATTCCCATTTGCCCAATTAATTACGCCACCTGATGCTAAGAATAAATCACTAAATTCTTTCGAGGTAGAACCCAACGCCGCACCATCATCAGTTCCCGGTAAAAGAGATGTGTTTATTGCTACACTTGCAAGGTTACTTAGGGCTGTGTTGGCTCCCGCTGTTACTGTGCTACTTAATACCCCATTGCTTAAAGAAAGACCTGAACCTATTGTTATCCTACCTGCTTGACCAGTAGAAGTAACTATGCCTAATAAATTATTTTGTGAAGCAACATTTAATATTCCGCCTGACAAATAGTATTTACCAGTTGATGTAGTAAGAGAAATTGAATCATTTAATACGATATTAGATGTTACCGAACCACCATTGCTATTTTGTGCAATGTTTATTAATGAACCAGCCCCGGAAGATGTAGCGCCAAATTGTAAAATATTGTTATTAACAAAATTAAATGTATTCCCACCTCCATCTACTGTATTATCTGTATTTAACGTACTTCCTGCTGTTAGTGTTTGTTGCCAAGTAGGTGTACTACCACCACCTCCACTAAAATAAGTTATTCTATTACTATCGGCTGGATCAATTCCTATTCCCACAGATGTACCCGTTTCTGGTGCTATCCCGTTTCTATCTAAATACAATCTTGTTATTCCGTTGGTTTTGAAATAAACGCCGTTGTTTCCGAGAGTTCCAAATCCCCCGTTCAAAGAAGCATCTGTAAATAAATTTGAGTTACCGGGGTTTATCCATGCTTGACCTGATATTGGTGTTCCTCCTCCTTGTGGTAAAATCATAACCCATTTAGAACTATCCGCAAGCCTCCACCAAGTAGCTTGGGGTGTTTGGGTATAAATTATAAATCCATTATAATTCTTTCCGTATGTAAGCGCAGCATTTGCAGAAGAAGTATCCGAAAAGGTAAGCGGAATTATACCTCCATTTAGTGCTCCATAGTTAGGGATAGTAACCCTAGTTGTTGGCCCACCTAAATTTGAAGTTATTGGATAAGTTTGTCCCTTACTATAAGAGTAAAATAATAAAAAAAATAATATAATTAAACTTCTTTTCATTTTATAAATATCTAAATGATAAACCATGAGCAAAATTGGCTTTCCCTAAACATACCAAACTTATATGCGAAGCATGTATTCCTAATGCTCTAGACGCTTCGCTAATAGATTCAAATTCCATATCAAAATTATCACACTTTACTCTTGATTTTGGTCTAATAAGTACACCTTTTCCATAAGTAGGATGCAATTTACCAAATCTACCTTTTAATGGGTTAACCTTACCCAAAACCCTAAAAGCATGAATAGCATTTTCGGATATAGTACACCATTCCAAATTATCTACTTTATTATTGGATGGATTCCCGTCTATATGATTTATTTGTGGCTTATTTTCGGTATTTGGTATAAATTGTAAAGCAACCAATCTATGTACCATCCATTGTTTTTTGATGCCCCCCTTACACAAAACAACTCTCTTATACCCTCTTATGTTATTTTGTCTAAGTATTCGTGGTTTATTTGGGATTAAAAAACTTACAACTACACCTTCCTTAGATATTTTATATTCGGACTCATACCCATTAACTTCATACAATTCTAAGTTATGATTGTACTCATTTTTTATATATCCTTTTCTATTGTTTCCTCCTTTAGATAGTTTTTTCATTGTTTTATACTGGGTATATTTGAAATAGTTCTCCAAGCCCTGCGGCGGTAGATATATTAAGGGAGCCTGTATTTTTATCCCATGAATAGTAGCTTGGTTCGCTGGAAACGGTACTTTGCGGGATGCCACCTCTTGCAAAAAGGAGGTTATACCCTATAAAACTTGTAAGGGTTGCTGAACTTTGCCCATCAATAAATGTAGTGCCACTTGCCGCTACTATAAACTGCAAGGGAGTAGGGGGTGTGGTTGCTGAAATAGATGCTATTGTTCCTGCACTTGTAACTATCTCTTGGGCTTTTAGTCCCCATATACCACATAGGGCTATAAGGTAATTAGATGTTGTTATAAGTGTATCATCACTTGGGTCTAAGTCATACCAATACGCAACACTTTTACGGATATTGTATATTTTAAGCGGGAGTTGCCTATCTATTCCTTTAAAGTATAACCCCCCTTTTGCAATATCAGCATAACATAGATATTCACTTATGGATGCAATATCTAATTTTTGGGCTGTGGTAAGGGCCATAACTAAGAATTTCCGTTAAATAAATATTGAGCATTTGTTCTTAAATCAGTAGCCGCATCATAGCAAAGTTGGGCGTTATACAAGTCGGAGGCGAAACTTATGGCATTATTGCCAGCGTCTATCAGCGTTCTTAACTTTGATTTGTTAGGCCAGAAGTTGTTGTCATTAATCAAAAGCGGATTAGCAGCCATTAATTGTGTTGTCTGGTAATCGAATGTTTCATTATATAAAGTAAGACCAACATACTGCTCGGAATCGTAAAGAACCACGTTGCTTACATTAAGCCATTCTACTACTATCCGTAATCCATAATCTTTATCTAAACAATCAATATCAATAGAACCTGCACTTATACTCCATTGCACATAATCAGTTGTTGTGCCGGAAGGGACTAAAAATTCACCGCTTGCTGTCTGCAAGTAAACCCGTCTTTGGGTTACGGCTACATCCGTTCCGGTTACAACCGCTGTTATGGTAACAACACTTTCTTCACCAATGGTTTGTGTCGCAGTAAACGACCAGCTTGTATAAGCCACTTTGATACATTTTAATTGTAAAAAATCAGGGATGCAACCCGCCAATGCGGTCAGCTTCCGTCAG
>CALJKL010000008.1 GCA_937973555.1 uncultured Flavobacteriales bacterium | reverse complement strand
CTACTTGAATTTTTCTAACATAGCTATTATCTGTATTGTTTATCTCTATCGTATGAAAACTCAACCCATTAAGCCTTCTTTCAACTTTTGTACAAAATGTTACAGATATATTGAACTTGTAACCTCTGTGTTCTATTGTTTTATTTACTTGTTTTAACATATTATTGTTTTTTATTTATAGTTTGACAAAAGCCCTACAGCTAACATTGCATTGCTGCAATGGCGGCTTTGGTGCTTCATTCAACTGTATATTTTCAAATAAACTTTTCTGCATAATTTCAACTTTTGTTTTTCAATTCCGCCACTGACAGCAATGCTTTTACGTTAGGTGCAATGCCTACTCAACTCTATATTCATAACTCACCAGTCCATGCGAAAAAGAAAACCCTTCAACACCAGCAAGTCCCTTCAACGCCTTATAAATACTGGACTTCGGTATCTTCAAATCTCTATTCAGCGATAGAACAGTTTCATAGACTGCAACCCATTTTTGGTCTTTAGCCCATGTGAACTTATAATCAGGGGTTTTCTTTTGCAGATAGTCAAGAATTTGGCTTTTGCGACAAGGCACTGCACCTAACATCGGTTTGGCAAAATTGCCGTTTTCGTTTTCAATTGACATTTTATCTAATTTTTAAATTTTGTAGTACTATCGAAGTTTTTTGTTCGGCAACTTCGCCAAGCCGAGAACCGTTGGCGGTAATTATTCCGACACATCAAAACCCATATCTTCAAGGACATTGGTTGTCTTCATAAACATTTCGTTATCTTCTGTATCACCTTCTTTTAGGCAAGATACCAAAACGCCTAACGCTGACGGATTGCTTTCATCAATAGCTTTTATTACTGCCATTTTATGATTTTTTGCTTCTACGGTAACATCCATTGTACCGCTTTGAACTCTATATTTTGACATAATTTAACTACCGCCAACATTTGTATTGCTAAAAGCGGGGCGACAGAATCCGCTATCAACAATGGTTCGCTTATCATCTTCATCTATCTTGCTGCTGGTCGGACGAACCGTGAATATCCCGCCTTCAGCAATACTTGTCCGTTATGGGCAACCGTAGGACAGTCCCGAAAAACCATCCTACGAAACCCACAAGATTACTTTGGAAAGGAAAATTTTTCTCCAAGTAATTCAATTCGTTGACCAAGTACTTGTAAATACTCGTTCATCAATCTTGACTGTTTGTAAAGCAAGTCTTTGTTTTGCCTGTCAAGGTCAACAAATTTTTGCGTTCTCATAAAGTCATTCAAGGCGTTTGTTTTAGTCGCCAACTCTTGTGCTTCGATTAGAAGCCTTTCGAAAAATGAATTTTCCATTTTATTTATTGTGGGTTTTACAAAGCCCTCCCAGAGCATTATCTTGAAACGCCAGCCGGTAACACTGCATTGCTGCTATGTGGGCTGACGGTAGTTGTTTTCTCTGTTTTCATTGCTTTTTGGTTTGGTTATCCTCCACACCGGGAGGGGTTGGAAGGGGTCGCCAGTGGGTGACATCGGATGATTTTAATTTTTCCGCACCTTCAGTCCAAGGCTGTTGCGTCCAATCATCAAACTCAAAATCATAACATCCAATTAGCGCATGGCCGTGTTTTTTGCTCCAAAACATAACCGTGTCATTAACCCACCCGGCATTTTCCGGAAGTCGATCCTCCACTTTCACCCATCCGCTACCATCCTCCACACCGGGGGAAAGGGAGGCGAGTTTCGATAACCGAGATATTATTTTACTTACTTCGCCCATTTCGCCAAGATTATACGGCTCTATATGAAACCGTCGCAATTCATCAAGCCTAAATATATCTTTCCTCAACGCCTCTGCCATCCCTTCGCTGGCCCCTTCCGCTGCTCCTGCGGGGGAGGATTCGTCCAGCCATTCGATTTGATCCAATGGATATTTCATGGGTGCTATCTCTGTTTCGAGTTTTGTTCGGATTGTATCTTTTACAGTTGTTCTTTTTACTTTTGGTTTGTAAAAACCGTTCTTCTTATCGTAAAAAACAACATCGTGCAAATAGCCAGATTTAAAATGAAATAATCCCGGATTATCCGGCAGCCTTTCACTCGCCCTCACCCACCTCATGCCGGAGGGCTGGGATTGCTGGGCGTATTCTTCCAAAAG
>CALJKL010000007.1 GCA_937973555.1 uncultured Flavobacteriales bacterium | reverse complement strand
TCTTCCGATCTATATATTTTTGAGTAAAATCAGACATAATTTTGGCAATTCCTATCAAATTCTTACCTCTTGGTGGCATTACAACTGATGTTAGTAATCAATTAATGAAGTCTAATTTGGCAAGGTTTGTAAAAAATCTTACCTATCTTTTGACTGATAATGCTTCCGCAGATACAGCGTTGGGTACAGAATTAGGGGTAATGAAGCCACTGCAATCCCCACAGCTATATTGCCCTATAAAATTACCAGATGGAGATAATTATTGTATAGGCTCTTGTTCTAGCAAAACTTCAGGTAATTTATATTGTTTTGTATGGAATAGTAACAATAATCATACTATATTTTATGTTAATGGGAAAAAACCAAGCTGTACAATAGTTAAAACAGACCCTTGCTTTAATTTCCAATTTGATCCACGTTATTTTATCCATGAATCAGCCGCATGGGTAGAAGTTATCACATTGATTGATCCAGCAACAGGACAAACACTTTTAAAAGAAGATTTGTATTGGACAGATTCTTTTAATTATATGGGATATATAAGAGTTGAAGATTGCGTTGATACAAATGGGTTTGATCCTGTATTATTTCCTTATTTTGAAGGTGATTATAATAGATGTGATATTTTAAGAATGGGATTGCCTACTCCAAAAGATTGCATTGAGGTAAAAGAAGTTCCAATAGAATATAAACAATTAAGTTTTGCATCTGTTCTTTTTGGCGCAGGATCACCTAATGATATTTTGGTTTCTGGAATAAATGGAGGTAATCCATTTTCAGAAACACCCGAAGTAGGGGATCAAATTATATTTAATCCCGGAACGATAATAGCAACTACTTATACAATAGCATCTATTTCTACTATAAACTTACCTCCGTATGTGGGGGATATTTTTTTAATAATTACTCAAGAGCCTACAGTACCAACTCCATTTGGATTTCAGGTAAATGCAGGATTGTATAGAAAAGAAAGTAATATCAGTAATAATATTCTTTTTAATACTTGGCAATTTCGTTTAACCGTAACCGATGTTTTTGGAAGGCCGTCAATTTATGGAATAATTTCTGATACTTATATTCCGGGAATAAATGATTGTCTTTCATTAAGTGCCAATTTACCAAATTGTGTTGATCTTATATTTGATGCAGGTAATCCATTTATTAATACTATTGAAATAGCCTATAGAAATTGCAATAGTGAAGAATGGAGAACTGAAATAACATTGTTTAAATATAAAGGTAGTAATATAGGCCAATGGTGGTTACGTCCAATTAATGATGATTTATTATGGGATCAAAACACAAATAAAATAACATATCGTTTTTGTCGAACTAAACAATGTGATCCTATTGATCCGGCAACAACAGCATTACTGGCACCTGCATTACCTAAAACATGCACATCCTTATTCCCTTTAAATAATCTAATTGCTACTGCAAATAATAAAGACGGATTTAATCCATTCCCTGAAGATTTAAGAAAAAAAATAACCGCCACAATTATTCCTCCAAAAGCAAGCGAAGATTTAAGGACTATTACTATTTATGCGTCTATTGGACAAATGGATCAACAAGTTGAAAAAAGGGATAATAAATATTATTATGGTGGTCAGGTAAGCGGCGGCTTGGCGCAAGATTTATGCGAAGCTAAAAAGCAATTTTTTAAAAACCCTGAACAATCTGGCTTTTTGGGATATTTAGTAAATGGAGGTACTTGCATCAGTACACAAGTATATATTGATGGAAGTGGCAACCTGATTCCCGATCCACATTTTAATGGTTATAATTTAAGTCCATCTCATAGAACATTACAAAAGTTTGTTTTCAGTAATATCCCAAAAGGTAGATACATTTTTAGAATAGCTTCTCAAACAGTTGATCCGGTAAGAGAAGAGTATATTACTACAAGCACGCCTATGTGGGGATTAATCCCTTTTGATAAAACTAATAACTATAATCTTGATTTTTTAAACAGAACCCAATACCCTGCATGTGAATTATATGTAGATTGTTGTGATGAAGATTATGATACATTGAATGATAACAAAATGTTGGTGATTGCTAATATGGCTTTCCCATTTTGTTATTCTCAATGTGGCTATATAAGAGAAACTAAAGACGCAGATGTACGATGGGAATTATTGAATTTCCCGAATATAGATGGTAATGTTTCTTGTTTAAGAACAGATGCCAATGGTTTTTATTGGCAATATAGGATAGGGGATACAGATGGTGGTACTTTGCATTTGGCTTTTAATACTTATAGAAAGTGTCAACGAAGAAGCCTTTCTTTTGGTAATCCACACTTGACAAGTGCAGATATGGTTTTTGCTGATTATTACAATCAGGTTTCATCAACGCCTAATGTTATTAATCCATGCGATTTTGTACAAATAAGAGGCAGGGTAGTACTTGCTAATTCAAATATAGGAATTTCAGGTGCGTATGTAGCATTAACAAGAGGTTCAAGAGGACAAGCTGTAACAGATTCAAATGGGTATTTTAATATTATTGCTCATGATGATGCAGAAAATGTATTAGGCGTAAGAGATGATAAATTAATAGTTACCGCAGGAGCATGTAATTATTATGATGATAATGGCGATTGTTTACCAGTTACAGATATTCATATTGTAGCTTGTACTGCTGGCCCTACTGCTTGCGAAGAAAGAAATTTAATATTAAATACTATTGTTGGTACATATACTCAACAAAAAGGTTTATTGAGTGGTGGTATTTATCCTTGGTTTGTAAATGGATACGATTGGTTAGGAAGAAAAACCTATTCGCAACCGTTAGGAGATTTAAAAATACCTTCAGTTTTTGAAACTCATGCAATAGCTCCATCTACAATACAGGTAAATATTGATCCATCTGCGAATTTTCCTGAAGAAATAAGATATATAACTTTTTCTATAGGGGAAGAAACAACGGTTGAAAAATATCTTACTTGGATAGTTGATAGAGTTGAGTTAATAAATAATGCCAACCAAATTGATACTTTATCCCCCTCTCAAATAAGAGTTTACTATCAAAGTATTATTGAATATAATAAAGTAAATAATTATAACACCACAACGGCATGGCAATTTATTCCATCTAATTCTACTAATCCAGTTACAACAGATAGGGTTCAATTTTTCATAAATGGAGATGGTGTTTTCTTTACAAATGATATTTCTTCTATAGTTAAATATGACCAGTCAGGAACTTATTTTACTATAGATTACACAAGTGAATTAGCTAATTTGAAGCCTAATGCACTCATGAGATTAATACGTCCAAAAGAGTGCAATGGGAATCAGGTAAATTATGAAGTATGTCATGTAGTAGATATTGTAAATAAAAAAGCACAGGAAAATCAATTTATATTAAATGCTTTTGATACATATTATTTACCAAGATTGATTCCGGTTCCTGCTCCGGTAGACCCCAATGCCTCTACTGTATCTCAAATAGCCACAACGGTAAATGATGCTTCAGGAAGTGTTACTACTTATACTATCCCGCCAGCATCTCCAACAGTATTATCATTACAGGCATTTGGCTTTACTTTTGAACATGCCTGTCCATCTAATTTTTGGGGGCAAAACGCAGATGGTACTGGATGCGGAAATAAAGGAAGAATTAATTCAGTTAATCCATACGAAGCTGAAATTATTCATAAAGACCAAATAGCATTTGGTGGGGCATTATCAGATAATGGTCAATTAAATTATTTACAATATTTCATTCCTACAAATAAGCATAGTTTTAATATTCCAAATACGGGAGGAATAGTCTACGTATCCCCAAAACAAGGGATATTATTAATTATTACGCAGTTTAATAATTTTACAGTCGGTTATGGGGATACCTTGGTTCGTACTGATAATAATGGAAATATACTTGCCCCTTCCGGTCAAAATACTTTTGGTAATCCTAATGTTCAATTAAGCGGAAATTATGGCTGTCAAATATGGGATAAAAACACAATAAGAGAAAGGGATGGATTGGTGATGTTTTTAGATAGTAGCCGGGTAGCTGTATTACAGCATAATTTTAGAGATTGTCAAGATGTGAGTTCAAATAAAACAAATCCCAATAGGACTTCTACTATTCTATCTTGGTTGTCAAAAAAAATAAGTTTTATAAAAGAATACAATAATAATCCAAGATTTCAGGATAAGAGGTATTTTGTTTCGGTTATAAACCCAACAAATAATGAGTATTTACTATCAGATTTCAAAATAAAAGCCAGTTTTGAAAATTATGTAAACAATGAAAGGGATTATGATGTAACCATTCCTGAATGTATGGCTTTTGATATGAAAGCCGATGTATGGAAAGGTATGTATTCTACTACTCCCGAATATTGGGGATTTTTAGAAAATGAATTATATGGGAACCAGCTTTTTGAATTTATAAAAGGACAGCCATATTCTTTTTATTCTACTACTAATACAAACTATAATACCTTTTTTGGCGTTAAATGCAGTAGAGTGTTTGAATTTGTTATAAATGTTGAAAATTTAAAGAAATTTAAACCACTCTGGCTAGAGGTTTATTGTAAACAATCAGGGTATTTTTCAGATAGGATTATAACAGAAACAGGGCAGGAATCTCGTATTTTAATATCTCAATGGAAACAGGGAGATTATTTTTGGAGCGCACCATTTTTGAGAGATATGAATACTTTATCTGATCCAAATAATCCATTAACTATAGCCAATAATCCATTGTTTGAAGGGTGGCCTTTATATGGAACTTGGGTAAAGGTAAGATTGGTAGGATTCCCGGATTTTGATGATGTTTATAGCGCACTGGAAGGAGTTCAAACGTTTTTAATTGGAGAATCAAATTCAGGTTCAAGATCATGATAAACGATATTCAGGTAATACAAAGAGCATTTATAGTGGCATGTATAATTATGGCTATTTGGAAATGCTTTCAACCACAAATGATTTTTGGTTTTGTTGGGGATTGGCTAGAAAGAAAAGGGTTGCCATTATTTTATAGATACCCTATTTGTGAGTGTAATGTTTGCATGACCCCTTGGTGGGGAACTGCAATATATTGGATAATATGGCATCAGTTAATAACTGAATATGTTGTTGTCATTTTGGTGGCAATGGGGATAGGAACTATTTTCTCAAAAATGAAATAAAATACATAATTTTAAATAAAAAAATATGTGTAATTGTTCAGGTGGAACAAGAACTACAAAAGTATTCCAGCGTGAAATACCGGAATCTCAACGGCAGATTCAGGCAATTTCTCATAAAAGAAGTGATGCGGGTAATCCAGTAAATATACCTTCTAATACAAATGTGGTTCGTTCTAATCAGGTAAATAGGGAACGTTATCACACACAGCATTTTGGTGGCAAATAAATGGCAACAAAAATAAACATATTAGCTAACAGGATAATGGATTTGTATTATGAAGATTATGCTTCAAATACAGATTTTTACACCTTAAATGATTTTATATTTCAAACAGGGTCGGCGTATGCAGCTATGCTTCAACAAGAATACGACTTGAAGCGTGCTGAAATGAGAGCCGACAGGCAAGAAGATTATGTTACATTTTCGCATGATTGGTTGCAAACCCAAACAATACAAATTACAAAAAGCAAAGAAGAAGGGGATTATTATTTATTGAAACAAAAGCCAATGAGTTTCCCGTTTGATAAATGGGATATTGGAATACAAAACATATTTCCGATTGGTGCAAAATTTACAAAGGAACTTATTCGTGATAGTATAGATAAAGCATGGCAGGATGATTTATTACCAAGTACAAAAAATGTTTTTTGGTCATTAATTCAAAATAAAGTTATAGTAAGGTGTAATTCCTCAATCATTAGCCCCCCACCATTTATAAGAGTGATATATGTGCCTGAAATAAGTGAGGATTTAGAAATCCCAAATTCAAGGAATGCAGCTATAACAACGGCAGTAATAAGCATGATGAGAAAGATAGTTGATGAAGGCCACTTGGTAAAAACAACTAATAATCAAAATAAAAATCCAAACCCTGTTAGCGAAAGCGACAGGAATTTACTTAATCCATGACAGGAAGCTGCCCATCATATACATTAAACAAAGTTACAGAACTATACTGCGTTCATAAATTTAATGATCGCAGAAAATACTTTAAAGAATATCTTATTTTATTTCAGGAGGAATGGAAAGAGTTATTTACTAATACTTTGTTTATCACTAAAAGTATTTTTCAGGATTTGAAATATGACGGTGTTGGTAATTATGTAGATATTCCGTTAGATTGTTTAAGGTTTTTATCATTAGGAATAAAAACAAAACATGACAGACTAAAACCTCTTTATTTTAATCCAACATTATTGACAATACCTAAACCTGAAAAAAAACAATGTACATGCGATAAATGTGATTGTGCAAGTGATGGTCTGTGTAATTCATCAAGCAATTTAAGTGTAGTTACAAAAGATGTTGTTATTGATGGCACAACCTATACTGAATACAATTGGGTTTCACTATGTAAAAATGGTGATGTAATGGAGTATAGAGAAATCCCGACTACGAAATATACTTTTAATCCGGGAAGCTATGATCCCAGTTATGATATTTCATACGAAACTGGTTCCGTAGATAGCGAAGTGGTAGTTTATACATTGACACGAAAGCTATGTAAATTAGAAGTAAAACCATGCGGATGTCCATTACCAACAGCCGACAATGAAAAAATGTTTTATGAGTGTTGTGGTTGCTATCTAAACCCTATAACAACTAACGGTAAAAATTGCGGAAAGTTTTGGAAAAATTGTTCTCCTTGGGCTGGTCAATGTAATATATCTGCGTGCGGAACTAAAATTTATGTAAGAAACTTGGAGCATTTTGAAGATAATACCCAATTACTTCTAACATACCAAATGAATGGAATAGATGTGGACGGAGAAGTACTTGTTCCTAATTATGCGAATTTTGCATTAATGGCTGGTGTTGAATACAGAAGAATGGTGTTTAACGATAAGTATAAACCAGTTGAAAAACAAATGGCTTTTTATGAAAGAGAAAAACAAAGGGATGCGTTAGTCGTATTCCTTAATCCAATTTCGATTGAAGATTTAAAATCATTACAGACTGTGGCAACATGGAATACTAATTTCCCTGAATGTTTCCCTCAAATGAATTGGAATGGTAGTATTGTCTAAAATAAAATTTAATAAAATTCGTGATTTCATAGATTTAGCCTATGAAGGAGATAGTGAATTGATTAAAAATTATCCTGAATATATTGATAAGGATATAAATGTAGAAATGACACATGACGATGCTGTTAATATTCAAATGGTAATGATAAAAAATGCAGAAAACGAACTACCGGGAGAACTTAATTATTACAAAGCATTATTAAATGATATGCCAATTGGATATGTGGTTACATTTAAAGATGTGCTTTATAGTTTTGCTATAAATAAAATGTACAGAAAGCCTGATATATTGAAATCATTTTTTGAATCAATATGTAAAGTGCTTCCTCAAAAATTTGGATGTGTATTATATAAAAAAAATACGCCAGCAATTAATTATTTAATAAAATGTGGTATGCTGCAAGAAGAGAATACAGATCAAAAAGCTATCACATTAATAAAAGTTTAGATTATGTCTTACGGTCAGGGAATAGGAACATTTTTAAGTATGGTAAAAATGGGGCTTGACTTAAATGAGAAAAAGAAATTAGAGCAGCAGGCAAAAGAACAAGAAAAGTTACGTCCCAAAATAGGCAGAGATCAGAATGCAGATTATAACTTAAATTTAGTTGAATCTGAATTAGCCAATGGAATGTCCGCTAGGGCAGAGAAAGCCTATAATGATGCTTCAGACAGACAATTTTCGTCAGGTTTAGGAGCGATATTAAGAGGTGGAGGCGATGTAAATTCAGTAGGTTCATTATATGGGGCAGGAGAAGATGGCAGATTGAAATTGGCAATGATGAGAGATAGTAATAGGCTTAACCAGATTTCAAATGTACTTAACCAAAGTAAGTATGTAGACGAAAGAAATTATGTTACGCCTTGGCAGGTTAATATTGATGCGCCTTGGAAGGATAAGACACAAGCTATTGCAGAAGCAAGAAGGGTTAATGCACAAAATATTGAAAAAGATTGGTCTACCACTACATCAAGTATAAGTGGTATGGGAGGGGATATGCAATTTGGCGGTGGTGGCGGTCAATCTAGTGGAGCTGGATTTGGTGGAGGCAACTTTAGTGGCGGCGGCGGTGCAGGAGGTGGCTGGTAATAAAATTTTAAAATAACAATAAAAGTTAAATGCCAACTTTAGGAACAGAACTTATTTCTTATACTGGAAATTCAGGATTAGGTGCCGGATCAGGTGCGCCAGTAGTAGGTGAAGGAGATAACAGCGTCATCAATCAAACAAATAGAGATTTGATGCTGATGAATCATGAAAACAATGTAAGAAAATATGAACAAAAAATAAAGGACAGGGATAATGAATTAAAAATGTTATCTGCTGGCAAGGTTCAAACTGGAGAGGTTTTACCACAGGATAGAAAATTAATAGATGATTTACAGGCACAAAACGATAAGAATTATTTTAATTTAATTAGTATTAATGATAAAAATAGCGATGCCTATAAACAAGCATACGCAAAATATCAAAGTGGTTTAAGAGATACACAAGATGCCGCTACATGGGCGCAACATCGTTATGTAGGTCGTAAAAAATTAGAATCTGAAAAGGCTTCTCAAACTTTAGACGAAGATCAAAAGGCTTATCAAAATCATTTAGACCAGCAGGATAAACTAGGTTTTTGGAATGGAGATTATTCTCCTTTTCAAAAATCTCTTGATTTTGATGCTGATTCATTGCATCAAAAAATAATTGAAGGTTCATTGGGAAGTCCATCTTCTACTACCAATAAGAAAACAGTAACAAGTAGAAATGGAGTAGAAACTGTTTATGATACCCAAACAACAACAGATGCTCCTACAGTAAAGCAAAGGACAAAGGGAGCAATCCCGACACAACAATTGCCATTAAAATCTGAATCAAAAACATTTACCCGTGTAGATGAAAATGGTAAAGTATTTAAAGTTACAGAATCTAACGTAGATTTTGATACTTTAAAAAACAATTCATTATCAGCATATAATTATGGGGGAAAAGATGCTCAACAAATGATGATGTTAAGAGATAAAGTAGAGCAACTACCCGAAGAAGTATATTCTCCATATATGCAGCATATTTTAAAAAGAGCCGATGATTATAATAATGATTTGGGATTAAAGCCCGGAGATAAAAATTATATCAATACAAAACAATTAGCGGCTAAATTAGGAGTTGATCCGGTTACAGGTAAAAGAACATCTGATAAAATAATGATGACTACGCCTGATTTTGCTGCTATTGAAACATTAGCCCAATATAATGGTTCTTATAAACAAACGGCTGATGAATTTGATAAAGAACAGACAGCAGCGAATTTAAAAGCAATGGAAGAGAGAGGAAAGATAACAGTAGCACGTATAAACGCAGATGCTAAAAAAGCAGCAGCCAGAATGAGCAAAGAAGGTAAAATAAAAGTACAGGAATTGAAAAATGCAAGAGGAGGGTCGCAAGATGAATCTAAATTACGACCTATTTTTGATGATGTGGTGGGGATGTCTGTTTCTCAAAAAGATGGTTCTTACGTAGTAAAAGCCAAAGATATTCCCGAAGGATATAAAAGTATTATAGGAGGTATTCAGGTTACACAACCAGATTCCGAAGGCAAAGGTGCTGGAAAAACTATAACAAAAAATTTAGAACCAAGACCTGATGGCACTTATAAAATAAGTAACGGAGCATTTATGAATGGCACATTAATTAGCCCTCAACAAATTGAAGAAGCTAAAAATGCTTTTAATAGTAAAAATGGAACTAATTTAACAGGTGCGCAATTCTTAATACAAATGAGTAAGGATAATTTAATAAAATTAGCTCCTGCATACATTATTGGTAAAGACAACCAAACAGTAAATTTAGATCAGGTAATGGATGCTCAAAAAGTTGCATTGCAACCATCGGTGAAAAAAGGTCAGGAAGTGCCTACAGAAATAACAATTGAAAACGAAACGGTAGAACAATAATATGTCAGCACGTACAGATAATCCATTATTGCAGGCTGTTATAAAACAAGAGCCTCAAAAGAAAAAAGACACACCACAGTCTGCCAATCCTTTATTGGATGCAGTGGAATCTCAAAAAAAAAAAGCGGTTTCTGGCACCTCTTCTATCGAATTAGACAATTCATCTCAAAATATAAATTCCAATCTCCCATCTCAAGAAAACCACACTAATTTTCTTGATTTTAATTTTGAACCAACTTCATTAACAGCACCCAATGGGATTAATATTCCTATTGATAGAAAAAAAGCACCGATAGAATCATCGGATGAAAATATATCAAATATTCAAAAAAGGATAAATACCGGAGAAATATTACCCGAAGATGTGAATGTAATTTCTCGTATGTCCGGTAAATCACCTGAATCAATAGGACAATATTTATCAGGTAATACTCAACTTGGATTAGCTATTGAAAACAATGATTCAAGAAAAAAACTTGTATCCGATATGACCTCTATTGTAAATCATTACAATAAAGTAAGTGGAGAGCAATTAAATCCTGATGAAATATTTAATTCTGCACAAGCTACTACTGATTTTATTCAAAAATTAAAACTAGAATACCCTCGAAAGCGTCCATTTCTGTACATCAAAAGCGCAGAACCTTGCGTCGCAAAAGAAGTGACTGACGCTTATCCAAGTGGGCATGCAGTTCTTTCAAGATTGTAT
>CALJKL010000006.1 GCA_937973555.1 uncultured Flavobacteriales bacterium | reverse complement strand
ATTCCTGCCAACACAGAACTCACTCCCCGTGATACCACCATGCCTGCGTGGGACAGCATTCCGGAATCTGAACGCGCCTTCCAGACTCGCCTCATGGAAGTCTTCGCCGGTTTCGCAGAACACACTGACGTGCAGGTTGGGAAGGTCGTGGATTACCTCGATCAGACCGGGCAACGAGACAACACGATCATTCTGTATATCTGGGGTGACAACGGTTCGTCCGCCGAAGGCCAGAAAGGCTCCATCAGCGAACTCCTTGCTCAGAATCAGATCCCCAACACCATCGCGCAGCAGATCGCAGCGCTGGAGGAAGCGCTCGATGCCTCGGAAAAACGCGATCGCGAAAGCCAGACGAAGATCGCCGACCTCGGCTCGCGACTCAACATCGCCCTGGCGCAGCGCGTGCAGGAGCTGTCGCGCTATCGGTCGGATTTCTTCGGCCGCCTGCGGGAAATTCTAGGCGAGCGATCGGATATGCGCATCGTCGGAGACCGGTTCGATGAAGGCGCACAGTTGTTGGCCTTGGCCGACCGTTTTTTCTATCTGACTTGGCAATGCATCTACATAGGTAGACTTCAATTTTTGATATGTTCTATATTCTAGAATATATTGTATGATTTCGTGCTTGGAAGCCAATTTCTGTAATACATCTTCCGAAGTAGCATATTGCCCGGTTTTGGTCTTTTTGGCCTTAGGGTCTAATTGTAGTTTTTCGAATAAAACTTCTCCCAACTGGCGGGGTGAATTCATGTTAAATTCTTCTCCAGAGAGTTCAAATATCTTGGTTTCTAGATTTTTCAAATCGTTTTCTAAGTCTATTGATTCCTGCTTCAGCCATTCTTCATCTAGAGAAACCCCTACCAATTCCATTTTCGCCAAGACTTCCATCAAAGGCATTTCTACTTTATAGAACAACTCTTCTAGATTTTCTTTTTTGAGTTGAGGCGCAAACAGTTCATACAATTGGAAAGTAACATCTGCATCTTCAGCTGCATATTCTGTGGCATCTTTAAGGTCTACATCCCTAAAAGTTCCTTGGTTTTTCCCTTTTTTCCCAATAAGTGTTTCAATAGAAACCGGTTTGTAATCCAGATACACCTCAGAAAGATAATCCATCCCATGTCTACCATCAGGATTAAGGAGATAGTGTGCAATCATGGTATCAAAAAGAGTTCCTTTGATGCTTACTCCATATTGGTGAAGGATTTTATAATCGAATTTCAGGTTGTGGGCAATTTTCATTACAGTTTCACTTTCAAAAAACGGTTTGAAAATTTCTAATGTTTCCAATACCTCATCCCTATTTTCGGAAAGCGGAATATAATACGCCAAGCCTTTCTTATAAGAAAAACTTATGCCCACTAATTCAGCTTCCAATTCATTGAGCGAAGTGGTTTCTGTATCAAAACAAACGGCTGGTTGTTTCAAAAGATTTTGAACCAATATTTTTTGTGCTTTCGGATTATCTATATATTGATAAAGATGGTCATTATCTGCTACCGTTTTTTTGGTAGAAGTGGCCTGTTCTAGTTCTTCGAAATTGGCAAACAAATCTAGCTGAACTACCTGTTCTTTTATGGTTTTATTATTGACGGTTTCAGTTGTTTCCACTACAGTTAAATTGACATCTGCAGCATTAGGCAATGCAAAAGCACGGTAAAGATTTTCATACAATCTTCTGAACTCTATTTCCTCAAAAACCCCTTTTACCTTTTCGAAATCAGGAGTTTCCAAATCATATTGTTCTTGATGAAATTCTACGGGAACATCACAAATGATGGTTGCCAGTTTTTTGGACATAATTCCTCTTTCGGCAGAGTTTTCTATTTTTTCTTTGATTTTGCCGGTCAGTTTATCGGTATTGGCCAAGAGGTTTTCTATGCTGCCATATTCTTTCAGGAATTTCATCGCAGTTTTTTCGCCCACCCCTTCCAAACCAGGAATATTATCTACCGCATCTCCCATCATTGCCAAAAAGTCTATCACCTGCTTGGGATGTTCTATTTCATATTTGGCTTTTACTTCTTCCACGCCTAAAATTTCTACATCACCACCTTTCAAGCCAGGTTTGTAAATCTTAATATTATCTGTTACCAATTGGGCAAAATCCTTATCCGGAGTTACCATAAAAGTGGTATATCCTTCAGCTTCTGCCTTGCATGCAATGGTACCAATAACGTCGTCTGCTTCGTAACCTTCTACTCCTAAAATAGGAATATGCATCGCCTCTAAAATTCTATGAATATATGGAACCGCTACTTTGATGGCTTCGGGCGTCTCACTTCTATTGGCTTTATATTCGGCAAAATCTCCGTTTCTTACATTTTGTTTTCCCACATCAAAAACTACTGCCAAATGCGTGGGTTTTTCCTTTCTGATCAATTCAATTAATGAGTTGGTAAATCCGAAAATGGCTGAAGTATCGAGTCCTTTGCTCGTTAACCTTGGATTTCGGATAAGTGCGTAATAGCCACGGAAAATCATCGCATAAGCATCGATGAGATAAAGTCTTTTATCGGCAGTATTTGTCATAAAAGCAAAGGTAATAAAAAAGTTGGAAGATGTATGTTAGAAGTTGGAGGTTAGAAGGTTTTGGAAAATAAAAAGTGCACCCTTTTGGATGCACCAATTATTATAATGTAGTATGATTTTTTATTTTCCTGTAGACAAATTTGGCATAGAAGCATCAGTAGCTACTGCTATCATATCAACCATACTTTCCATAGGAACGGTTTGATCACCCATTTTCATTTCCATTTGCATATTTATTTTGCCTTTGCTATCGTTATTTTTTACCCAAGCAGAATCTTTATCCAACACAAGACTACCATCCATTTTACCGTCAATTTTTTTAACATCCATTTTCATCCCGTTTTGTTCTACAGAGCCTCCCTCTTTTGCTGCTAAGTTACCGGTATAGGAAATTTTATAAGACTTTTTATCTACTGATTCTAGTTTACAGCTCATTTTATTCAGCATTTCTACTCCATTATTTTGTGCCGTATAAACAGCATCCCAAGTATCTCCAACATTTACAGCCTTTGGCGGAATAGCAAAAAAAGCAGATTTTAAACTCTGAGCTACCTGATCTTTAGAAAAAGATTTTCCAAATTCTTTTGAAAGCATTTCGCGCATATTTTCCGGCAAAGCATTTTTCATTGCTTCTACCACTTTTTCATATCCTTCAACACCTGCTACATCTCCATTATCTTTCACCTTTAAGGTAAAAGGCACGTTAATCATTCCTGCAAACATTTTGTTGATAGGGTTTTCATCATTAGTATTGGATGCCATTTTCATATTTCGCCCCATCGCTTCCACATTATTACCTATGTAATTATATTTCCCTTCTAATGTATAAAGATCCTTATCTATTCCTAATACTTTATAAGAATAAGCCACTGAAAGATTCATTTTTATAGGAATTTCCTGCCCCATTACTTTTTGAAGCATATCCATTTTAACATCTATAAGCGAAGAATATGTTTCACCTTTTTTGAGATTTAGTTTTATGGTATAAGTTTGAGCAAAAGAAGCAACTACCACTAGCAATAAACTGATAATAGAAATTTTTTTCATAATAATATTATATTTTTTGGTTGAATTTAAATTTTAGTGAGTTTGGCAAACTTCAGAATCAGGTTTTTTTCTCCTTCAGTGGCAAATTTTACTTTGGCTTTAATATTTTCAGGGTCTGTACCATCTAAGAAAATCACTTCTCCTACTCCGAATCTATCATGACGAACCCTGTCTCCTACTTCAATATCCTGCGAAGAACTCCCACTTGGATTGATAATTTTTGCAGAGGCCACAGGCTTTAGGTTTTTCGGTGTTGACAATGGCTGTGATGAAGAACTAAACTTCTTTTTCTCTTCTTTCTTAACAAATCTTGGGCCAGAAAAGTCACCATCGAATATGGAAGAACTTAATCCTGATTTATTCATAAATCTGCTTTCTACTGCTGGATTGATGAATTCTATATACTCTTCATCCACTTCACTCAGGAAGCGAGAAGGCTCGGCATCGGTAATTTTACCCCATTGAAATCTGGATACTGCATAAGAGAAAAATGCTTGTTTCTCTGCCCTGGTGAGCGCTACATAGAACAATCTTCTTTCTTCCTCTAGTTCTTCACGAGTAGAAGAACTCATAAAACTTGGGAAAAGATTTTCTTCCAAGCCTACCAAATGCACCACCGGAAACTCCAATCCTTTGGAAAGGTGAATGGTCATTAAAGATACTTTGTCTTCATCATCATCTTTTTTATCCTGATCGGTAGAAAGCGCAATATTTTCCAAGAAATTAGAAAGTGAAGGATCTCCATCCTCCAATTGCTTTTGTTCATCAATAAAACCCTGCATAGAGTTCATAAGCTCCTGCACGTTTTCTACTCGCGAGATGCCTTCAGGTGTTTGGTCGTCTTTCAAAAATTTAATGAGTCCACTTCGCTGTGCCACTTCCATGGCTACAGTATACACATTTTCGGTTTTCAGCATTACTTGAAAAGCCTTAATCATCGCCCAAAAATCAGCCAGTTTAGAAAGTACTCCATTATTGAACCCCAGTTGAGGGGCATACATTCCTAAGTTATCCAACAATTTCGCCACAGAAATATCTTGAGAATCTGCAAAAACGATGAGTTTATTCTGAGTGGTTTCACCGATTCCACGGGCAGGATAATTGATGGTTCTCATAAGAGCTTCGCTGTCGTTTTCGTTCACCAAAAGCCTTAGATAAGCCACCAAATCCTTGATTTCTTTTCTTTGGTAAAAACTTAATCCACCATACACGCGGTACGGAATATTCTTCCTCCTCAAAGCATCTTCAAAGGCTCTCGTCTGCGAATTGGTTCTGTACAAGATGGCAAAATCTGTAAATTTTCTTTGATTGGAATTGTGCTGCTCCCAAATGTTATTGGCCACAAAATTGGCTTCATCTGCATCTGAAAGCGCCCGAAAAATTTTAATTTTATCTCCAATTTCATTGGCACTGAAAACATTTTTCTTGAACTGCTCCTTATTTTTGGCTATGACCACATTTGCCGCATTGACGATGTTTTGAGTAGAACGGTAATTCTGCTCCAAGGAAACCGTTTTGGCATCAGGATAATCTTTTTTGAAATTCAAAATATTATAAATATTGGCTCCACGGAATGAGTAAATAGACTGCGCATCATCTCCTACCACACAGATATTTTCAAATTTTGATGCTAAAGCCTTCACAATAAGGTATTGGGAATGATTGGTATCTTGGTACTCATCCACCAAAATATATCTGAATCGGTCCTGATATTTTGCCAAAACTTCCGGAAAACGTGTTAAGAGTTCATTGGTTCTCAAAAGCAAATCATCAAAATCCATGGCTCCATTTCGGAAACATTGTTCTACATATTTCTGATAAATCTGCCCCATATATTTCATATTGGCCCTTTCATCAGCCTCCATCAATTCAGGATTATTGTAATAAGCTTTTACTGTGATAAGGTTATTTTTGTAGGCAGAAATCCTGGCCTGAACTTTTTTAGGTTTATAGAGTTCTGTATCTATATTCAGGTCTTTCAGTACTTTTTTAAGAACATTCAAGGAATCCTGAGTATCATAAATAGTAAAATTGGAAGGAAATCCTAAATATTCTGCCTCACTTCTAAGAATTCTTGCAAAAACCGAGTGGAAAGTTCCCATCCATAAGGATTTGGCATTGCCATCACCTACCACTTTTGCAATTCTTATTTTCATTTCCTTGGCAGCTTTATTGGTAAAGGTAAGCGCCAAAATCTGAAAAGGATCTACCCCATTGGTAATAAGGTGCGCAATTCTCATAGTGAGCACTCTAGTCTTGCCAGAACCCGCACCTGCCAAAACCATCAATGGCCCCTGCAACGTTGTAACTGCTTCAAACTGAGGTTCATTTAATCCTTTCAAATACTCCATTTTCTGTGTAAAAATTAAGTTTCAAAAATAGGTAAAAGCATTGCCATCTGCAAGTATTTAAAAAATGTTTTTTTGAACAAAAAGTGAATTGAAAGTAGTTTAAAGTTGCCATTTAGTGAATTGAAAATAAATTTTTTAATTTATCAAAAATCCTTATATTTGCCACTCAAATTTAAAAAAGAAAATGAGCACTATATTTAGTCTTTTCATGGTGTTGATCATCATAGCGTCAGTTTTATTAATCATTATTATTATGGCACAAAACCCAAAAGGCGGAGGTTTATCCGGAACTTTTGGAGGATCTAGCGCACAATTTGGCGTACAGAGAACCAATGATTTCATGGAAAAAGCTACCTGGACATTGGCCACTATTATTGTAGCATTGATTTTTTTAAGCGTAGTACTTACTGCAAAACCTGCCGCTAACTACGAATCTAAAGCACCTGCTAAAAAAGAATCTTCAGCACCACAAGCACCGGTTCAGAAACCTGCAAGTTCTCCTGCAACTAAGAAATAATTTATTTTAAAATACATTAAAAAAGCGTTTCAGAAATTCTGAAACGCTTTTTTATTTGAATTGAAGTCTTGCTATAAAATGTACAACCGCATTCATTATAAAAGATTTCTAAATAGCAGGATAAAATATTTTGCTTTATAAAAAATTCTATAAAGAATATATTCTGAAAAAGTAATTTCTTTCATATCACACATTTCTCGCAAATTCTTTACAGCTCCTTTTGCCATTTCAGGAAGATCCGCTGAGAGACCTGAAACCCCAAAAGTTCTTTTTCCTTTTCCAGCAATCACCAATCTTTCATCCAAAATATACATGGTATTTTGCAATGAAATTTTCAACCAAAAGTTGTGGTCTTCCAAATACCTTTGATTTTCATCAAAAAAACCGGTATTCTCTAGAATTTTCTTTTTAAAAATAACCGTAGGTGTTGGGATTCCATTTCTTATCAACAATTTTCTAAAAGTTACTTCTGCTAAATTATTTTTGGAAAAATATGGGAAAAAGATTTTATTATCATTAATTGTTGTGGCTATAAAATCAACAAGAAAATTTTCATTTCTAAGGTATTCTATCTGTTTTTCTGTCTTTTCGGGAAGCCATACATCATCGGCATCCAAGAAAGCTATGTAGTCGCCTTCAGAAGACATAAGCCCCATATTCCTTGCAGAGGAAACTCCTTTGTTTTCTTGATTCATCAAGAGAATGTTCAATTCTGGATTTGCTTGTATGTAATTTTCCACCAATTTAACACTCTTATCTGTAGAACCGTCATCAATAACAATGATTTCAAAATTCTCAGGACCAACAGTTTGATTTTTCACAGAATCTAATGCCTCAATAATCGTATTTTCGGCATTAAACATGGGGATTATTACTGAAATCATTTCGTTAATTCTTCTCATTATAGGGCAATCTGTTTACGATAGAACGACCAAGAGAAATTTCGTCGGCATATTCCAGCTCATCTCCCACAGCAATACCTCTTGCAATACTGGAGAAAGTTACCGGAAAATCCTTGAATTTTTTGTACAGATAATAAGCTGTGGTATCGCCTTCCATAGTGGCCGAGAGGGCAAAAATAAGTTCCTTCACCTTTCCTTCATTCAATTTGTTTTCTATTGAAGATATATTGAGTTGATGAGGACCGATGCCTTCCATGGGAGAAATCTTACCTCCTAAAACCAAGTATTTCCCGAAGAATTTTGCGGTATTTTCTATGGCCATTACATCGCGTACATCTTCTACCACACAGAGTATTTCGTCATTTCTTTTGGTGTTGCTGCAGATTTCACAAATGTCTTCATCAGAAAAATTATGACATTCTTTGCAATATTTAATATCTGTTACCAATTTCTGCAATGCATTGCCTAAGGCCACCCCTTGTGATTGAGGCTGACGCAATAGGTGCAAAGCCAATCTTAAGGCAGATTTTTTCCCGATGCCCGGCAACCCGGAAATCTCTTCTACTGCTTTTTCTAATACCTTACTTGGAAAATTCATTTCACAAAAATAATTATTAATAATGAATCTCCCTAATTCATCACTATTATGCCTAAATTGCATATGATAAAAAGAGATTTATTCTTAAATTTGAACAAAATATAAAACATGTCTATTACCCATTTAGAACCTCAAAATATTTGGAAAAACTTTTCCGCTTTAAACGCTGTGCCACGTCCTTCTAAAAAGGAAGCAAAGGTTATTGCTTTTATTCAAGAGTTTGGTAAAAACCTTGGTCTAGAAACCACTACTGATGCTGTAGGTAATGTCATCATCAGAAAACCTGCCACTCCAGGGATGGAAAACCGCAAAACCATTGTGATGCAAAGCCATTTGGATATGGTTTGTCAAAAAAATAATGATGTAAATTTTGATTTCGAGACCCAAGGCATCGACATGTTTGTAGATGGCGACTGGGTAAGAGCAAAAGGCACTACCTTAGGCGCAGACAATGGCTTAGGAGTTGCTGCCATTATGAGTATTTTAGAAAGCAAAGACATTCCGCATCCTGCCATAGAAGCATTATTTACCATCGATGAAGAAACGGGTATGACAGGAGCACTAGGTCTTCAGGCCGGTGAATTGACCGGTGAAATCCTCCTGAACCTAGATACGGAAGAAGACGACGAAATAGACATAGGCTGTGCCGGAGGTGTAGATGTAACCGCAACAGCACAATATACATTAACCACTGCCTCTTCGCAAGGTGTGAAAATAGAAATAAAAGGTCTACAGGGTGGCCATTCGGGAATGGATATTCACAAAGGATTCGGGAATTCCAATATCATCTTAGGAAGACTTCTTTACCAAGGAATCCAAAATGAAATCCAACTGATTAGCATAGACGGCGGCGGCCTTAGAAATGCCATACCTAGAGAAGCCACAGCTATAGTATCCGTAAAAAACAGCAACGATTTCATTGAAAAAATATCAAATCTAAAAGATCAAATTTTAGTAGAATTTGCTTCGTTGGAAAAAGACTTGGAAATTCATTTCTCTACCACTGAAAATTCTGAAAAAGGACTTTCTGCAAATGATTCCAAAAAAGTCATTTTAGCTTTAAAATCTGCTCACAATGGCGTGTACAGAATGTCACCAGATGTAGCTGATTTGGTAGAAACTTCTAACAATGTAGCCCGCGTAGAACTGAAAGAAGGTAGCCTTAAAATCCTAAATCTTTCCCGTTCTTCTGTAGAATCTGGAAAAATGGCCGTTGCAGAGCAGTTGAAATCTGTTTTTGAATTGGCAGGCATGCAGGTAGAATTTAGTGGTTCTTATCCGGGATGGAAACCAAAACCAGAAGCAGAAATCATCCGTACGATGACGGATATCTATGAAAAAGAATTTGGCGCCAAGCCGCATGTTGTAGCCTGTCATGCCGGGTTAGAATGTGGTATCATTGGAGCCAATTACCCTGAAATGGAAATGGTAAGTTTTGGGCCTACCATCAGAGGGGCACACTCTCCGGATGAAAGAGCGAACATTCCTTCGGTTCAAAAATTCTGGAAATATCTACAGGAAATTTTGAAAAATATTCCGATGAAAGATTAAATAAACATCCTTTTTATATAATTTTAAATGTGCTTCGGCGCATTTTTTTATGTTAAAAAACAACCATAGAAAATAACTATAGGAGAAACTTTTATTTAAAAAAAAGCATTGTAATTTTGTGGTAGAGATTACAAAAAATGGCGGAAAATCGAGAATTTACAGACCTAGAAAAAGACAGAATAATAGAGATGGCATGGGAAGACCGTACCCCTTTTGAAGCCATCCATTTTCAGTTTGGGCTTACCCAAGGAGAAGTAGAAAAATTCATGCGCAGTGAACTCAAGCCTGCCAGTTTCCGAAGATGGAGAAAAAGGGTTTCCTCTGGCGTAGGAGTAAAACACCTTTACAAAGCCTCCCCGGATATGCTTCGTTTTAAATGCACCCGTCAAAGAACCATCAGCATGAATAAAATCTCCAAAAGATGATTTTTGAAAGTGCTTTTGATAAAATTCTCGATAAAATTCGTGCTGTAGACCCTATTGCCTATGGACACAGCAGAAATTATCTAGATGGCACCGTTACGTATCTTTCGCCTTACATTTCCCGTGGCGTCATCAGCACCAAAAAAGTTTTAGAAATCGTTTTGGAGCAAGGCTATGCTCCTTACAAAATCGAAAAATTTATCCAAGAATTGGCTTGGAGAGACTATTGGCAACTCTTATGGAAAATTCATGGAGAGGAAATCAATAAAGATTTTAAAAAACCTCAGCCCCTTGCCGAAAGAAAGGGTCTGCCCAAAAATATTTTAGAATCCACCACTGGCATTGAAGCCATAGACAAAGGCATTGAAGAGTTTTATAAAACCGGCTATCTGCACAATCATATCAGGATGTATTTGGCTTCCTTAGCATGCAATGTGGGAAGATGCCATTGGGAAATGCCTGCCCAATGGATGTATTACTATCTTTTAGATGCCGACTGGGCCAGCAATGCCTTAAGTTGGCAATGGGTAAGCGGTGCCAATAGCAACAAACTGTATTACGCCAATCAAGAGAATATCAATAAATTCTGTAAAACTAATCAAAAAGGAAGTTTCCTAGATGTAGGCTATGATATTTTGCCGGACTTGGAAATCCCTGAAGCATTAGAGGAAATTATTATTCCAAAACTCACTACCCCACTTCCTGAAACCCCAATGCCTATCCTCAACCCAGAATGGCCTACCTTGGTGTATAACTTCTACAATCTAGACCCACTTTGGAGGCAAGATTTATCTGCCAATAGAATTTTATTGTTGGAACCTTCTGTGTTTGAAAAATATCCTGTTTCCCAAAAAAGCATCGATTTCTGTATCGAATTGGCTCAGGAAAATATTCCGGGCGTACAATTTTGGGTTGCGGAATTTAATAACCTTAAAGCCCTTCCTCAAAAAGAAATTTATTTTAAAGAACATCCTCTCAATCGATATACCGGAATAGAAGATGCACGAGATTGGATGACGAACCTTCATGGAGACTTCCCATCTTTCTTTTCATTTTGGAAAAAAGCCCAAAAACAGTTGTTGTGAATCCCAAAGAGGCCATCAATATCGTTTGGATGAAACGAGATATCCGTTCTCAAGACCATTTGCCGCTGCATTTGGCAGAGACTAATGGACTATCTTTCATCATCCTTTATCTTTTTGAGCCTTCCCTGATGCAGTATCCCGATACGTCATTGCGCCATTTACAGTTTCAGTATCATTCCATTCTAGATTTCAATAAAAAGCAAAAAATCACAGGCAAAAGCATCCAAATATTCCATGCAGAAGCCCAAGAAGCGTTTGAGTATTTATCTTCTCAATTTGAGATTAAAAATATATTCAGTTATCAGGAAAGTGGAACACTAATTACTTGGAAGCGAGACAAATGGCTGGCTGATTTCTGCAAGAAAAATAATATCGTTTGGACTGAATGTCAAAGAGACGGAATCCTCCGTGGCATCAAAACCAGAGAAGCATGGGGACAACTTTGGCATAAAGCTATTTTAGGAAAAATCATTCAGAATAAGCCTACCCAAAACTGCATTTCAATTGAACATCCTTTCCCACTCAACGATGACTTACAAAAACAATTGGCAGACTACCCCAGCAAATTTCAACCCGCAGGGGAATCTTATGCTTGGCGCTATCTTTCTTCTTTTGCAGAAGACCGTGGAAAGCTTTATCACAAAAAGATATCTAAACCTACAGAAAGCAGAACCTCTTGCAGTAGACTTTCGCCTTATTTGGCTTGGGGAAACCTTTCGGTAAGACAGGCGTACCTATTCGTAAAAAATCATCCCAATTATCCTCAAAATAAATTCGCCTTCGAAGGGATGCTTACGCGTCTTATTTGGCATTGCCACTTCATCCAAAAATTTGAAATGGAATGCTCCTATGAAGACATCTGCGTAAACCGTGGTTATGAAGCCATGCACTACGAAAACAATCTAGAATTACTACAAGCCTGGAAGGAAGGAAAGACAGGGATTCCTCTAGTAGATGCCTGCATGAGATGTGTGGCCGCTACTGGATGGATTAATTTCCGAATGCGCGCTATGGTGGTTTCCGTTTTATGTCATCATTTTGATGTAGATTGGAAACTCGGCATGTATCATCTAGCCCAACAGTTTTTGGATTATGAACCTGGCATACATTATCCACAATTTCAGATGCAGGCCGGCACTACAGGCATCAATATCGTAAGGGTGTATAATCCTATCAAAAATTCGATGGAACACGACCCTGAGGGAATTTTCATCAAAAAATGGGTTCCCGAATTGAATTCTGTACCTGCTGCCTACATCCATGAACCTTGGAAAATGACGCTGCTGGACCAATCTTTTATCGGCATAGAAATAGGTAAAGATTATCCTCTACCTGTGGTAGATTTGGAAATTGCCGGGATAAAGGCCAAAGATAAAATTTGGGGATTCCGCAAGAACGAATCCGTGCAAAAAGAAATTTCGGGAATCCTGAAAAATCATACCCAAAACAAAAAACAGAAAAAACATAAATCCTAAGTATGAAAAAAAGCCATCTTCCACAAAAGGTTTGCCCGGTATGTCAACTCCCATTCACTTGGCGCAAAAAATGGGAAAAGAACTGGGAAGAAGTGAAATATTGCAGCGAAAGATGCAGACGAAACAAAGACACCAAAAATGAAAACCGCTAAACTTATTTTTCCCCATCAACTCTTCAAAAAGAATCCTTTACTGCATGGAGAAGGGCAATTATACCTTGTAGAAGAATTTTTGTTTTTCAAGCAATATGCTTTTCATCAGCAGAAAATTGCTTTTCATAGGGCAACCATGAAATACTATGAAAATTACCTGAAAAAACAAGGACATTCGCCCATTTACATAGAAAGTCATGAGGAAATTTCAGAGATGAGACTTTTGTTAAAAAAACTTCACACAGAAGGAATTGAACACATTGTCATTATAGACCCTGTAGACGATTGGTTGATCAGAAGAATCAGAAAAGCTTGTGCCCAATTAGGATTAAGCCTTAGCATTACAGACTCTCCGATGTTTCTAAATACCGAACAGGAACTCAAGTATTTTTTCAAACCAGAAAAAAAGAAGTTCTTCCAAACAGAATTTTACAAACAGCAACGCCTCCAAAGAAAAATTTTATTGGAGCAAGATGAAAAACCTGCAGGCGGACAATGGACTTTTGATACCGAAAACCGTAAAAAATATCCGAAAGGAAAACCTATGGTGAAGGCTCATTATCCTGAAAGAAATTCCTATACGGTAGAGGCGAATGAATATACTCAAAAGTATTTTTCCCAAAACTTGGGGGCTTTAAAAGGAAATATGGTTTATCCGGTCACTTTTGAAGAAAGTGAAGCTTGGTTACAACAGTTTTTGGAAAAGCGTTTCATGGAATTTGGCGTGTATGAAGATGCCATTGTTCAAAAAGAGCATCTTCTTCATCACAGCCTATTGACTCCCATGCTAAATGTGGGGCTTCTTACCCCTCATCAAATTCTAAAGGAAACCTTACAATACGCTGAAAAGAATGACATCCCTATTAATTCATTGGAAGGTTTTGTGAGACAGATTTTGGGATGGAGGGAATTTATCCGCGGGGTTTACATCACCAAAGGAAGAGAAGAAAGAACCCGAAACTTTTGGGGCTTTACCAGAAAAATTCCAAAAAGTTTCTACGATGGTACTACGGGGATTCTCCCAATAGATGAAACCATCAAAAAAACATTAAAAACAGGTTATTGCCATCATATAGAGCGATTGATGATTTTAGGAAATTTTATGCTGTTGTGTGAATTTGACCCAGATGAAGTCTACCGATGGTTTATGGAACTTTTTATAGATGCGTATGATTGGGTAATGGTGCCCAATGTGTATGGCATGAGCCAGTTTGCAGATGGCGGCCTTATGTCTACCAAACCTTACATCAGTGGCAGCAATTATCTCATGAAAATGAGTGATTACCCCAAAGGCGAATGGCAAGAAGTTTGGGATGCTCTTTTTTGGAGATTTATGGACAAACATCGTCATTTTTTCCTTAGCAACCCTAGATTGGGAATGCTCATTAAAACCTTTGATAAATGGGAAGAAGAAAAGAAAAACACAGTTCATCAAAAAGCAGAAGATTTTCTGAAAAAACTCAAATAAAAAAACCTCTCAAAATTGAGAGGCTATTATTTTATTCATAAGGCGCCAATTCTACTTCTAAACCTTCCAGGTCTTCTGTGATGTGTATTTGGCAACCCAGTCTACTGTTGTCTTTTACATTATAGGCTTCAGAAAGCATTGCCTCTTCTTCATCTGATTTTTCATGAAGCGGGGTATCACTTTTTACATAGACCTGACAAGAGGCACACATCGCCATTCCACCACAAACGCCTATTGTTCCCTCTTCCGCCAACTCATAAAGTTTAATGACTTCCATGAGGTTCATGGCCATATCAGTAGGTGCGGCAATTTCGTGCGTTTCTCCGTTTCTGTCTGTTACTTTTATATTTACGTCTAAAGCCATTTTATTTATAAAAATTTCTAATCAATCTTTTTTACAATCTGCTTTTCAGCTTCTTTTCTGGTGCCGTCAAAACCATCTACTCCACTTACTGTTGTATATTTCAACACATATTTTCTGCCTGGGTTCATTCTGTTGTAAACACTTTGACACATCAATGTAGCCTCATGGAAACCACAAAGAATCAGTTTAAGCTTACCTGGATAAGTATTAACATCACCAATGGCGTATACGCCTTCAATATTGGTTTGGTAATCTAAGGCATTGTTTACCTTAATGGCATTTTTCTCAATTTCCAAGCCCCAGTTGGCAATATCTCCCAATTTAGGGGTCAACCCAAATAAAGGAATAAAGTAATCCGTATCCAGATCATATACATTCCCCTCTTGGTTTACGGTAATGGCGTTAAGATGTCCATTTCCTTGTACGCCAACAATTTCGGCAGGAGTGATGAGTTTTATTTTTCCGGCATCTTTTAGTTCCTGTACTTTTTCTACAGAATCCAAAGCGCCTCTGAATTCATTTCTACGGTGAATAAGGGTAACCGATTTCGCTACATTAGAAAGGAAAATACTCCAATCTAAGGCAGAATCTCCACCACCGGCAATGACGATATTTTTTTCTCTGAAGGTTTCAGGATTTTTCACAAAATATTCCACCCCTTTTTCTTCGAAATCAGCAATATTATCGATTAAAGGTTTGCGGGGCTCAAAAGTTCCCAAACCGCCGGCAATAGCAACGGCTTTCGCATGGTGTATGGTCCCTTTATTGGTAATAACTTCGAAAGTACCATCTTCTAATTTATTAAGAGTAACAGCGGTTTCGCCAAGTGTAAAACCAGGTTCAAACTGCTTAATCTGCTCCATGAGATTATCCACCAGCTCTCCTGCCAAAACAGAAGGATAGCCTGGAATATCAAAAATTGGTTTTTTGGGATATAGTTCAGCAAGTTGACCGCCAGGTTGCGGAAGTGCATCAATAATATGACATTTTATTTTTAGCAAACCTGCCTCAAAAACAGCAAAAAGACCGGTTGGTCCGGCTCCGATAATTAATAAATCTGTTGTAATCATTAAGTAATTTTATTTTTATTGTAAACTATTACGATAAAAACTTTTCATATTGTGCAAATATAAAGATTTTTAACGTTACGGCTGTGTTACTTTTATGACAATTGTCAATTTCTGTTTTTCTAAATCCTTATCTTTGGCAAAAAATTTGCGGGATATAAAACCAAATTTTATTCATGAAATCGCCATGGTTAATTTTAAAATAAAAAACACCAAATAGGAGATTATATATGACCTTTGAAAAAATAAATATCCACTTATGAAAAAACTGATCCATATATTTTTACTTTTTATTCCATTTTTAGTGTTTTCACAATTAGACAACATTAAGAATGGAGAAAAACTTATTTACAGGCTGCATTATGGCTTTCTTAATGCCGGCACAGCTACCCTTACCAACAGCCAAATCACCTATAAGGGGAAACCCCATTACAGAGTAACCGGCGTAGGCAGAAGCACAGGAGCAGTAAGAATGTTTTTCAAAGTAGACGATGTATACGAAAGTTACATCAATATTGCTACAGGCCTGCCAAGCTATTATGTAAGAAATGTTTCTGAAGGAGGGTACAGAAGACATTTCGAGACAGAATTCAACCATGACAACCAATCGCTTACGCTCACCAATAAGCTAGACCAAACTTCTAAAAACTTTAAAACCTTGAAAGGCATCCAAGATATGATTTCCTCATTTTATTATCTCAGGAGTCTTGATAATTCTAAATTTAAAGTAGGAAGTTCTATAAAAATAAATGTCTGGATAGATGATGAGTCTTATCCTTTTATGCTAAAAGTTACCAACATTGAAAATAAATCCACAAAATTTGGGAACATCTCTTGCCTTAAAATTATACCTTATGTAATGAGTGGAAGAATTTTCAAATCTCAGGAAGGAGTAACCATGTGGGTCACCAATGATGAAAACCATATCCCTATAGAAATGAAGGCAGAGCTTTTAGTAGGATCTCTTAAAGCAAGTTTAGATGACTATAATAATATAAAATTCCCATTGAATTTCTCAAAATAAATCTCTGAAACCATATTCAAAAAAATACTTCATGTAATAAAATACAAATAATAGTTGTCTTACCTGAAACAATCTGGATATTTTTTCAACTAATTTATAAATTATTATATGAGGATCCGCATCTTATTCATTTTATTCATTATTCCAATTTTATATTCTGCACAGGCACCCGATACCGAAAACATCAAAAGAAAAGAGATTTTTGCCTTAAGAATTGAAAAATCCCCCAAGATTGACGGAATTCTGGATGATGAGGTTTGGAAAAACGCCCCTATTGCAAAGGATTTCATAGAAAGAAATCCACAAAATGGAAAACCTGAACCAGCAGATTATAAAACTTTTGTAAAAGTATTATATGACGATACCGGAATCTATTTCGGTATGGAAATGCATGATCCACATCCGGAAAACATAGCCAAAGAGCTTACCGAAAGAGACAATATAGGTACAGACGATGTAGTAGGCGTTACCATCAATGGATATAATGATAAGCAGCAGGCGGTACTTTTTATATTGCAGGCATCTGGAGTGCAGGTGGATGCTAAAATTGCTTCTAACTCTAATGATGATTTCACATGGAATGCCGTTTGGTATTCCGCTGTAAAAATAAATGATAATGGATGGTGTGCAGAAATAAAAATCCCTTATTCTGAACTCAGATTTTCTAAAAAAGATGTTCAGACTTGGGGCATCAACTTTATAAGAGCGATTCAAAAAACCAACCAGAACATTACCTGGAATCACGTAGATAATAAAAAAGGAACTTATCTTCTCTATGACGGAACACTTCAGAATGTAGAGAAGATAAAACCGCCGGTAAGGCTTTCATTCTTGCCTTATTTTTCCACTTACATTAATAATTTTAATGGGAAAACCACAAATAATATTAATGGCGGAATGGATGTGAAATACGGCATCAATGATGCTTTTACCTTAGACACTACACTCATTCCAGATTTTGGGCAAACCAATTTTGATTCTACCATTCTCAATTTATCTCCGTTTGAACAACAGTATCAGGAACAGCGTTCATTTTTCACAGAAGGAACAGAACTTTTCAGCAAAGGAGATCTTTTTTATTCCCGAAGAATAGGCGGCTCACCTTCGCTCTACCCTAATATAGCCGATAATGAAACAATTATCGAAAATCCTTCAAAAGTAAAATTACTGAATGCCACCAAAATCTCAGGAAGAACCAGCAAGGGTCTGGGTATAGGCTTCTTCAATGGAATTACTGAAAAGACATACGCTACTATTCTCAATAATACTACCGGAGAAATAAGAAAAGAACTGATTGAACCACTTGCGAATTATAATGTTTTTGTATTAGATCAAAGATTCAGAGATAATTCTTCTGTAAGTTTCGTAAACACCAATACCACCAGAAGCGGCAATTTCAGAGATGCCAATGTTTCTGCATTTTTATATGACATCAGTAACAAGAAAAACACCTATAAAGTAAGTGGTGGCGTTAAAGGAAGTATGATTTTCGAGGACAATTCTAAATTTGGACTAAACACTTGGGGAGGCATCAACAAAACATCCGGAAAAAACAGATACGGAACTACATTTGATTATGTAGACAAAAACTACAATGCAGATGATTTGGGATATACTGGCCCTACCAACTATTATGCTGTTTATAACAACTACAGCTATAGATATCTTCAGCCAAAAGGAAATATCAACAACTTAAATCTTCAGATAAACGTTAATCATAAAAGAAGAATAGAACCCGAACTTTTCTACCGTTTCAACATCAATACCAATTTTAACATTACCAATAAGAAGTTTCAGTCTTATGGTGCCGGTTTTTACACCACACCATTCGGAGAAAAGGATATTTATGAACCACGGACCTTTGGCAGACATCTTAATAAGCCTGTAGAATTTACCTATTGGCTTTGGTATGAATCTGATTCCAGAAAAAAATTCTATTACAATCTGTTTGGCCGTCAAACCTTTTTTAACGAAAAAGCCAGACAGGGATATAATTTAGAATTGATAACCAAATACAGATTCTCTGATCACTTCTCCATTTCGCTGGATTCTAATTATGAAAGAAACAACAACAATGTAGGATATGCCGGAAAAGACAGTACTACCGGAGATATTTTTATGGGACAAAGAGACGTAAGAAGTATCGTAAACTCTCTCACCTCGCAATATACTTTTAATGACAAAATGATGATTAATCTGGCTTTCAGACATTATTTTTCTGATGTAGCCTTTCAGCAGTTTTATACCCTTCAGAATGACGGAAGCCTTATCCACAATCCTACTTTTAAAAGTAATGACACCACCTTCAACACTTGGAATCTGGATTTGAGATACAGCTGGTGGTTTGCCCCAGGCTCTCAATTGACTTTGATGTACCGAAATGCCGTAAGCAATAGTTTACCAATTTCTGGGTTAAATTACAAAGACAATATAGACAGGCTTTTCAGTGAACCTACAGCCAATATCGTTTCGCTTAGAATCACATATTTTTTAGACTACAACAGGGCCAAAAACTGGATGAAGAAAAATTAGATAAAAACAAAAAGCGTTCAAATAATTTGAACGCTTTTTTAATGGTTTGTTTTTAAATTCTTTTTAAAGATGCCCAAATTGCTGAAGCATACGTTTGTCATTTTCGAAGAACATTCTAATATCACTCATCTGGTACAGCAGCATTACTATTCTTTCTATCCCCATCCCGAAGGCATATCCACTGTATTTATCAGGATCTATGTTTACGTTTTTCAAAACGGCAGGGTCTACCATTCCGCAACCCATAATTTCTAACCAGCCAGTCCCTTTGGTAATTCTGTAATCTGTTTCAGAATTCAGCCCCCAGTATACGTCTACCTCTGCACTTGGCTCAGTAAAAGGGAAATAAGAAGGTCTCATCCTGATTTTTGATTTCCCGAAAAGCTCTGTTGTAAAAAACTGAATGGTCTGCTTAAGATCTGCAAAGCTTACATTTTCGTCAATATACAATCCTTCAATCTGATGGAAAATACAGTGAGAACGGGAGGAAACCGCTTCATTTCTGAACACCCTTCCCGGTGCCAAAATTCTCATCGGTGGCTCGTTTTCTTCCATATAACGGATTTGTACGGAAGAAGTATGCGTTCTAAGAAGCACATCAGGATTCTGCTCAATGAAGAAAGTATCCTGCATATCTCTTGCCGGATGATATTCTGGAAGATTAAGCGCGGTAAAATTATGCCAGTCGTCTTCTATTTCCGGACCGTCTGCTACAGCAAAACCGATAGATTTGAAGATTTCAATAATTCTTTGCTTCACCAAATTTATAGGATGACGAGAACCCAATTCCAAAGGAAAAGCAGGCTTCGTAAGGTCTTCTTTTTCAAGAATAATATTGCTAGAAGAAGCCTCTTTCAGTTCATCCAACTTATTGTTAACCGCTTGTTTCAGCGTGTTTATTTTTTGTCCGAAATCTTTTTTCTGTTCGTTGGGAACTTCTTTGAATTTTTCAAAAAAATCGTTCAGAATTCCTTTTTTCCCATTGAACTTGATACGAAACTGTTCTATTTCGTCTTTGTTTTGAGATTGAAATGAATTTACTTCAACCAATAATTCCTCAATTCTGTCTAACATGTTCTATAATTGATGTGCAAAAATACAAAAATTTAAATTTTAAAGGGCGTTAAACCCAACAAAAGACAAATTAAAAATAAATATCTGCCCATTGCTGAGCAGATATTTTGATATTATTATAAACTTACCTTTTATCTTTTGTGAGCTTTTATTGAAACCTGCAAGGTTATATTATTATTCAAAATTCCGTTTTCTAAAGGCATTTCAAAATTCAAACCAAAATCTTTCCTATTAATCTCTGTAGGCTCTGTAGCAATAATTACCGTAGCGTTTTCTGCAATAACATTAGCCTTAAACTGTATAGGCTTTGTAATTCCCTTTATTGTAAGATTTCCATCCAGAAGAGTATTGTAATCCCCTTTGGGGGCTTCGGTAATTTTGGTGATTTCATAAGACGCGGTAGGATTTTTTTTCACATCAAAGAAATCAGCACTTTTAAGATGTTCTTCTAGCTTAGTTTTCATTTCTTTATCCCCTTCCAAGTCAACATTTTTAAGAGAATTGACATCAGCTATAAATTTCCCGGATTGAAGTTTACCATCTTTTACCGTAAGCAGTCCATCCTTAAAATTTATAGTCCCGAAATGGGTCGTCTGGTCGGTCTTCACTACTTTATACCCCTTCCACTCTAGTCTGCTATTGGCCAAATCCAGGGTATAAGGTACACCATCTGCTTGGGTATGAGCCTGATTATCCTCACTACTCTTATCTTTATCCTTTGAACAAGAAATCATGAAGACCGCAAGTCCAAAAACTGCCAATATTTTGAATAAATTCTTTTTCATAAAAATACTTTTATTAAAGGGTTAATATTAGTTTTTCTATTACAAAATTAAGAAAATCAAAGCAAATTTTTATAAATTCTTTTTTATGCTTACTTTTGTGTATGCTTTTGAATGTAAGAAACTTATACTTTGGTTATTCTTCTGCTAATCTTCTGTTCAGAAATATTAATATTTCTGTAGATAAGGGCAAAATTATTGCTTTGGCGGGAGAAAGCGGATGCGGAAAATCTACCCTTCTCAATATCATCTACGGCCTTATAGACTGGCAAAGTGGAGAAATCTACTTAGAAGATGAAAGAATTTTTGGCCCCAAGGCCAATATTGTACCGGGAGAAAAAAGCATGAAACTCGTTTCCCAGCATTATGATTTGATGCCTTATCTCACGGTAACAGAAAACATCGGGAAATTTATTTCGAACACCAATCTTGCTGAAAAACAAGAAAAAATAGCTGAGCTCCTAAAAGTGGTAGCCTTGGAAGATTATGCCAATGTTTTACCTAAAAACTTGAGTGGTGGTCAGCAGCAACGTGTTGCCATAGCAAGGGCATTGGCCATTATGCCTAAGTTACTGCTTCTGGATGAGCCCTTCAGCAATCTAGATTACTCCAGAAAAATGGAACTCAGAGAAAGACTCTTTAGTTATGCTAAAGAACACGATCTTTCGGTGATTATTTCTACCCACGAAATTCAGGAAGTACTTCCATGGGTAGACCAAATTATTGTTCTCCAAGAAGGCCGTTTGATACAGGATGATTCTGCCGAAGAAACTTTCAATAACCCTTACAATGCTTATGTAGCGAAACTTTTGGGTGAAGTAAATACCGTTTCTGATGAGCAAAAAGTAGATTTAGGAATTTCTAAAAACTATTTCTTCCCTCATAAAGTGACACTTCAGGAAAACGGACAAGAAGCAGAAGTGCTGGAAAGCAGATTTGCAGGAAAACATTTCTGGAACAAAATTCTTGTAAAAAATACTCCGCTTATCATGTATTCTGATGATAAACTGGATGGCAAAATTAAGATAGAAATAAAGGATTAGAAAGATTTTTAACTTCTGCTGATTTTCTATTCCTAATAGCTTAGGGAAATTTTTGGTTAATTCTCTTTCTGCCTTTAAGGACTGAAATGAGCATCTGCAATCAAAGTCTTGGAAAAGAACCCTGCCAAATTTTTCCTTTTCTTATATAAAAAAAACGCAAAGATTAAATCCTTGCGTTCGTTTTATTTTTAAGCCTTCTTTACAAATTCAGACTTCAGTGCCATCGCCCCGAAACCTTCTATTTTACAATCAATATTATGATCGCTGCCCGGTCTCAATCTGATGTTTTTTACTTTGGTTCCAGCTTTTACTGGCTTTGGAGCCCCCTTCACTGGTAAATCTTTTATTACCACTACAGAATCTCCGTTTTGCAATTCATTTCCATTGCTATCGAAAATTTTATCTTCTGAACCTACTTCTGCTGGATCAAATTCATGAAAACACTGGCTGCACACCAAAAGATTGTCTTGTTCGTAAGTATATTCGCTACCACATTTTGGGCAAGGCATCAATTCACTCATTTTTTATAATTTTTCACAAAGATAATATTTTGAAATTGGCTTTCAAAAACCTCTATTTCCTTTTCTACAATTAAAACCCTATTTTTGCAAAAATTTATTTGGAATGGAACTTATCCACAGAAACCTTTTGATTGGTATTCACGACGCGCTTCAGGAAACCTTTTTTGAAAAAAACAAATATGCCGACAAAGTCATAGAAAGACTACTGAAGGCTCACAAAAAATGGGGAAGCGAAGACCGTAAAGTGGTTTCTGAAATTTTTTACAACATTATCCGTTGGAAAAAACGCCTCGAATATTATATTGGCGAAGGGGCAAAACCCGGAAATATTTACAGACTGATTATGGCATATTTGCTTTGGAGCCAAACGCATTATAAAAAGTTTGAAGAATTTGACGGAATCAAAATCGCGGATATTTTGACCAAACTCAAAAAAGGAACGGTTCCAAACAAAGCTTTTGAACATTCAATCCCGGATTGGTTGGTAGAAACCCTGGAAAAAGAACTAGGACCAAAGTGGGAAAGAGAAATGATCGCACTAAATGAGCAAGCTCCTACTATTTTGCGTGCCAATGCCCTGAAAGTTTCTGCAAAACATTTGGTAGAAGAACTGAAAGGCGAAAACGTAGAAAGCTTCACCATCAATGGTTTCAAAGACGCGGTACAATTAGAAGAAAAGAAAAACGTATTCTTAACTTCAGCCTTCAAAGATGGTTTGTTTGAAGTACAGGATGCCGGTTCCCAAAAAATTGCAGAATTTCTGGATGTTAAACCAGGAATGCGCGTAGTAGATGCCTGCGCCGGTGCTGGTGGAAAAACGCTTCACCTGGCCGCGATGATGGAAAACAAAGGACAAATCATTGCCATGGACATACACGGATGGAAATTGGCAGAACTAAAACGCAGAGCCAAAAGAGCCGGTGCCCACAATATAGAAACCCGAGAAATTACCGACACCAAAGTCATCAAAAGACTGCACGAAAAAGCAGACCGCTTATTAATAGATGCACCTTGTTCCGGATTAGGAGTGTTGAAAAGAAACCCTGATTCTAAATGGAAAATAGACCAGGATTTCATAGACCGTATCCGAAAAGAACAAGCACAGATTCTTCAGGATTATGCCAAAATCATAAAAAAAGGAGGAAAAATGGTATACGCCACCTGCTCTATCTTACCAAGTGAAAACAATGAACAAGTAGCATATTTCCTAAAAAACAATCCCAATTTTAAATTGGTAAAAGACGAAAAAGTGATGCCAAGTTCAGGTTTTGATGGATTTTATATGGCGTTGATTGAAAGAATAGACTAACTTTCTTCATTACTGAAAAAATTTCTCCTTTAACAATAAAATATTCCCTTTAAATTGAATTTATTCTTTTTAAAGGGTTTTTTGTTATTTTTTTTAACCAAAATCAAATTAATATTTTATTTTATAAATCATTCTTATATTTTTGTAACTGATTTTTAACAAGACAAGGTTTTTCATCTGAAACTTTGAACTTTAAAACTTAAACAAAGAAATTATCATATGTGCGGAATTGTATGCTTGTTTGATGCAAAACAAAAGACAGACGCTTTGCGTCCTCAGATATTAGAGATGTCTAAAAAGATTAGACACCGCGGACCGGATTGGAGCGGGATTTTTCAATCCGAAAAAACCGTTTTTTCTCATGAAAGATTGGCTATTGTAGACCCTACTTCAGGGAAACAACCTTTGTATACCAAAGACGGAAAAGTAGTTTTGGCGGTAAATGGAGAAATCTACAACCATAGAGAATTGAGAAGCGAATTTCCGGATTACGAATTCTTAACCCAATCAGACTGCGAAGTTATTTTAGCCCTTTATAGAAGAGACGGCAAAAATTTCATTGAAAAACTGAACGGTATTTTCGCATTTGCTTTGTATGATATTGAAAATGATATATACCTCATTTCCAGAGACCACATGGGCATTTGTCCGCTTTACCAAGGCTGGGACAAACATGGCAACTATTATGTAGGCTCAGAATTAAAGGCTTTGGAGGGGGTTTGTAATAAAATTGAAACCTTCTTGCCGGGACATTTTGTATACAGCAAAGACGGACAAGAATTGCAACAATGGTACAAAAGAGACTGGGAAAATTTTGACACTGTTCAAGACAACGAAACCAGTATTGCAGCCATCAGAAAAGGTTTAGAAGATGCCGTACACAGACAATTGATGAGTGATGTACCTTACGGAGTATTGCTTTCCGGAGGGCTAGATTCTTCTATTATATCGGCGGTTGCGGCTAAATATGCTAGACAAAGAATAGAAAGTGGAGACACCCAAGAGGCTTGGTATCCTAGATTGCACAGTTTTGCGGTAGGTTTAGAAGGCTCTCCCGATTTGTTAGCCGCCCAAAAAGCAGCAGAGCACATTGGTTCCGTTCACCACGAAATCCATTTCACCATCCAAGAAGGCATAGATGCTGTAAAAGATGTGATTTACCATTTGGAAACCTACGACGTAACTACCGTAAGAGCCTCTACACCAATGTATCTCATGGCAAGAGTCATTAAATCCATGGGGATTAAAATGGTACTTTCCGGCGAAGGCAGTGATGAGTTATTTGGAGGATATCTGTATTTCCACAAAGCACCTAATGCTAAAGAATTTCATGATGAAACCGTAAGAAAATTAGGAAAACTTCACTTGTATGATTGTTTAAGAGCCAACAAGGCATTGATGAGTTGGGGCATAGAAGGAAGAGTTCCTTTCTTGGATAAAGAATTTATGGATATTGCCATGACGGTGAATCCGAAAGATAAAATGGTGAATAAAGCAGAAGGCAAAATCGAAAAATGGGTCTTAAGAAAAGCTTTTGAAGACCTTTTGCCAAAATCCATTGCTTGGAGACAAAAAGAACAGTTTTCAGACGGCGTGGGCTACAGTTGGATAGATACCTTAAAAGAAATTGCCGAAAACGAAGTAACTGATGAAATGATGGCCAATGCTAAATTCAGATTCCCGATCAACACACCTCAGAATAAGGAAGAATACCGGTACAGAAGTATTTTTGAAGAACACTTCCCAAGTGAAACGGCCGCAGCAACGGTGCCTTCAGTGCCTTCTGTAGCTTGTTCTACCCCTATTGCACTAGAATGGGACGAAGCCTTCAAAAAAATGAACGACCCAAGCGGAAGAGCCGTATTAAGCGTTCATGAAGATTCTTACTAAAATATTTAATATTGTTTTTACCTCCCGCATTTTGCGGGATTTTTTATTTCCATCATTTATCCTAAAAATAGTATTTTTGCAGTCTAAAACTTAACTATGGCAAAAGTAAAAGTGGGCACGGTACAAATGTCGTGCGTAAAAGATAAAGAAAGCAACCTGCAAAAAGCAATTGAAAAGGTAAAAGAAGCCGCTGCCAAAGGGGCTCAAATTGTATGTTTACAAGAACTTTTCACCTCATTGTATTTTTGTGATGTAGAAGATTATGACAATTTTGATTTGGCGGAACCTATTCCAGGTCCTTCAACAGATGCTTTGAGTGCTGTAGCCAAAGAATTGGGAGTAGTGATTATTGCTTCATTATTTGAAAAAAGAACCGAAGGATTATACCATAACACCACCGCTGTAATAGATGCAGACGGCTCTTATCTGGGAAAATATAGAAAAATGCACATTCCAGATGATCCTGCTTTTTATGAAAAATTCTACTTTACGCCGGGAGATTTAGGATACAAGGTTTTCCAAACAAAATTTGCCAAAATTGGGGTTTTGATTTGCTGGGACCAATGGTATCCAGAAGCATCCAGAATAACCGCTCTAATGGGAGCAGACATCATGTTCTATCCTACCGCCATTGGCTGGGCTACAGACCAGGATGAAGAAACCAACAAAGACCAATACAACGCATGGCAAACCATTCAGCGTTCTCATGCAGTAGCCAATGCTGTGCCTGTAGTATCGGTAAACAGAGTAGGTTTTGAACAAGATGGCGCTATGAAATTCTGGGGCGGAAGTTTTGTTACCAATGCACAAGGAAAACTCTTATATTTAGGTTCACACGACCAAGAAGAAGTGGCAGTAACAGAATTAGACATGTCTGAAACTGATTATTTCCGCAAACACTGGCCATTCTTAAGAGACCGAAGAATAGATTCTTACCAGCCTATTACCAAAAGATTTATTGACGAAGATTAATGATAGACTTACATAAAACTCCAAAATCCCAAGGTTATGTTTTTCCTGCAGAATGGGAAGAACATGAAGCCACTTGGCTTTCTTGGCCCCATAAAGAAGAATCTTGGCCAGGAAAACTAGAGGAAATCTATCCTTATTATAGTCAATTTATCAAAATCCTTTCAGAAGATGAGTTTGTAAGAATCAATGTAAAGGACGAAGAAATGAGAAAATTTGCCATGGACTGCATTATGCAAGCGGGTGCAAATCTAGAAAATATTGAATTCTATTTCCATGAAACCAACGATGCCTGGTGCAGAGACCATGGCCCTGCATTTTTAGTAAACAAAAATGGTAATGAGCCCGAAAAGGTGATTGTAGACTGGGGCTATAACGCTTGGGGAAACAAATATCCTCCGTTTGATTTGGATGATGTCATTCCTACCAAAATCGGAAAGGAATTTGACATTCCTGTTTTTCATCCAGGAATTGTAATGGAAGGAGGAAGTGTAGAATTCAACGGAAAAGGAACAGTTTTGACTTCAAAATCTTGCCTATTAAACCCAAACAGAAATCCACATCTTTCACAAGAACAGATAGAAGATTATTTGAAAAACTTCTATGGACAAGAACAAGTGCTTTGGGTAGAAGACGGCATCATTGGTGATGATACCGATGGACATATTGATGACACCATCCGTTTTGTGAATGAAAATACGGTATTAACGGTACTAGAAGACAATCCAGAAGACGAGAATTACGAAATTCTCCAGACCAATCTTCGCCAGTTAAAAGAAATGAGGCTTTTAGACGGAACTCCATTAAACATCATAGAATTGCCAATGCCCGACCCTGTTTATTGGGAAGAACAAAGACTGCCGGCTTCTTATGCCAATTTCTATATTTCCAACAAGCATGTTATTGTTCCTACTTATCGTTGTGCAAAAGATGAGAAAGCTTTGGAAATTATACAAAACTGTTTTCCTGAAAGAAAAGTGGTGGGCATAGACTCTACAGAGATTATTTGGGGATTGGGAAGTTTCCATTGCCTCAGTCAACAAGAGCCTTTGGTGTAAAAAATACCATAATATTTTCAATATAAATTATCTTAAAACTTCTATTTATCTAGGAGTTTTTTTGTGCTTTAAAACTTTTTCAAAAATATTCTTTCTTTTCAAAAGACAAAAACTTGATGAAATGGAAAAAATATTTTGGATATCCTCGAAATTTTTATATTTGTTAAGAACAAGAAATATAAAATGAGATACGTACAATTAGGCAAAATTCCGCCAAAAAGACATACAGTTTTCAAATCAGAAAAAGACCAATTCTATTATGAACAACTGTTCGGTACAGAAGGCTTCAGTGGCATTTCGTCTCTACTTTATCATACCCACAGACCTACCCAAATAAAAGAAGTAAAGGTTTCGAAAGACGTCACTCCAAAAATAGCGGTAGACAAAAATGCCATCCCGAGAATGCTAAAAGGAAAAAACCTTACCCCTGAAGATGATTTTCTGGACAGCAGAAAGGTGCTTTTGCTAAACAACGATTTGAAAATGGGATTGGCCAAGCCCAAAAAATCCACCGATTATTTTTATAAAAATGCAGAATGCGATGAACTTCTTTTCGTGCATCAGGGCTCAGGAACTTTGAAAACTTTTGTAGGAAATTTAGAATTCGAAATTGGAGATTACCTCATCATTCCGAGAGGCACTATTTATCAGATAGAATTTAATACAGAAGAAAATGTGTTGTTCTTTTTAGAAAGCCATTCTCCTCTTTACACCCCAAAAAGATACCGAAACCAATTCGGGCAATTGCTAGAGCATTCTCCTTTCTGCGAAAGAGACATCATTGCACCCACTTTTGTAGAACCAAAAGACGAAAAGGGAGAATTCTTAATCAAAGTAAAGAAAGAAAACCTGATCTGGGATTTCGTCTATGCCACTCATCCTTTCGATGTGGTAGGCTGGGACGGATATTTCTATCCTTATAAATTCAACATCAAAAACTTTGAACCTATTACAGGAAGAATCCATCAACCGCCACCGGTGCATCAAAATTTTGAAGCTCACAACTTCGTGGTTTGTTCTTTTGTGGCCAGAATGTATGATTATCATCCATTGGCCATTCCGGCTCCATACAACCATAGCAACATCGACAGCGACGAGGTGCTATTCTACACCGAAGGAGACTTTATGAGCAGAAACCACGTAGACTTAATGGATTTCACCCTACATCCGGGAGGAATTGTTCATGGGCCTCACCCTGGAGCAATGGAACGCAGTTTCGGTAAAAAATCTACGGATGAATACGCTGTAATGGTAGACCCTTTCAGGCCTTTGAAGCTTACCGAAGAAGCTCTAAAAATAGAAGACCCCAGCTACAAAACAAGTTGGCTAGAATAAGTCTTTCATTAAAATCAAAACAAGTAAATAAGTAAAAAATATGTCAACATTAACATTTGCCGAAAAAATTTCCAAGGCAGAAAACTTCCTGCCGATTAATGGCACCGATTATATTGAATTTTATGTAGGCAATGCCAAGCAGTCTGCCCATTATTACAAAACTGCTTTTGGCTTTAAAAGTGTAGCCTATGCAGGTCCGGAAACAGGCGTAAAAGACCGCGCTTCCTATGTTTTGCAACAAGGAAAAATAAGGTTGATTCTTACTACCGCATTAAAATCTGACCATCCTATTTCTGAACATGTGAAAAAACATGGAGACGGGGTAAAAGTATTGGCCCTTTGGGTGGATGATGCCTACAAAGCATTTGAAGAAACCACCAAACGTGGCGCAAAACCTTATCAGGAACCTATTAGCTTAACAGATGAACACGGAGAAGTAAGAATGTCCGGCATCTACACCTATGGGGAAACCGTACATATGTTTATCGAAAGAAAAAACTACAACGGTGTTTTTATGCCAGGCTACCAAAAATGGGAAAGCAATTACAACCCTTCTGATGTAGGTTTACTCTATGTAGACCATTGCGTAGGAAATGTAGGTTGGAATAGAATGCTACCTACCGTAAAATGGTATGAAGAAGTAATGGGGTTTGTAAACATTCTTTCTTTTGATGATAAACAAATCAGCACAGAATATTCAGCTTTGATGAGTAAAGTGATGAGCAATGGAAACGGATTTGCAAAATTCCCAATTAACGAACCTGCCGAAGGAAAGAAAAAATCTCAAATAGAAGAATACCTAGATTTCTATGAAGGTGAAGGCGTACAACATATTGCCGTAGCTACCAAAGACATCATCCATACCGTAACAGAACTAAAAAACCGCGGTGTAGAATTTCTTTCAGCTCCACCAAATGCTTATTATGAAATGATTCCTGAAAGAGTAGGAACTATTAATGAAGACCTTAAAAAACTTCAGGAACTGGGCATTTTAATTGACCGAGACGAAGAAGGATACTTACTTCAAATTTTCACCAAGCCTGTAGAAGACC
>CALJKL010000005.1 GCA_937973555.1 uncultured Flavobacteriales bacterium | reverse complement strand
TCCTACAAGTCCTTTTTGTGTTCTTAAAGGACGAACAAAATAGATAGCCTTATGAATTTTATTTGCTAATATCTCATCTATATTTTGCTTTTTGCAGATGGCAAAAAATTCATCTTCATTTAATCCTCTTTGAATAACTGCATTATTTCTTATTCTATCTCTTCTTAATTCTGGGTTAGGATCTTTGCCAGATTGCAAGTATAAATAAATTTGTGAAGGTTTCCAATCTACCTTATCGGGATGTGATTCTTTAAACTTTTTAAAAAGTTCATTATTAGCATAAGAAGTATTACCACTTTTTCTACTTGTTTTAAATCCTCGTCTTTGTACTAAATGATAAAAAGCTCTACCAATTTTATACAATCTTATTGTGTCATTTTCATTTTTGTTTTCTAATAAATCGGCTCTCAATTCATACGTGTTTACATAAGCAGGTTTAAGTTTTATGTTTGCATCAATGTCTTTTCCAATTTTATTAAAATCCATTGCTAACCAAGCTTTAAAATCAAACGAGGTAGGATAAACCCTTCCTTTATTTTTACCATCTTGCCAATTACCAACACTCCAAAGTCTAAGTTCTTCCTCACTTAAAGGACACATGCCGTTTTTAGATAATTCTAATAATGTTGCCCACTTACGATAACGTTTAGCATTATATAATCTTCTTTTACTCCTGTTAGTTCTTCTTTCAGCCGCTAAGGAAAATTCACCAGACTTTCCCTCACCAACACCTTTTTTAAAAATTACTACGCCATAGTCAATAAGTTGATCTCCCATATCAGAGTCTAAATCTCTAATTGCCCAACCAATTGAATTTGTGCCTAAGTCTAATCCTAAAATATTTGACATAAACTAAATATTTATAAATAAAAAAGGGGTAGGATAATTCAAGAAAAAATGATAGCAAATCACAACTAACCACTCACTTGTTAAAAAAAATATTTTTTGAGATTTTTACCTACTACCCCTTAACCAAACCCTGTCACGGCAAATGCATAATATATATGTTGTGAGTGGTTATAATCCATAAAAATATTTTTTACTATAGTTCAGCATATTTTTCTATCTATTTTTAATAATTTACTAATCATATTTACTTAATTTTGCATTGCAAATCACAACAAGGCTATAAGCCGAAGATTTTCTTAAGCACCGCAAAAAATGTGGTGCTTTTTCTATCCCCTTAAAATATAAATCCCTTCAATCCGTTATATATATAAGTTCTTCATTTAAATAAGCCATCTAATTTACATATTTTTTCATTTCATATATCTTTTTTTGGCATGTAAAGATGGTAGAACCAGTGCCAATGTACCAGATGGTGGAAACAAGTAATGCCATGATGTATTTGATAGTATATGGAAATAATTACCGCACCTTTCATACATTATACCATTTATACATATTAGATAGTCCAAATTAAATTAGAAAAAACATAACTGTATGCGCATGTCGAAATGACCTGTTCGGTAGTGAGTGATTGTACGACTTTGTCAATAAATTCGCCTACCTGTTCCAGGTTGTTGTAAAGTTTGTTGGAATATTTTCTTTTAAAATCAGCCCATATTTTTTCTGCCGGATTAAGCTCCGGGCTATAGGGAGGTAAAAATAATAGGGCAATGTTTTTGGGTATTTTTAATGCTGCTGCTTTATGAAAAGCCCCATTGTCTAACACAATGATTTTAAATTCATTTGGATTTTGTAAGGCAAATTCATTTAAATATAGTTGGAATGTATCGCTATTGCATGCGGGTAATTCCAACAAAAAGGAATCACCATTTACGGGAGAGAAAGCTCCAAACAAATAGGTGGTATTAAATAGTTGATGAAAAGGGCAAATGGGTTTTACCCCTTTGGCTGTTAACGCTTTGCCGTTTCTGGTAAATAATCCGAATCGGCTCTCATCCTGGAAATATAAATTTACTTCGCTAAACTTTAGCTCCGTATTCAACATTATTTCCTCGCATTTTTGACCGAAGTTTTTTTAAATGTGGAAACCGCCGCTTCGTCTTTTTTTACATGACTTTTCCTGGCTACTTTTATTTTTGTTCCGAAGTGGCGTTGGGTATATTTTAATAAGGTAATATACTTCATGTCTTTATTCAATTCGGATTTTACCCATTCCAATAATTCTGTATAACCCCGGATGCCATTTTTAGGGTCGTGCAATTTTGCTTTTAGTTTTGCATGCTCCTCCGCGGTGACCTGGCTTGGCTTAAACCCTTTGCGACCATGTTTTAATAATACAGCAAGACCTTCTTTCAAATACATTTTTCGCCACTTTACAATACTGTTATGATTAATACCGGTAATGGCCGATAAATCTCTTTTTGAAATACCTGTTTTTTCATGCTTCTTAATTTCTATTAACATTTGAATACGTTTACTTATCAACTCCCCCTTTTGGCGTTGCAGGGATCTTAGCTCTTTTATACTTTCTTTTACGGGGAGATGCAGGGGGTGTGCCATAATATTATATTTATTTAATAGACCAAATGTAAAAAAAATCCATTAACCAAATATCAGACTATGTATTTTTTATAATCGGTATTTTACTGTTACCAAAGGTTGCTCTAATAAATAATTATGTAATTGCAAACCCACTTTTAATCTTTTACCAAATTGAGTTTGTATAATATTTTCATGCTTCGCTTTTAATGTAATGACCTCACTCAACGTATCCGTTGCGATCTTAGCAGTTTGCGCAACACCGACTAAAAAATATTTTATCCACTGTAACATTTCATTATGCGTTCTAACCCTACTCAAATTATCATAGTAAAGGTTTTTATCTTTTTCAAAGTAGCTGGATAAATACAATAAAGGTTTTTGTAACACGCCTTTCTCTATAAGAAATAATGTAATGAGTAGTCTTCCAATTCTTCCATTTCCATCTAAAAAAGGATGAATAGTTTCAAATTGGTAATGAATTATTGCAGCTTTTATAAGCAGTGGTGTTTCTAATGTTTCATTATGGATATAATTTTCAAAATCAGCCATTAATTGATTCAAATGTTCGTGATGTGGAGGAATAAATACTGCATCCGATAAGCTATTATCTCCTATCCAATTCTGGCTTCTGCGATATTCCCCGGGAGTTTTTTTATCTCCTCTAACACCTCATTAGTCTTGTTGAGATTGGTAAATTCTTTAAATCGTCTATGAGATCGGAAGAGC
>CALJKL010000004.1 GCA_937973555.1 uncultured Flavobacteriales bacterium | reverse complement strand
AAAACAAGAATAGACTTTATGTGGTTTACAGGGTTTGGCTTAGCCTCAGTTGATTTTGCAGTTCCGGATGAAACAACTATTTGTAGATTTCGTGGCAGACTAGTAAAGCATAAGATTTTAGATAAATTACTCAAGATAGTTAACAATCAGTTGGAACAACACAATCATTTGGATATGTTACATACCTACATTTTTCTACACCAAGCCTTCTTATCAACTCATCTTTTAAAGTTATGCCAGCTTCATCACCATCAGTAGCAATTATAAATTCATCAATTTCTTTTATCCAGTCACTACAATTATCTAAATATTCTAATCTTTGACTTCCTTTACTTGCTCCATTAGGAACAGATAATACAGCCCACATACCTAATGGGTGTTCTACAATTTCTCCATGTTCATCTGGCTCTAAAGCATACTCATTTGCAAAGCCAGCTTCATAAGCACTTAACGCATCCCATTCCCCTTCCGTTATTATTGCGGAATGTCTTCCTTGCAATGTTTGCATTCCAAAAAATATCAACTCTCCATCTTTTACCAACTTAAAATTTTTTGCACCATCCCTAAATTTAACATTAATTAATTCACTTTCTCTTATGTATGGAAAACAAACACACCTTTCTTTTTTTTGAGTTTGAGGCATATATTCTTCCTTTGCAAAAACCATAAACTTATCTAACGTTTGCTTAGTAATTTTTCTATTCGCCGCATAAGCAATAATCTTATCTGTAAGTTCAATCTGTTTTAATTGTTGCTGGTCTGGTTTTATGTACTTTTTAATTTCTTGTTTTTTTTCTGTAAACCGAACATTCCCTTTCCAGCCACAATTACCTGTAAGAATATTATCTTCTAATGCAAACGAATTGGTAGTATCAACTTCACAACAATAAACATTTTCTATTCTGTTTGTTTTTTCAACTGATTTAATAAGCCATCTTTTTCTTTCGTATTTTTTATTAAAATTTTCAAATCTTCTTTTATGTTCAGGTTGCAAAAAAAAGAAGGATGGTAAAGTAGAAGATAAAAAAGACAATCTATAAATATCGCTAATCCCGCCATATCCATTTCTGGAATATTTTTTTATAGAAAATGTTCCAATACCAAGTTTGTTACAAATATTTCTTATGTATTCAAGATTTTCCTTTTTTGAACTATTAATATGTGGCATACCGTTTTCGCAGACATCCCCATCAGCAGCAAAATATCCACTTAACCATCCAAATAAATAATTATCTTTTTCTTGTAAAGAAGGAAAACTTTTATACTCTTTAGGCAAGTTACCTATAATCGCACGATCTGTGTACCGATATACCGGATTCAATTGTGGAAAATATTTTGATAAATGCAGGTCTTTTTCCCCACAAAAATATGCCCTTGTATTTCTCTTATTATTTTCAAAAGCACCATCTCCAAATACAAAACCATGTTGAATAGATTCGTCACTTATGTTTGAAATTAAAACCCTATCAGGGTAAACACTTATTAGCCGTTGACCTTTTAATAAATCTTTTGTATAAAGTTCCTTTACTTTACCCCTTGCAAACCACCTGTGATTAGCGGTAGAGTAAATATCTTTTTCAATACCATTCCTTGTAATAGTAATTTTCATTAATTCCTGAACTCCATAAGATTTAAATACTGTTTCCACCCAATTACCTTTACCATCAAGAACTTTTACTACTTTACCAAGTATATCCTTAATTTCAAAAACTCCATCGTAAGTTATTACCCTTGTTTCTCCCGAAAAACAATTATGGCAATTAAATTCACCGTTTGTAATGTTTACCGATAAACACGGGTCTTTCTTATTTCTCCTGCTTTCACTACATTTTGGACAAGTAGTTTTTTCACTACCGCTTCTTCTTCTTAACCGAATACCTAAATTGGAAAGTTGATCGTAATACATAATTAATAAATTGAACCTTTAATTATCGTAAATGGTTTTATATCACCTGATTTAGCCAATATTTTTTGCTCATTCCCTAATGGCTGCGAACTGCCATCGTGAAAAAATACATTATCAAAATTTTCATCAAATTTTACTCCTTTTTGGTTTCCTCCCAAACCCTCCTTCCTTTCCTTATCCTTATCCATAACCTTATCCTTATCCT
>CALJKL010000003.1 GCA_937973555.1 uncultured Flavobacteriales bacterium | reverse complement strand
ATTGTAGTAGCACTTGTAGCAACAGCGGCCCCTGTATTTACGGCATCTAATTTTATTCCACGTACTATCAACCTGCGCCCTTGTACGTTTGCGGTTCCAGCAGGAACTTGATATGACCCCCAAATACCATCGGTAGCGGCTGCGGCTGCGGCGGTTACTAATCCTTGACCACCCAATCCACCCGGAAGGTTTGCTGTAAGGGCCGTGTTTGAAGGGGCTGCCGCAGTAGGGTTTGTAGAGTTTGGATATGTTGCGAGAGAACCCATTGTACCACCTGACAGCCCTTGATAAGAACCATATATGCGTTGCCCTAAAACAGATGCGGTTTGAGAAATATTAGGGCCACCTATCGACATTGCATAATCGTTTAATACAAACGACAATGCTGCTCCCGCTGCACCTCCCGTTATTGCATGACGAAGTGCTACTGGTAAGGATGAAGACATACATGGCTGCCCCTGACCATTTGGAGTTGAAATTGTTCCATACAATACATTGTCAATCCAAAACTTTACTTCTCTTTCATGGAACGCAATAATAAATTGGTATTTTTTATTGTTTACATAAGTAAAAGTAAAAGTAGATGTTGTTGTTTCCGATCCATTTGAGTTTATAACCCCAATTAATCCAGACGAATTTAATCTAAAATACACCCCGTCCGTAGGTGCGTATGGGTTTGACGTATTTGCCCGGAACATCCCAAAGTCAATAATTGTATTGGTAGTTGGGGCTGCTGTAAAGCTGCCTTCTATTTCGCAATAAAGCTGTGCTGCTCCCAAAATTGGGAACTCCGCATAAGTATTAAATGAGGTTCCTGTTGTAGTCGTTGTAATATTTCCGCTATTAGTAGTAAGCCCCGCCGCTGTCCAACCATTTGTCATGGTGGTATTTCTGTAAGCAAACTTCCCTGTATTCTGTGCTGTATAGTTAAATGTTTCGTTATCAAACAATGCTTCAGAAGAAACTCTTAATTTATAATCATCGTCTGTTTCTGGGCTTAAAACATAACGCTCCCCTGTTACAGAACCAGAATCATTTTCGCTATACATGGCAGGGGCGTTCCCTTCCCCTCCCCCAATAGAAGTTCCGTCTGATTTATTTCCGGGTAGAATTACCTGAATGTTATTGCTGGAATCAACTTCTCCAACATTTCCAGAAGTATTGCCTTCTATTCTAAACCCTGCCATAAAATAGGTTTTAAGTTTTAAAAATTAATTCCACATCCACCTTACCGAAAAAGTACCTGTTAATCTCCAATCGGTACTTGCCACAATATCAAACCCTGTTCCTGCAACAATATTACCACATACTAATCTTATAGGCACTATATTGTGTTCATACGCATTATGAGTAGCGGTAGAATCGCTCATCAGCCACGCCTGAACATAAGAATTAGACAATATAGAGGTTTGTCCTGTTATGGTAGTGGTTACTACATTTGTTCCGGGGGTACTTCCAAAATTCAGTACGGCAGTCCCCGTATTTGCAGATGAAGAAGAACCCGGTACAACCAAGTTCTCTATCTGAAACTTTCCGTCTGTTCTGTATATTCTTCTCATCCTAAACTAAAATAATAATCTACACTCCCGCTGGTAACAATGTGTATGGCACTCCCAGCCAAAAGCAGGATATTATCATCAATGTAATAAGTATATCCAGCCGCTAACGCATTATCCTTTGGGGCAATCCTTCTGTTATTACCATTACTATCCTGAACATATATGTTTATTGTTACGCTACCAGCGGTATTGTTAGTAACGCTTCCTGATAGTATTTTAGATGGTATATTCATTGCCACCTGCAATACAGAACCACTTGTTGTACCTTCAAATACAGGCATTAGCTTCCAAGTATAGAATTTAACAATGTAAGTGCGTCTTTTAGTGTGGTGGCTCTTGTGTTGGTTACTTTAACATCGGCGTATGGTATTTGGTACACATCCCCACCAATGGTAACATACACATAAGCCCCATCACTACTTGGATTAAATTTTGCATCACTTTTAGCGGTAGCCCCGTAATATTTAGGGAACCCGGTAGTTTGGGTAATTATAACCATGCCTGAAACTGTTGTAAATGTGGTTAGTGCCATATTAATTACGTTTTAATCCCTGCGGTGTATGCGTTACGCAGAGTGTTAAGAATATCCGTTTTTGTTATTGGATTAAGCAAAGATTTAAGCCTTCTTTTTTCGTTATAAAACGTCTTTGCTTCCATTGAATCCTTTATTGTTGCGTTGGGAGATCGTTGCCAATCTATCCATGTCTGAATAGCCCTTGTAGCCATTGTATCTATTTGGCTGGCTGCATTGGATGACTGACCATCACTTATGTATAAAAGCACAATACTTGTTTCAAAAAAAGCAGGGGTTAATTGTAGTTGCCGTCTTTCTTTGAATACTTGGTATCCTTGTGCCGTACCTCCCCTTGAACCAAATCTACG
>CALJKL010000002.1 GCA_937973555.1 uncultured Flavobacteriales bacterium | reverse complement strand
CAGCTTATTTTTTTATATCTTTTATTGAACATTATCATTATGCAGTTTGCCTCTCTATACATTCTTAAATATAATGTAAGAATTTTTGAGATTTTTTTTAATGCCCAATAAAAATTAACATATCCCCTTTTTCATAAGAGATTTTCACGGTATTTTCTTTGGCAAAATTGCGGGTACCGATGCGGTTCGTCAATTCTAAATCTCTATTGTTGATTTCCCAATTCAGGCCATTGGTAGTTATGTTTTCTGCTTTGGGAAAAGGCAAAAGTGAAATCATTTTTCCTTTTACGTTTTCTATTTCAAATGCTTTGTCGATGAAAAAATATCTTGAAAATTCATCAAAAAAAGTGATTTCCAATTGATTTCTGAATAGAAAAGCCACATGAAGATTTCCCAAAAAATGATCTTGTTCGCCGCCGCTTCCACCATATACCTGCACTTTTTTAATGCCTCTTTTTTTAAGAATTTCCAAAGCTTTTTGAAAGTCTGTAAAATCCTGATCGGGAGTAATGATGACTTCTATATTTTTTTCGAGCGCCAACTTTAGCATAGCCTCGTCGTGATCATGAGAATCAAAATCACCGGAAACCAAATCCAATTTTTCTAAAGGAAAACTTTTACCTTTCAGATAATGAAAAGCCCCATCAGTAGCTGCCAAAAAATCATAGCCTTCCAATTTTGGAAAATGTTTGGGCGGAGTTCCGTTGATGAAAAGGAGGGCGTTCATGATTATTTTCTTTCAGAAGGATTCCAGTATTCTTCTTTTCCTCCGGTAATTTTAGAAATATACCTTGCCAAAACAAAAAGATAATCCGAAAGACGATTGAAGTATTTAATGAGTTCTGGTCTTACTTCATCGGATTCGTTGAGGAAAACCATAGCGCGTTCTGCCCTTCTGCAAACCGTTCTGCACACATGAAGCAGCGCAGAAGCCCTTTCGCCGTTAGGCAAAATAAAGAATTTTAGTGGCTCTAGTTCAGTTTCAAAAGCATCCATCCATTGCTCTAATTCTGTAATTTCAGTTTCTGAAATCATGAGGTCCAAACGGCTTTTTCCATTCGCCAAAAGCATTTTATCTGTAGGCGTAGCCGCTTCTGAACCCAAGGTAAATAGGTCAAACTGGATTTTTTGAAGTTGATTCAAAACTTTCTCATCCGTAATTTCGGCTCTTGCCACACCTATGAAGGAATTGAGTTCGTCTATGGTTCCATAACTTTCTACTCTTGCAGAAGCCTTGGAAACCCTTGTGCCTCCGTAGAGAGAAGTTTCGCCTTTATCGCCTGTTTTCGTATAGATTTTGAAAGTCATGATTGAATGAATTAAAATTTCTCAAACCTGAAGTTTTCGCCCAAGTAGGCTTTTCTCACATCTGGGTCATTCGCCAAATCTTCCGGAATACCTTCTTTCAAAATGTTTCCTTCAAACATGATATAGGTTTTATTGGTAATCGCCAAAGTTTGTTGCACATTATGGTCGGTAATCAGCACCCCGATGTCTTTCTTTACCAAACTTCTGATAATTTTCTGGATATCTTCTACCGCAATAGGGTCTACCCCTGCAAATGGCTCATCCAAAAGAATAAAATGTGGGTCGGTAGCCAAGCAGCGTGCAATTTCGGTTCTTCTTCTTTCCCCTCCGGAAAGCAAATCTCCTCTGTTTTTACGCACGTGTTCTAAAGAAAACTCTTCAATCAGTTCATTGGTTCTTCTGATCTGCTCTTCTTTAGATAAATTGGTCAATTGAAGAACTCCCAATATATTGTCTTCTACAGATAGTTTTCTGAAAATAGAAGCCTCCTGGGCCAAATAGCCAATCCCTTTTTGCGCACGTTTGTACATGGCATCTTGGGTGATATCTTTGCCGTCTAGCAAAATTTTTCCAGAAGTGGGTTTTATCAATCCTACAATCATATAGAAAGAGGTGGTTTTACCAGCCCCGTTTGGACCTAATAAACCTACAATTTCTCCTTTTTTTACTTCTACGGAAACACCTTTTACTACTTTCTTCGGTCCGTATTCTTTAATTAAATTTTCGCCGCGTAAAATCATAGAGACAAAGATAAATTATTTTGTTTAAAGTTAATCCTGCCTATTGATTTAAAAGAACAGCGGCTTCTTTGGCGGCGTAGGTAAAAATCATGTCAGCACCGGCTCTTTTAATGCAGGTCAAACTTTCGATGATGGCTTTGTCATTATCTAGCCAACCATTTTGGGCAGCGGCTTTCAGCATCGCATATTCTCCGCTTACGTTATATACGGCAATCGGAAGATCTATGGCTTCGCGGATTTTGGAAACAATGTCCAAATATGGCATTCCCGGCTTTATCATGATGATGTCTGCGCCTTCGTCTACATCTTTGAAAACTTCATTCAAGGCTTCACGAGAGTTGTGAAAATCCATCTGATAGGTTTTCTTGTCTTTCGGGATTTCCTGAAAATCTTTCGGAGCAGAGTCTAAAGCGCTTCTGAAAGGTCCATAGAAAGAACTGGCGTATTTGGCGGCATAACTTAAGATGCCCACATGGATGTGTCCACTTTCTTCCAAAGCTTCTCTTATGGCGGCTACTCTTCCATCCATCATATCGCTAGGTGCTACAATGTCTGCACCGGCTTCTGCATGAGAAACAGCCATTCTGGCCAAAGCATCGTTGGTAGCATCATTGTCTATTTTTCCATTGGTAATGATCCCATCATGCCCATAAATGGAATAAGGATCTAAAGCCACATCTGGCATTACAATCATTTCCGGAACGGCATTTTTTATTTCTCTGATGGCTCTCTGCATGAGACCGTCTTTGTTCCAAGATTCTGTTCCCAAATTATCTTTCAGATTTTCAGGAACCTTCATGTAGATGTTTACTGCCTTTACGCCTAGAGCAAACAATTCTTTGCATTCTTTTACTGTAAGGTCTAGCGTTCTTCTAAAAATACCCGGCATAGAAGGGATGGCTTCCTGGGTGTTTTCGCCTTCCATTACGAACATTGGCATTACCAAATCATTGGTGGTAAGTACTGTTTCTCTTACTAAACTTCTGATACTTTCGTTGGTGCGCAACCTTCTGTTTCTAGAAAAAATAATCATTTTTTGGAACAATGTTTGTTTTACTTTGCAAAAGTAGTTATTTATAATTATTGTATATATAAAGTATTTTAAATAAATTTGTATGTTTTTAAACTAAGATGAAGAAATTTTTATTCTTGATAATATATACGATAGGTTTTTTAATGTTTTCGGGTGAAGCAAAAGCCCAAGAGGCATTGAAAGAGCCCTTCTCTGCCTCTCAGAAATCTGATGACGGAGCATTGGTGGCTTATCCTAACCCTGCCAAAGATTTCATTATCATAAAGGCTAAAAATCCTTCCTTAAAAGTGAAACAGGTTACTTTTTATTCTATTATCGGAACACAAATTTCTGAAACCTTTGCGGACAGTAATACTGCTGAAATTAGACTAGACAGACTAAAACCCGGAAAATATCTGATGAGATATGTACTTTCTGACAATACCCAAAAGGTAACACAAATTATTAAACAACAATAAATAAGCTGAATATAAATATATAACCACCGAAATTTCCGGTGGTTTTTTTGGTTTTAATGAAATCTGAAATTGGCTTCAGGAAGGGTATTGTTTTTCAGAAATTCTTCATATTCTACAGAGAGCTGTTTTCTTTCATAGGTAGGTTTTCCATTCTGTGAACCGAGGCGTATTTTGTCTTTGCCGTATTTTCTGTTCAGAAAATCCATAGCCCTCATCACAGGAAGGTGTTTGGCTTCCATATCTTTTTCGAAAAGACTGATAAGCCTTTCGTTTTCGGGCACAAAATCAGAGACTATCACTCCTGCTTTTTTGTAATAAAATCCTTCTTTGTAGATGGCTTCAAAAATGGTATTGGCAGCCTTAGCCAAAATAATGGAAGAATTGCTAGGATTTGGTAATACCAAAGAAAAACCGTTTCTGTACTCTCCCAGTTCTTTCCTGAATCTATTGGTCTGAACAAAAACCGTAATCACCTTACAGCAAGTATGCTGCCTGCGCAGTTTTTCGGCACAGGAAAAAGCAAATGTTTCTACACGCTCTCTTAGTTTCTCTTTTTCGGTAATCATTTCCATGAAACTTCTGGTGGTGGCAATAGATTTTTTTGGAGAAGGAGAATCCAGCTCCAATTGAGGCAATCCTTTCAGTTCATTAATCATTCTGGTGCCATGAATGCCCATTATTTTTTTGACCCACATTTCAGGTTTCTGAAGTAAATCCCAGGCTTTGTAGACGCCGGCATCACGCATCTTTACGCTCAGTCTTCTGCCTATTCCCCAAACATCTTCTATATCCAGCCATTTCAAGGCTTTTTCAATTTTGGTGGGCGTATCCAGAATAAAGACACCATTAAAGTCTTCAGGAAATTTTTTAGCAATTCTATTGGCTACTTTTGCCAATGTTTTGGTGGGAGCAATACCAATGCTTACGGGAATTTTGGATTCTTCTAAAATGCTTTTTCGGATTTGTTGAGAATAATCCATCAAATCAAAATATTTAAAACCATGAAAATCCAAAAACAATTCGTCTATGCTATAAATTTCATAATCAGGAGCATAAGATCCGGCGATTTTCATCACCTGCTGACTTCGGAAATTGTAGAGTTCAAACTTCGCCGAAAAACATTTTACATCATGCGTCGAAAACAACTCTTTATATTTAAAAACTGGCGCCCCCATGGGGATTCCCAACGCCTTAGCCTCATTGCTTCTGGAGACCACACAACCGTCATTATTAGACAAAACCACTACCGGCCTGCCTTCCAAAGAAGGGTCTAAAGTGCGCTCGCAGCTCACGAAAAAATTATTGCAGTCTAATAAAGCAAACATGGTTAAGCGGAAATTTGGGTTGAAAATTTGGCAAAAAAGATTGAAAACCTTTCTTCAAATTTATAAAGATTTTGGGTGCAAAACCCAGAAAGTTTTCCACAAAAAAAACTCCGACAGAATCGGAGTTTTTATGGTTTGTGTTGAAAATTTATTTTATTTTCAATTCATTAATCTGAATCTTAGGCGTTAAAACCTTATTGCATTTTTCTACCACAATTTCTTTTGGAATGTTAAAAGTTTTGGTCTCAAAATGGTCGTTAGGATTTCCAACAGATAAAACATAATCTCCAGCATCTACCAACCATGAAGACGTTTTATCATTAAAATATGCTAAATCTTTTGCATTAATTTCGAATTGAATTTCTTGAGACGCTCCCGGCTTCAAAGAATTGGTTTTTTCAAAAGCTATTAACTTACGCTTAGGATTGTCAAATTTACCTTTTGGCACTGACACAAAAACTTGTACAACATCTTTACCTTCTGTTTTTCCTGTATTTTTAACAGATATTGATACTTTCATTTTATCTTTAAATGTAGACATTGCATTAAGATTACTCACTTGAAACTGAGTATAGCTTAAACCAAACCCAAACGGATAAGATACCGGTACATTAAATGTATCATAATATCTATAACCTACAAAAACACCTTCTTCGTAAGTTATCTCCGCTGGATAAGAGGTATCTCCGGCAGGACCTATCAAAGGGCGACTTTTATCTTCTTTACCCGGAAAGTTTTTGGCAGAAGGTTCATCACTATATTTCATAGGAAATGTGCTGGCTAGTTTCCCTGAAGGGTTTACTTTTCCGCTTAAAACATCTGCCACTGCATTTCCTCCTTCCATACCGGGTTGCCAGCTTAGTAAAATAGCATCTACTTTGTCTCTCCAACTCGCCGTTTCTATTACGCCACCAATGTTTAAAACCACTACCACCTTTTTATTTTTGGCATGAAAAGCAGCACTTACTTGGTCTATTAATTTTTGTTCGGCATCAGATAAGTTAAAATCATCATTTACTTTTCGGTCATGCCCTTCTCCAGGTTGTCTTCCAAAGGTAATAATGGCCAAATCTGCATCAGAACTAGCATTTATTTTATCCAAAATAAAATCTGGCTGAGGCAACATTGGGGAAGGGTTTACAATTTCTTGGAAGAAATTTTTAGGTGGATTTTTTACATAATAATCTTTTATAAAACTACTGTAAGCTGTTTTAAGATCTTCATTAAGTGTATAACCTGCATTTTCTAATCCTTGCAGCATGGAGATAGTGTGACTGGCATTTACCGACCCACTTCCTTTTCCTCCTGAAATGAAATCATAAGAAACAGTTCCAAAAAGAGCAACTTTCTTAGAATCCGAAAGAGGAAGGGTATTGTTTTCATTTCTTAATAAAACCATTCCTTCAGAAGAAGCTTTTCTTGCCAATTCTGCATGGGCATTTACATCTGGTTTATTAGAGTATTTATAATGGTTATAAGAAGGAGACTTCAGTATATAATCAACAATTCTTGCTGCATTTTCGTTTAATTGAGCTTCACTTAATTTACCATTTTTCAAAGCTTCTAAGATTTCTTTTTGTTGCGCTTTGGTACCAGGCATCAATAAATCATTTCCGGCTTTCATTTGTTCTGTAGCGTTTTTCCCTCCGAACCAATCCGTCATCACCATTCCTTTATAGCCCCATTCTTTTCTCAATATGGTATTAAGCAACTCCTTACTTTCGGAAGTATAAGTACCATTAATTAAATTATAGGAAGTCATTATCGTCCATGGCTTAGACTTTTTGATGGCAATTTCGAAGGCGCGCAAATAGATTTCTCTAAGGGTACGTTCAGACATTAAATCATCAGAACTGGCTCTGTCTGTTTCCTGATTATTTCCAGCGAAATGTTTTATGGAAGTGCCTACGCCATTAGACTGAATTCCATTAATCATTGCCGCAGCAATTTCTCCTGCAATAACTGGGTCTTCTGAATAATATTCGAAATTTCTTCCTCCCAAAGGATTACGATGAATATTAACACCAGGTCCCAAAATAACATCTACTCCATATTCTTTTACTTCATTCCCAATGGCTTTTCCTATTTCATTCACCAACTTTTTATCCCAAGTAGAAGCCAGCAAAGTGGCTATAGGCCATGCGGTAGCATAATAGGTATTATTGTCGTTTTTTCTTGTAGGTTCTATACGCAAACCCGCAGGTCCATCTGCAAGTACCGTATTGGGAATCCCTAACCTTGGAATAGCAAAGGTGTTTCCGGCTGCACCGGGAACTTTATTGGTTACCTGCCCGGGTAAATTTTGAGAAGAAGTAAAACCAATAATATCCTGTCCTAGCCCTGTTACAAGGCTTACTTTTTCTTCACGAGTCATTTTCATGACCAATTCTTTTGCCTTGGGAGATTGGGCAAACAATCCGTTAATAGCCATGATGCTAAAAATAAATTTTAATACACGCATAAGATTTGTCTTTTTTAATTATTGAAGAATTTATTTTAATTCATACACTACTGCTTCGTAGGGTTTTAAAGATTTGTTTTTAGAACTATCTGGATAATTCCCCAGCAAGATTTTTGCTTTTTTCAAATCTAATGAAGTAGCAAATGTTGCAGTTTCTTTGGTGAAATTTAATGCAATTAATTTTTTTTTACCGTTCATGATTCTTGTATATGCATACACATTAGGATTTTGAGCATCTATCAATTCGTATTTGCCATAAACCAAAATTTTGTTGTTTTTTCTCAACTGAACAGCTTTTTTGAAATAATTCAGGCAAGAATTTTCATCCTTTTCTTGTGCCTCTACATTTAAGGTTTTGAAATTAGGATTAACGGTTATCCATGGCTGCGCTTCACTAAAACCTGCATTCGCATTCGCATTCCACTGAAAAGGTGTTCTGCCGTTGTCTCTAGCGGAGATTTTTTGGGCTTCCATAAATTCATTTAAATCGCCTCCATTATTCTTGATTTGCTCATACATACTAATAGACTCAATGTCCTTGTAATCCTCTATTTTATCAAATTTAATATTGTTCATCCCGAGCTCATCTCCAAAATAATAATATGGTGTAGCGCGCATAGTGAGCAGAAATGTAGTAAGCATTTTAGAGGATAAACCCCTGTATTCCGGGCTGTCATTCCCCCATCTGGTCACCATTCTCGGCTGGTCGTGATTTCCTAAATAAATAGTTCCCCAACCTTTGTTTTCGAAGACTTTGTCCCATTTAGAATAAATGTTTTTAAAGCCTACAAGCCCCCAACCTTTTGGGTCTGGTGTTTTAAACTTCCCTGGAACGTAGCCATAATTAACCCCTTCAAAATGATAAAGCATATTGAGTTCTTTTCGGTCTTCGTCTACAAAGTTGTGCGCTGTTTCCGAAGTTACCCCGGCACCTTCAGCTACAGACATTACATTATACTTACTCAAGACCTCTTTGTTCATTTCCTTTAAATATTGATGGAGGTGCGGCCCATTGCCCATATATTCGTCCCAATGGCCATGGTATTTTTCATCCAATTCTTTTTGGGTAATTACAGGAAATGAAATGTCTTTAGAAATAAAAGGAATCACATCCATACGGAAACCGTCTACCCCTTTATCAAACCAGAATTTCATCATGTCAAAAACTTCTTTTCGAACTTTTGGATTTTCCCAATTGAGGTCTGGCTGCTTGTAACTGAAATAATGCAAATAGTAGGCATTGGTGTTTTCATCATATCTCCAGCCGCTTCCATCTACCTCAAATGCTCCGGGACGAAATGCCGGCTTTCCTTTTTCTGCTGGCCACCAATGATAATAATCTCGATATGGGTTATCTCGCGAACTTCTGGATTGTTTGAACCATTCGTGTTCATCACTGCTATGGTTTACCACTAAATCCAGCAATAGTTTGATGCCGTTTTTGTGCATGGCTTTCAGCAAAGCATCAAAGTCTTCCATAGTCCCGAAATCTTTCATAATATTACGGTAATCACTAATGTCATACCCATTATCGGCATTAGGGGAAGAAAAGATAGGATTGAGCCAAACCACATCTACACCAAGGCTTTTGATGTAGTCTATTTTTGAAATAATCCCTTTTAAATCTCCCACTCCATCTCCATCCGTATCTTTAAAACTCCTTGGGTAAATTTGATACACTACCGCCTCTTTCCACCATTTTTTAGAATTTTTGTCATTATTGTTCACCACGGTTTGTGACTTCACATTTATTGAAAAAAACAGCATTGAAAAAAGACTTGACCATATTAGAATTCTATTTTTCATATTTTTTTGGATTTGATTTGATTTTAATTCAATTGAAAAACAATAGCCTCATACGGCTTCAACGTTTTATTTTTGGACGGGTCTGCATAATTCCCTAATAACACTTTTGCGTTATCTAATTTTAAATCCGTAGAGAAGGAAGAAGGGTCTTTGGTAAAATTTAAAACCACCAATATTTTTTTCCCATTCAGAGTTCTGGTATATGCATACACATTTGGATTGTCTTCATCTACCAATTCATATTTGCCATAGACCAAAATTTTATTGGTATTTCTCAATTTTGTTGCTTTTCTGAAATAATTCAAACAAGAATTTGTGTCTTTTTCCTGAGCTTCAGCATTGATGGTATTAAAATTTTCATTGACCTTTATCCAAGGAGTACCTGTGGTAAAACCTGCATTAGAAGTAGCATCCCATTGAAAAGGTGTTCTGCTATTATCTCTACCCGTTTCTTTAATGTCCGTAATCAATGCCTTGATATCACCATTGGTTTCTTTTATATATTTGTATCTATTTAAAGCAGCAATATCACGATAGTCTTCAATATTATTGAAACGAATATTAGTCATCCCCAATTCGTCTCCATTATAATAATAAGGAGTACCTCTCATGGTTAACAAAAATGTGCTCAACATTTTGGCAGAAGCATCTCTGTATTCCGGCGTATCATTCCCGAATCTGCTCACCAATCTAGCATTATCATGATTGGCAAGAAAAATACTAAGCCATCCATTGTTTTCGAACTCTTTATCCCATTTGGTAAAAATCTTCTTTAAGCCCAATAAGCTATAATCTGGGCTATGGCGAAAATCTATGGCATCAAAAGCATACGCCATATCCAATTCTTTTCGATCTGCATCTACCAAATCATGGGCATCCTCAAAATTTCTTCCTGCGCCTTCTGCAACACTCATCACATCATATTTACTCAATACAGCTTTGTTCATCTCTTTCAGATAATCATGAATGGGAGGAACCATAGCATGGTACTTTATAAAATCTTTTTCATACCCTTCTGGAAGAACTGGGAATTTGGAACCTTTACTGGCAAACTGAAAAGCATCTAAACGGAAACCGTCTACCCCTTTTTTTGCCCAATAATCCATAATGGCATACACTTCTTGTCTCAGTTTAGGGTTTTCCCAATTTAAATCGGGTTGTTTTACAGAAAAATAATGCAAGTAATATGCATTGGTAGGCTCATCATATTTCCAGGCATTATGATAAACATCAAATTGGCTATATCGATAAGGCGGTTTTCCGTTTTCTGCATTCCACCAATGGTAATAATTTCGGTAAGGGCTAGTTCTGGAACTGCGGCTTTGTTTAAACCATTCGTGCTCATCACTGCTATGATTAACCACCAAATCCATTACAAATTTTATATTTCTTTTGTGCAATCCTTGCAACAGCACATCAAAATCCTTCATTGAACCGAAATCTTTCATGATATTTCTGTAATCACTTATATCATAGCCGTTGTCATCATTTGGCGAAGAGTAAATTGGGTTGAGCCAAACGGCAGTTACTCCCAAACTTTTGATATAATCCAATTTAGAAATAATACCCTTCAAATCACCAATCCCATCGCCATCACTATCTTTGAAGCTACGCGGATATATTTGGTAAATAATGGATTCTTTCCACCATTTTGGTTTTTCACTTTCCTTTATTTTTTTTTGTTGTGAAAAAAATAATGGCGAAAATGAAATAGCCAATAAGGTAAAAGCTAATTTTATGGTATGTTTTGTCATGTTGATTGATTAATAAATCTATACTTTGATGTAATTCTTATATTGAAATACCACGTCTTTCGACGTGGTACTTCGTGAGAAACATGAGGAAATATTTTAAAATTCCTTAATTGTTATATGATCATTTTAGTACCCAGGGTTCTGATGCATTTTTGGATTTGCATTTAACGGAACCAATGGGATAGGATAAACCATTACATGACGATCAGTAGTAGTGCTTCTTCCTTGACATGGCTGGTTGAATGTACCAAAACGGATTTGGTCTGTTCTTCTGTATCCTTGCCAATATAATTCTCTACCTCTTTCATCTAAAATTTGAGAAAGATTGGTAACCGTTATAGCTGCAGCACCTCTTGCCGTTCTAAGCTGATTTACCAATGTATTTGCAGTAGCAAAGTCTCCTTTTCTTGCATAAGCTTCTGCTTTCATTAATAAAACATCTGGTAAGCCTAGGAAAACAAAGTCGTTACTTGCAATTGAGGTAGGGTTTTCTACTCCAATATAATCTGGCAAATATTTAATTACTCTCATTCCTTGTGCTTCATTAGAAGAAAGTAGATTAAAATCTGTAGTGAAAATAAGTGGAGCACCTTGTCTTGTTTTAATGGCAGTACCATTTTCGTTAACCTGTTGTCCAAGTAAAATACCTGCTTTTAAACCAGAATTTGTAGTTAAATAAGGTAAAGTACTAGAAAGACGTGGGTCATTAGGATCTGCAGATGTAAATTTATTATACAAATCTGTTGTAGTTACCGGACCGTTGTATCCCGCAGGGCTTTGGTTGTAATGTAATGTCATGAATGAAAACTGGAACATTGCAGAACCAACAGTATTGGTATTTTGTTTTGAGAAAATGATTTCAGTAGATTTTTCACCATTATCCGGTGCAAAATTCTGGAAATAATTCTGTCCTGCAGTATTTCCTGCTATATTCGTGAAACTTGTACCTTGCATTGCCAAGTTTGCATAGCTAATCACCTTATCCATATCTGCCGATTGGAACATAGACGCAGTAACCGTTTGTGGTTTTCCGTCTGTGTCTGTAGCTTTGTAAACAGCCTTGTTAAGGTATAATTTTGCCAATAATGCATAACCTGCATTTTTGCTGGCCACATAAGCTTTAGAAGGCGTATAAGCAGGTAGGTTTGCTACTACCGCTTCTAATTTTGCAATTTCATAATCTATTGCTTCACTTCTTGTTAAATAGATAGAAGGAACAGCATCTGTTTCATTAGGTTCTCTTAAAATGGTTTGCCCGAAGTGATCGGTCATTAACCAAAGGAAATATACTTGTAAGAAAGTAGCTTGTGCTTTTTCTGATGCAGTAGCATTAGAAAACCCTAAAACTTGGGTTGCATAAGCAATACCCTTGTTGATATCATTATAACTTCCTGTAACCTGTGGGTTAGAAGCCGTCCAAGTGTGAAGATGTAGCTGTTGCCATTTACCACCATCATACCAGTCTGATCCTCTAGTAGGTTTTGCTGCTTCGTCTGAAGAATCTTCATTCAGAGTCCAGATACTCCATGGGCTACCAGGAGCTTCTAATAAACTATATGTATAAGCTAACGTCTGTGATGGAGTTAATAAATTGGCGGAATTAGCCTGCTGAGTACTTAATGAATCATTAAGTCTTTCATCTAAATTACAACTTACTAAGCTTAATGCAATTGCACCGAGTGCTAATATTTTTTTATTCATTTTTTTCAGTTTTAAAAATTAAAAATTAACATTCATACCAATAGAGAATGTTCTCGCTTTTGGATAAGATGCATAATCCATTCCGTAAGAAGGAACGCCATTCATAGCCTTGTTGGTATTAACTTCCGGATCAAATCCTTTATAACCAGTAAGTACAAATAGATTTTGACCAGTAATATTAAATCTTATAGATCTTACTACTTCAAATAGTTTGCCTTCTCCTTTTAAAGTATATCCAATGCTAGCATTGCTTAAACGGAAGAAATCTGAAGAGAACAAGAATCTTGTAGAAGCAGCGTTGGCATTACCGATAGCCGCTTCACCATTGTTTAGGATATTGGTAGTTACGTTAGTACCAGATGTAAGCGCGGCTTTATAAAATAACGCATTGGCTGTATTGTCATAAATTTTACCGCCGTATTGTCCATAACCATTGATGATGAAATCAAAGTTTTTGTAGCTTCCTTTAATATAGGCTCCTACATTATATTTTGGTAATGCTGATCCAGAACGCATTTTAACAGCATCTCCTAAGTTAGTGGTAGTACCACCAGAAGCAGTTTTGTAAAGTGACATACCGGTAGAATCAAATCCTACAAATTGTAATAAATTGAAGGTGTATAATTCTTCATTGTCAAAAATACCTTGTGCGTATTCATCTGTTAAACCTTGTCCGTTAATAACCCCTGTGCTGATACCTGTTACATCATCAAATCCATCCGCTAAAACACCAGTAGATTTTGTAATATTACGAGCAACATTACCTCCAAAATCTAAAGTAAAGTTATCTGTTTTAACAGCGTTATAATTTAAAGTAAATTCTATACCTTTATTATGCAATCTGGTATTTGTAAGATTTACCCAGCTATAAGGATTATCACTTGGTCTTTGCAATTGATATTTATACCATAAAATGTCTTTAGTAGTTTTATTATAAACATCTAAACTACCGGTAAGTTTGTTATTTAAAACACCAAAATCTACCCCAATATTAAATTGTTCTGTTTGTTCCCACTTAAGGTCAGCATTTGGATAATTCACGGTTCTCCAAGCTCCTGATAATGGTTGCAAATAACCTTGAGATGCTCCTGAAGGGAAATCTTGGTTACCTGTAATACCATATCCACCTCTCAATTTCAAGCTGCTGAAAGCTTGTGGCGTGAAATCTTCTTTGTCAATATTCCAAGCTACAGAAACCGCTGGGAAGGTACCATATTTATTATTAGTACCGAATTTAGAAGAACCATCTCTTCTTACAATTGCATTTAAGATGTATTTTTCTCCATAGTTAAAGATAGCTCTGGCAAAATAAGACTGTAATTTTACAGTAGGGCTGTCATAAGAACTTTGAGCAAAATCTCCTGTACCTGAAGTATTTTGAGTGGTACCAATAAAAATATTGTTTAGGTAAAGACTTTGATCATGTAAGCCCCCATAATTCTGAACGATTATGTTTTGTCCTCTGTTATCAAATTTTTGAAAAGAGTATCCTAATAAAGCAGTAAGCTTTAATTTATCTGTAAGATTGGTATTATAATTTAAAGTATGCTCTATGATGTAAGTGTATTTATTTACATTACCTAAAGAAGCTACCCCTTTTGCACCACTAATTTTTTGGATATTAATTAAATCAGATGCCGCAAGTCCTCTTTGTGAAGTAGAATAGTCTGTTCCGAAATTCACTTTATAATCTAAACCTTTAAATAAAGTTAAAGTACCTGCAATATTACCAATTAAACGAAGAGTTTTATTGATATCTGTATAATTGTTAAGTAAATTAAGTGGGTTTCTTGGGTTATCTGCAATGATGGTATAACCTGATGCATTAGCAGGATCAAATAAATTACGTGTAGGGTTCCAACGCAATGCACTGATGATAACATCCCCCTCTGCACCAGCAGTATCTGCAGTTGGTGGAGAATAAGCTCTGATAAAACCAGCACTTAAATTAGATTCTACGTTCAATTTTCTGTTAAAGAATTTTTGATTAACAGAGTAAGACACATTGGTTTTTTGTTGTCCAGAATTAAGGAGAATACCTTTTTGGTCTAGATAACTGAAAGATACTCTGTAGCTTCCATCTTCAGAACCACCACCATAAGACAAATCGTATTGTTGGTTGCTTCCTGTTCTTAGAATTGTAGAAAAAGGATCAATTCTTGCTCCAAAATCCTGAGTAGTATTCGCAGCAGCAAATTGTGCGGCGCTTAATAAATCATATTTTTTGGCAATATTGCTGAAACCAGCAGTAGCATTGAAAGTCAATTGGCCTTTACCCTTTTTTCCTTTTTTAGTAGTAATTAAGATAACACCATTAGCACCTCTTGACCCATAAATTGCAGTAGCAGACGCATCCTTTAGAACATCCATACTTTCTATATCGCTTGGGTTAATAAAGCTCAACGGGTTAGAAGCTCCACCAGCACCAAAACCGATGTCTGTTCTACCATAACTACTATCACCTGAACTTAATGGAACACCATCTACCACATAGAGTGGATCTGAACCACTTCTTACAGAGCCAAAACCTCTAACTGTTACTGTAGATTTTGCATTGGGATCTCCACTTGCAGAAGTAATTTGAACCCCTGCCGCTTTCCCTTGCAACAACTGCTCAGGAGTGGTATTAGTTCCTTTGTTAAAATCTTCTGCTTTCACAGAAGTTAGCGCACCTGTAGCGTCTTTCCTTTTTACGCCACCGTAACCGATAAGTACGACTTCGTCAATTTTTTTTTCTCTCTCGCCATTTACAAGAGTATCGCTTTTCACTTGTGCAAAAGCAAAATCAGCGGTAAAAAATGCTGCTGCAATTAGTACAGCATTAATTGATTTAGAATTCATATTCAATGTATTTAATAGTATTGTTATTTTTTAAATTAACTTAAAATCTCAATTTTAAAGAATGGTAATTTTTATTGTTTTTCTCATATTTTAGATTTTCTTTTTTTGATTTTTTTATTATTCTATTCATTTAAAATATTAATCCTTTATTGTTCTTAAAATATTAATATTTGTAAATATATTTTATTCATCTATTCAAAAACCATGTTTTAAACATATGTTAAGCAAATATTAATTTCAAACGTTTGCGCAAACGTTTGCGGTGGATAAGTTTACTATTATTTTAACATTTTTTAACATATTTAGCGATTTAATTAACGTTATTTTAACTAAAATTTAACTTGTGATTTTACAAAAAACTCGACTGATTTCATCAAAAATCTTCTTTTTAAATTCTCGTTTAAAATTGAACACCTTTTTATCTTGAATATATTTCATGGAGATGTCCTTTAAAATTTATTGTTTTTCACTTCAATAGTTTCATTATTTTTCCCCAAACCTTTAATTATCAAAGATTTCCATTTCTTTGGCAACTGGCTTTTGCCTTGCACAAAGCCGTTATCTGTGATTTCAACACCCCCAAAACCATAGATTACCGCCTGTAGCATGGCCCCTGCGCCTGTAGCAAAATAAGGATTGTTGCTATTAGCAGATTCCGAAAACACATTGAAAGGAGGCCGGCTATTAGGCAAATAAGATTTTACGAAATGATCATATGCTTTTTCTTCATTGCCGAGTTTTGAATACATTACCGAAAGAATACCATGTGCCATAGCAGGGCCATCTTTTTTATCCACTTTTTCGGCATAATAATTCAAGTCTTTTTCGATCTGATTTTTATCCGTAATAACATGAAGAGGATATGCCAGTAGATTGGCATCAGCCTGTTTAATGGTTTGCCCAGAATATCCGTCATACTCCATCGTAATACCATCTTTTTTAAGGATTCGGATTTTATCGGCAACCTCCTGCCATTTGCTGTCAATTGGAAAATTCAGGATTTTTGCGGCTTTTATTGTATTTCTCAGAGCTTCTATTGCAGAACCATTGGTAAAAGCATTGTCGTCTATATGCTGTGCGTATTCGTCTGCTCCAACCACATTTTTTATGGAATAGCTGCCATCAATGTTTTTCACAACTCTGCTCACCCAAAAATCTGCAGTTTCTTTCAACACTCCCCAGCTTTCCTCTAAAAATTTTTTATCTTGAGTTGCGGAATAATAATTCCAAAAAGCGATGGCTACATCTGCAGTTATATGCTGTTCAAAAACCCCTGTTAAAGCCCAAGTAGGCGTAGCTTCATCTCCTGTATCGTCTGATTCCCAAGGGTACATGGCCCCTTCATATCCATAAATTTGCGCCTTCTTTTTCGCCATAGGAAGTCTGTCTAAACGGTAATCGAGGCAAGATTTTGCCATTTCGGGTTGCAATGCCAGAAAGACAGGATACATCCACAGTTCAGAATCCCAAAAAACATGGCCATTATACCCTTGAGACGAAAGCCCCATAGGAGAAATACTTTGTCTAGAATTTGCTCTAATAAAAGAATACAAATTAAATAAGGCAAAGCGGACTCTTTGTTGTGCATCCAAATCACCTTCGATTTGAATATCTCCATTTTTCCAAAGATTAGCCCATGCGTTTTTATGTTTATATAAAAGAGATTCTGTACCTTCCTGCATAGCGTAGATGGCTTGTCGTTCTGCCTCGCTCGTTGGATTGCTAAAATCCTTAGAAGTGCAGATTCCCCCGGCTACAGAAAACCGGTATCTTTTTCCTTTTAATAATTTCTTTGAAAATCCTACCCCTAAATTGGTCTCTTTCAATTCTTCTTTTTCTTGATCAAAAAGAAAAGTAGTGGCTGCTGCTACAGCATATTTACCAAAGAGCGTTTTGGCAGTGGTTTCATAAATAGGCATTCTAAATTCATTGTCTTTTAAAACCTGAAATTTATTCTTAGCTTCTTTTAATTCGTCGGGAACATTCATTTGATTAATTGCCAAAACGTCTATATCTGATAAAGGTTCTATTTCTACAATAGCCATTGCAGAATAAGGCAAAGCCCGATTGGCAAGGATGGAATATTTAATTTTTGCCAAATGTTTAAATTGAAAAGAAGTAGTACTATAACCTTCTTTCATATAAATACGTTGTTCCCAGTTTTGGATATTATTTCCGGAGATTTCTTCTCCGTTTATCGATAAATTGATATTAAGAAATTCTATACCCTGCACAATTTTACTTACACCATCTTTCCCGAATTCATAAACACCTCCCAAAATCACTGCTTTGGTTCTCAGCGGAGTATCATCCGTTACAATACCGATTTGGCCATTAGCCATAGACACCCCATTATAAAAATCTCTTTTATCTGCAAAGAGTGTCCACTCATCTGATTGAGCGAAACTTAAATTGATTATAAAGGCAAAGAATAATGATATTTTGAATTTCATATTAAAGAGATTTCATTTTAATATATACAGCATTTGTCCATCCAAAACCATCTTGGTTGGGATATTCGCCTCCTCCAGCTTTTGATTCAATGTCGATGACATTATATTTTTCCATTAGTTTATGGGTATTTTCATAAACCCTATCGATATTGCTGCACCAATTGTTTTTAATTTTTTTCGCAAAATCATCAAAATGATATTTCTTCATGGCAACATAAGCCATCCATTGAGAAGGTGCCCACCCGTTTGGAGCATCCCATTGCTGCCCGGTAAAAAGGTTGGTCGTAATAAGTCCTCCGGGTTTTAAAAATCTATCTTCTAATGCCTTCATCACTTTTTCTGCCTTATTTTTATTGACCAAGTTAAAATACAGTGGAAAAATACATGCAATAGATTCTATTTCTTTAGTTTTTTGATTGATAAACTGATAGTCGAAAAAGTTTTCTTTATCCTCGTCCCAAAAGAATTTGTTGATTGCAGCTTTTCTTTCATCTGCTTTTTCTGAGTAAAATTCTGCTTTTTTGTTGTCAAGCATTGAATAAGCCTTTGCCAAAACATTCTCTAAATTCCACATCAGGCAATTGAGATCAATCGGAAGGATAAGATGAGTTTCAACAGAATTGATGTTTTTTCCATCTGCAAACCATCTGCTCGAAAAATCCCAACCAGATTCGCACGCAGATCTTACAGCTTTCATGAATTCTCTGTTTTGCGATTCTTTAGCATGGTCTATATCAATCATGTAGCTTTCATACCTTGGCTCATTGCTCGTATCACAATACCTATTAAGTACAGATCCGTCTGAAAGTTTTACTACTTTATTACATGCACTTTTATAATCTAGATTTTCAATACCATCCATCCAATAGGCATATTCTTTTTCCAATTCCGGAATATATTCTTGGATAAAATCTTCATTATTTATCGTTTCAGCATAGAGTTCTAACATGAGTGAGAAGAATGGCGGCTGTGAACGGGTAAGAAAATAAGAGCGGTTTGCATTGGGTACAAAGCCATATTCATTAATAAGAAAGGCACAATTATCTATAATATCTTTCATTTGCGAAATCCGTCCACTTACCTGTAAGCCCAACATCACAAAATAGCTGTCCCAATAAAAAAATTCGTCAAACCTCCCACCTGGAACAAGATAAGGCTTTGGCAAACCAATTAATGTCCCTTTGTTTTCTGAAGCCTTTCTAGAAAGTTCGTCCCATAATTTTTCAATATGTTTATCAATAGAAAGGGTTTCTCTAGATTCTGTTTCTACATTTTCATTAAAACTGAAATATTGGGAAACAAATTTTTTCAGGTCAAAATCCTTATTGTTTTTTTGAAGATTAAACTTTTCATTAATTACCGAAATATCTTCTAAAGGATAAGCGTCTGCCATTGTCTTTTGATCCTCAAACAAATGAGTTCTCTGCACAAGATCAAACAATTCCTGAAACTCACTGATGTATACCAACTTGCTCATTTTTACTAATTTTTTATTTTTATTTTACTCATTGCTACGGCAGAAACCAGCAAAAGGGAAAGCGGAATCAGAGATAAATAAAAAGCCCTTTGCCCACTAAATTCCTGAAATACAAAACCTGTAATCATAGAGCCTAAAGTGCCCCCAATTGCAGAAAAAACTACAATAAGCCCAGACATAGAACTGTGCATATATTTCGGGATGGAAGCCAGAATTACCGAATTGATACTGGGGTAGATGGGTGATAAAAAAATCCCCATTAATGGAAACAGATATACCACCAAAGGTGCATTGAACCATGTTGTAGCTTCCTGAATTTTCACATTATTGGTAAGAGGAAGTACCAAAATAATGCTCACCGCAAAACCGACGATACAGAAAGAGACTATGGAAATCCAATTGTATTTTCTAGAAAAAAAGCCGGACAAGAACCTGCCCAAAGCAAAGGTGCCTGCCAGGACTGCTCCCGCCTGAATCCCCATACTTGTAGGCACTTTCAGGATTTGATTATAGAAAGTGGGCGTCCAGGTTTGAAAACTTTGCTCTACCAAAACAAAAAGAAATGCACATAGAAGAAAAAACAATACTTTTCTGTATTGGAAAAGAAGCAGACTGTTTTTAACATCATCCATCAAAGTATTTTGTCCTCTTTTGGCTTCAGTTTCATTTAAATCTGAAAACAGAAGGAAAAAAAACGACAATAAAGACATGGCTCCTAAAATCCAATAAACATTAAGCCATGAACGGGATTTAAGATCCGTATCATTCATAAAAAGACTGAAAAGCAAATTTCCGGACAATACGCCAACCATGAAAAAGCCTTCCAGAAAACCCATAAAACTTGCATGTTCTTTTTCTGAATTTGTTACCAATCCTATGGAAGTAAAAACCGATATTTTGATCAGTGCAAATGAAATCCCCACAGACATAAACAAGATTTTGAAATACCAAAACGCATTAGCAAAAGGCATAATGAAGCACATAGCAGATACTATTGATAATGCGATAAGCATAGACCTCTTAATCCCAATTTTGGGAAGAAAGGAAGCCAGTAAAAAAGAGCAAATTGCAATCGGAAGATCTTTGAAGCCTTCCAAATAACTTGCATGAGCTTTGGAAATATCAAAATTCTGCTGTACTTTTAGGATTACTGTTCCAACAGAATTAAGCAGTATTGCAAAAACAAAATAATTAAGAAAAAGAGAAATTTTTATCTTGTTGGTTTCCATAGTATATTTTCTTGGATAAAATTATTACCAATAGATATATCTAAATTAAACACAGTAAATATATGATTGAACAATATTAATACAAAATACTATATTTGTTTAACATAATAATTAATTGAATGAAAGTAAGCTACGAAAACATAAAACCAGACAACAATTCTTGTTTTAGAGTATTACATTTAGATTCACCTGTTGAACAATTAAAATGGGAATACCATTACCATCCGGAAATAGAATTGGTGTGCGTAGTTGATGGATCAGGAACAAGGCACGTTGGCTATCATAAGAGCATCATAAATAATGGTGATTTGGTACTGATTGGCTCTAATGTTCCCCATTCAGGTTTTGGGATGAATGCAATAGATCCTCATGAAGAGATAGTGGTACAGTTTAAGCAGGAAATTATCAATTTTCCTCAAAATTTGAAAGAATTTAATCTGATTAACAAAATGATTTCCATGTCTAGATTTGGGATAAGTTTTGGAAGCGAGGTTAAAAATAAAATTCTGCCTAAACTATATCAATTACTGGAAACCGAAAACACCAAACGTTACCTTCTACTTTTAGAAATCCTTCAGGAATTAGCCGAAAACAATGAATATACACTGCTGAATGCAGAAGTATTGCCTTATACTTTTATCAAAAAAAACAGAGAACGCCTGGAAACCATCTTTACTTATGTAGAAAAAAATTATCACAAGGAAATAGACATTGCCGTAGTAGCTCAACTTTCTAATCTTACCTTGCCTGCATTTTGTAATTTTTTTAAAAAGACTACCCAGATTACATTTACCGAATTCGTAAACCGATACCGGATAGATAAAGCCTGCACCTTTCTGATTCAAGATAAAAGTGTGGCAGAAAGCTGCTATAACAATGGTTTTAACAATGTAACTTATTTTAATAGACTGTTCAAAAAATACCTCAATAAAACGCCATCAGAATATAAGGAAGAATGGCAAAACAATGGATAATATTGGATATTAGAATTTCATCCATCAGAATTTCTATTAAATTCGCCCATAAAAAAACTCCGACAGAATCGGAGTTTTTTTTAATTTCATTATATCTGTGGAATTAATACCCATCAGTAATTTCATCATCGTTAATTAAACTTTTGGCAGAAGAAGTTCCTATCCTTTTTATGCCAAGGTTTATCATAAATTCGGCTTCTTGCGGATTTTTTATTCCGCCCGCCGCTTTTACAGGCAATTTACCCGCGTTGGCCAGCATAATTTTAATGCCTTCTACCGTAGCTCCGTTTGGTTTTCCACCTTCTGTTTTATAGAACCCTGTAGAGGATTTTACAAAGATTCTTCCTAAATCTTCAGCCTTGAAGTTTTCTTCTGCCCAAATAGAAATCTTTTTCGTAAAATCTGCAATCTGCTCATCTGTAAGCGCTGCAATTTCTATAATCCATTTAGCTATTTTACTATTGTCCAAACAAAGTTTAGTGCCCTTCACGAATTCATTTTTCACCAAGTCTATATCGCCATTTTTGTAGGCTTCATAATTGATGACAAAATCTAATTCGTCTACTCCATCCTCTATAGCCTTTTGGGCTTCCTCTAATTTATGCTCAGTAGAATAGGTACCTTCATGGAAGCCAATTACTGTCCCAATCTTTACATCTGCTTGTTTTTCAGATATAAAATCTCTTACCTTTTTTACATAATCTGGTCTAATCATTACCGAAAAGAAGTCATTATCTATAGCTTCCTGGGTAAGATCTAATACTTTCTCTAGCGTATCTTTCTCTGATAGACCCGATTGTGTAGGTGTCTTGAGGTAAGTAGAGTCTAGATAAGTGCTGATTTTCATGACGTTAAACTTTTAATTGTCTGTTGATACTCTGTTCCAAAGATATAAAAGTTTCTGTTCTAATAACGCCTTTTTGTTTCTGAATTTTACTTAAAATCTGCATCAAGTGGTCATTGTCTATACAAAGCACTTTTAAGAAAACAGTATAATTTCCTGTGGTATAGTGTGCTTCTACAATCTCATTAATTTCATTAAGGGATTTAATAAGGTCTTGGAAATGGCTTGGCTGATCCATAAATACACCAATATAGGAAACCACTTTATATCCTATTTTTCTAGGATTAAGGAAAGATACCGAGTTTTCTATAACTCCGGCATTCTCCAGTTTTTTTATTCTTTGATGTACTGCCGTAGTAGAGATACCGATATTTTTGGAAATATGCGCCAAAGATGTTTTGGCATTATCCATCAACATATAAATGATTTTTTTATCAATTGCATCTAATTTGTAACCTACTTCTGTAAAGCTTTTCATATATTATTCAATTATTTAATTATATATTTTTTCTTCTTAATTCTACAAATACAGGATAATGGTCGCTATAGCCTCCAAGGTATCTTGTCCCTGCATATGTGCGGTAAGGCCTGTTTTTGTATTTTTTGTTCCAGACACTAATTTTCTCAGAATTAAACACTGTAGCTTTTTCATAATTCAAAGAAAAAGCAGAATGAAAAAAGTGTTTGGAAAGAAAAATCTGATCAAAAAGCAATCCTTCCTTGTAATGAAAAGTAGAATATACTTTGTTTTGATATAATTCTACATAAGGATTTTCAAAAATTTGAACATCTTCTTCATCATACAAAAGCTTATTAAGATTCTTTTCTAAAGGATTTTCATTAAAATCTCCGCAAATTATTATTGCTTCTCCAGAATCTTTATATCGTTTTAGTATCCTATTTCTTATTGAATCAATGATGAAATCTCGTTTTGGACTATTGATATCTTTATCTCTTTTAGAGGGAAGATGCATGACGAAAACATTAATAATTTCTTCATTAAATTTCAATTTGCAAAAAAGAACGTCTCTTGTTGTATCAAAATTTTCTCGGCATTGCGGTCCATTTTCAAAGACAAAAGAAATAGGCTCCGAGTCTATCAACTGTAGTTTTCTTTTATCATATAAAAGAGCCGTATCTACTCCTCTTTCATCTAAAGAATCATAATGCACTATGCCGAAATTTTCTTTAAAAGGATTTAGGGCAACCAAATCTTTCAAATTTCCCTCTTCAAAAACTTCCGCCAAGCCAATAATCATAGGCAATACAGCCTCTTTTTCTTCTATCAGCCTAAAAACATTGGCAATTTTGTGAAGTTTGTTCTGATACTTTTTTTCATCCCAATTTCTAAATCCCGAAATCGTAGGATCTAATATATGTTGGGGTTTAGGATCCGGAGAGAATAAATTTTCTACATTATAGAACATTATCAATTCTTTATTCAAAAAATTCCCCATGCCTCAACCTAACATTTTATTAGATTGCAAATTTAATGAAAAATATTTATTATTTTTAAAAATCTTTTAATAAATCAGGTCGTTTTAACTTTGTTGCTTCAATGGCTTTGTCATGACGCCATTCTTCTATTTTTCCAAAATTACCGCTCAAAAGTACTTCAGGAACCCTCATTCCTTTATATTCTTCTGGTTTGGTATAAATAGGCGGAGAAAGCAGGTTATCTTGAAAACTATCCGTCAATGCACTTTGTTCATCATTCAAAACCCCAGGAAGAAGTCTTATAATGGCATCTGCCAATACGCAGGCTGCCAATTCTCCACCCGTTAACACGAAATCTCCAATAGAAATCTCACGGGTAATATGCAAATCTCTAAGTCTTTGGTCTATGCCTTTATAATGGCCACACAAAAAGATCAGGTTTTTTTTCAAAGAATAAGCATTGGCTATTTTTTGATTAAAAGTTTCTCCATCTGGGGTAAGATAGATGATATCATCATATTCTCTCTCAGACTTCAGTTGAGAAATGCACAAATCCAAAGGTTCTATCATCATCACCATTCCGGCACCGCCTCCATAGACGGTATCATCTATCTGACGATGCTTGTTAAAGGCAAAATCTCGAACATTGTGAAAATGAACTTCTGCCAATCCTTTTTCCATTGCACGTTTCAAAATTGAGGTTTTGAATGGACTCTCCATCAAATCTGGCACTGCACTTATAATATCTATTCTCATTGCTCGATATTATTTTTTTTATTAGGTAAAATAATTAAACGTAAGGATGAATCTCTATTGACATAACTCCACAGCCAATTGAAAAAAACGGCAAGCTTATTTCGAACACTCAAAATCAGCATCAAATGGAGAAACATCCAAAAATACCATGCAAAAATACCTTGAAATTTGAATTTTGGCAAATCTACCACTGCTTTATGTTTTCCAATGGTAGCCATACTGCCTTTGTCATCGTATTCATATTCCCTCCAATTTTCTTCTGTTCTAAGAAAATTTTTTGCCAAATTCTTTCCCTGATTAATAGCCACGTTAGCCACCTGAGGATGGCCTTTAGGATATAATGGTGTTTCCATGTAGGCTATATCACCAATGGCAAAAATATTGTCTAATCCTTTTATCCTATTGTATCGGTCTACGATATATCTATTGTTTTTAAGAGATTCTTCAGACAGCCCTTCTATGATATTTCCACTTACGCCAGCTGCCCATATCACATTATTGCTTGGAATAACACTACCTCCTTTCAGAAAAACCTTATCTCCATCATAATCTATTACTAAATCATCCAGAATTAATTTCACGCCCAATTCTTTCAAATATTTCTCTGACTCTTTTTGAGATTCTTCACTCATATTAGCCAGAGGTTTTGAAGTGGCACTGATCAGAATAATTTCTAGATCTTCAAAATTCATTCTTGGATAGTCTCTTGGCAAAATATTTTTTTTCATCTCTGCAAAAGCTCCTGCCAGCTCCACCCCTGTTGGTCCGGAACCTACTATTACAATATTCCAGTTTCCATCATCACTACTGCTTTTTTCTATGATAAGTTTCTCAAAAGTGAGGAGAATATGGTTTCTGATGGATATCGCTTCTTGAGTATTTTTCATTCCAAAAGTTAAACGCTCCATTTTCTGATTTCCAAAAAAATTGGTACTACATCCTGTAGCAATAACCAATTTATCATAATGAAAGGTATGGTCTTCTGTAATGACTTTATTTTCTTCGGGAAGAATTTTTTTTACTTCAGACATTCTAAACTGAACATTTTTGGAACGTTGAAATATTTTTCTGAACGGAAAAGAAATATTGGAGGGCTCTATTCTTCCACAAGCTACCTGATAAAATAAGGGCTGAAACATATGGTGATTGGCTTTATCAATCATAATTACCTTTTTCCCAACCTTTCCATTGAGTTTTCGGGCAAACTGCAAACCTGCAAAACCGCCACCAATGACAATTATTTTATCACGCTTATCCATAGCATATAACAAAAATACTGAAAATATTTTTCCAAAAAGTTTATTTTTGCAAAACTCATGACGAAAAAGAAGATTATTTTTAAACAAAGAAAAAAGATACACCAAAAAAGGCGAAAAAATTATAATTTTCGCCGGTATTTCTTATTGTTGATCATGGGCATTGCACTGCTTTTTACAGGCTGGTATCTCAAAAATAAGATTTCCTTTTATTATGCCATGTATTTTGAAAAATCAATACCTAAAAATCTGAATAATTCTGAAGAGGAAACTGCAAGAATCAATAGAATTGTTACCGAATATAATGACAAAATTTTCGGGTTTGACATTTCGCATTATCAGGAACAAAAAGACATCAGCTGGGATAGTCTCAGCATTGCCAATGGATCCATCAAATTAGACTTTGTGGTAATGCGCGCTACCATGGGCAATAAAAAGAAAGATAAAAACTTTGACAATTTCTGGGAAGCCGCCAAGGAAAATGAACTGATAAGAGGGGCGTATCATTTTTATAAGCCTGACGAAGACCCTATATTGCAGGCCAACAATTACCTGGAAAGTGTTCAGTTGGAAGAAGGCGATCTAGTTCCTGTGGTAGATATAGAAAAAATCCCGAGAAGAAAATCTCATGAAAAATTTATAGAAGACCTTAAAACCTGGCTTCAAATTGTAGAGGAAAAATATGGGAAAAAGCCAATTATATACACCTATTATTACTATTATAAAGATTATCTGAGGGATGAATTTAATGATTACCCACTATGGCTGGCGAATTACAATAACGTTACCATTCCTTCACCAGAAGACGATTGGAAAATGTGGCAATTTACCGAAAACGGTATCGTAAAAGGCATCAATGCAAAAGTAGACCTCAATGTATACAATGGAAATTCTTGGAGTTTCAGAAATTTAACCTTAAACTGAATAAACATTAAAAAGCCTTGAAGAAATCTTCAAGGCTTTTTATTTTAATTCGATAATTTTTCTGCCAAATCTTCCAGCGTTTGTCCTTTCGTTTCCGGCATTTTGAAAAACACCCAAAACAACTGCCAAACCATCATTCCCGTAAAAATAAAGAATACGGTTGCTGTACCTATTTCCTTAAACAAAAATGGAATAAAGGAAGGAATCAATGCTGCTAAAACCCAATGTACAGAAGAGCCGAAAGACTGCCCTGCTGCTCTAAGCTTATTCGGGAACAACTCCGAAATAAACACCCAGATTACTGCCCCCTGCCCTATGGCATGAGATGCAATAAACAAAAAAAAGAAAACCGGAACCAGCATGCCCTTCCATTCATATAAAAAAGCTAAACTAACCAACCCCAAAGAAATAATATATCCTATAGAGCCTATATACATTAAGGTTTTTCTGCCATATTTATCAATAAAAGAAATACCAATCATCGTGAAAACTAAATTGATTGCTCCAATCCCAATACTACTTAAAAAAGAAGCTGATTTCTCTAAACCTGCTAATTCAAAAATCCTTGGCGCGTAATACAAGAAAGCATTAATCCCGGAAAATTGATTGAAAAAAGCAATGAAAAAAGCCAGCAACAAAGGTATTCTGTATTTCTTCATGAAGATGTTTTCATTATTCACCTCCTGAGATTTTTCATTTTCTATGGCTGCAATTTCTGCTTCAATATCATTTTCAGAATTTATTAATCGAAGGATTCTCATGGCTTCTTCTTTATCATTTTTGTAATCCATTAACCAACGCGGACTTTCAGGAATTCCCATCACCAAAAGAGTGTAAACAAGTGCCGGCAACATTTGTATACCCAGCATCCATCTCCAGGAATCTGCTCCCACGTCTTTCAGTAAATAGTTGGATGTAAAAGCAATCAAAATCCCAAAAACGATGTTAAACTGGTACAATGCCACCAGTTTTCCACGGTTTTTGGCAGGCGCAATTTCAGAAACATAAGCCGGTGCGGCTATGGTAGAAGCACCAATTCCCAATCCGCCAATAAATCTGAAAACCGCAAAAACATAAGGATTGTTCGCAAAAGCACTTCCCAAAGCAGAGAAGAAAAATAAAATTCCGATAATGATTAAGGTCTTTTTTCTACCTAAAATATTGGTGGGATACGACCCGAAAACAGCACCAATAACGGTACCCCAAAGTGCCGAGCTCATCACTACCAAGCCATGAAACAGATCTGAACTGCCCCAAAGTTGCTGGAGTTGTTTGTCTGCTCCCGAAATGACCACCGTGTCAAATCCGAATAAAAATCCGGCTAAAGCAACTACCACAGACCAAAAAATAAGTTTTGTATTCATATCGTTTATTTTTTCCAAATAGATTTTATCTTGTTGATTTTCAAATTTTTAATTCCTGATTTTGTAGCAGAACTAATTTTGAGAAGATTAAAATTTTCTGATGGGAAATAGATATTCGTCATCGAAAATTCACCATCATTCAGAAGGATTTCCACAGAAGCCTGATCCAGAATCAACTGAACATTTCTGATTTTTTGATTTCTCAAATCCATCGTCTGCGGTTTTTCTGCAAAGGTTTCTTCAAAATCTGTTTTCCCAGATTTTTTTCTGTCTGTTATCAGTTGATTGCCTTTCAATGCTATTTCAAAAAATTCTTTTTTGGCATTGGCAAATTCTATTTTAAAATCATTTTGAGAACCTTCTATATTGAATGTAATTTCTTTTTGAGCCAAATTGAGTTTCTTTTCAAAAGGAAGTTTTAATTCACCAACTTTCAAAACAGGCGATGTAATTTTGCTGAAAGTGTCTATTATTTTTTGAGTTAAAATATATTGACTTCCTATTTTCTTTAGAAACAGTTCCCTTGGCAAAGTCATAGCGCTGCGCCATGCTTCCGTAGGCACTTTGGTGGCATATAACCAATTGCTCATCCATGCGATAAATAAAATTTTGTCATTTGGGACATTGCTGAAAGTAACGCCAGCATAGAAATCTGTACCGTAATCCATCCAAACAGAAGGTTGTGTATTTTTGAAGGTTTTGCCGTCAAAATCACCCACCCAATAACGCGTTCCTGAGCCTCCATTAGGTGCCTTTCTTCCGTGATTTTGTATTAAAACCCATTTTTCTTCTTTAGAATTTCCCACCTTCATTTTTATCAAATCCGGGCATTCCCAAACGCCTACATCAAGATCATTTTCGGGCTTGAAACGGCTTTCCAGTTTCCAATTTTTAAGATTGGGCGAGGAATAAATCTGCAAATGATCCTGCACCGCTAAAACCATCGTCCATTGATTAATCTTATCGTTCCAGAAAACCTTAGGATCACGGAAATCTTGCTCTCCTTGATTGTTCAGCACCGGATTGCCCTCATATTTCGTCCAGGTATTGCCTTCGTCTAAACTGTATGCAATCCCCTGACTTTCTGTATTTTTATTTCCTGCCTTCCAAATTTCATCATTATGGTAAGTGAAAATAGCCACCATGGCATTTTTACCAAAACCTGCAGTATTATTTTTATCAATGACGGCACTTCCGGAAAAAATCCAACCCAATGCGTCAGGATAAAGTGCTATCGGAAGATGCTTCCAATGGATAAGATCTGTGCTTATGGCATGCCCCCAATGCATAGGACCCCAAACATTAGCATCTGGATAATATTGATAAAACAAATGATATTTTCCATTAAAATAAACAAGACCATTAGGATCGTTCATCCACATTTTTTCGGGAGAAAAATGAAACTGCGGGCGATACTTTTCTGAATAGTATTGTGAAAAAATTAATGTATAGAGAAATATAAGACCGAAAGCCAAGTTCTTCTTCATTTTTTTTTGAATTAAGAGGTTAAAATTATAAAATTTTATTTAAAATCAACTAAAGCTCTTCCTTTTTATAAATCTTCAAACATTTATAAATTTTTATTGTACAATTTGCATTTTTTTTCAGCTATCACTTTATTCAAAAAAAAATTCACTAAATAAAAATACCTTACATTTGCATCTTCATTAATGGTGTAACTGCCTTTACTTTCTTTATTCAGTGAAATTTTATTTCACTTTCTACATTCGTTTTTTCAGTTACTTTTTTTGAAATTATAACAATCAATAAATTAAATACATACAAACAAAATGGCAGATTCTTTCTCAAAAAAAGAAAATTTTAAAAAGAAACTTCAAAAACAAAAGGAAAAAACGCAGCGTAGAGAAGAACGCAAAGCAAATAATAACAAAGGAAAAGATTTTGAAGAAATGTTTTCTTATGTAGATGCCAACGGACAGCTTACCAATATACCACCAAGCGAACAAGAAAAAACATTTGTAAATGTTGATGAAATCCGTCTTGGTGCAGCACCTATTATAGAGGAAGAAACACTGAAAACAGGTATTATTACTTTTTTATCTGAAAAAGGGTATGGATTTATAACCGAAGACAGCAGCAAAGAAAATGTATTTTTCCATAGCAATAACTGCGCCCATGAGGTAAAAAAAGGAAATAAAGTTTCTTTTGATAAAGAAAGATCTGCAAAAGGATACTCGGCTGTAAATGTGCAATTGGTGAAATCTTAAAACCAAGACTTATAATTTTATTGAAAGTGTAAATCTATTTGGTTTACACTTTTATTTTTCAGAAAATTTAATCTTTTCTAAGGCTAAAGACTTAGGCAATTTTGTATTTTCGCACAAATTTTCTAATTAAAATGAATTACGTTTCCGCAGAAAACCTAGGCAAATCATATGGTATTAAAACGCTTTTTGAAAATATTTCCTTCAACATCAATGAAGGGGATAAAATTGCCATTGTTGCCAAAAACGGAAGCGGAAAATCTACCTTGCTAAAAATTCTGACGGGGAAAGAAATTGCCGATTCTGGAGAAATCATTATCAACAAAGACATTCAGGTGGTTTTGTTTGATCAGGAAATAGATTTCAATGGCGAAGAAAATGTGGAAGAATTCATGATGAGTTTGAATTCTGAACCCATTGCAGCCCTCAAAAAATACCACCACTCACTGCTTACCCAAAATACCGAAGAAATGGAAAAAGCCATTGCCGAAATGGAAATCCACAAAGCTTGGGATTTGGAAAATGAAATGAAGCAGATACTTTCCCAATTAAAAATTACCGATATGTCAGCCAAAATGAAAACCCTTTCCGGAGGGCAAATCAAACGCGTGGCTTTGGCAAAACTTTTGGTGGAAACCCGTGCAGAACATCGCCACACCCTTCTCATTATGGATGAGCCTACCAACCATCTCGATGTGGAGATGGTAGAATGGTTAGAAAACTATCTATCAAAGGCTTTGGTGACGTTGCTTTTGGTGACACACGACCGTTATTTTCTGGACTCCGTTTGTGACATCATTTGGGAAATGGAAGACAATAACCTCTATGTACACAATGGTTCTTATGCCACTTATCTTGAAAACAAAATGATTCGTGAGGACAATTTGAACTCTACCATAGATAAGGCCAACAACCTTTACCGCAAGGAACTGGAGTGGATGCGCCGTCAGCCGAAAGCGAGAACTACCAAATCTAAATCAAGGATTGATGCCTTTTACGAAACCGAAAAAGTGGCCAAAACAAACACCAAAAAGCAGGCTTTGGAGTTGGATTTTGAAATGAAACGCTTGGGCAAAAAAATCTTGGAACTCAAAAATATTTCCAAAAGCTTTGGCGACAATGTTTTGCTGAAAGATTTCAGCTACCAATTTCAGCGTGGGGAAAAAGTAGGAATTATCGGGAAAAATGGCGCCGGAAAATCTACTTTGCTTAATATCATCCAAGGTTTAGAACCCATGGATAAAGGCGAAATAGAAACTGGAGAGACCATCAAATTTGGGTATTTTTCACAAAAAGGGCTTGTCTATAATGAAGAGGAAAGGGTGATAGATTTTATCCGCGAAATTTCTGAAAACTTTCCTTTAGCAAATGGCAGAACCATTTCTGCATCGCAGTTTTTAAGATTATTTTTATTTGACGATCAAGCACAATATTCGCAGATATCTAAACTTTCAGGAGGTGAAAAAAGACGACTGCATCTGATGTATGTGCTCTATCAAAATCCGAACTTTTTGATCTTCGATGAACCTACCAATGATTTGGATTTGCCTACGTTGACAGTTCTGGAAAACTTTTTATTGAATTTCCAGGGAAGCCTCATCATTGTTTCTCACGACCGTTATTTTATGGACAGAATTGTAGACCATGTGTTGGCTTTTGAAGGGGAAGGTAAAATAAAAGATTTCACCGGAAATTTTTCGGAATATAGGGAAAGTCGGAAGTCAGAAGTCGATAGTCAAAAGTTTGAAAATGATAAAAAAGATGCTTCGACTTCGCTCAGCATGACAAACGAGGATGGGCTTCTGGATACATCAAAAATTCAAACCAAAAAAGGAAAACTTTCCTTCAAAGAACAGCGCGAGCTGGAAACCTTAGAAAAAGAAATGCCTGAACTGGAAGCAAAACGTGCCGTAATATTGGAAAAACTAAACAATGAAGCAGATTACGAGAAAATAGCCCAACTTTCTTCTGAATTGGAAACAATCTCCGAAACATTAGAATTACAAGAAATGCGCTGGCTTGAATTGCAGGAAATTTTGGGTTAACCGTTCAATTCTTTGGCTCTTTTTTGGGCAGCGAAAATGCCTTCTTCAATCGTTTTTTTCAAAGCATTTTCTTTGAAAACTTTCAATGCAGCTTCTGTAGTGCCACCCTTGGAAGCCACTTCTTTAATGAGTTCGTTTAGATTTTTATCAGAATTATTGATGAGATGATAGGCCCCTACCATGGTTTGCTTCACAAAAAGTTTAGAAAGATTTTCTTCGATTCCCATTTCTATTCCAGCTTTTATCATAGCATCTACAATATAGTAAAAATAAGCCGGCCCGCTTCCACTAAGGGCGGTAACAGAATCTAAATGATTTTCGTCTTCTAAATACACTGCTCTTCCGGCGCTGTTCAGCAAGCGTTCTATCTGAAGAATTTGATTAAAAGAAACGCCCTCTGCAGCGGTATAACCGGTAATGCCCATTCCTAATAAAGTAGGCGAATTCGGCATGGCACGCACCACATTTTTATGGTGTAATAATTTTTGAATTTTTTCTATTTTCACCCCAGCCATGATAGAAAGCACCATTTGATTTTCCTTTAAGGTAAATGGCAAATTCTCTGCAACATATTGAAAATCTTGAGGTTTAACAGAGATTACCATCAAATCTGCATCTTCTACTTCTGCCTCATCAAAATACGAAATCTTTACTTCTGGAAATTCCTTTTTAATCTTCCCAATCTTTTTTTCGCTTCTGATAATCAATTGTAAATGGTGAGCTTTCACGAGCTCGTATTTTAAAAAAGAACGGGAAAAGGCCACTCCCATGTTTCCAGCTCCTAAAATAGCAATTTTCATTTTTTTGTGTTTTTAAATATTAGATTTTTGACTTTTAAATTTTAACTTTTGTTGAAATAATCCCGCAAAACCCTCAGTTCATGGAATTCTATATGCGGAAATTCGCGCTTTAGCTCATTCAAGCTTTCATACTTTTCAGGATCTTCCTGAAATTTGGTGCGGTAAAAAACTTCAAATTCATGAATATATTCTTTTGCTAAAACCCTTTCAATTTCCAATGAACCATTCTCAACAAATTTAGCCAAATGTCCAAAAATAGTCTGTACCAAAACGCCTCTTTCTTTAGCAATTTCACCGATGGATTTTCCTTCTTCGAATAGCTGAAGCGTAATATTTTGCGTGGGTACTTTTACAACCTTAGAAGATATTTTTTCGTCATTTTTTTCATCAAAAAGTGGTTTTTCCATAAGATGAACCTGCTTCAGATCTTTCAGATATTCTTCCAAATCATCTAAAAAAGTACGGGTATCTTCATTGTATTGTTTCAGCCCTTTTACGCCTTTTGTCTCAGCATAAAATTCTTTAAAAGGCTTAAAAATTTCATCATTTACCTTTTGAAAAAAGAAATTAACGGCACCTTCTGCCTTGGCTTCCACCTCATGCCAATTTTCCTGGGTTTCAATAAATTTTCTGGTTTTTTGCCAAATGATTTTTTCAAATTTTTGGAAAATTCCGGTAAGATTTTCTGTAGAAATCTTCAAAGTAAAATACAATTGAAATGCCTTTTGTTGATCTACAAATTTACTTTGCTTAGAGGCATCACTCCAATATTCCAAAGCATCTTTGGCCCAGGAAACATCTAAATACCTTAGAATTTTACGAATGCTGTAATCGTATTTTTCTGATTGAAGAATATCTTCTATCTGATCATTGGCATTGGTGGCATCCTGAAATTGGGATACCCTTCTATCGCTGAAAATAACGTCTTTGGTAATCTTAGATTTCAAGACTATCCCTTCCAATGTACGGCATCTCGAAAGTGCCACATACACCTGCCCCGAAGCAAAAGATTTACCTGCATCTACAATAAGTCTATCGAAAGTAAGACCTTGAGACTTATGTATGGTAACGGCCCAAGCCAAACGGATAGGATATTGCTCGAAACTACCTAATACCTCTTCCTGAATATTTTTTTCGGGATCTAGACTGTACTTTTTCTGTTCCCAAATTTCTTTTTTCAGTTTATAATCTTCCGTATCGCCGTCTATTCTTACCCAAATTTCTTCTTCATCCAGATCTACTACTTCAGCCAATTTTCCGTTGAAGTATTTTTTTTCCTGAGAAGCATCATTTCTGATGAACATAATCTGCGCTCCTACTTTGAGCTCTAACTTATCGTCGTTGGGAAACTGTGTTTCTTTGAAATCACCAATGATGCTTGCATTATAAAAAAAAGATTTCCCTTTCAGTTCATTTAGTTTTTGAGAATTGATTTCGTCTGCCATTCGGTTATGCGAGCAGAGGTAAACATAGGCTTCTTCTTTTGCTTCAAACTGAGGATCAAAACGACTGTTGAGAACTTCAAAATGCTTTGAAGACAGATTTCCATCTCTTATTTCGTTGAGGATTTCTAAAAATTCTTCGTCTTTTTGTCTGAAAACTTGGGTGAGTTCTATCGTGAGAAGATTGGTTTCCTTCAATGCAAAGGCGTCAAAAAAGAATGGCGAAGCATAAAATTGCTTCATGATGTATTCGCTCTCATCGCGTACCACGGGAGGAAGCTGATACAAATCGCCAATGAAAAGCATTTGTACGCCACCAAATTTCAATGGATTTCTACGGATATGGCGAAGAGAAAAATCCATCATATCCATCACATCTGCCCGAAGCACAGACACCTCATCTATGATGATGATTTCTACTTCACGAAGGAGTTTCAGTTTGTCTTTTCGGTATTTGAAATGCTGCATCAGATCTGGAATATTCATGGCAAGATTGCCATCTATCCTATCTAATGTAGGAATGAACGTGCGCAGCGGAAACCCGAACATAGAATGTATGGTAACGCCTCCCGCATTGATGGCTGCGATGCCTGTGGGCGCCACTACGATGTGCTTTTTGCGGGTTTTCTTCACGAAATCGTTCAGGAAGGTGGTTTTACCTGTTCCTGCTTTTCCGGTGAGGAAGATATTTCGGCTGGTGTTTTCTACGAGGTCAAAAAGATTGCTGTTCATTCTATCTTCAAAAGTAGTGAAAATTTGATGAGCAGCAGAGAAAACTTAATATTGACTTGATGAAATTGAAAGCATTTTTTTGCAAGAAATTAGCAAATGATATATAAAGTTCTAGTATTCTTCTCCTTCCTTATACCATCCAGAATATTTCACATAATTGTTGGCAATTCTATTGATTTCGCCTTCTAGCAATTCCTGGGAGACGTCTTTTACTTTTTTGGCCGGTACTCCTGCCCAAAGTTCACCCGCCTTGATATGTGTTCCTTGTGTTACTACCGCACCTGCTGCCACAATAGAATTACTCTCTACCACGCAGTTGTCCATCACAATGGCGCTCATGCCTATCAACACATTATCATGAATGGTGCAGCCATGTACACAGGCATTATGGCCAATAGAAACATTGTTACCGATATTCAAAGGATATTTTTGGTAAGTACAATGCAGCATTACATTATCTTGTACATTTACTTTATTGCCCAATTTTATGTAATGCACATCCCCTCTTATTACGGCATTATACCAAATACTACAATCGCTCCCCATTTCCACATCTCCAATAATAACGGCTGTTTCTGCCAAAAAAGTATTCTCTCCTATTTTTGGGGTTTTTCCTAAAAGTTCTCTTACTAATGCCATGGTTTTGTTATTTCTGTTTTATGATTGTTGGATTACGATTTACAAAATATTCATTATTGAAAAAATCTAACTCCCTTATTCCTTCTTCTGACTTCCTTTATGTATTTTTGCACATTCAAATTTAAATAAAAAATGCATAAAATCATCATAGAACCTACTGCAAACCCAAACGTAATGAAGTTTGTGGCAGATTACACCCTAATACCGGGCTCTTTGGAACTGGACAGGACTTCTGATGTTTCTGAAATCCCAATGGCTCAGGAACTCTTTAATTATCCGTTTGTTTCAAAAATCTTTATCTCTGCCAATTTTATTGCAGTAGCCAAAGAAGAGCACATAGAATGGGAACATATTGTAGAAAGTCTCAGAAATGTGGTGGAAGACGAATTGCTTGCCAACCCAAGAATCTATAGACAAAAGGCAAAACAAGCTTATGAAATTTTTGCCGAAATGACACCCAATCCTGCCGTGATGAAGTTTGGAGGAAACAGACTATTGCTGGATGGTTTCGTAGAAGTAAAGTCAAAAGAAGAGGCAGAAGAAGTGCCTTTGGCGAAGGCTTTGTTTGATGAATTCAATTTTGTAAAAGAAGTTTTTATTTCTGAAAACTTTGTGGCAGTTACCAAAGATGATTCGGTACAATGGCATGAAGTAATGGTGGTGGTGAGAAGCGTAATTGCAGAATTTTTGCAGGCAGGAAATACCATTTCCAACAAAGAGCCTCAGAAACATGAAAACCCTGTAGAAAAAATCATCAACAGAGAATATACAGATGATGAGCAGAAAATTTCTGACATTCTGAACGAATACATTGCCCCTGCCGTAGAAAATGACGGCGGAAAAATATCTCTTTTAGAATATGATGCCGAAAACAAAACCGCAAAAATGCTTCTGCAAGGAGCTTGCAGCGGTTGCCCAAGTTCTACTGCCACTTTAAAGGGAGGCATAGAACAAGTATTAAAAAACTTCTTACCAGAATTGGTAGAAAAAGTAGAAGCCGTAAACGGATAAATCTAAATTATGAGCAAAAAAGGCATATTACTGGTGAACTTAGGTTCGCCAAGATCTACAAAAGTGAGTGATGTAAAAGAATACCTAGACGAGTTCCTAATGGATGAACGTGTAATAGACTACCCTTGGTTTCTCAGGGCTTTGCTGGTGCGTGGAATTATCCTTAATGTTCGTCCAAAAAAATCTGCAGCGGCTTACAAAACCGTCTGGACAGAGCAAGGCTCGCCATTAATTGTAATTACCAGGCAGATTCAGGAAAAACTGCAAAAAAAGGTAGACATTCCTGTAGAAATAGGCATGCGATACGCAGAGCCTTCTATTGAAACCGGGATTAGAAATTTGGCAGAAAAAGGAGTAGAAGAAATTGTACTTTTCCCACTCTATCCTCAATATGCGATGAGCACCACAGAAACGGTGGTAGAAAAAGCAAAAGAAGTGCAGCAGAAGTTTTTCCCGAATGTAAAAATCAATTTTGTGCCGCCTTTTTACAATAAAGAAATTTATGTAAACTGCCTTGCAGAAAGTATTAAAGAAAAATTGCCTGAAAATTTCGATTTGTTGCAGTTCTCTTACCATGGCGTACCGGAAAGACACATCTATAAAACAGACCCTACCAAAACATGTAAAATTGGCGATTGTTGTTTTAAAAACGATTATCCAGCGCATGCATACTGTTACCGTCACCAATGTCTAAAAACAACAGAATTGGTGAAGCAAAAATTAGGTTTAGATGATACTCAGGTAAAATCTACCTTCCAATCCAGACTGGGGAAAGACAAATGGATAGAGCCTTATACTGATGAAACTCTAGAAAATCTTCCGAAAAATGGCGTGAAAAATTTAGCGATTGTTTGCCCTGCCTTTGTAAGTGACTGCTTAGAAACTTTGGAAGAGATTTCGGTGGAAGGAAAAGAAGAATTTATCCATGCAGGAGGAGAAAATTTTCATTACATCCCTTGTCTTAATGATGAAGACCGATGGATAGATGTGGTGAAACAACTTTGCGAGGAAGCAATGTAAGTACGAAATTAGAAGTTAGAAGTACAAAGTTATAAGAACAAAAGGTTGTGTTTTATCTTCGACAGAATCAGACTGTCAAAATAAAGCCTAAAATATAATTTTGTACTTCGTACTTTTAAATTTGCCATTTGTACTTCGTATTTTTAACTTTATATTTTAGCGGTTTCTTCGTATTTCTCCATACCCTATCAAACCATCATAATTTCTCCCAATGGGAGCATAATATAAAAAGGCTTGGTAGAGATTTTCAGTTTGCCAAAAACTACCATTGATTTCGCCTAAATCTAATTTCCCTTGAGCATCTTTTGTGGCCAAAATATAGTTATAAAACCCTTGTTTTAGATAGATTTTGGCAACGTACCTTTGGGCATTTTCATCATAGAACATTTTGCATTCTTCTGAAGGAAGATAATCATTGAAGGCCCCAAAAACATAAAGGTCCTTGTCCATTTTATTGGAATCCAAAGAAAAATACACCCAAGAATAATCTGCCTCTGTATCGGCATTTCTTTCGATGCCCAAATCATTCCTTCGGAAATAGAAAGCGCCATTAACATCCGGCTGGTATTGATAATTCAAAGGATAGGCCCATACCGGATGTAAATAGGTATGGTTGCCTTCGTCATTGTTTTCCACTCCTGCCACCGTATCAAAAGGTTGGTTCATGTTCTTATTATCAAAATAATAAAATTCATTGTTTCCGGGAAAGACCAAATCCATCTGCTGAAACAACAGTTTGTTCCCCATGATAGATTGTACTTTTTGGTCAAAAATCCCTAGATTGAAATTGTTATTTTGGATAACGTTGAGGCCTACAGCATTGATATTTCCCAAAAGGTCTGCCTGTTTAGGAATGGCTATTACTTCGGCTCTTTGGTTGATATTGGGTCTTTTATTGTCGGCAAATCTTGTGACATTAATGGCTACCTCTGCTCCATGCTCTACCACACAAAATTTCTTTTTGAAAAGCGGCTTTGAAGGGTTGTCTTTGTACACAATCAATTCAAAATTTCCGGAGATTTTGGGCTGTATTTTTTCATTTGGGAAAGCCAAAGTATAATGCGTATACCGCTGGATGGTGTTGAAAGAATATTTGTAATCCAAAATATTGGCATTAAGACTTCCATTGGCAAATTCAGAGAAAAAAAGCCTATCGTCTTCCCAATTTCTGTTATAATGCTTGATAGTGTATTTATAAATAGTGCTAATGTTCTGCAAATCGTCAAAACTCAAAATCAATTGCTCCCCAAATTTAATGACCGGTGTTTCGTCATTGGTTTGTGGATTAAACAACTGAACACTTTTGATATTTTGAGAAAAATAAAAAGCCGAGAAAAGCAGAAAAAACAGTTTCATTATTTTCATATTACGAAGATAACGAAAATAAGGTCAAAATATTTATTGAATTTGCGATTATGAAACGGAGTTGATATTTTTACAAAAAAAATAATTGATGCTCTACATTCACATCTTTCGCTTTAATCCTTTTTCGGAAAATACCTATGTTGTTTTTAATGAAAACAAAAAAGGAGTTATCATAGACCCAGGAAATTGGAATGAAAAAGAAACGGAAGTTTTAGAAAAATTTATCCAAGAAAAAGAAATCAGCATTCAAAATATTTTGCTTACCCATGCTCATATTGATCATGTTTTGGGTATGCAATGGGCGCATGACAATTACAATGTTGCTATAAAAATGCATATAGAAGATCAAGAATTGCTAGACCGTAATCCTATGTCTGCAAGAAATTACGGTTTTGATTTTCAACCGTTTGTAGGTGAAATAGAATATCTGAATGAGGGCGAAAATTATGACTTGGGAGAAGATTGTCTGAATATTCTTCACGTTCCGGGGCATTCTCCGGGAAGCATTGCCTTTTATTGTCAGCGTCAGAATTTTGTGATTTCAGGAGATGCACTGTTTCAAGGAAGTATCGGTAGAACAGACCTTTATAGAGGAAATCATGAAGAACTTTTGAGAAGTATTTCTACCAAACTCTTTACCTTACCCGATGAAACTGAAGTTTACAGCGGACATGGTGAAGCTACTCAAATAGGCTTTGAGAAAAACCACAATCCTTTTTTTTAAGAAAAAAAATCGGCTTTGATTTTTTGTCAAAGCCGAAAATATCTTACGCGTTTCTCTTCTTGCAAGTATTGATTCCGAATACTGAATACAAAGGGCAAAAACTGATAAGACTTGTTAAAGCAAAAACCAAGGCAACAATTAACAAAACCAGCCCTAAAGTTCCGCTGATTGCTTTTGTAAAATATAATATTGCAATAATAATGGCAATAACTGTTCTGATTAATCGGTCTGTAGACCCCATATTTTTTTTCATAACAAATTAATTTAGGTTAAACAAAAAATTCGCCTAATGTTTATTAGACGAAGCAAATGTATTTCTAAATTAACCTGATAGCAGTGACTAAAATCACAACTCTAAAATTTCTATGCCATCTGTGTATTGTTTTAAAACTTCCTGATTTTCATATTTCTTAATTAATCTGCTGATCACCTCTCTGGCAGTTCCTAAATCATTAGCAATCTCCTTGTGTAATATTTTAATAGGATTCTTACCCGTAATTTCCACTTTTTTTTGCAGATAATGCAATAGCCTTTGGTCTAGTTTGAAATAAAGCAATTCATTGATGGTATCAACCAAATCGGTATATCTCAATTCATATTCTTTATAAAAAAGCCTATTGATGACAGGATAATCTATTACCCATTTTGTAAGAAATTGGGTAGGGATCAGTAAAATTTGACTATCGTCTTCTGCAATTGCAAAAATTTTACTGCTCCCGCCGTTAATAACGGCAGAAAAAGACATGATACAGCTTTGTTCTGGCTGAATATAATACAGCAAAAGTTCTTTGTCATCCGTCTGTATAAATACTTTTACCAATCCGGAAATTACTACAGGAACATATTTTACGTATTGTCCCTCTCTCACCAATTCTGTGCCAGCAGCTACTTCAATGATCTCTGAAACTTCAAATATTTTATCCAGAAGTTCCTTTCCCAAATAATTAAATTGTTGTCTTAAAAAATCTAATTCCATCATTGTTTTTGTGTTTTATTAAAAATTTAGATTATTTCCATTTGATATTACAACCAATACTCGGTTTTTGCAGATCTTCCTGAGGATTGCCCGAAAGTAGGTTTTCGAAGGCAATAATTAAATCTTCACCTGTTACCTCTTTCTGATTTCCCGGTCTGGAATCATCCATTTGCCCACGATATACCAAATCTAATTTATCATCAAAGAAATAAAAATCTGGTGTACAAGCAGCATCATAAGCCTTGGCAATTGCTTGAGAATCATCAAATAGATACGGAAAAGCAAATCCTTTTTCCTGAGCAAAATCTACCATCAATTCTGGAGAGTCTGCCGGATATTTTTCTACATCGTTGGCATTGATAGCGATAAATTCTATGCCTTGCGGCTTATAATCCTCATACAATTCTGCCAATTTATCGATTACATGTATCACAAACGGACAATGGTTACACATAAAAATCACTAAGGTACCTTTTTCTCCTTTCAGTTCGTCCAGAGACTGTGCTTGGTTTTTCTTTGCAGGATTGGGTAACTCAAAAAAAGGGGCTTTGGTTCCTAAAGCCAACATATTAGAAGGGGTCTGTGCCATTTTTAATTTTTGTTTTGGCAAATTTACGAAATTTAAAAACTACATTTGTTTTTGATCTTTTGGTTTAAAGTAAAAACCTATTTCATTCGTCTCCCTATACATGGAGACTATTATTACCGCTTCTATGAGTGAACAAAAAAACTTTTTTATCACCAATACCGTACAGCAGTTTGGCAAAAAACTGTTCGGGTTTATCCGTGGAAAAGTAAAAACCACCGAAGAGGCAGAAGATATTTTACAGGATGTCTGGTATCAGTTTAGCAGATTGACCAATTTAGACGAATTAGAAAACACGGGCGCATGGCTCTATCGCGTGGCACAAAACAGAGTGATAGACAGCTACCGGAAAAAGAAAAGCGAAAGCATAGAAGATTACACTTATGAAAACGATGAAAATGAGATCTCCTTCAAAGAAATACTTCTTCTAAATGAAACCGCCAATCCAGAACTGGCCATCTTCAAAGAACAGTTTTGGAATGAACTGATGGCTGCATTGGATGAACTTCCGGAAAACCAAAGAGAGGTTTTTGTAATGAACGAAATTGAAGATTTCACGTTACAAGAAATTGCAGACCAAAAAGGAGAAAACCTGAAAACTATTATCAGCAGAAAAGGCTACGCCGTGAAACATTTAAGAAAAAAACTTCAACATTTGTATAACGAAATAAATGACTAAAATGAGAACTAATAAAGGAAAAAAAGTATTGATAGGATTATTCATTATCGCAGGAATATTACTATTACCCTATATTGTGATGCTGCTTTGGAACGGTATTTTACCCGCGGTAATTGGCGTTAAAGCCATTACCTATTGGCAGGCTGTAGGCATCTTTATCTTAAGCAAAATCCTTTTCGGAGGACCAAAGTTTGGGGGACCCAACCATAAGCGTAATAGGATGAAACAACATTTCAAAGAAAGATTCATGAATATGAGCCAAGAAGAACGCGAAGCCTTCAAACAGAAATGGAAAGAACGTTGCGGAAATAATTGCTAAAACTTTTAAAAGAAAATATAAACGGAAGCGGGCTTTGGCCCGCTTTTTTAATCAATAAATCTAAAAGCATATCACCAAAAATAAAGTAAAATCAATTTTTGATCGTCTTCACTAAAAAGAAACAAAATATTAACTTAAAATTTAAAAAATTATGAAACCAGTATTCAAAGTATTATTAGCAACAGCAGCAGTGATGGGTATCGCAAAAGTAGCCAAAGGAAACTGCAAAGATGGTAAATGCAAAAACTTCAAAGAAAGAAGAATGGCAATGATGGATAAAGTACGCCATATGAACGATGAAGAATATTCTCAATTAAAAGAAAACATAAGAAGTGGAAATTACAAAAAGGTAAGAGAAGAATTTAAAAGACAAAACCCTGAAACAAATCCATAATTAAACATTTCACAATTAATCACAAAAAGCATCAGACCTCTGATGCTTTTATTTTTTCTATGATTTCTTGCAGTTGGTTTTGGGTATAGTCATATTCTAGCCAGTCTACATTTTCTAGTTTGCGGTTCCAGGTTTCCTGTCGCTTAGCATATCTTCTGGAGTTTTTCTTGATTTCTTCTATAGCAAAATCCAAGTCCCACATTCCGTTCAGATACTTGAAGACTTCTTGGTAGCCTACGGTTTGCAAAGGCACCAAATCCTGATAAGGTTCTAATGTTTTCACCTCCTCTATCAATCCGTTTTTGAGCATTTGGTCTACCCTAAGATTAATCCTTTCATGCATGATTTCGCGGGGGGCTTTAATCCCTATTCTATGTACTTCAAAATTTCTTTTGTGGGTAGGCTCTGCAATTAAAGTTGAAAACTTTTGCCCGGTCTGCCAGATCACATCTATAGCTCTTAGGAGCCTTCTCGGGTTTTCTTTGTGAACGATGTTGAAATATTCTGGGTCTAAATCTTTAAGTAGGTCTTGGAGTTTTTCTAGCCCTTCTTCTTTCCAGATTTTTTCTAATTTTTGCTGGTTTTCTGCATTTGCAGAAGGCAAATCATTAAGGCCTTCGGCTACTGCTTTTTCGTACATCATACTACCGCCCACCAAAACCACTACGTCTTTTTCTTGAAAGAGTTCTTCTATTTTGGCCAAAGCTTCGGTTTCGTATTGCCCTATGGAATAATAATCCGTTACCGAAAGATTTCCTACAAAATGGTGTTTTACCTGCGCCAACTCTTCTTCTGTAGGCATGGCAGTACCGATTTTCATTTCGCGGAAAAACTGCCGAGAATCACAGGATATGATTTCGGTATCGAAATGTTTGGCGATTTCGATGGCTAGTTTTGTTTTGCCGATTCCGGTGGAACCGATAATGGAAATGAGTCTTTTCATTGTACTGCGCAAAAATAGTGGAATTTTTCCTAATTCCACAGAAAAGTACAACACGCACCGACGGAGGTGGAGCAAGCGCGGCCAAGGAATGGTGCGGGAACCGTAGGCGGACTGAAAATGAATTTTGATAAAATGTCTTGCGCAAAAAAAATCGTTTCAGATTACCCACCTGAAACGATTTCTAAAAAAACACAATGAATTTAATCCACAATTTGGGCATCAACGATGCCTGTAGAATTACTCTTCTTTTTTTGTTCTTCTTCCCATGCCAAAAACTTATCTACTTCTTTCATGATAAATGGAATGGCCAAGGTAAGGAGTGCCACATCGTCTAAAGCACCTATATATGGCAGCCAATCTGGGATGATGTCTAGTGGAGAAAGTACATATATAATGGCAAGAGACGATATTATTAATGATTTTTTACTCATCTTATATTCTCCTCGTTTGGTGGCCTTTACCATTCTTATGATATGGGGCATTTTTGCAAAAATGCCGTTTTTACCAAAAGCCTGGAATAGAACCCTAAATTTTTTCATCTTTTGAATATATATTTTATTGATGTTTAATTCTGAACAAATTGTTTGCCACTATTCACAAAGGAAATTTTGTCATATTTATTTAGAAATAGCATCTAAAAATTGTTGTACAGCATCTGAGCTCCAATCCTTTGCGGCTTCTTCTTTCTGCAAAATTCTACCTTTTTTTCCTAATATAAAAGTGGTAGGAAAAGATTGAGGTAACATTTTTTCGGCAATAGGCCCGGCGGCTATGTATACGGGGGTAGTGTAGTGGTTTTCTGCTAAAAACTTTTTCACTTGCGCTTCTTCATCCTGCATGGCAATGAGTAAAAACTGCACCTTATCTTTTTTGGCATCATATAATTTCTGAACCGTAGGAAACTCTGCCCTGCATGGCGGGCACCAGGTTCCCCAGAAGTTGAGAAATACCACTTTGTCTTTAAAATCTGCCAAATTAGCATCGGGCACATTGATGCCTTTTAGCGGAAGGTTCATTTCTTCCGGAGTAAAAGTGATTTCGTTTTCTACTTTTTCTAAAGAGGGTTTCATCAAAATCTGACGAATTACAAATTCTTTAAAACTTGGGATTAATAAGACTGCCAATAAAAAGGTAGTCAACAATAGCGTAAGCCAGTTTTTTTTCAGGAAATTCATATCAATTCTAAAATTTCTTCAATTACGTCTTTACCACGGTTTTTGGCATAATATACCTGCAGGTCATTATAAAATTCTTCGCGAGGATAATTTTCCGGGTCAGCTTTGAATTTTTTCAACAATTCGGTGCCATGCTTTGGTCTAGGCCCCCAAACGGCTTTTAATTCATCATTTTCATCCAAAATCAAAACCTTGGGAATGGATTGACTGCCATCTGTTAAAAATTGATCAATAAGCGATGTGTCTGAATCTCTGTAGAAAATCTTCACTTCATTTTCGCCTTCAAAAAACTTCGCCAAAGCTGGAACGGTAGCACTAGCATCGCCACACCAAGGCTCAGAAATAATTAAAATTTTACCCTTAAAGTTTTTGGCCTTTAATTGGGTTAAAGTTTCCTCTTCACGCTTAAATGTTTTCAGCGTTCTGTGCATTCTTTGCAACCCCAATTCATAATATTCATTATGATCGTCTGCAGGATCCTGAACTTGGATTCTGCGTTCTGTTTCGAGTAAATATTCTTCAAAAGTAACGGCTTGTTGCCAATATTTTTTCATCTTATTTATGCGCTATAAAATTAGATTTTTCTTAATTGATTGATCAAAAACAAATCTGCCAAAACAAAGGCAGCAAGATTTTCTACCACCGGAACAGCTCTTGGTAAAACGCAAGGATCATGCCTTCCTTTTCCTTCTACCGTTACAGGATTACCATGTTTGTCTATGCTTGCCTGAGGCCTTAAAATAGTAGCAATTGGTTTGAAGGCAATTCTGAAATAGATATCCATTCCATTAGAAATTCCACCTTGGATTCCTCCGGAAAGGTTGGTTTTGGTGGTAAAATCTTCATTAAACAAATCATTGTGCTCTTTGCCGGTCATTTCGGCACCACAAAATCCGCTTCCGTATTCAAATCCTTTTGCAGCGTTTATGTTTAACATGGCTTTTGCCAATTCTGCTTGTAACTTCATGAAAACAGGCTCGCCAATGCCTACAGGAAGATTTTTGATAACACAGGTAATGGTTCCGCCGATGGTATTGCCCTCTTTTTTAATTTCTTTGATTTTAGCAATCATCTTTTCTGCAGTTTCCGCATCGGGGCAACGCACTTCGTTATCTTCGGTTTTAGAAAAATCTAATTCTTGATACGGTTTCATGCAGTAAATTTCTCCTACCGAAGAAACATAAGCTGAAATCTCCACTTCTTTTGGCAAGATGTATTTGGCCAAAGCCCCTGCTGCCACCCAATTGATGGTTTCGCGGGCAGAAGATTTACCCCCGCCTCTGTGGTCTCTGATGCCAAATTTTTGGTCATAGGTAAAATCGGCATGCGAAGGACGGAAATTGTCTTTAATATGTTCGTAATCTTTCGATTTTTGATTTTCGTTTTCAATGATAAAACCAATAGGTGTTCCGGTAGATTTTCCCTCGAAAATCCCCGACAAAAATTTCACAGTATCGCTTTCTTTTCTTTGGGTAACAATGGTAGACTGACCTGGTTTTCTGCGGTCTAGCTGATGCTGAATTTCGTCAAAATTAATTTCTATTCCAGCAGGGAAATTGGTTAAAATTCCGCCATAAGCGGCGCCATGGCTTTCCCCGAAAGTAGAAAGGGTAAGAAAATTTCCTAATTGATTCATAAAAGCAAAGTTATTTTTTTTCCCGCAGATTTCACAGATTTTCAGATATAATTCTGATTTTTTTTGAAATCTGTGGAAATTATTTTTCAATGTTTTTAATTATTGATTTTAGTTTTAATTTTTCTTTTGAAGAAAGTTTTTTCCAGACAAAGCCTTCATTCACCTCTTTTCCGATTTTTTGTGGAAAGACACTGGCCTTTTCATAAACCATCAATTCACTTAAAGAAAGAGCCGGCTGAGGAGTATCAAAACACAAATCGTAATTAGGTACATTGAATTTAAGATTTCCTATTTGATAATTTTTAAAGGAATTCAATTCAAAATATGCCGGTTTGTACACCTGTGTTTTGACAAATCCTTTCATATAATGACCGAGTTTAAAAGAATAAATCTGAGACTGCAAAACTTTTGGAAAACTAAGGAAAAACAAAATCACCAATGCACCCATTCCAAAACCCGAAACCGCCCATTTTTCTTTAATTTTCCCCTGAAAAACGACGATGAAAATCACAAAAAAGACCTCTAAAAAGAATCTAAACTGTGCTGAAAAAACAAGTACCAAAATGCTTTTGATCAATATGGCCAAAAATAAAAAAAACAGCATTTTATCTTTCTTTTTTAAGGAATAGATTCCCAAAAAAAGCAATGAAAAAATGAATGCAATATGGATGTATTTTTTATAGGAATCAATCGTTAACCAATTATAAATATAATCCCAAGTGGTAAACCTCTGAATTTCGGCCATGCTGAATTTCATGTCATAGGTTTTCAAAACTGCTACTTCGGAAGAATGCTTCAACACCTCAGCATTGGGCAGCCATTCTACACCCAGACTCCCCCATTGAACAGGAAAAAAAGGATATCCGAAAAGCCAAATATTTTTAAAAATATAGACCACTAAAACAGCAATTCCGATTGCCAAAAACTTTATATTTTCTTTCTTGAAAAAATTCAAAAAAACAAAAATTGGCAGCCAAACCATGGTTGGTTTTATGGTAAATACAAATACTGAAAAAGCAAAAAGCCATTTTGCATTTTTATTGCTGTTCAATATTTCATTCAAAACAATTAAAGAAAGGGCAATTGCAGGTAAATCTGGACTTGGAGATTGCACAAACAATAAAAAAATAGGTGAAACCAACAATAAATGCCATGCCTTTTTTTCAAAAACATACAAGTTAAAAGCCGCCAAAAAAACTACATTCAACCGTAAAAAAACATCGGAAAAATGCGAAAAACCAACCTGAAAAATATGCCAAACGGACATCTGTGCATAGATTAAACTAAGGTTTCCCAAGCCTTTGGTTAAGCCAAATTCATTGAGCCAATTGATGCTGGGAACATAATACCCAAAATGGTCTAAAATAAAGGGATAATAACTTCCGGAAAAGGCGATTAACAATACCACGGCCATCAACTTGATGGTTTCATTTTGGCTGAATTTCAGAAAATCCTGATAGGTTTTGAAATAAAAAAAACTTGAAATTCCCGCTGCTAAACTGAAGCCTTCTACCCAAGCATCTAGCGGAAAAAAGAAAGCCAATATCTGCCAAATCATCGTCAAAAGAAAAATCCCTGCGAAAATCTTTCCGAAGACACCTTCCCAAATTTCCCCGAAAACCTTTCGGAAAAACTCGCCAAAACCAGCAAAAACCGGCAAAATGAAAAGAATGGAAATCAGGATCAATAACATTAGAGTAAAGATAAGGTTTTTTAAAATAAAAAAACTGTCCCGCAAATGGCAGGACAGTTCTGTATGATTCAATAGTTAAACTTTAAACTATTTCTTTAATTCTGCTAAAAAATCGTCGTGGCTGATTTTAGTTTCTTTCTTTTTCGCTTTCTCTAAAACGATGTCTTTCAATTTATTCATCGCTACTTCTTGAGAAATCTGTCTCACTTGCTCTTCTTGTTTCAGCATTTCCACCGCATATTTCTGCACTTCTTCTTGTGGAAGATTATGGATGCCATACATTGCCAATTGGTTGTTTACCAATACTTCTGCCTGAGCCAAAACATCTGTATAATCTACCTTCACATCATAATCTTGGAATAATCTTCCTTCGATGATTTGATTTTTGATGATTGATTTCTCTGCTTCCAAAATTTCTTTTGCCTGCTCTTCTGTAGTAATATTTTGATTAGAGAATAGTAACCATTTTACCAAGAAAGCTTCAGGAAGCTGAACTTCAGTTTTTTCGTTAACACTTTCCAATACTTTATTCACAAAGTGAATATCTGCATTTTGCTGGAAATACTCATCTAATTCTTTTTTCACTCTTTCTTTAAGCTCGTCTTCAGAATTGATGTTACCTTCTCCATATACTTTATCAAATAATTCTTGATTCAATTCGTGAAGGTTTAATTTATAAATTTCCGTTACAGTAGCTTCTAATTCTTCATGATGAATGTGACCCAACTCATGAGCATCATAGTTAAGATCTTTAGCCAAATCTTCGTTTTCTGTCAACTGAGTTTTAGTTAACTTCACTACTCCACCTACTTTTTGAGATTTCACCAACCCAAAAGCTTCTTTCTGTTCTGCAGAAACGGCTACAGTTTTTGGTGGGTGGTTGTGCTCTCCTTCAGCATCAGCTTCTACCACCTGAGCAATAGACAATGTGATGTAAGAATCTTTGGTTGCTTTATCTTGAGGATCTTTAGAGGCAAATCTTTTCTGCATATTTTCAATGCTTTGAGTGATTTCCTTTTTAGATGCTTCTACTTTATAGTGAGGTGCTGTAAACTTGGCTAAATCAACAGAAAATTCTGGTTCGAAACCAATTTCGAAACCTACAGAAATTTCATCTGCATTGTAGTCTAATTCGTTCATCGGAACCGGTACAGGCTGACCAACCAATCTTATTTTGTTATCGTTTACATAGTTGTTCAACGCATCAGATACCTGCTTGTTGATTTCTTCAAAAGCAATTCCTGCTTCGTATTGTTTTTTTACCATGCTCAATGGCACTTTTCCTTTTCTAAACCCTGGAACAGTAGCATTTTTAGCATAATTGATCAGTTGTTTCTCAACTTTCTCTTGGTAATCAGATTTATTTAAAGTAACCGTAAGCAAAGCACTTACTTCGTCATGATTGGTTTTTGTAACATTCATTTTGTTAAAAATTTTGAGTTGCAAAAGTACTAAAAAAAATAGTTCTTACAAATAGAATTACAAAAGATTACACATTCTTTCAAAGGATAAAACCGCAGAAGAATAATTAAAAATTTACAATCAATTTTACACTAAAATTTCTGCCCATGTTAAATACCCCCATTCTGCCTGTTGCCGGGTTTAGGGGAGCATATTTTAACCTGCTGAGATGATTTTGATATGCTACATCTGCTAAATTATCTCCACTGATAAGGAAATTGAAAAAATCTTTTTTGCCAAAAGCCTTAACATCAACCCCTAATCCTATCCCCAATAAAGTATAGGCAGGTGTTGCTGTTTCTGTATGATAAGCACTGTAAACATTGTTTTGAGCAAAATAATGATCCACAGAAAATTTAGCATAAAAATCAGAAAATATAGAACTGATGGTTTTAAACTGTGTTTTTATTTCGCCCCTATATTTGGGAGCCGGAATAAAAGGCAAAAACTTTTGATCCTCTGGCCGATTGTTTTGGGTAGCTCTAACGTAAGAAAATGAGTTTTCTAAATGCAGCCAATCAAAAGGATGAGGATGAACATCTATGAAAACTTCTCCTCCAAAAAGCTGTGCATTGCCTTGTGTAAATTTAAAAACCGGAACCGGATTATTAGGATCTATAATGACATCATTGCCATTGACATCCTGAAGTTTTTCTGTGAAAATATAATTGGAAATATAATTCACAAAAGGAGTCAACTCAAACGTAATATGATCTGAATTTAAAAAATACGCCACATCTATCTGATGGCTGATTTCGGATTGAAGATCGATATCACCTATTTCGTACCTAAAAGTTCCTTCATGCACACCATTAGAAGCCAATTCTGCAATATTAGGAGCTCTGAAACCTCTGGAAAGATTAATCTTCAGGGTAGATGAAGTATTAAACTGATAAGAAAGCCCCAAGCTGCCAGAGATGCCATTGTAATTTTTAATAAATTCAGAAAACTTCACCCCATTTTCTTCCATCATTTTTTTGGAATTGACATGTCTGTTGTCAAATCTTACTCCTCCTGCAAAAGTGAGATTTTTATTGATTTTCTTTTGAGTAAAAACAAAAGCCCCTACATCAAAAAAATCATAGTCTGGAACCAAAGCTTCTAATCCTCTGTTGGCATTAGACTGCTGCATACCGCCTACACCGAAAGAGGTTTCCCAATTGTTTGATTCTTTAAGGTTATATCTTACATTGTAATTAAAGGTGTTCAGATCAAAAAACAATTCTGTACTATCCGGATGCACCGCATCACCAAATTCTCTCCTCTTATTTTTTTGAAAGGCAAAATCTGCATTAACGGTTCCGTTTTGTAAGTGAAAATAATTATTAAAAGTAAATCGAAGATGATTCACCTTTTGATGCGGAAAACCTATTTTATAACCTTTGTAATCAGAATCTATAGCCGTTATCTGATCTCCATTTCCGTTGACAAAAGTAAAATTGCCATTGTTATCCCTTTCTCCTTCTACAATATTTAAAGTGCTGTTATATGTGCTGAAATTGAAATAAGAATGTCCCCAATTTTTATTGATCCCCAACAACAGGTTTCCATCATTTTCTTTGAATCCAGAATTATAAACCTTGCCATCAAATCTGTTTTCATAATTTCCGGCTATTTTATTGGTTATTCTTCCCTCCCATATAAAGCCGTTTTTATTACCCTTGTTAGAAAAAGAATTGGCAATAAGATCATTATTCGACTGATAATTTGTGGTCAATTGATTTTCTACCATTCCATTAGAAGGCGCCTTTTGAGAAATAAAATTCAGCACCCCAGCAATCCCATCAGAGCCATACATTAGACTCCCTGGACCTTTCACAATTTCTACCTTACCAATTGAAAAATCGTCTATCTCTATCCCATGTTCATCTCCCCATTGCTGGCCTTCTTGCCTTATGCCATCTGCCAAGGTAATTATTCGGTTATATCCAAGTCCTCTAATGACCGGCTTGGAAATGGAAGCTCCGGTAGTAATTTGGTTAACTCCCGGTATGTTTTTTAACCCATCGATAATGTTGGTAGAAGCATTCTGATTGATTTGGTTTCTATCTAAAGATTTTATGACAATAGGGATTTTTTTCAATTCAGATGCTCGTGTAACTGCAGTAACTACTATTTCTGAGATTTCTTTTGCAGATTTTTGTAATGCAAAATTTATGATACTGTCTTTCTTGACGTTGATAGAAACCAGTACAGAATTATAATTACTGCTTGAGACTTCAATAAAATATTGCCCCGCTTTTAAATCTTGAAAAGAATAATTCCCATTATAATCTGTAGCGGTATTTTTTTTAAAATCTTCTATTGAGACAGATGCATTTTTTATAGGTTTTTTGGTGTCTGCATCAGTAATAACACCAGACAATTTATATTGCGCCATTAGAAATGGCATTGTAAAAAGTATTGCTACAATTACATATATTTTTTTGACGAACATGGTTTTGTTTATTTAGAATGAGAGTGTCTAACTTGGGAGAATACTTACCAAAGCAACACAAATTCGTAATTAATTTTTAAATTCTAAATAAAAACCGGAGGTGCTCTCAGTAAAAAAAAACGAATGTTTTTTGCCGAAGTAAAAAATCGGAATACAAAATTCTGATTTGAGAAAATCTTAATAAAAAGAGGCTGAAAATTATTTTCAGATGCCAAAATTCCGATGCCTGCATTGAAAAAGTGTAAAGAAAAACAATCGTCCGTTCCACCAAAATTTACAATTTTTGAAGACTCGGGTGTATTTTTTACAAAAATCAGGTCTTCTTTGTAATTATTGGTATGGGTATGAAAAAATCCCGAAAACATTACAGAAAAAAGATATACACTTGCCAAAAGTGATGCTAAAATTCTTTTTTTCGTATTTCTTTTTTTGCTCATTTTCACAAAAATAAAAATAATTTTCGGTTTTACCAATTATCAAATATGACCAAAAACATGACCTATGATTTCTTATATTTTCTTAACTTTGCATGTCAAATTAAAAAAATATGGGGAATGCAAGTTTGAAAAAAATCGGTGTCCTAACTTCTGGCGGAGATGCTCCAGGAATGAATGCAGCGATTAGAGCGGTTGTAAGAACAGCTAATTATTACAAATTAGACTGTGTTGGTATCCGTGGAGGATATACCGGGCTTATAGAAGGAAACGTTATAAAGATGGGTGCCCGTTCTGTAAATAACATCATCAATCTGGGTGGTACCATTCTTCGTTCGGCACGTTCTACAGAATTCAGAACGCCAGAAGGAAGAAAAAAGGCTTATGACCAATGCATAGCTCATGAAATAGATGCCCTTGTATGTATTGGTGGAGACGGTACTTTTACCGGTGCTAAGATCTTTGCAGAAGAATTTGGCATCAAGGTAATCGGCGTACCAGGAACTATTGACAATGATATTTTCGGTACCGATTTTACTATTGGGTACGATACCGCACTTAATACCGCTATGGAAGCCATAGATAAAATTAGAGACACGGCTACTTCTCATAACAGGGTTTTCTTTATAGAAGTAATGGGTAGAGATGCTGGCTTTATTGCACTTAACAGTGGTATAGCTTCTGGTGCTTTGGACATTTTAATTCCTGAAAGAAAAGACAGTATGGAAGATCTTTTTGACACGTTTGAAAAGGCCCAAAAAAGAGGAAAAACATCCAGTATTGTTATCGTGGCAGAAGGAGAACGATTGGCTTCAACTTATGACCTTGCAGAACAAACCAAAAAAAGGTTTCCAGATTATGACATCAGAGTTTCTATCTTAGGACACATCCAAAGAGGAGGCGCACCAAGCTGTGCAGACAGGGTGTTGGCCAGCAGAATGGGATATGGTGCTGTAGTAGGACTAATGAAGGGACTCACCAATGTAATGGCAGGCATTAGATCTAATGATTTGGTGTTTACCCCAATAGAAGACGCTATTAAAAAACACAATGAAATAAACCAAGATTTATTACAGATTTCTGAAATCTTGGCGATGTAATTATTATTAACTAAAATCAAAAAATATGTCAACAATCAAAGTAGGAATCAACGGATTCGGTAGAATTGGAAGCTTGGTTTTCAATGCGATGCTAGAAAGAGATAACATTGAAATCGTAGGAATTAACGACCTTATCAATGCAGAATATATGGCTTATATGATGAAGTATGATTCTGTTCACGGAAGATTCAAAGGTGAAGTAAAAGTAGAAGGAAATAATTTAGTAGTGAACGGAAAAACCATCAGAATTACTTCAGAAAGAGATCCTAACAACCTTAAATGGAACGAAGCTGGTGCTGATTATGTGGTAGAATCTACAGGACTTTTCTTGGATAAAGCTTCTGCTTCAGCTCACATTAATGCTGGTGCTAAAAAAGTAGTTCTTTCTGCTCCTTCTAAAGATGATACTCCAATGTTTGTAATGGGAGTAAACCATAAAGAACTTCCTTCTGATTTACAAATTTTCTCTAACGCATCTTGTACTACCAACTGTCTTGCGCCTTTGGCAAAAGTGGTTCATGAAAACTTTGGAATCGTTGAAGGTTTAATGACTACTGTACATGCTACTACCGCTACTCAAAGAACAGTAGACGGTCCTTCTATGAAAGACTGGAGAGGTGGTAGAAGTGCTTTATTGAACATTATTCCATCTTCTACAGGTGCTGCTAAAGCAGTAGGTAAAGTAATTCCTTCATTAAACGGTAAACTTACCGGTATGTCTTTTAGAGTACCAACAGCTGACGTTTCTGTAGTAGACTTAACTGTGAGATTAGAAAAATCTGCTTCTTACGACGAAATTTGTGCTACTATTAAGGCTGCTTCAGAAGGAGAATTAAAAGGCATTCTTGGATACACTGAAGACTTAGTGGTATCTCAGGATTTTGTAGGAGATAAGAGAACTTCTATCTTCGACAAAGATGCTGGTATTATGCTTTCTCCTAACTTTGTGAAATTAGTTTCTTGGTATGACAACGAAACTGGTTACTCTAACAAATTAACTGACTTGTTATTACACTCTGCTTCTATATAATATTTTAACAGAAATCAGATAAAAAAACCTTCCTGAAGTTTCAGGAAGGTTTTTTGATGATTAAACTAAAAAATTTAAAGGCTGACTTGAGTTTTAGTCAGCCTTTATTCAATTAAGTAATTAAGTAATCAATTATTTTACCATTAATTTTGTTGTTGCAGTTCCTTGATCGGATTTTAACATCAACATATAAACTCCACTTTGCAAGTTAGAAACATTGATGGTTTCTTCTCCAGAAGAGAATTTCATTTTCTGTGAAGAAAGCAGTTTGCCCGTCATGTCATAGATAAATAGAGTTCCATTTTTGGCATTTCTATATTTTACATTTGCCAAACCGTTGGTAACAGGATTTTGCAAAACCTCCAAATTACTTTCTGGATTTTGATTTACATCTTCTGTTCCTAAATTTACTTGTTTTACATATGTAGTACTTGTAGAATCCCATTCATACCAACTGTCTTGGCTTACATTTAAAATATCTCCAGTCTGTGTAAGTCCTAAAGTTCCGGTAGAACTCCCATTTCTGAAAAGGAAACTTACTTGGGTAATATTGAAAAAATTATATTTAAACCAGCCCGGATTAGAGGTGTCCGCAGTCATATCTATCGGGGTATCCCATACAGAAGCAGCTAAATTCCCGGAAGGACTAGCATTCCAATAATGAATTTTTGGAGATGGCCAGTTGGGTGTGCTGGTTGGAGGTTTGAAACGGATTACAAGTGGGGTAGAAAAGTTATATGTTCTTTCTACAACACCAGAACCTAGTCCCTGATTATCAATAGCAATTGCCTTCACCACCGTATTGCTAGAAACATTAAATGCAGAAGTATATCTTGTAGATGATGATGTAGGATCAGACCCATCTGTGGTATATCTTATTTCAGGCGCTACACCGCTATCATCAGAAGCCGTAATACTTACGGAAACATTAGCACCCGTTGCAAAAGTGTTACTAGGAGTATTAATATTAATTACGGGAGCTACATTTATTGCAGTTTTTGTCCAAATAGTATAATCATTTCGCGATTCAACTGCTGTCCACCCAGATCCTGAAGGAACCCAATTGCTATCTCCATTAAGATCAATTCTTATTGCCAATACAGGATCTACATCAGTAGCATTAGCTTTAATATAAGCAGCATATAAAGCTGCTTGCGATTTATCTATAGTTACAGAACTATATGCATTAATCCCTGTAGCTTTTCTAATGGCCATTAATTTATTAATATATGTAGAGTAACTAGAGAATGTTTTAGAAACCCCATCTTTGGAATAGACACCACCATAATAATGTGGGGCAAATATACATGGGATACCCGGATGAGTTAAAATATATGCATAAGCTCTCATAATATTTGAACCTGAAAAAGCTGAACCCAGCACAAAACTATCATGATTGTCTACAAAAGTTACCGATTTACCAGCATACCCAAACTGACCTGCCAATCCTGCCATATTGCCAGAAGCATTTAAAGCAGAAAAATTATTTGTAGCTAATTGAGAGCCATTATTTACCAATATACTTGATAAAGTATAATACAAAGGAAAATCAAAAGCACCAGAAATATTTGCATTGCTGGCGTATGTGCCATCTATCCAGCCTTTTATAAAGCTTACATTAGAATCCCAATATTCACCTACAGAATAATAAGGCTGACTGGCCTGAATATATTGCCCAAAATATGTTGGCGCAAAACCTTTGGCAAAATCAAATCTCCATCCTTTATATCCTAATGTTTTTAATTTGCTTAAATAGTCTTTTACCCCATTCTGAACTATGGGATTGGTATGATCCAAATCTCTGGAACCCGAAAATCCTTCACCGGTATCCAATGCTCCAGAAGGCCTGCAACCTGTATATGAAGCATTTGATGCTTCATCATTACTACAAATAGTACTGCAATCCCAAGTTGGATTCGTAAAATCTACCCAACTGGTAGTACCACTTCTATGATTTACCACTACATCTGCTATGGGATATATCCCTCTGGAATTCATGGTAGTCAACATTTTTTTTAACTGATTTTCTGTACCCCAAGATGTACTGGAAAAATTATACAATTCTGTTGGAAAATAGCCATTGCCTCCTGTAGAAGCACTTGGTGGCGGAAGCCAAATCATATCTATTCCCAATGCCTTTAGATTACCAGCTCTGGCATTATAAAACTCATATAATCCACCTTCGGAAGAAACTCTGGTTTGGGCGTATTCATCCCACCCAAAAGATTGAAGCATGATATCGTCTAGATAATCCTGCGCTTTTATACCGACACCACTGATTAAAAATGCCAGTATAACTAAAATTTTGTATTTCATTTTACACGTTTTTCACAGCGGTAAATATATGTAAAACATAATTAAATTTTCAATGAATAATTATGATTTTTGGTGAAATTTATCTTAAAAAATTATTATTATTCTGTACATTATGGCTTGTATTTCGTCATTAATACAAGATTACTGACAATGCTTCAAAAAAAACAAGCCTATATTTAAATTTATTGTTGAGAGAATTCCTGCAGAAATGCTGGATTTTTTTATTAAGAAACTAATAGACTGCAGCCTCTGATATCAGAGTGGTCTATCCTTCCCAATACCTGAAATTTTTGTTCAAAAAAAACATTTTCAGCCGTTATGATCTTCCCCAAATCTTGGGTGGCAATAAAACTGCAACTATGTCGGTTGGCCAAGTCTATAATATTGATAGCGCCTGTTCTACCTTCTTCCATATAAGAAAAAGGATCTTCGGTATTGCGGATTAGAATGCGCATCCAGCTTGGGCATTTGTATTCGTTTTCGCCGATAGAATAAGCTTGAGACAGCAATTCCGTCATAGAATATTCAGAGAAAATTTTCTCAGTATTGAAGCCTTCTTGCAGTATTTTTAACAACTCATCTTTGGTCATTTCCTCTTTTCTGCCTTTCATGCCGCCGGTTTCTATAATGGTTAAATCGCTAAACTGCACACTTGTAAAATCATAATGATGATCCAGAAAATCCAACAAAGCGAAAGAAACACCAAAGAGGATTACTTTTTTATTTTCTTTTGAAAGTTTTTGTAAAACCTCGAAAAGTTCTTGATGATTGTAGAGATAATAGCCGTTTTCGGGCTTTGCAGACTTCTGCATTAGATAATTCACCATATAGATGAGTGATGAATTCTCTCTTTCCAAATAACTTGGCAAAAGACCCAGAAAAACAAAATCTTCAGGTTTTCCTATAAACTGCTCAAAACTTCTGTAAATGCTTTCTTCATACAGGCTAAAATCAGCAATCCAATGTTTGGAAAGTGTCTGAATTTGAGTCGTTCCGGAACTTTGAAAAAAGCGTTCCGCTTTCGCTGTTTTATCCAAAACCGTATGGTTTTTGAACATCTCTATCGGCAAAAACGGGACATCTTTGATGTCTTTTATTGTTGAAGGATTGATGTTGAGATAGTCTACAAATTTTCGATAAACTTCTACATTTTCATACTGATAACGAAAGGTTTCCAAACAAGCTGCCTGGAAATCTGCTTCTGTCTTTATTTGAAAAATGTCATTCAAAATCTATTTTTTGTATTCTTCAATCTTAAATTCCTCCCCATCAAAAACACCAAAGGTAAAATAAGAAATCCAGTCTCCCAGATTGATGTGTTTGGCTCCTTTTTCCAAATCAATAATCATTGGCAAATGACGGTGTCCGTATACGAAATAATCTATATTTTCTGATTGTAGTTTATCTTTCGAGTATAAAATGAGAAACTCTTTATCTTCCCCGAGAAACTTCACATCTTCAGCGCCGGAAATCATCTTGTTTTTGGTAGAAAAATAAACGGCAACCTTCATCGCAATATCCGGATGCAGCCATCTGAATGCCCATTGTGCCAATGGATTGGTAAAAAGTTTCTTCATTCTTTTATAGCCTTTGTCACCTGGCCCCAGCCCATCGCCATGTGCCAAAAGAAACTGCTTACCGGCAATTTCAAAGTATTGTTTTTCAAAGAAAACAGGTATCCCAATTTCCTTTTCCAAATAATCCTTCATCCACAAATCGTGATTGCCCACAAAGAAATAAATATCGATGCCGCTGTCTTTAAGCTCCGCCAGTTTCCCCAGAATCCTTACATATCCTTTTGGGACTACATGTTTCCATTCATGCCAAAAATCAAATAAATCACCCATCAAAAACAAAACCTGTGCGTCTTGTTTGATTTCTTCAAGCCATGCCAAAAATCTGGCTTCTCTGGGCTTGCTCTTTTCTGGAGTTGGCGCCCCGAAATGCTGGTCAGAAGCGAAATATATCTTTTTATTGGGCTGTAATGCTATTTTCATTTTTGAAGATCATTAGTTCTCTTCTGCAAACCATTCTCCGTAAGAATTTTCGGTTTCGTGAAGTTTCAGATACGCCAACTGAACATGAGTAGGCAAATGTTTTTTTATCTTTTCGGCAATGTCATACAGCATATTTTCGCAAGTAGGCTGATAGTTACATTCAATTACCTTATGTCCTTTCTGTGTCAAATCTTCACCCAATTCTTTATGAGGCGTTAATGCATTCAACAAAACCGCGTGATCCCAAACGTCAATTATCTCCTGTTTCACGATTTTCTTAATGTCGCCAAAGTCTACCACCATTCCGTTTTTCACGTTATTGATGTCGTTAATAGGAGTTCCTTTTACAGTCACAAAAAGTTTATAAGAATGGCCGTGCATGTTTTTGCATTTGCCATCGTAATTATACAATACATGCGCCGTCTCGAAAGTGAAAATTTTGGTAATGCGTATCATGATGCAAATATAAGAACAAAAAAAATACCCGTCTGTAACCTGAAACACATTTCAGTTTTCATTATCTTTACGTTCCAAAAAAAATAAAGTTCAGGAAATGAAAAACGTCTTCAGAATTTTGCTGTTATTCTTTACAGTAAGCCTTTTTGCACAGAATAGTCAAAGAATTTTCGAGAAAATTGATTCCAAAAACAACCTTACCACAGTTACCGTCAATGATGGGATTTATCAGTTGAAATTCTACAATTCTGACATGGTGGAAACGGCTTTCATTCCATTGGGAGAGACCTTGGATAAGGCTTCGCATGCCGTTATCCTTTCTCCTGAAAATGTAAAACAGCACATTTCTGACAAGGGGAATTTCATTACTCTTGAAACTTCAGGAATCACTGTTAAAATTCAAAAAAAACCCTTTCAAATTTCTTATTACAAGAATAACGAATTGTTAATTTCAGAAAAAAACGGTTACGGAACTTATGAAAACGGGGAAATCAATGGTCATCCGCAAAATTTTGAAACCCTTAACTTTAATCTTTCATCAGACGAAGTTTTATACGGAGGCGGCGCAAGAGCTCTTGGGATGAATCGTAGAGGAAACAGATTGATGCTCTACAACCGTGCTCATTACGGCTATGAAACCAAGGCAGAACTACTTAATTTCACATTACCCATTGTAGTTTCGAGCAAGAAATATCTGATTCATTTTGACAATGCCCCAATTGGTTATCTTGATTTGGATAGCAAAAAAGACAATTCTCTCACCTATGAAACCGTTTCGGGAAGAAAAGTATATCAGGTGATTTCCGGTAACTCTTGGGAAGACGTCGTAAAAAATTATACAGACCTCACAGGAAAGCAACCCATGCTGCCTCGTTGGAGTTTGGGTAATTTTTCGAGCAGATTTGGCTATCATTCCCAGCAACAAACTTTGGAAACCATCCAAAAATTTAGAGCAGAGAAAATTCCTGTGGATGCTATTATCCTAGACTTATATTGGTTCGGGAAAAACATCCAAGGAACGCTAGGGAATTTTGCTTGGGACAAAGACAATTTTCCGAAACCTCAACAAATGATTGACGAACTCCGCAAAGAAAAAGTGGAAATGGTTCTCATTACAGAACCCTTTGTGATTAATACTTCTACTAGATTACAGGAAGCATTAGACCAAGATGTTTTAGCCAAAAATGACGAAGGAAAACCCTTCTTGTATGATTTCTATTTCGGGCACACCGGTTTAATTGATATTTATAGTAAAAAAGGAAATTCGTGGTTTAAAAACATTTATAAAGACTTGTTAAGCCAAGGAGTAACCGGCATATGGGGAGACTTGGGAGAGCCAGAAGTTCATCCCTCAAAAATTCTTCATGGAAACGGTAAAAACGGCGACCAAGTGCACAATATTTACGGCATGGATTGGGCCAAACTCGTGAAAGAAAGTTTTGCGGAAAAATCACCTAACGCACGTCCTTTTATTTTGATGAGAGCCGGTTATAGCGGTGCTCAGAGAAATGGATTGGTGCCATGGAGCGGTGATGTGAGCAGAAGCTGGGGAGGATTGCAAAGTCAGCCGGATATTGTTTTACAGATGGGTCTGCAGGGCATTGCCTTTATGCACAGTGATTTGGGAGGTTTTGCAGGAAAAAATGAAGACGACGAACTGTATGCCCGTTGGTTACAATATGGCGTTTTCAACCCGATTTACCGACCACACGCAGATGAAAACGTACCCAGCGAACCGGTTTACCGAAGCGAAAAAGCGAAAAATATAGCCAAAAAAGCCATAGAATTACGCTATGCATTGCTTCCTTACAATTACAATTTGGTTTTCGAAAATCATAGAAACGGTACATCCTTGATGAGACCTCTGTTTTTCGAAGAACCCGAAAACAAAGAATTGTACACTTATAACACCGCTTATTTTTGGGGCAAAGATTTTTTAATTTCTCCGATTTTGAAACCTAAACAGACAACGCAAGATGTCTATTTTCCTAAAAATTCTAATTGGTATAATTTCTATACCGATGAGAAAATTTTAGGCGGAAGCACCAAAACAATTGTGATAGAGGAAGACAAAATTCCCACTTTTGTGAGAGGAGGAGCCATTATCCCGATGGCAAAACCTATGCAGTCTACAAAAGAATATAATGGAAACACTCTTATTTTGCATTATTATTTTGATGAAAATATAAAGGATTCCAAAACTGAAGTCTATAATGATGATGGTTTAACCAAAGATGCTTATGAAAAAGGGGTATTTGAATTGATGAAATTCAATGTTAAGCAAAATGGCAAAAGCATCACTCTTGAACTGAAAAATGATTTGGGAAAACATTTTTCAGCGGCCCATAAAAATTTGGAATTTATCATTCATAATACTTCAGTTACACCAAAATTGGTAAAAACAGAAAGTAAAAAAGTGCCTTTTGTTTTTGATACCGAAAGAAAAATTTTGAAAATCAATTTCGACTGGAATTCTTCTAAAGTGAAAACATTAAATATAAAACTTTAAAAATGTAAGGTATTTTTCAATATTTTTGGGAAAAACCCAAAGATGAAAAAAGGAAGAATAGAAGCATTTAGCGATGGCGTTATGGCCATAATACTGACTATTATGGTACTGGAACTAAAAGTGCCTGAAGGCAGCGAGTGGAAAGATTTGATGGCACTTCTGCCAAAATTCATCAGTTACCTCCTCAGTTTCATGATGATACTGATTTACTGGAACAACCACCACCATATATTTCAAACCGTAGAAAGAGTAAATGGAAAGGTATTACTTGCCAATGGCATTCTGCTCTTTTTCCTTTCCTTAGTGCCTTTTGCTACAGGGTGGATGGGAGAACAGAACTTCGAATCAAAACCTGTTATCTTGCAGGGGATTATTTTCTTTTTTTCGGGAGTCACCTATCTCTATTTAGCCCATATCTTAATTGAAATTCATGGTAAAGAGTCTATTTTAGCAAAAGCAATAGAAAGAAATTATAAAGGAACCATATCATGGGTTGGTTATTTAATTGCAATATTAATAGCCTTTTGGCTTCCAAAACTTTCGGCCTTTATTTACTTTTTGATTGCCATGATCTGGCTGATTCCGGATAGAAAAATAAAAAAGTTAATTGAATAATATTTTATGCGGGGCTAACTTATATTTCCGTCTCTTTTAGCATTAAAGAATACATTTTCTGCATATTTATAAGAAATTCCTTTGGTCCGTTTCTTGATATCAAACAGAGCAAAAACACAAAAATGAATATTACCATCATTGGGGCTAGTGCAGGAGTAGGCCTAGAAATAGTAAAAAGAGCTTTAGAAAGAAACCATTTTGTAACCACCCTTTCCCGTTCTGCCATTCAACTTCCCAAAAATAAAAATCTTAATTCAATAATAGGAAATGCCCTCAATAGAGAAGATTTAAAAAGGTCTTTGGAAAATGCAGATGCCGTCATTGTAGCATTAGGAACGGGAAAAAGCATGAAAGCCACCTCGCTTTATTCTGATTTTGCAAAAGTCTTAACGGAAGTTTCTTTGAAACTCTCAAAAGACATTCCTTTTATTATTCTCACCGGTTTTGGCGCAGGAAAAAGTGGCAATTACCAACCCAATTTTTTCATGAAAATGTTTTTCAAACTGATGTTAAAAGACGTCTATGCAGACAAAACCAAGATGGAAGAAATGATCGCCAAGTCTAATTTAAATTGGGAAATCGTAAGACCTGGATTGTTAAAAGACCAACCATTAACAGAGAAGTACAGGGTAGAAACCAATTTATACAAAGGCATTAAAATAGGAAGTATCAACCGAGCAGACGTGGCAGATTTTATGGTGAAACAGGCTGAAAGCCCTACCTATTTGAAACAATATCCTGCATTGTCTAACCAATAATTTATGGAAAAGAAAACTACCCGTTTAGAGGCTTTTAGCGATGGTATTTTTGGTGTAGCCATTACTTTGCTTGCAATAGAAATAGGAATTGCAGAATACCAAAACCCCACAAACCTTAACCTTTGGGAGAAAATTGTAGAAAAATGGCCGGAATATTTTGCTTATTTCAATTCATTTGCCACTGTTTTACTCATTTGGATGGGGCATCATAAAATTTTGGATAAAATCTGGAAAGCCAATCATTGGATTATTTTATTGAATGGCGTGGTACTCTTGTTCGTTGTATTATTTCCATTTCCAACAAGAACTGTAGGTAATTTTATTGGGACACCTGCTCAAAACACCGCCATTGCATTTTATGCAGGATATACCGGTATAATTGTTCTCACAATGTTCTGCTTAAATATGGGAATCTTGAACAACAGAAAATTGATCATCAACCCCGAAAAAAATATTTCATGGTTTAGAAACCAAACCAAACAACAATTAATTGCAATCATTTGCTATGTAGCAGCGGCAATTTTAGCATTTTATTTACCTATAGTGGCCTTATTCATTACATTTTTGATGTGGCTATTCTGGGCAATAGTAACAAAAGACCAAAACGACGAAGATTAAAAATTATTTATTATGAAAAGACAAAACATCCCTACTTCAGTAAAAATTTTCACATGGATTCTTATCTGTGCCGGAATTTTCTTTTTCTATGTTTACTCCTTTAATCCAAGCATCAGTTTTCCAAATTCCAATCTGAACAGCTATTCTTCCAAATTAGGCTTTGAAAGTACTGGTGTTAGAATATTGGGAAGCGTACTCGCTTTAATGATTTCTGTGGTTTACAATAATCCAAAATGGCTCTTCATCACCCTTATTTCAAGAATATTTATAGAATTGGGCGACGTAGTTGTTGGTTATCAACTAGATGGATTTACAACAAACACAATAGCGCTATGGGTTTTAGCCGCAGCCGAAATTTGGGCAGTATTAAAACTCTTGCCATTACAGAAAAACCATTAATTTTTATATCAATAACATTCGCCCCACAATATTGTGGGGCGAAGTTTCAACAAATTAAAAACTATGGACTCTTTTTGGAATATTAAAAGAGTGACAAATGGAAATGAGTTACGAATAAATCATTTTTTATTTTTTAATGAAACTGATCTGCTTCCGTAGAACCAGCCAAGGCTGTAGTAGAAACATTACCTGAAGTAACTACAGTTTGTATAGCATCAAAATAACCCGTTCCTACAAAACTTTGATGTTTCACGGCACGGAAACCTTTTGATTGTAAAGCAAATTCTCTTTCCTGCAATTCGCTGTAACCAGCCATTCCCCTTTCTTTGTAAGCCAATGCCAATTCGAACATGGCAGTGTTCAAAGCATGGAAGCCTGCCAAGGTAATAAACTGGAATTTATAACCCATTTTCGCCAATTCCTCACGGAAAGTCTCCATTTCAGCAACGGATAATTTCGCTGCCCAATTGAAAGAAGGAGAGCAGTTGTATGCCAACATCTTGCCTGGATATTTTGCATGAATTCCTTCGGCAAATCTTCTCGCATAATCCAAATCCGGATTAGAAGTTTCCATCCAAATAAGATCTGCATAAGGAGCATAAGACAGCCCTCTGTCTATTCCTTGTTCTACACCACATTTTACTTGGAAGAAACCTTCAGAAGTTCTTTCTCCTGTGATAAATTTATGATCTCTTTCATCAATGTCAGAAGTCAATAGATCTGCCGCATCAGCATCTGTTCTGGCCACCAAGATGGTAGGGACACCACATACATCAGCTGCCAATCTTGCGGCAATCAGTTTGTTAATCGCCTCTTGAGTAGGCACTAAAACTTTTCCTCCTAAGTGTCCGCATTTTTTTGCAGAAGACAATTGATCTTCGAAATGCACTCCGGCAGCTCCAGATTCTATCATTTGCTTCATTAATTCGAAGGCATTAAGATTTCCTCCAAAACCAGCTTCCGCATCTGCTACTATTGGCACCAAATAATTTTTGTTGCCACCTCCATTTACAGATTGTATCTGGTCTGCTCGCAATAAAGCATTATTAATTTTTTTCACCACCGCAGGAACAGAATTCGCAGGGTAAAGTGACTGGTCCGGATACATTTCTCCAGAAAGATTGGCATCCGCTGCCACTTGCCAACCGGAAAGATAAATGGCTTCTAAGCCAGCATCTACTTCCTGCACCGCCTGGTTGCCCGTCAAAGCACCCAATCCAGCCACAAAATCCTGTGTGGTAAGTTTTTTCCAGAGCGTTTTAGACATTTCTGTAGCGATAGTATAATCTATTTTGTATTTTCCACGAAGTCTCAATACTTCTTCTGCGCTATAAGGTCTTGTAATGCCTTTCCATCTCGGGTTCTCACTCCACTCTTTTTCGAGTGCCTGAATTTGTTCTTGTGTGCTCATCATATTTTGGATTTTAAGTATATATTTTTGTGTTTTTTCTTAAAGGTATGGATACGCCTTAAGCGTTAAGAAATCTTCAAAATTCTCATCAAAAATTAATTCATTGAAGAGTCTTGTTGCCAAATCAAATTTTCCTTTGGCATAGCGTTTTTCGCCTACATAATTTTTAATATTTTCTAATTCTTCTTTTTCCCATTCTAAAACTACATCTGGCGTTAAAATTCTACCGTCATTCAGTTTTGCTTTATTTTTTAGCCATTGCCAAACCTGTGTTCTGGAAATTTCTGCTGTTGCAGCATCTTCCATCAGATTATAGAGTGCTGCGGCACCAGTTCCCATCAGCCAAGATTCTATATAGAGAATTCCCACATTGATATTGTCTCGAACTCCCTTTTCAGTGATATCCCCTTCAGGAACTTCCAATAAATCCGCTTCAGAAATTTTATATTCTTCATGTTTTTTATGGATTTGATTAAACGTTGGCATGAATACATCGAAGATTTCTTTGGCTACAGGCACCAATCCTGGATGCGCCACCCATGTACCATCATGTCCGTTTTTCACTTCGCGCTCTTTATCAGCACGTACTTTAGCATAAGCTGCTTCGTTTTTGGCTTCATCATTTTTTACCGGGATCTGAGCCGCCATACCTCCCATAGCATGAACTCCGCGTTTATGACAAGCCTGAATTACCCTTTTAGAATAGGCACTCATAAAAGGAGATGTCATAGTTACCTGTGCTCTGTCTGGCACTAAAAATGATTTATGATTTCGGAATTTTTTGATATAAGAAAAAATATAATCCCATCTTCCACAATTAAGTCCTGCCATATGGTCTTTTAATTCGAATAGTATTTCATCCAACTGAAAAGAAGCAGTGATGGTTTCTATGAGAACAGTTGCTTTAATAATGTTTTGTGAAATACCTAAATAATTTTGTGAGAAGATGAAAATCTCATTCCACCATCTTGCTTCTTTATAATGTTCTAATTTTGGCAAATAAAAATAAGGGCCGCTGCCTTTTTCTAAAAGTGATTTGGCGTTTCTGTAGAAATAAATCCCGAAATCTATCAAAGATCCTGAAGCTCTTTCGCCTTCTATTTCAATATTTTTTTCTTCGAGGTGCAAACCGCGTGGCCTTACAAGAAGAACCGCTAATTTATCTCCCAACTGATATTTTTTTCCTTCTTCATTTTCAAAAGAAATCTTTTTGGCAACGGCATCAGTAAGATTCAACTGACCTTCCATACAATTTTCCCAAGTAGGAGAATTAGAATCCTCAAAATCTGCCATGAAAGTAGATGCCCCAGAATTGAGCGCATTGATAATCATTTTACGATCCACAGGACCCGTTATTTCTACCCTTCTATCTTGCAAATCTTGAGGAAGCGGAGCACAAATCCAATTATCTTGTCTTATATCTGCTGTTTCATCGGGAAATTTTGGAAAAACACCTTTATCAATATCAGATTGCACCTGTTTTCTTTGCTCTAAAAGGTTTAATCTTTTAGCATTAAAATGTTTGTGCAATTGAATTAAAAATTTCTTCAAATCTTCTGTAAAAATTTGCGGATATTTTTCCGTTGCCAATATTCTAAATTCCTTTTCCATACTATTTTGTTTTTATGTTAAATTACTAAAAAAGATGTTATTAGTTTTTGTTGAAACGAAATAAAATTTGGATTTGTTTGATACAAATATAAAAAATATTTTCACTTGCAGCGAACGTTCGCTATTAATATTAAAAAAATATTTATGCGAAAAATCGCTTTTATTTATTACCTTTGTATTGAAAGGCATTACAGAACTATTTAGACTGATTACAAATTATATTTTTGAGCAAAATGAGCAGCGAAAGTGATTTTATAAAGACCGTTTTTGGATTAAAACTAAAACAACAAAGACAAAAAAAAGACTGGTCTCTGCAGGATTTGGCAGATAAAATCAAATTATCCAAGTCTTACCTCAACGAAATTGAAAACGGAAAAAAATATCCCAAACATGACAAAATCCTTCAACTTTCGGAGGTTTTGAACTGTAAGTTTGACGATTTGGTTTCTACTAAACTGGATAAAAACCTTGCTCCTTTCGGCGAATTGCTAAAAAGTGATTTCTTTAAGGAAATCCCCTTAGAGCTTTTTGGCATCAATAAAAATACACTCATCAACATCATCAGCGAAGCACCAAAACAAGTGACCGCCTTCATCAACACCTTGATTGAAATTTCACAAAATTATAATCTTGGCAAAGAGCGTTTTTACTTTGCCGTGGTGAGAAGTTTCCAAGAATTATACGACAATTACTTTCCTGAAATTGAAGAAAAAGCACAGTCTTTTGCACATAAAAACAAACTGAAACTCGGGAAAAACATCGACATCAAACATTTGGAAAAGATCCTGAAAGATGTTTTCGGATATGACATTCGTTCAGAAAATTTTGAATCTTACGGAACACTCAATAACCTTCGTTCGCTTTTTGTACCGGAAAAAAAATTACTTCTACTAAATGAACTGCTGGACGAAAATCAAAAAACATTCATCTTGGCCAAGGAAATAGGGTTTCAGGTATTGGAATTAGACCCAAGGCCAAATACCTATTCATGGTTGGATTTTACAAGTTTTGACGAATTGCTCAATAATTTCTATGCCTCTTATTTTGCAGGCTGCATCCTGATTCCAAAAGATGAATTGATAGAAAAAACAGAAGAATTTTTTGACGAACCAGAATGGAATCCAAAGAAATTTGACCAATTAATTTCTTATTTCACCAATTCTCCCGAGACTTTTTATTATCGTTTAACGAATATTCTTTCTTCTGAATTTGGCATCAAAGATTTGTTTTACTTGTGTTTTGTAAAGAAAAAAGATACAGACAAAATTCAGATCAAGAAGGAGCTACACCTAAATCAACAACAGGCTCCACATGCTAATTCTATGAATGAGCATTATTGCCGAAAATGGGTTTCTATTAAAAATCTCAATCAGCTGAAGGAAAACGAAACCCTTACAGATGCACAGATTTCGCATTACAAAGATTCGGGACTCAGTTACCTTGTAATTTCTACTTCTCACAAAAACCCCTTTTCTGATGGAGCCAATAGAAGTTATTGCCTAGGAATATTATTGAATTCCAATTCTTTAAAAAAGATAAAATTTGCAAAAAGCAGTTCTGTAAAATCTGAATTTGTGGGCGTAACCTGCGAAACCTGCGGCATCGCAGATTGCGAAGTAAGAAAATCCCCTCCAATAAGACTGGAAAAGGAGAATTTCAATGATGAAATGAAAAAGGCAATTGCGAAGATTAGGAAAGATATCATTTAATCTTTCAAATACTTTTATAAATCTTACCTTATATCAATGCAAAGATTTACCGGTTAAAGTACTTTTGTGGAAAATTATTACGATGACTCTACAGCACCTAGAAAACATTTCTGACCAATTGCCGAAAAGCGAAAAAATGCCGGTACTTTTTTTGGGACATGGCTCTCCGATGAATGCCATTGAAGAAAATGAATTCGTACGGGGCTTTCGAGAGGTTTCTACGACAATACCCACACCTAATGCAATTTTGTGCATTTCTGCGCATTGGTATACAAAAGGAACTTTTGTGACCTCGGGGAAAATACAGAAAACGATTCATGATTTTTCTGGCTTTCCAGAGGAACTTTTTGTGGTACAATATCCAGCAAAAGGCAACCCTGAGCTGGCCAAAGAAACAGCAAAATTACTATTGCCAACCGAAGCGGTGGAAACGGACAATTGGGGCCTAGACCATGGTGCATGGAGCGTGATAAAACATTTGTACCCCAATGCCAACATCCCTGTAATACAAATGAGCATTGACTATACCCAACCACCACAATATCATTTTGACCTGGCTAAAAAACTTAGCAAACTGCGAGAAAAAGGCATCCTTATTATCGGTAGTGGAAACATAATCCACAACTTAAGGATGATTGACTGGAAAAACATCAACACCGTAGGCGCCGGCTGGGACTGGGCTATAGAAGCTCGAAAAAAAACCAACCACTGGCTTTTGGAAGGAGATTTTCAAAGATTAATTGATTATCAAAAACAAGGGCAAGCCTTACAAAACGCAGTGCCCTCACCCGATCATTATTTGCCTTTAATTTATACTCTTGGTCTGAAAGAAAAATCTGAAGAACTTTCTCTTTTTAATGATGAACTGATTGGCGGAAGCCTTAGCATGACGAGCGTGAAGATAGGATAATGTTTACATTTCAACAATAAACTTCCTGTTCCTCACCATATCCACTACAGCAAGCATATCCTCACCTATCAGCCTGTCGTTTTCGAGTTTTTTGACTTTTTTGCGAATGATTTCGTAATTTTCTTCAATGACTTTTGAAGATTTCAAAGGTCTTCGGAACTCTAATCCTTGAGCAGCAAACATCAACTCAATGGCCAAAATATGCTCTAAATTCCCCAACACCTGATTGAATTTTCTGCCCGAAATACTTCCCATAGAAACATGATCTTCTTGCCCTAAACTGGTAGGCACAGAATCTGCAGAAGCCGGAAAACAAAGTGTTTTATTCTCCGTTACCAAAGCCGCCGTAGTATATTGCGGAATCATAAATCCTGAATTAAGTCCAGAACTTTCAACAAGAAGTTTTGGCAAACCATATTTACCTTCCAACAAAAGATAACTTCTTCTGTCTGAGATGTTGCCCAATTCTGCAGCCGCCAAAGTAGCATAATCTAAAGGAAGCGCCATCAGTTGGCCATGGAAATTCCCTCCGGAAATGGCCTCTTCTTCGGAGAGTACAATAGGATTGTCGGTTACGGAATTCAATTCGGTTTCAGCAAGCTCTTTCAAGTGCTCAAAAGCATTTCTACTGGCACCATGCACTTGTGGCACACAACGCAAAGAATAAGGATCTTGTACCCTGCCGCAGTTTTCATGATAATCTAAATTTTCTGAGCCTTTTAGAAATTTCACCATCCTTTTTGCTACATGTTTACTGCCTTTATAGGGACGGATTTCGTGCAATTCTTTTTTGAATGGACTGGCAGAGCCTTGGTATGCTTCTATACTGAAAGCAGCTGCTAAATCTGCCAAATTCAACAAATATTCAAATTTATCTAATCCTAAAACAGCATGCGCCAAAATAAACTGAGTGCCATTAATTAAGGCCAGGCCTTCTTTTGCCTGAAGTTTTAATGGTTTTAATCCATGTTCTTCTAAAATAATACCAGTAGAATGAGGCTTACCATTTTCCCAAACCTGGCCTAATCCTAATAATGGCAAAACCAAATGAGCCAAGGGTGCTAAATCACCACTTGCCCCTACAGAACCTTGTTCTGGCACCACAGGAATAATATCCTTCTCCATCATGGTAATTAATCGCTCTACCACTTCCAAAGAAATGCCAGAAAAACCTTTTGACAATGCATGGATTTTGCAAACCATCATGATTTTTGAAAGTTCTTTATCAATTGGCTTACCCACCCCAACAGCATGAGAAATGATGAGATTTTCCTGAAGTTTAGAAGTTTCCTCTTCTGATATTTTGGTTTCACAAAGTGGCCCAAAACCCGTATTGATACCGTAAACCGTCTTATCTGATTTTACAATTTTTTGAACATTCTGATAAGATTTGAGAATTTGCTCTTTAGAATGCTTATCTAGTTTTGCTTTCTTTTTTCCGTGTATAATATCGATTACATCTGCAATGGCAAAATGGTCTACTCCGTAAATTAACATGTTGTATTATTTTGCCTAAAATTACACAAATCCCAACAAACAAAAAAGCGGAACTAAATTCCACTTTTGATTTATTTTTTGACAATAGTTACCAATTGCCCTTCGAACTGGGTGATTGTATCAAATATTTGCTTGAATGCAGGGTAATACTCTTTAGGATAATCTGTAGAGTCAATCTTAACTGAGGTTTCTACTGTGATCTTATTGCCTTTTGTTGTTATAACGTATGAATAAACAATTCCATCATCCTCTGTTTTTATTTTTTTAGATTTTGGCAAATTCTCAAATTTGTATCCATCTGGTATAGTAATAGTTACCTTTTTCGAATTCTCATAGGAAGAATAGAATTCTATGGGGTATTTTCTTTCTTCAGTTTGGTTAAAATCATGATTTTGCCTATATAAGAACAATAAAGGATTGAAAACTAACTTACCCCCCAATGCATCAACAAAAGTATCTGAATTAAAATTGAAGCTGGTTTCAAAATCTTTATCATTTACCATTCCTGATTTTATATCACTGAAAGGAAAAGTATACCTCTCTTTATATTCTTTTTGATATGAGTCTTTATTTTCCTGGTATCTTTCATTATCCAATATAGAAAACAACTTAGTATCTCTATCCTTAAAACTACCCTCAACTGCACCATCTATATTTAATTTAGCATCTACTGTAAGATATGTTTGGCTTAGAATAGAATTGTTTATATCTAAAATTACAGGATTTTTTTCTCTCAAGAGAACGCCATTATAATTATAGGCTCTTGGAGGCAATAGATTGGGTTCGGACTGTTTTGAAGTACCATCAAAAACATACAGAACATTATTGTCTAATTCTAAACCTGCAATAACATAATTAGGATCTTTTATAGAAGGATAAGCAATATTCAGTAATCCATAATAAACTATTTTTAAAAGAATAGGATTAGCATTAAGACCTGCTTCACGCATCATCATTACCATAAGCAAATTAATTTCTGCAGCATTGCCCAATTTAGTTGTAGTAAGATTTTTCACTCCCTTATCTGTCAAAATACCTATAGAATGATCCCAAGTGTAATTTTTTTGTATGAATTTTAATATTTCTTCAGCTTTTTTTAAAGGAGTTGGTGCTGCTATAATTTCGGGCGTTAAAAGATCTTTTGCAAATGATTTTTTAGCCAACTGCCCTCCAAAACTTTCATTTTCTTGCAATTTCTTTCTTACATCTTCCCACGAAATAGCGTAACTTTTAAAATCATTATTAAAATACGTAGAATTAATTTCAGGTCTTATGGAACTTTTAAAATTACTACTATTCCTCATAAATTTTTCTTCCTTGAATGGCTTTACATTTTCAAAACCAAGCCTCCACGTATTATAATCAACTCCAATTACAGCTCTTCCTCCTACTTCTCTATATTTAGGAATAAGCCCCCCTTGAAAATTAATATTAAAACCATAAGGTTTAGGGGCATCTAATATATATTCTTCATAAACAATTGGAATGTCTGTTTCGAAGTACACTTTAGGCAGTTCATAAAAAAAAGGGGTAAGAATTGTATATTTATATTCTATTACAGAGCCATCTTTTACATTTTCAAATGCAAACTTCTCAACTGTTTCATACTTACTTTCTTTAGATTTGAATTTAGAATCCTTTTCTATAACGGTAGTTTCTACTTTGCCGTTTTCAAGATTATAAGTCATGGCTTTTATTCCAGAAACCATTTCTCGATCATTACGTGAATTTTTATAAAGAGAGATTTCCACATTAAGATAGTCTGAAGCTTTGTCTTTTTTATAAATTTTAATTCTTTTGAAAACTGTAATTTCCATCGAACCACTATTCATATCAATTAAATTATGAATAGAAGAATATAATATTTCTGCAGAGGCATCTTCCTGTATGAAAGACTTTTCTTTTTTTAAATCTTTTTCATCAAATTTAGGAATGTCTAAAAATTTGTATTGAGCAAAAAGTAAAATGGATAAAAATAAAAATAAAATAGAGTATTTGGTTTTCATAGGTTATTGTTTTGTAATTAAAATTTTAGTATTGTCTAGATTGGTAGTTTTCTTTCTAAAATTTAGATATTCTTGGTATTTTTCTTTAGGATAAAATTGTTTTTTCAAAGTAATCATCCTGTTTACATAAAGTTTATCATCATTTGTGGTAAATGTCATCGCGTAATCTCCAAATTCAGAAGAAAACCCTATAGATTTTGGCAATTCTGCAATTTTATACCCTGTAGGAATTACAAATTCTACCTTAAATATATCCTGGAAAGAAAAAGGCACCTCTAAAGGCATCTTTCTTTCATCATTATTGCTATAGGGTATATTCTCTATAAAAGGCATGGCCCTAAAAAATATATCTTCGCCAAGTTTTTTTGAATAGTCTTTGGCTTTAAATTTCATTTCATAATTCACCAAAGCTTCATCCTTGTTGTTTATAATATTTTCTACTGATAAATTTTCAAATTTCAGATTAGCATATCTTTCTTTCATTTCATCTATCACCTCATCTTTATTGAGTGTAGCGATATGCAACTGAAAATCATACTGTGAACCTGAGAACTGAAACTTAGATTCCACTTCTATGCTGTTGTCCGGATTTATTTTCACTACAGCATTCAAGAGTTCTTTATTATCCTCCGGCTTATAGGATGGTGTATTGATTAATTTTACTTCATCACTGGCAATTGCAAATACATTTCTATCAAGTGATGTATAGTTAAGATGATTAAAAGCAATATTTTGAGATGTATTTTCTAGCCAGATAGCTTCTTTCTCTGTTGGAATCATCAAAACAGCATGATTACCACCCATTTCCGGGAAGTCTGTATCAAATTTTTTTACAGAACGATTATCATTAATCACGCAATAATATGATTTGATGCCTGCCACTTCAAGAAGCGTTCTCATATAATTGGTAAGTGCTTTGCAGTCTCCATAACCTTTATTCCTTACCTCTTCTGCAAGCATTGGCTTCCATCCACCTATACCAATGGCAACGAAAACATATCTGGTCTTTTTCTGCATATATTGGTAAAGTTTTTTTACTTTTTCGGAGGTTGTTCCTGTTAAATTTAATGCCGCAACTTCAGCCCTGAGTTCAGGGGTAATTTCAGATGATGGTAAAATTAAATTTTTATAATACCAATTCCCAAAACTCTGCCAGTTTATAAGCTCCCCTTGCTTACCCTCCAAATTAAATTTATCCAATGAAAATTCTACTCTTGGCAAAAATTGATCTAAACTTGGTGACATTCTTTCATTATCAACCGCAGGTACATTTTCATAGGAATAATTGTAGGTATTTAAGCTTTGTGATGATATCAGTTTAGAAAAATCATTTTCATGAATTTTATTCCTTAGTACAATCCCAGATTTATTGTTTATAACCAAACTGGTTTTTTGGCTTGATATATTATAACTATTTATTGGAGTGAAATCTGGAATAAATACTGTGTTTTTTGTTGTAGAAACGTAAGAATAATGTATAGAATAAGGATATGAAACAGAAATGTGATGCAAGTACATTACCCTGTTATCGTCATAAAAAGAAAAAGAATCACTATGTCTTACATCTGTAAAATCACTTTTAGAATATTTTTTAGTTATCTTTCCGTTTTCATCTAAAATAAAAACCCTTATATCACTTACATAGACACTATTATCATAAGGGATAAAAACAGCAGAAAAATCATCACCGGATTTATTGAGAATGGTAACAGTTTTATCAACATTTGTTACTATTTCGTCTATATCATTGATATTTATGATGGTATTATCATTTCTTATTACTGCATATGCATTCTTTTTAAGTTCATCAGGAATCGCAGAAACAGGATAATCCTGTGCTGAAAAGAATATAGAAACAATAAAAAATAACAAAAGAAAAATTTTGTTCATAATGGTTAAAAGTTTTTGCTAAAATTATTAAAATTTCCATAAAAAAACATATTTTTAATTAAAAAAAGCGGAACTAAATTCCGCTTTTGATTTTATTGTTCTTTCAATCCTAAAAGGCTTTCATTTTAATATTTATTTTTCTTTTTCTTTCCATCCATTTTATGCATGCCTTTTTTTCCCTCCATCATTTCTTCTTTTTGTTTTTTCCATTTTTGATACTGATCTGGTGTAAGAATATTTTTCATCTCAGCATCATGATCTTTTTTTTTGGTTTCCATTTCAGAAAAATGTTCATCTTGCATTGCCTTAATTTTCTGAACTTGCTCAGGAGAAAGATTAAGATCTTTCTGCATTTTATCCAAATGCTCTTGTTGTTTCTGTTTGCGCTGTTCTTGATTGGGGTAAGATTTTTCCATCTTTGGTTGTTCCTGTGCAAATGTGGCTGTAGCTATCATTAATGATAAAGCCATAATAATTTTTTTCATCTTTTTAATTTTTAATGAGTTAATATTTATTTTGATTTTAAAAATAGTAGAAAATTAATTTATATTGTATTAATATTTTGTTAAATTTTTAATTATAAAATGAAAAAAGCGGAAATAAATTCCGCTTTGCATGAATGTAAAAAAAATAAAAATTATATTAATATGGTTTTTTATCTAAATCGTCTACCATTGTTTCCTCTTTCCTTATTTTCTCCAGGATTTTTTTGACCTCTAAATCCTCGATCTTCATTTCTCATCCTTTCCTCATTCTTAGGGACATCATTTCTAAATCCACCACCCCTTTGGTTATTTTCATTTCCAAAATTTTTCGGTCTATCATCATCTCTTTTAAAGCCTTTTCCGTTATTTTGCATCCCTCCACGAAATCCATTGTTTTCCCTTACATTATCTATATTTTTATCTCTTTCATTTCTGAAATTTCCATTTCTGAAGTTTTCATTTTTAAAAGTCCTTACATCTACATTTCTGTACCTTGGAGTAATATAAACTGATGGTCTGTAATTTTTTACTCTATAATTTTGGAAATACACAATGGGGTTATAATTATGATAGTATCTTTGATAGAAAACTACATATATTCTTGGCCCCAATATTCTTTCTAACGCTATGAATCTATCGTAATACCATCTATCCGGATTATATCTGTAATATTTTTGCCATTGGCCATAATTAGGAAATCTGGCATTGAGGATTCTTATTTCCCTTATCTGAACAGGAGACAATCTAAATTCAATGAAAAACCGATCCCAATTAATCCCTATAACCGCATTTCTATAATCATTATAGTACCCCTTATAAAAACCATTTGTATAATAATCTGAAGGATATTCATAATAATATTCGTCCGGATAATTATAGTCATCATAATAATATTGATATTGATCTCCATTATCATAATTATTATTAGCATATGCAATTTCATTTTCAGAATATTGTGATAATGCCATACCTGAAACTGTAAATAACGATGCGAAAACTATTTTTTTAATTATTGATTTCATAATATTAATTATTTAATTATTATGATATGTAATATTAAAAATACGTGCCAAA
>CALJKL010000001.1 GCA_937973555.1 uncultured Flavobacteriales bacterium | reverse complement strand
TACCGGCTTCTTACTGGGGGTATATTAATCATTGGACGCTTGAAAGCGGTTTAAAGCCGGAATACAGGGATGACGATAGGATATTTTTCTTATTTAAGGAATATCTATGTTTTGAAACAGATGTTTTGGCAGTTACAAGGGGGAAGGGTCGTAGGCAGGGGGCTACTACAATAGGTACATATTGGGCATGGTGGATATGCGGCAGAAACCCAGAAAAAGTGGGGGGCATGATTTCTTTTAATTTAGAATCCGCCCAAAAGATTTTTCAAAAAATGTTCATGCGTGGGTTTAAAGAATTAATCCCATGTTTTGTAGAAGACTTTGATAGTTCTTCTGAAAACTTTATCCGATTTGTAAAACCAGTAGAGAGAGCCAAAAAAGGCGTTCCAATAAAAAGACAGGGTTTAAATAGTTATGTTGATTATCTTGGAACCACAATTAACTCTTATGATTCTGGAAGGTTAAGCTATGGACTTTTTGATGAAAGTGGTAAGTATGAAAAAATGGATATTAATACTTACTGGTCTAAAGTTTCTCCAACATTAAAACTTGGTAAAAAGAAAGTAGGTTTTGCTTATTTACCAACAACGGTAAACCCTAAAAACAAAGGCGGCGAGGATTTTAAAAAGTTCTGGCAATTATCTAATCAAAATGCAATAAACCCAGAAACAAAAGAGCCTTATGGATTAAACACTCCAAACAAAGTTGTAAGGTATTTGGTTCCAGCGACTAAGGGGTATGCCGGATGTATTGATAAGTTTGGTAAGAGTATAGAAGAAGACCCAGCAGTTCCTGTAATGGGTAATGATGGAGAGTGGATAACTGAAGGTGCTTTAACAATTATAAAAAAAGAAAGAGCCTTATTAACGGGTGAGCAATTAATGGAACATCGTCGGGATTTCCCTCTTGACGAATACGATATGTTTGCTTTTGAATCCGGGCAATGTGAATTTAATGAAGCAAGAATAAGGCAGCAATTAGAATATTTGGAAGTTAATAAAGAACAATTTCCTATAAGAAGAATAAGATTGGTAAGAAAAGAGAAGAAAGAAATAAACATAACTAACAATAAAGAGCGAACTGTATTTTGGGTCGATTTTGAAGATGACCATAAAGGAGATTGGTATTTATGGGAAGCACCTATTGAACAAAACAAATTCAGGAGAACAGGTGATTATATAGAGCCGTTAAATACATTAGCATACGGAATAGGGGTAGATACATTTAAAGATGAATTTGCCTATGCTGGGTCAAAAGGAACTATATGCGTTTTTAAAAAATCACTTATTCAAGACGGGGAAGAAAAAGGGATGTATCCTGTTTTATTGTATATAGGCAGGCCAAGGCTTTTGGTTCATTTGTACGACGAAGTTTTAAAAGCCTGTTTGTGGTATGGCTGTAAGGTAAATTTTGAAGTAGATGCAGGAACCCAATACTATAATTATTTCAGAGAGCGGGGGGCCGGGGATTTACTTGAATGGACACCCAAAATAGCCATAGACCCGGTTAAGAGGGATAAAAAACTTAAACCCGGAACACAATCAGCCGATCCTTTCCAATTACAACAACAGTTAGAAGTTTGTAAAACATACATAGATGGCTCCAAGAATGATGATTATACCGGCCATGTGCATCGAATAGTGTTCCCGCAATTATTGGAGCAACTTATAGACTATAATCATTCTGAAAGAACCCCATACGATATTGTCATTGCTTTAATGATGAGCATTTTACCAGCATTGGGAAGCACACAAG